>CAJOEP010000023.1 GCA_905233445.1 uncultured Bacteroidales bacterium | reverse complement strand
TGAATATATTGCAACTACTATTAACCGAAATCCGGATTATCTGCTTACGAGTGTTATTCCATCTATGTTGGAGGAGGGACTAATTGAGCGTATGTATCCAGATGCTCCAAGGAATCCTTATCAAAAGTACAAAAGAAAGTAAGAAACAAACAAAAATAGAAACATGTTTAATCTTGACAAATTCATAGCTGATAGTGTTACTTTCAGACCTACCAGCATGTTTGAGCCTGACATCAAGGCTAATGGGGAAACTTTGACTCGTGAGATAAAGGGAAAGAAAGTGTGTGTGATAGGTGGTGCTGGCTCCATTGGTTCCAGTTTCATCAAGGCGGTGTTGCGCTTTGAGCCGGCATCGGTGGTGGTGGTTGACCTGAATGAGAACGGGCTGGCAGAGCTGGTGCGCGACGTGCGCTCGACCAACGGCCTCTATGTGCCGGATGAGTTCCGCTGCTATACGCTGAATTTCGCTGACCCGATTTTTGAGCGCATCTTCCGTGAGGAGAAGGGCTTTGACATTGTTGCGAACTTCTCTGCCCATAAGCATGTGCGCTCGGAGAAGGACAGGTATTCTGTTCAGGCTCTGATAGAGAATAACGACATCAAGGCCAAGAGGCTGATGGATTTGCTGACGGTGTATCCTCCGAAGCATTTCTTCTGTGTATCGACCGACAAGGCGGCCAACCCTGTAAACATCATGGGTGCATCGAAGCGCATTATGGAGGACTTGGTGATGGCATACAATAAGTATTTCAAAGTCACCACTGCCCGTTTTGCAAATGTTGCATTCAGTAATGGTTCTTTGCCTGACGGATGGATTCACCGTTTGCAAAAGAAGCAGCCGCTGGCGGCACCAAGCGATGTGAAGCGGTATTTCGTGTCGCCCGAAGAGTCTGGCCAGATTTGTATGCTGGCTTGCATTCTGGGCAATGGTGGCGAGGTGTTCTTCCCGAAACTGGGCGAGGACCAGATGCTGACGTTCTCTTCGATTTGCGACAAGTTTGTCACCGCGAATAAACTCGTGAAACACGAATGTGGATCTGACGCAGAAGCTAAGGCTATGGCTGCTGAGATTAAAACGAACACGGATCCTTCGACGGGCTCAGGACAAGAGAATCTGACGGAATATCCTGTGGTTTATTTCAAGAGCGATACCACAGGTGAAAAAGCTTACGAGGAGTTCTATATCCCAGGTGAGCGTATCAATATGAACCGCTTTATGGCATTGGGTGTGGTGGAGGAAACCACCCGCAGGCCTATGCCGGAAGTGAACGCATTCTTCGAGAAACTGGAAGGACTGTTTGCAAAAGAGGATTTCACCAAGGCTCAGGTGGTAGAGGCCATCAAGGAGTTTATCCCGAACTTTGAGCATGAGGAAAAAGGGAAGAACCTTGATCAAAAGATGTAGAGTGGGCTCATCAGAGACTTGCCTTTGCGTTCGTGTTCATTTCGTCTGTTCCAATTGGCCAATGGTACTCCTTGCAATCCCTCGAAAGCGGCACAGTGCTGTTTGAATGCAAAGACGGAAAGTGGGAGGCGACGAGGGCGGAGGCATCTTGACATAATCTGAATATGCGAGGTGATGGAGAATGAATCCAAAGAAGTATATATTCACTAGTGGCGAGGGAGATTTGTGGTTAAATGTTTGGTACATAATGTAAATAGGGTTTTAATCATAGTTTTTCTAAAATGGTAATTCCAAAATTTGATGAGCAGGCATTAAAGAATTTTGCTGGCGTTTTGGCTAACGTTTTAACGCATGGCAAGATTACAGATATGCTTTTGATGTGCCATATACCAGAAGCCAATGGGTCGAATAAACAAGATAGGCTCTACTATGCTTTTAAAAACATTCAAGACAGTAATGGATGTGCCAACAATGTAATTGACTTTATACAAAAGACAATCACTCCCAGACGTTATAATGACCATAAGGCATTTGAAGCAGACAGGACTGCCATAAGTGAAAAACTGTTGTATGAAGGGTATGAGGTCAACGAAAAGGGACAAGTACAACAGTGTAAAAAAGCTCAAACGATAACTGAAGCAAAAGAGCGGTCACAAAAGATAAAAACCAAAATACGTGGCATGAAAATACATTCTGAAATCATAAAGTATTGTGACGAAGAATGGCTCAATGAAGACTATTTTCATGCTATGGAAGAGGTTGCCAAAAGTGTGTTTGACAGGCTTCGCCATATGACTGGTGTTCAGCAGGATGGCGCTTCATTGGTTACAAATTGTTTTTCAATTGGGCAATCAGGATTGCCCATGCTTGCCTTGAATAAGTTGGAGACGTTGAGTGAAAAAAGTGAACAAACTGGTTTTATGAACTTTTGCACAGGCTTTTATGGATTATATAGGAATCCCAAGGCTCATGATGCCAGAGTAAATGAAGATGTGAAATTGGAACAATTTGCAGAGGTTTTGGTTGTGGCTTCAATTATACATGAGAGACTTGACCATGTGTATTTGACGAGAAGATAGTATATTGAAAACAAACATTAGGGAGTGGTAATTATGCAATAGGCATAAAAATACATGAGTGATAGAGCAAAGAGCAACTCCAATATGTCATATCTGGAGGCTCTGCGAAGGAATATTGACACATATCTGGTTGTTTATTTAATGAGCGACATTACGGGCGAGAAAGGTAAAAATTTGGATTAGAAGATGTAATACGGGAAGAATTGTGTCTAAGTATATAAATATGGTGGAAGGCGATATGATATGAAAAAAAAGATTGCTTACGAAGATGTATTGGCCAATCTCTGCAGAGTACGTATAGACTATTGCTCTTCTGCAGAATATGAAATCAAAATCCTTAGAGAAACTTTTGAAAAGTGTGATGACGTTTTCCTATATCCTTACATTCCCATGAGATTGGTTGCTTTAATGGAGGGATATTTTCAAGAGCTTTATTCCAATATTATTGATGCAGATGTTAAATATAGGCGGAATTTTGCAAAACTTGTCAAAGATGTGCAATTTGAATCCCCTATCATTGATTCTTTTGAACAGAATACAATCACATTTGGTGAATATGCATCGATGTTGTTATCTTGCAACAAACTTGAAGATATACATAACAATATTTCGACATTACTAGGCACAGACGATTTTTATGACGAATTCAATGATAAAAGTATATTGGCAGATGTTAAAGATATTTTTTATTATCGACATATATTTTGTCATGAGATTGCTGGTAATATAATATTAGAACATGGTAAAATCCTAAAAATGATAGATTCAGCATCAGAGTTCATGAATATAGTTGGTGATTTTGTTTTTAAAATCTTATACCCGCAAGCACCTGAATTAACACGTGATATAATTAACGAAGCACAGAAAGATTTTGAGGCAAAAGACAAAGAACTTCATAAGCTAATCAAATGGTTAGAAGAAAATGTTGATTATGAATATTGGGGCATTAATCTCGACTTTATGGATGTCTTTGAAGAATATAGGAACAGACGTGCGGAAAAAGAATGTGAGGAATACGCTGGCGGGTCAATATATAGCTATTTCTATGCCCAATCAAAGACAGAAATAACAGAAGAACTCATGAACGGTCTGAAAAAGAAATATAGAATCTGGATAAGGGCATATAATACGTCACACTAAGAGAGAAGAGGGAAATGAAGAAACCAACCGATACAATCATTATCATCGGCAATGGTTTTGACGTATGTCACGGATTGCCATCGAGATATTCTGATTTCAAGGCGTGGCTGCAAGTCAATAACTTGGAATTGTATGAAACGCTGAATAGATACATCGATGTTTCAGGCGATTGGTGGAATGAGTTTGAAAGAAACCTTGCATCCTTTCATGTGCCCAAACTGATTCATGAGGCTCCTAAAGATTATCCCAAACAAGACCCCAGATTTCCACCTACGTTCAACCATCCAGCGAACGGGTTCTTTAGAAAGATAAAAAAGAATCTGTCTGAGAGTTTTACAGAGTGGGCTAAGACGCTTTCCTGTGCTTCAGCGGAACCCATATTGAATTTGCCTGAAGCTAACTTGCACATCTCATTCAACTATACCGATACGTTGGAAAAGGTATATGGAATACCAGAGAGCAAGATTCTGTACATTCACGGCAAAGCAAACAGAGGGGATGATTTAATCTTTGGGCACAGCAAAAGCCATTTTGAACTGGAAAAAGAAATTAAAAAGAAATATAACCTATACGAAAGTGAAGCATTCTTTGTGCCTGGAACATTTGGAGATGCAGAATATCAATTGACGATGGAGGTTTCCTATCTTGACAAGTTTCCCTATGCCCAGATAATGAAATATGAAAAGATATTTGCTCCTGCGGTATTTGCGGCAAAAACCATTTGGGTTTATGGGTTGGCTTTTTCCGAAGTGGATTTCCAATATATTGAGTGGATAGCGTCGAGAAAACCGAGTCTCTTCTGGAAAGTCAGCTGGCATACAGACAACGATAAAAAGCAGATTGAAGAAACATTCAGAGACTTGGGCGTAAAGGACTATGAGCTGTTTCATACAGGTTGAAATAATGATGGCTGGTTCGTATGTTCGACGATGAATACAATTATGTTAAGGCTTACCAACAATTAATCTCTGCCAAAGAATCTCATAGGACGATTGAAGAGATAGTTGTTGATTTGCAAAACGAGTTGCGACCCATAAAGGAGGAATCGTTGCTTGTTCATGCTATGCGGTTGTTTGTTGAACTGGGCAATAGATCATCATCACCGCTTTATGAGCATCTTCAATCGCCAATGCGACAAACGCTATATATGGTTGACGTTTATTATTCCATCGTGGATAGAACTGAAACCGTTGAAATGGACGAGGAACGTTGGAATAGTATAGCTAAATTGCTTGATGAAATAGAAATGACCTATTTTGTCACCGTCGCATTCCCTAACGATGGTGAATTGTTCCACGATGAGCGTGACAAAAAAGTTGAGGTATCGTTATCAACATTTATCGGCTATTTTGGCAACGCCTTAATTGTATATGAGGAACAGACACTTGATAGGATTGTAAGGTACTTTAAGCCATACGACAATCAGATAAAATCATGGTATGGATTCACAGTGGATGAGGCGATACACTTTTTCTTGCATGTGCGGGAAATCAATAATGACAAACTAAACGCTATTTTCAATCCTTTTTTAAATACATATTCGCATTTTGCTAATAATCCTGATGAGTGGCAGAAATTAACGCAAAAGTTTATTGACAGGGGTGTTGAAGATCCAAGAGAATGGTGGTTTCAACCCGAACTTAGCGGGTTGCTGGAAACCATGAAGATCAACCCAGGTGAAATACACATTCATTCAAAGAAAGAATTGTTGAATGTGGATATTGAACCAAATCATCTACAACGGATAATTGACTTCTTCAATTATGATAAAAAATCATTGGAAGGCCAAACTATTTATTATGCCGACAAGCATTATTTTGAGTCAAACCCTTTGATTCAGTTTGGAGAAAAGTGCATTTGTCTGGATAAGTTTATGATTGAAGGATTGTATTTCAGGATAGACGAAGCTTTGCAAAAAGACAGTGCTATTGGACAGAAATACAAGCAATACAAAGACGATGCATTTGAGGACAAGGTGGTAGAGTTATTCAAGCGGTTTTTCCCGGAAAAGACCAAAATATTTACAAACTATTGTGTTGATGGCGTTGCTGAAAATGATTTGTTTGTTGTTTACCAAGATACCTGTATAATTGTTGAAATAAAGGATTGCGGTTTTCGTCCTCCATTTCGCGACCCAATAAAAGCCTATAGCCGCATCAAAAGGGATTACGAGAATGCTATCCAACTGGGATATGAGCAATGCAAACGGGTTGAGGATGTTTTGACGGCTGGCAAAGATGTTAATATTCTGGATGCCAATAATAAGCGTAGAGTGCTTTATTGCTTAAAAGAAAAGAATATTAGTGACGTGTGGTCAATAGTTGTCACCGATTTCAAGTATGGTCAGATTCAAACAAACCTAGGCTCTCTATTGCAGAAAGAGGAAGAGGCGTTATATCCATGGTCGGTATGTGTGGATGATCTGGAAGCCTTGCTCCTATTGATGCGCAAGATGTTGAAAGGTATGGCTCCAGCCCGTTTTGTCGAGTTTCTTGACTACAGGGAAAAGTTGCAGGGACGTGTTTACTGTGCTGATGAACTGGAAATCTGCGGGTGGTATCTATGCGATAGAGATCGGTTCAAGGAATATGCAGACAAAGACATTACAATTTGCACTACCCCAAATATGGCTGCGGTGTTTGATGCCTACTATCATATTGGTCTTGGCTTTAAAAACGAGCTGGATATTGAATACAAAAAACACTTTAGCTTGCCAGACTATCCCAATCATTTTGACTTGAATGAAATGACAGGGTTACAGCTAATTGGATTGAATGATGTCGAACAAGATGAGAATAATTGATTACAACAAACCCTGATAATACAAAAATATCTAAAATAATACTGATATTTCCTTGTTATATAGGGGTCTGTTGGACTCTCTTCTTATTATGGAGCAATGAAGAAGTATGGAAATGATAGAGCACTGGAATATAAAACCTTTGTCATTACCGAAAGCCAATGAATATCTGGAGGATTTGAATGACCTTAGGTATTCTTATTCAGGACTATTTGCAGAAGTCAACCCATTCTTCTTTATTAATGAAGCCTGTCAACTTCTGGCCAATTCAGTGAAGTTATTTGAATCAGGATATTTTGATTGTGCGTTTTATTCTATTAGGCAAGCTATAGAACTATCATTGAGCGGATTGTATCTATTTAGTAACCCTGGCAAGATAAAAGGATGGAAAAATCTGGAGAATGGATTTGAGCTTCGCACCATTGTTCCTGAATTAAAGGTTGGAAAGGAAGAGTTCTCTGAAGTTAAAGAATTGTTCAGTGATTTCTTTGAACGGATAGAGAAAGAGAAAAAGCTAATGAACAAATATGTACATAAGCAGGGATACAAAAGCCTTTACTACCATTATAACAGCTTTAATGCTTATGAGCGTCCAGAGAGAATCACTTCATTGACAAAAGATTTCGAGACAATATTACATGATACGATAACAGCAGTTGCCCTATACAGATTGGTCATAGATCCATATCCTGTACTAATGCTCGATGATGATATTGTGACCAGAATGCCTGATTTGATGGCGGAATCTTTCTCAAGAGACTTTGTTGAAAAATACATCTCTGATGAATATGTTGAGAGGTATAAAGAATCGAAAATATACAAAGGGTACTACGACTACTTCAAAGCACTACCTGCTCAAAATGAAGCGGTCTATGCTTTGATTCATTGGCAAATATTTGAACGGAAAGATTATAATCTTATAAAAGAGCAGCATGAGTTGCTTTCTTTGCATGATATGGAGGCTGTTGACTTGTTTATGCTTTCACCTAAAATAGGATCCATAATTATTGATGGTTGTATTAATTACAGCAGTGAAACTAAATTAAAAGACACGTCTTTGGTTATAGGAGAAGCATACTATTCGGAAATTTTTAAAAATCAGAAAGACCATAATGTTGCATACAAAGGCGATTATATATCCAGATTTCCGCTTAACGACAGTATGACATATATTATACATTGTGCTTTGTTATCAGAGGAAGAAATAGAGAAAACCTCGGGTTTGTGTGATCAATATACGAAGTTATTCATATCAGCTAACGAATACATAAAGGGAATGGCAAACAAAATAGGCGTATAAAAGGGAAGACGGGATGTTTGTGGTTCCGATTAATTTGTTGAGGCCGTAAGGGTGTGACCGAGGCGTATGGAAGCGGAAAATAATTGATAGTATACAACGTGAAAAACAAAGAAGATATTGAAGTCAGAAAAGTCCTTTCTGGAATTAAAAGAAATCTTGATAAGAAAGGATGGGGTTGTATGATAAATGGATGTGACCAAAAGGCCATTAACTCACATTTGCTTCAAAGACATGGCGTGCTGTCAAATGTTGTCGAAAACGGACATTGTTATGAGTTGAGGGGAAAAGATATTTTTTCATGGACTAAAAACACACCGCCTTTTGAGTTTAAACGTTGCGGTATCCAAGATGCCTTTTCTTTACATCTGTTTTGTAATCATCATGATACGGATGTCTTTAAACCAATAGAGTCGGGCACAGTGGATTACGATAATTATCGCAACCAACTTTTATTAAGCTATAGGGCAATATGTGCCGAAATGCGTAGGAAAGAAATAATAGTGGAGATGTATAAGCGGTATCTTGGATCAAAGATACTGCAGACATATCGAAAAGATTATCTTTGTTTAATCGAAGAAGCAATTAAAGGCAACGAAGCTGGAATAAAGGATTTGGTTTTTTACAAGCATCAGGTTGAGGAAGAGTTAGCTTCTCCTGGAGACAATTTCTTCTTTGTTCATCATACATACCCAATTAAAGGGTTGTATGCATCTTCTGCTTTTACAATATCCAATTATGAAGAATCGATAGACACGTCAGAAGCGATACCAAATTGTATAGGACATCTTATTCCTAATGGTGAATGTTCTGAATTTATATTTGGTTATCAAAAAGGACATGTTAATAAGGCAATTATTGAATTTGTAAATGGATGGGCTAATTTAGATACCGATTCTTTAGGTGAAAGATTGACAGGATGGTTTACGCTTATTGAAAGTTGGGGAATATCACCAAGTCTTTTCGAAAGAATCAAACCTTCAGATATAGATCACTATTTTGGATTATTTGAAAACGATTTTGATGGTGCTGATCAAACCCCAAATGTCGGATATAATATGTTTGCTGGTTTACTAAATCCAACCTATCAATAAAACCAATTAATATATTGTTTCGTAACAAAACAATAAAGTTACATAGTTTTTTTGTTTACCGAAAGTAAAATCAATTGTATATATGCCATACCACCGCATCCACCTCTGCCTCGCCCACATGTCGCCAACTGGCGCCGAGCAACGCTACATCCAGGAAGCGTTCAATACCAACTGGATTGCACCTCTCGGTCCCAATGTCGATGCTTTTGAAGAAGCTCTCGCCCGTCATTTCGACCGACCGCAGGGAGCGGAGAAATCTCCTGTTTATGTTGCCGCCGTCTCATCCTGCACCGCCGCCATCCATCTGTCATTGCTGCTTTTGGGCGTAGGCAAAGACGACGAGGTCATCTGCCAGTCATTCTCATTTTGCGCAAGCTCAAACCCTGTGACATATTGCGAAGCCACTCCAATCTTCGTTGATTCAGAGGAAGATACGTGGAACATGTCGCCTGAACTTCTCGAAGAAGCCATCAAGGACCGCATCGCCAAAACGGGTCGCAAACCGAAAGCAATAATTGTGGTTGACCTCTACGGCATGCCGGCCAAATGGGATGAAATAACCGCCATCAGCCGGAAATACGACATCCCAGTCATCGAAGACGCTGCCAACGCACTCGGTTCGTATTTCAAAGGCCGTTCTTGCGGCACTTTTGGCGATATCGCGACGCTTTCGTTCAACGGCAACAAGATGATCACCACTTCGGGCGGAGGAGCTCTCATTTGTAAAGATGAGGCGACCAAGAAGCGTGCCATTTTTCTTGCAACACAAGCCAAAGAACCATATTTGCATTACGAACATGAAACTATCGGCTATAACTATCGCATGTCAAACATCTCCGCTGGCATCGGTCGCGGTCAGATGACGATTTTGGAGGATCATATCAACCATCATAAACACGTTCACAAACTATATCGAGAATTATTTTTGAACACTAATCTAACGAATAACACAAATATTTTTGTTCAAGATAATCCTAATGATGATTTTGACTCAAACTTTTGGCTCACCACAATCCTTTTCAAACAAGAAATCGACACCGAAGCTTTCTGCCTGAAACTTGACAAAGCCGGCATAGAAGCCCGTCCACTCTGGAAACCGATGCACCTTCAGCCAGTTTATAAACACGCTCCGGCTTTTACCAATGGCTTTTCAGAGTATCTCTTCCGACACGGCATCTGCCTGCCAAGCGGTCCGTGGGTTACGGATGACGATGTGAGGTATATTGTGGAAAAGATCAAGGAGGCGATAGTTTGATAATGGTTATTGCCTATTGGTTATAGGTTATTGAGGTTTTTCTAGAAAAAGGTCAGGTTTCGGAGGGAATCTGGCCTTTTTTTGTATTTTTTTCATTTTTACCTGTAACATTTTCAAAAATCTGATACTATAGAAATAAAAATCGAATAAAAATGTTACGAATATGAAAATTCAATACGCATCGGATCTGCACTTGGAATTTGCGGAGAATAGAGATTTTATTGAGAATGGCGGCATCGTGCCAGTAGGCGAAGTGCTGGTTTGGGCGGGCGATGTGTCGTATTTGGGTAATAAAAAGATGATGAAGCGGCAGTTTTTTGACTGGTGTGCGGAGCATTTTAAGGAGACGTTTATCGTGCCGGGGAACCATGAGTTTTATCACGGGTACGACATTGCCCAAACGATGGAAAATTACGAATTGTTTTATCGCGACAATGTGCGGTATCTGAACAACCGCAGCGTGGTAATTGGGGATACGGAACTGTTCTTTACAACATTATGGACGCGAATTAGCCCGCAGCACCTGTGGGAGATTCAACGGGGAATGAACGATTTCAGACACGGGATTCTGAACGGTAAGCGGTTCTGTGCGAATGATGTGGACGGACTGCATGAGCATTGTCTTCATTGGCTGGAAGCGGCATTGGCATCATCAAAAGCAAAGCATAAAATCGTTGTAACGCACCATTGTCCGACGTTACGTGAGGAATTCAACGGCTATCCAGGAGGAGTGCTGAATTCGGCTTTTCAAGTTGACCTTGATGAATTTATAAAAAGTTGTGGTGCCGACTATTGGATTTACGGCCACACCCACTTTGCCGGAGGTTCGGGAACAAAAATAGGAAACACCACATTGCTTTGCAACCAGTTAGGATATGTATTCTACAATGAACACATGGCATTTGATGGCAGGGCAGTGATTGAAATATAATTCGAAAACTACATGAGTATGGCAAAAGTGAATCTGATAGACAAACTTCGTGAGACCGACATGCTCTATTATGTATTGGTTTCACTATTTAGTGCCGATACACTTGTTGATGTCGAGTCGTGTCAGCAGTCGCTGAAAGGTCTGGAGATTCTTAAAACAGATCTCGAAACTTCAAAGTTAAAGGATGATGTTCAAATAAAGACTTTTATGGAAGATGCCGAAAGAATTATCAAACGGGATTTGCAGTATTTTGAAGAATTAGAAAAGAATAAGAACGATAAAGATAATTAATAACAAAAAATTTTCATTTTCCGTGTAACATTTTCAAAAATCCGATACTATAAGGTTGAACAATTAAACGAAATAATATGTCAAAAAGAAAACTTTCAGTGCCGCTGATGGAGCGGGCGGATGCGGGAAACCAGCATTTGAATGGGATATGCGTGGGCGGACGTTCGCGGGAGCTGCTTTTGGAGATTAAGAATTTGCTCGACGTGTTTGCACCAACAGGGGATGACTATCGGCACTCGCTGTGGATTGAGGTGCCTCGCGGCAAGCCGTCGGATTGGTGCTCGTTCGATCATGCAAAAGATTGGGCGGAAGGTGAGACCTATACACGGGCGGACTATCTGAAAGAATGGAAAGATAACTATCCTCGCAAATCGCATTGGTATCACATTGCAGTAACCCAGTACGAAGGTCACACATATTTGCACATGGTTGAGAACGTGCATTGGTGGTGTCAGATTCATGACGATAATGACAGGTTTGTGAATCACGATGATATGTTGTGGCTGTTGGAGCCGTTGGCTGAGTTTTTGCGTGAGAAGGTGCCTGAAATTGCGGCCGATGTGGTGGCGTATAACCGCTATGTGGATGAACATCTGCCCAAGAAACAGCGGACTGGGCGTATTCCCCGAAAAGACTTGGATAGGATAGTGCCGTGGCAGCGACGAAGACCGAGAAATGTGAGAAAGGTTATTCGGATGCTGAAGGATTGCATTGCAAATGAGGCGATTTACCGAATGACAGAGCCGAAGTGGATGGGCGACAAGTTTGAACGACCTGAAATAACGATAGATGAAGGGCATTTACTTCAGTGTTATCGTGCGCCATTGCCAAAAATGAGCATCCGGATTTATGCCAAGTATTTTCGGGTGGCCTATGAGGCATACGAGGAACATTTCCGGCATTGGGGTCGGCGTAGTAAGAGGCAAAGACAAGAATATGCTGAGTTTCTTGAAGAGTCATCAAAACTGGATGACATCGAATTCTATCGGCATTATCAACTCGGACGGCATGGCGAGATTACCGACGAGACGGATTTCGATAGCGAGGAGGCGTTCAGCTGACTCCGCACACCTTCCACGACTACCTAAATCATCACGAAGAGGGTAGTGTTTTTAGTCTGCCATACGAGTGCTATCTGGGTTATGATGATGAGATTACGCGCGAGCAGTACGATGAGATCGTGTCGCTGGCCGAGTGGTCGCCCGAAACACAGTTAAGGTTGGATGAGCCGGTGCCACTTGAAGACCCGGTTTATGATCTAATTCGGGAGGAAGTTTCCGAACCGCTGACGGTATGCGGCATACTTGCCAAATTGTATGAAAAATATGGTATCGGCATAGGAATAGGCGATTATACTGACCATCAGCATATATATCTTTACGGCTGGAAGACAGGTGACGACAAGATTCAGATAAACGACAAAGAGTTTATGTCACCTAACGAGGCGATGCTAACAGTTCTGAGGATGTTTTCGGAAGAAGTTAAAAAATGTTATAAAAAGATTTAATTATGAACCAGATATACTTTACAGCCGATTTGCATTTTGGCCATGCCAATATATTGAAGCACTCGCCAAAAAGGCCGTATTCTGACACGGTTGATATCGCAGCGCATGACGAGTGGCTGCTTGATTTGTGGAAGAGTACGGTTGACAGGCGAGATATGATTTATATTCTTGGTGATTTGACGTTTTTGAAAAGCGAAGATGCAAGACATCTATTGGAAAAATTGCCTGGACAAAAATTTCTAATCGAGGGGAATCACGATGGGTCGATTCGAGCTTATAAAACCTATTTTAAAGAGGTGTATCAGATTAAAGAGATGCGGTTTAAGCCAACGGTTGCACCTTTTATAAAAGAAGATTTCAGAGTTGTGATGTGTCATTATCCAATGGTAACCTGGAACAATAAACCACGGGGTTCGGTGATGCTTCACGGACATTGTCATGGGAAGTTGGACGAGTACAATGCACAATCAACAGATTTACGCTTCGATGTAGGCCTTGATGGCTCGCTGGCAAACCTGCATTTTTTAACCTTGGAGGATATTTATAACGCTGCTACAGAGAAGGTTACGATGAGTAATTGCAATACATTTGAGGAGTATGCTCAGAATAACTATAAGGTGGAGGTGAGATGAATAAGACCATTTTCCGACTTGAAGAAATCCGTTGCTACGAGACCGAAGAACACTGGTACCGCGATGCTGTTATTGGGATTTTGGGACATTATACCTCGCTTGAGAAGGTAATGGAAGCGATGCGTAAAAACAACCATGAGGCTTGGGATGCGGAAGAGATTATGGCCTACATGGTTAAGGAAATTGCTGTGGATGGGAAACTTCGTGATGTTGATTGGTTGAGCGTAAGGACCTATGATCCGCAGGGGAATCTGATTGATGAATGTCTGCATGATTATAATCTTTGTAACCAGTTTGATGGGCGCAATCCTGAGGCAATCCGGTTTAAAATTGGTGATATTGTTGAGGTTTTGGTAGGGCAAAGACTAATTGTCGCCATTGTTGCGGCTCTGCCACCAACGCCAGAGGACAACTTTCCGGTGCTTGACGCGATGGATGACTGTTATCTGGTCTTTCCATTTGGTGATGGCTCCAACGACCATTTGCATATTCCTCCGACTCATACTTTCGCCCTACAACGTCAACTCAACAAAGAAGATGTTGATTGCCTTCGTAATTGCTTGCATGATTATCAAAATCAACAAAATAAAGCAGAATGATGTAACATTTTTGAAAATCAGATACTATATAATTGAAAACGTTTCAAATTGGGAAAAATGATGAATAAAATTGAGTATAACGATATGGAACTTGCACGACAGAAATGGGTGAATGATGGCGGAATCTATTATCCGATCAGTGGCGATACAGTGCTGCTGAAGACTCCAGGAAAAGGTGTGTTTAATGTGGTGCAATCGTCCAATCCGATGGATGCGAGGATTGGGCTACAGAGGATTGGTGATGCTTTTGAGTTCAATTTTAAGATTTATGAGTTGGGCTGCGAAGAGATGCTTCAGACTATCCGAAAGACGTGGAAATCGGAGGTGTTCGTTAAGGGTGAGAAGAACTTGGGGGTTATTTTCAACGGCCTCAAGGGTACAGGAAAGACATTGTCGGCGAAACTATTGTGCAATGTACTTGATTTGCCTGTTTTGATTGTTCAGAGTCCATACGAGGGGCTTGTGAACTTTCTTCAGTCGCTCTGTTTTGAATGCGTGGTTTTCATCGACGAGGCTGAGAAGACATTTAAAATGGGTGAAGATGATGATATGCTGTTGAGGTTGATAGATGGCGTTTACAATCAAACGCGCAAACTCTATATTCTGACAACCAACCAATTGACACTCAATGACAATCTGCTCGGTCGTCCTGGACGTATTCGCTATAGGTTCGAATTTGGAAATCTGATGCCCAAAGCAGTTGTGGATTATATTGATGATAACTTGAATCCAAAATTTGCGGATCAGCGTAATAATATTCTAAAACAAGTTGATTTGTTGGAGATTTCGACCATTGACATTTTGAAAGCCTTGGTCGATGAAGTGAACATCCATGGTTGCCTGCCTGAGAGTCAGTGTCTGAATATCCCGACTGCCAAGCATGCCTTTGAAATACTGGAATTCTATTATATTGCAGAGATTGACAAATATAAGGAAATAATGGCCTTTATTGAGAAGCACTTAAAGACTGATGCTGCAACGACAATCGGCGAGTGGATACATAAGCCTTTGAAAAATAACAAAAGAAAAACCAATGAAGACCTTTTGGAAGATAAATTTGGTATGGCTTATATCAGTACGATTACCAGTCAATCTTCAATATTGTTGCGTGATACAACAACCTCTAGAGGTATGGTAGTAACGGAACCCAATGCCGAAGGCTTCTTCCTTATTCGAAATGGTTGTGAAGACCACGTACACCTATGCCTCCTGCTGAGAAAGAAGAGCAATCCGTCGCTTTATCGTGGGGCGTTAGCGTAAAAACAAAAATATTGAAAATAACAATAAATATCATGAGTCAACGAACTAACATCTTATTGCAAATCGAAGGGTGTAGCGGTGCTCGACTTAACAAAGTTTATCACTTGCAGTGGGGCTATCGCAAGTATATGCCGATGGCTTTCCTGCATCTGATTTCCGCAAAGTATTTTCAGCCTGAAAAGAAAGATGTTTTTGATTTCTTTCCGAAACAGCTCAATCTAGAAGGCATTGATTTGCTTGACAGAGATTACGGCAAGTACGATTTTAACAAATTGGAGGACTGTCAGGAACTGTTAAACCATAGTGATAACAACAACGGCGCTATGGTGGTGATTATCACCGAAGGTGATCGTGATTTCGACCATCCAAGTTTTAAAATTGGTTTTCTTTTAGGTCCGGAGGATGTGGAATATGAAGCGGCTTTCAGCCGTTGGGTAACCACGGAGGAGTTTATGCAGCATCAGCCCTGTTATGATGAAAAATATGATGACATTTTTGCCCATGCTTTTGATGCAATAACAACATTATCAGGCACTTATCATGTAGTAAAACAATTTTCGTAATATGATCAAACATCAAACGACATAAACTGTTCAAGTTTATTCCAGAAGTGAGTAATCGTCACCGGTACAGAATACTCCGCTTCCGCCTCGTGCATCAAGGTACCAGTCTCCTTAAGGTATTCCTGACGGAGATTTTTAATGGCATCGGCGCAACCAAGAGTATCAACGACTTGGTCGTAATAAATCAACAATGTTGGATAAAGATTTAAAAAATCATCGTTGATTTTCTGCGCCATAGTTTGGTGTTTCTCATCAAGTTCTAAACGCTGGCCTTGAATAAGCTGAGTGCGATATTTTGCTAAGTTGCCCTTCATCCGATGGACAGTCACCCGATAGGCAATATCGCTCATGCCAAGTGCCTTTGCCATCGTTTCATTGGGCAATGCCTGCTTTTTGTTCAACATCGTGAGCAAAGTTCTGAATAAGATAAAACAATCGCGTGGCGGCATCGTTTGATGAGCGTAAGCTATTAAATTAGAAGCGATTGCAAGTTTTTGCTCGTCAGTCAGAATGGAAGATGCGGTTTCATCACCGGTAATATTATCAGCTGAGCATTCGGCGTAAGCAAATTTCACTTCTTTTGCAGCCCTAACACTTAAATAATTTCGGAAAGTATTGATTATGAACGCAGAAAACGCTTCTGGGTTTTTAATTCGATAAAGCGATTCATATTTAATCCTATTGGTCGTATTGGTCATATTGGCCCTATTCGTCCCATCTCTCAAATAAATAAAGAAATCATCAACAATATCTTCAAAGCCATCAAGTAATTGATACTCAAATGCTTCAAACTTCCTCATCAACTGTTTGCCCAAACTATTGTGCAACAAATCGTACATCGCTTCGTCAGAAAAATCTCCAGGTTTACACATAAGGTTCTTCGTTTTTAAAGCGCAAAGTTACAATTTTTTTTGAATCCGTGTAAATTCGTGAGATCAGTGGTCGAAAAAAATATGAAGATATAAAATTAAATTTGTATCTTTGCAAATTGTACATATTAATAAGCTATGGCAAAAAAAGCATTAATCACCGGAATCACTGGCCAGGACGGCTCGTTTCTGGCTGAGTTTTTGATAGAAAAAGGCTATGAGGTGCATGGCGTGCTGCGCCGCAGCTCGAGTTTCAATACAGGTCGCATCGAACACCTCTACCTCGACGAATGGGTGCGCGACATGCATCAAAAACGCCTGATAAATCTGCACTGGGGCGATATGACCGACAGCTCGAGCCTCATCAGAATCATCAGCGAAATTAAGCCTGACGAGATTTATAACCTTGCGGCTCAGAGCCATGTGAAAGTGTCGTTCGACGTGCCAGAATTCACTGCCGACGTCGATGCTATGGGCACTTTGCGACTGCTGGAAGCTGTAAGAATTGCTGGCCTTACCGACAAATGCCGAATCTATCAGGCCTCCACATCTGAGCTTTTCGGAATGGTGCAGGAGGTGCCGCAGAAGGAGACTACACCGTTCTATCCGCGCTCGCCTTACGGAGTCGCCAAGCAATACGGTTTTTGGATAATGAAAAACTACCGCGAGAGCTACGGAATGTACTGCTGCAACGGCATCTTGTTCAACCACGAGTCGGAACGCCGTGGCGAGAATTTTGTGACAAGAAAAATCACTTTAGCAGTAGCGAGAATCGCTCAAGGATTCCAGGATAAACTGTATCTCGGCAACCTTAACTCATTGAGAGACTGGGGCTATGCCAAGGATTACGTAGAGTGCATGTGGCTCATCCTCCAGCAGCCAAAACCAGACGATTTTGTCATCGCCACCGGACAATATCACACCGTCCGCGATTTCTGCACTTTAGCATTCAAGGAAGTCGGAATCGAGCTGAAATGGGAAGGCGAGGGAGTCAACGAAAAAGGTGTCGATGTCAAGACAGGCAAAGTTTTGGTCGAGGTTGACCCGAAATATTTCCGTCCTGCTGAAGTTGATCAGCTTCTCGGCGACCCAACGAAAGCCAAGACCCAGCTCGGCTGGAATCCGAACAAGACATCCTTCGAGGACCTCGTTCGCATCATGGTGAAACACGACATGAAGAAGGTTCGCAAAATGCACCTTCGCGAAAACATGGAATAATTAATTAAACATCTAAAAACACGAAAGAAACGAAATAATGATTTTATTTTCCACGTCATTTCGACTGAAGCCGATAGGCGAAGCGGAGAAATTTTCTTTTGAAATGACAAATTTTTAGTGTTTTTCGAGTTTTTCGATGTTGATAAAAAAGAATTGATGTAAGATGAAAAAAGATAGTAAGATATATGTCGCTGGTCATCGCGGAATGGTAGGAAGTGCTATTGTGCGTGAGTTGCAAAGGCAAGGATATAACAATTTGGTGTTGCGCACGCACAAAGAACTGGATTTGACCCGTCAGGATCAGGTTGAGAAGTTCTTTGCGGAAGAAAAACCAGAATATGTGTTCCTTGCTGCTGCAAAAGTTGGTGGAATCGTGGCAAATCAGTCAGCTCTTGCTGATTTTATGTACGATAACATGATTTTGGAGATGAACGTTATCCACGCCGCCTGGAAAAACGGATGCAAGAAGTTGGAATTCTTAGGTTCGAGCTGCATCTATCCTCGTATGGCACCTCAGCCAATGCCGGAATCATGCTTGTTGACCTCAGAGCTCGAAAAGACCAACGAAGCCTATGCTTTAGCGAAAATCAGCGGTCTGAAATACTGTGAATATTTGAACCGTCAGTACGGCACCGATTACATCTCGGTGATGCCTACCAACCTCTATGGTCCGAATGACAACTATCATCCGGAGCATTCGCACGTTTTACCAGCTTTAATCCGCCGTTTTCACGAGGCTAAAGTCAACGGCTTGAAAGAAGTCACCTGCTGGGGCGACGGTTCGCCATTAAGAGAATTCCTTTATGTAGATGATCTAGCCAATCTATGCGTCTTCTTAATGAACAATTATTCAGGCAACGAAACCGTCAACGCTGGTACTGGCAAAGAATTGACAATCAAAGCATTAACAGAATTGGTTGCCAAAGTCGTCGGCTATAAAGGTCAAATCAAGTGGGATACCACCCGTCCAAACGGCACTCCACGCAAGCTTCTTGATGTTTCGAAAGCCACCAAACTCGGTTGGACTTACAAAACCGAACTCGAGGACGGTATTAAACTTGCCTACGAAGACTTTTTAAACAACCCAATGCGAGCTGAACGCTAAGTTCACACGAAATATAATTTGTTTTGTCACACAGAAAGCACAGAAAACACAGAAAAATAGTGCGCCTTCGGCACACTGGGCTGGCGCACGACAAGGTTAGGTAAATTATGACAGATAATGAGATAACATACGAAGTTAGAGGAGCTATATACGATGTGTATAAGGAACTCGGTCCCGGGCTGTTGGAATCGGTCTATGAGGAGGCATTATGCTATGAACTTGAACAACGAGGCCTGAAGGTTGAACGCCAACTTGAGGTTCCTATCCGATATAAAGGCAACGAACTCAAGACAGCCTTGAGGCTTGATGTACTAGTGGAGGGTAAGGTAATTGTAGAATTGAAGTCTGTAGAAGATATGAAACCAGTATTTGCCAAGCAGCTTCTGACTTATTTAAAACTCATGGACAAGAGGTTGGGAATACTGGTAAATTTTAACACTGACGATATTCTTACCGCAATGAAACGTATAGCGAATTAATGTCACACGAAATGCACAGGTAGAGCGGAAAGGATATTGCGAAGAACCCCCAGCATGCGGTAGCAGCCCACCTTAAGGTGAGCAAATTTCTGTGATTTCCGTGTTTTCTGTGTGAATAAAAAATAATATCAGTGAGATAATGAGCAAGAAAGTATTTGTTTCTGGGTGTTACGATCTACTGCATAGTGGTCATGTGGAGTTTTTCCGTCAGGCTTCACAGTACGGCGATTTGTACGTCGGAATTGGCTCCGATGACACGATTTTGGAGTATAAGCACCACAAAACCGTCTATTCCGAGCAGGAGCGCCTCTTCATGGTCAAGAGCATTCGCTATGTGAAGGACGCTTTTATCAACGCCGGCAGTGGAATCATGGATTTCATCCCGACTGTCGATGCGCTGAAACCTGATATTTTGGTTGTTAATGCTGATGGCGACAAAGAAGAAAAACGCAAATTTTGTGCTGAACGCGGCATCGAATACGTGGTTTTGAGCCGCGACCCGCACGAAGGCCTTGTCGCACGCAGTTCTACTGACTTGAAAAAGGTTGAAAGCCGCATCCCGACACGCCTCGACCTCGCTGGAACATGGATTGACCAGCCTTATGTGAGCTGTTTCGCTCCAGGATGGGCAATAACCATCTCGCTTGAGCCGAATTTTGAGGTTCGTGAGCGTTGTGGACTTAGCACCTCGACTCGCAACGTTATCAAGCGCATTTGGCCTTATCAGCTGCCAAATATGGATCCCGAGACCTTAGCTCGACTGGTTTTCTGTTTCGAGAACCATCCCGAGCGCGAAGACGGCATCATCAGCGGAGCTCAAGATGCAATCGGTATCTGCGTTCCGGGACTTTGTCGCCATTATTACGATAACCATTTTTGGCCTGAAAAAATCGAGACTTGCAGCGATGAATCAATACTTCAATGGCTTGAAAATCATCTGATTATGATTCCAATGGAGCCTCGAAAACCTGGTTGCTCCGTAGTCGAAGGCAAAGATATCACCGAGCAAAAAGTGAAGGCTCTCGCCAACGCCGCCGACCTCTGCTGGAACGCCATTATGCACAAGGATTTACAGGCCTTCGCCGAATCTTATCGTGACAGCTTCAACGCACAAACCGCCATGTTTCCAGCCATGATACAAGGCTGTGTTCAGAGCTACATTGACACATATAAAAATAAGGTGTTAGCCTACAAAATGCCTGGCGCCGGCGGTGGCGGCTACCTCGCCTGCGTCGTCGAAAACGCCTCAAAGTTTGCAATAGAATATGCAGAAGCTATACGACTAACTATCCGAAGAGCTGGATTTTGATTTAAAACGTTAATTATCATAAATTTACCATATAATTATTCATTAATTTCTTTTATTCCATGAACAATTTATCAAAATTTGCCAATAAAATATATAAAATAATAGGGGCTGCTATGACAGTACACTCGGAATTAGGATATGGCTTGTTGGAACCTATTTATCAGGAAGCTTTACATCTTGAATTGCTTGACCATGGTATAGCAAATGAGCGTGAAATAGAAATTCCCGTTTACTACAAAAATCATCTTTTGGAGAAGAAAGTCTAATTGGTGAACGTTGGGCATACGATGCCGACTATTCTTATCTCTTAGATGCCGATATAAAATAAGGAAGAAAAAAGTGTAAGAAAGATTAGGAAGAATATAATTAATGAAAAATTAATGTCTAATTAACGGCAATTAATGTTTAAAAAAATGAAGTTAGTAGAAAAGAGATATCTTGTTCCTTTTATCGCGATAACGACGCTTTTCGCGTTGTGGGGTTTCGCCAACGACATCACCAACCCGATGGTGGCGGCGTTTCAGACGCTGATGGAGCTGCCTGCAGCCAAAGCGAGTCTGATTCAATTCGCCTTTTATGGTGGATATGCCACAATGGCGATACCGGCAGCTCTTTTCATCAGAAAATACAGCTACAAAAGCGGAATCTTGCTCGGTTTGGCGCTCTATGCTATCGGTGCCTTCTTGTTTATCCCGGCAGCAGCTCAACAAAGCTTCACGTTTTTCTGTTTTAGCCTGTATATCCTGACTTTTGGATTGGCATTTTTGGAAACTACCGCCAATCCATTCATATTATCTTTGGGTGCTTCGACAGGCTCAGCAACCAGTGGTGCTAACGCAACTCGTCGTCTCAACCTCGCGCAAGCCTTCAACCCGATGGGCTCCTTGGCTGGCATGGCAGTCGCCTCAATGATAGTTCTTCCTAACTTGTTGAGCGATAAGCGCGATGCCGCTGGAAACATCATCTTCCCGATGCTCTCCGATGCCGAAAAAGCTGACATCCGCCTTCACGACCTTGCCGTCATCCGCGATCCATACGTCGCCCTAGGAATAGTCGTTATAATCATGATGATTATCATTGCCATCGTAAAAGTTCCGACCACAAATTTATCGACCACGGATTTACCGGATCTAACGGATAATAAGGTCCAAAAAAATCCGTCAAATCCGTGCAATCCGTGTTCGTTTAAAACCACGGTAGAACGGCTTTGGAAGAACCGTGTTTATCGTGAAGGCGTCATCGCCCAAGTTTTCTACGTCGCCGCCCAAATCATGGTCTGGACTTTCATTATCCAATACGCTGATAATCTTGGAGTTAACAAAGCTACAGCGCAAAACTACAACATCATCGCGATGTGTCTGTTCCTCTGCGGTCGCTTCATTTCCACCTTCCTGATGAAATATGTTGACGGGCGAAAACTCCTGACCATTTTCGGAATCTGTGCTGCGATTTGTTCGCTTGGCGCAATATTAATTGTCGGCAAAACCGGTCTCTACTGCCTCGTCGGAATCAGTCTCTTCATGAGCCTGATGTTCCCGACCATTTACGGTACCGCATTGGAAAAAGTCAGCCTTGAAGATGCCTCACTCGGCGCGGCATTCCTCGTAATGGCAATCGTTGGTGGCGCCCTGATGCCGCCACTCCAAGGCCTCATCATCGACTGCGGCACAATCCTCGGTCATCCTTCAGTAAACATAAGTTATTGTTTGCCAATGATTTGCTTTATCGTGGTCGCCATATATGGCTCCCGCTCGAGAAAAATAAACATATAATTACCATTAATTAGCTATATAATTTTTTATTAATTGTTTTTCTATTACAAAAAATCAGAGGAATTAAGGCGGGGAAGATAAGAATTAACGAATAATTAATGATAAATTAATGGTAATTAACGTTAAAAGAAAGAAGGAAAAATTGCGGAAGAACAGATTCGTGTAAATTTGTGCGATTCGTGTTCAAATAAAAAAATAAAAAATTTGAGGTAAAATAAAATGAAACGATATTGTCAGTGTTTACAGCTCGTCGATGACGAGGAAATGATTCAAAAATATTGCGATGTCCACAAGCAAGTCTGGCCCGAAATCATTGAAGGTCAACGTCAAGTGGGAATTCTTGATATGCAAATCTATAGAAAGGGTATAAGTCTTTTCATGATTATGGACACCGTCGATGACTTCGATTTTGAGCGCGATATGGCACGCCTTGCAACTCTTCCTCGCCAAGCCGAATGGGAAGCCTACGTCTCGCAATTCCAAGGCTGCTCAGCGAATGCGAGGAGTGACGAAAAATGGCAGCTAATGCAACGCATCTTCTAAACTTTCAACTTTAAACTTGTAAACTACTTTAAACTCTACACTTTAAACTCTAAACTAAAATGTCCAGAAAGAAAACAAACAGCCTCAGCACTTTTGTAAACACGATCCTTCGTATTTACGGCGAGCACCCGTTCAAGCCAATGAACTACAAGCAGATAGCTAAAGTCATGGGTGTTCGCGACGCTGCAGGCAAAGACGTGATATTTCAGGTGCTCGAGACCCTCAACCGTGATGGTCAACTAGTTGAGCATCATCCATATAGCTATACTCTGAACCCAGATCTGGTCAACGAATACGGTCCGAAGCCGCATTATGTGGTCGGAACGGTCGATATGAAGAGCACCGGCAAGGCTTATGTGGTGCCTGAAGATGGTGGCGAGGACATCCAGATTGCCTCCAACAACACGGGAAAGGCTTTGCACGGCGACAAGGTCAAGGTGGCGATGTTCCCGAAACGTAAGTCGAAGAAGACCGAAGGCGAGATCGTGAAGGTCATCCAGCGTGCGCATACCGAGTTTGTTGGCATTTTCAGCGTTTCACACGGATACGCTTTCGTGGTGCCCGACAAAGACACCATGCCGGTCAACTTCTTCATCCCGAGAGGCAGCTACAAAGGCGCTCGCGATGGACAGAAAGTCATAGTCAAGCTTGCCGACTGGCCAGAAAACTCACGTAACCCGTTCGGTGAGATTGTCCGCGTGCTCGGCACTCCTGGCGAGAACAATGTTGAGATGCAGTCGATCCTTGCACAATACGAGTATCCGCTGGAGTTTCCGAAAGATGTCGAGAAGGAGGCAAACAAGATTTCTGATAAGATCTCTTCTTCAGAAATCAAAGCCAGAAAAGACTTCCGCGATGTCCTCACAATCACTATCGACCCTCGCGACGCAAAGGATTTCGACGACGCCATCTCTTATCGCAAACTTCCTAACGGCAACCATGAAGTCGGAGTCCATATTGCCGACGTTTCATATTACGTGAAACCAGGCTCCGCCATCGACCAGGAGGCTCAGGAACGCGGCACCTCGGTGTATCTCGTCGATAGAACCATCCCAATGCTGCCAGAGAAGCTCTGCAACAACGTCTGCTCACTTCGTCCCGATGAGGAAAAGCTGACGTTTTCGACGGTTTTCGAGATGAACGACAAAGCCGAAATAATCAACCATTGGATTGGAAAGACTGTCATCAAATCCAACCGCCGTTTTGCCTATGAAGAGGTGCAAACCATGATTGAGGGTGGGGAAGGAGATTATAAGCAAGAAATATTGATACTCAATGATTTAGCCACTAAACTTCGCAAAAAGCGCATGGCGCAAGGCTCCATCAACTTCCACAGCGAAGAGGTGAAGTTTGTGCTTGACGAGAAGATGCATCCTATCGACACTTATGTGAAGGTGCAGAACGAGGCGAACATGCTCATCGAGGACTTTATGTTGTTGGCGAACCGCACCGTGGCTGAATCTATCGGCAAGAAAGACTCGAAATATCACGGCTACACCTTTGTTTATCGTGTGCACGATGAGCCTAATCCCGAAAAATTGTTCAGTTTCATCTCGTTGGTGTCGAAATTAGGTTATTCGATGAACATCAGCACGCGCGAGAATCTGGTGAAGTCGTACAACGCCTTGTTTGATGCCGTAGAAGGCAAGGGCGAGCGCAATCTCGTTGAGACTGTGGCACTTAGGACGATGGCGAAGGCTCTTTACAGCACTGTCAACATCGGACATTATGGCTTGGCGTTTCCTTATTACACTCATTTCACCTCGCCAATCCGACGTTATCCCGACCTGATGGTTCATCGTCTCATCGAGCGTTATATGATTGAAAATCAGCCGAGTGTGAGTCAGAGCGAATACGAGGTGTTGTGTCAGCACGCCTCCGAGATGGAGCGTAAGGCTGCCGAGATGGAGCGCGAGTCGGTGAAGTACAAACAGGCTGAATATCTGCAAGATAAGATCGGCAAGGTGTTCGACGGACTCATCTCCGGCATAAGCAAATGGGGCATCTACGTGGAGCTGAAAGACAGCAAATGCGAGGGCATGGTGCGCTACAGCACCCTCGACGACATGTATTACATCGACGAGGAAAACTTCCGCGTTGTCGGACAGGAAACCCGCCAAACCTACCGTCTCGGTGATGCTGTAAAAGTCCGCATCGAAGCCGTCGATTTGATTAAAAAACAGATGGATTTTACGCTGGTGAGCAGACCGAATAAGATAGCACACAAGAAAAAAAATTAAAAATTATTTCAACTACGTTTATTTTTTTTGTATTTTTGTGGCCGTTTATGAAAACTGGTATTTTTATTTTTTTGTGGCCGTTTATGAAAACTGGTATTTTTATTATAGTATCTGAAAATTGGGATGCCACCCATAAATGGGGGGGGGACAACACGTTGGTATTCAATTAGTTACAAGCGTTTTTTGTTTTTACACATGATAGCTGCAATTTTCATTGCGGTCTGTTTTTGCTTTGTCGTAAATTATTTTTTTATTACACCATAACTAATAAGATGAAAAAAACACAATTCTTGAAAGCCTTCGCGCTTTCTTTGGCAACGGCTTTTGTTATGCTGTTGCCGACAACCATGAACGCCCAAAAGAGCGACGGTTTTTTCCTCAACAATGAGGATATCTATGCGAGTCGCAATAACAGCGGCTACAACATTTTTGTCGGACAGTTCGGCGGCAACGGCGGCCAAGCAGGCGGCAACTACGGGATTAACATCGGAACGTTTGGACAAGATCCTCCTGCACCGCTCGGCAGCGGACTCTTCATCATGGCTGCGGCTGGCGCGGCCTACGCATTTTCAAAAAAACGTAAAAAACAGGAAAACAACTAAAAAACACAACGATTAAAATGAAGAAACTTAGCACAATTATCATGGCTTTGGCTCTCGTGCTTGGTATGAGCCAATGCAAGAAACAAGAAATTCTCACCAATGGCAATGGCGGAGAAAAGGTCCACATCACTTTGAACGTGAACAACGGCGAAAATATCTCAGTGAACGTCGACAACGGCGGCAGACACGCAGTGGCCCCGAACCTCGGCGTGATCCAATTCCGCAACGGCGATGTCCTCTATGTGGGTAACAACGGCAAATACATCGGCCAACTGACCTACACTAATGGCGCTTTCGGCGGCGACCTTGAGCTCCCTACAGGTAACGACTATCTGCACTTCTACTTCTTGGGCGGCAAGGCTCCTGTAACGGCACCTACGGCGGGAACCACACCCAACTTCACCATCAGCATTGCCGACCAGCACGACAATCTGCCCGTGCTCTGCTACGGTAAATCGAATGAAAAATACTCGACTAGCGGTAGCTACACCGCCGTTTTGGAATACAAGTGCGCCTTGGTGAGGTTCAACCTCAAGAATAATTTGCTTGATGACGTTACCCTGTCAAACGTGCTGACCGAGGCTACTATTAACTTTGCCAACAATGCCATTACGCCTACCACCACCAAAGGTGACATCACCCTTTATGGTGAGGATGGTGTCGTCACACACAGATGGGGCATTCTGCTGCCTGGAACTGACCTTTCTCACACTACCCACCCAGACCTGCAATGGCAGGGGAGTGGCGTCATGCCTACTGTGGATAACAACACCTTTGTCAATGCTGGTGGCACTCAAGGCTTCCAACTCCTCAATCCTCCATATCCTGCACCTAACTATACTCTTGCCGTTCATAATAGTAGTGACAATAAATTGTCTGTGTTCTCGGTGAGTGCAACGCAGAAGGTGTATTTCTCAAGGGCAAACTTGATGTATAAACCTGCTGAAAATAAATGGGGTTTCCACGATAACCAAGTTGATGAATGTTCCACCACTCTCAGAGATGGCGGTTATGTGCAGCAATCGGAATACCAGAATACATCTGTACATTACGGCAATGCAACCGACATGGATCGGTTCACTTGGGGTTATCGCTATGTTACCCCTCAGGCAGGGAGTGACTGTGTAACAGGTGACGATGATTTGAGTGTGGAAAGAGGTACAGACTGGGGATGCGTATTTAAGATTGGAGACACATGGGAGGTGAACATGCCAGAGCCAGAGGATACACATTGGCGCACCCTGACTGCAAGCGAGTGGGACTATCTAACCCTTCGGAGGAGTGGCAACCGTTTCATGATGGTAAAGTTTAAGAATAACTCTCCTGTAGCCGGCGATTTTAGTTATGGACTCTTGTTGTTCCCTGACAACTTTGTGTTTCCAACTGATCTCAATACTAATCTGTTCAAAACTTCTAATTGTAACAAGACCAATCAGTATTATTTGATAGATAATTTTAGTTCTGGAGCTTGGGACGAATCGAATTCTAATATGTACAAGTTGCTGGCCGCCGGAGCCGTGTTTCTGCCTGGCGTGGGACTCCGCTGGGAGGAATATTACTATAAGTATAATTACTACATGTGGGGTTCGGGAACTTATTCTGATGATCCTCAAGGCCAAGGCTACTATTGGTCGGCTTCGACTGATAGTGATACCGGCACTGGATTAGGCTCGCATTATTTCTGGTTTGGAATTCATGGTGGGAATTACTGGCCAGACGGAGCTGGTAATACCAGCACTATCACAGAGACAGTCGGAGTAGGTAATCCAACTGCTGCAAATGGTCCGGGAGAGAATGGACAATCATTCCGTAAATTTGGCATGTGTGTCCGTTTGGTGTGGGATGCCAACTAAGCGGTTGTGCGGTGAACCCCGAAAGTTTTTTTACCAACTTTCGGGGTTCACTTCATTTTTATACCGTATTTTTTTATTTCAACATTTTTATTGCATTTTGTTTTGAAATCCGTTGACATGTTGCCCCGACGCAGCTCTCGACATATTAATAGATGTTTCCGATACTGTTGATGAGGCCAAACTTTCAAAACCTGATTATTATGAGTATCAGATTCTGATTGCCGAAGCTCTTTATAAAAACGACCTTATCCAGACCAACGATTCCGCTGTTTTTGAAGCTGTAAGATATTACGACAGCCTTGCCCAAATATATCCTACTGGAAAACCAACCAGTGGCACAGAAAGCCGATACGTCCTTTGAGCTGGTTTTATGTCTTACTTTGCTGGGCTTGGACAACAAGCACATTGCCGCGGTCACAGGCAGCTCATATCACAACGTCTTCGTGCATTCACAGAAGTGCCTGAAAGCACTGGGTGAAGGTGAAGACCTGTATGGTGTTATGGTATCATTAATGAATCAGCACCAATTCGCTCCATCTCGCGGTTAAAACGCCGTCTGTTACGCTCAAGTTTGCGTTTGAATCGTTCGCGCTTATTAAACCTGTTGTAAATCAATGTGATAGGATTGATTGAGCTCGCTTTCGGTTCCCGAATAGGCTTCTTGTGAATAAACACTTCGTCGCTTTTTTTCGAAACTCCCGGAATCATATACGGCCTTCGCCACGGCATATTGATAACCTCCCTTTTAAATGTCTCGTAATCCGGCCAGGGATAAATCTCCACCGAATCAAGCATAACATTGCTCCTTATCATCATGATTATCAATTCTTTATCTAAAATACTATCCTTGGAAATCGGCACTCGCTGCCTCTCAAATCCAACACAGCTCACCCACAAAGTATCCACTAATTTTGATTTGATAAAAAACCATCCCTCCTGATTTGTTATTGTTCCATAGCGTGATAACTCGCTGACAATGTTTACGTTAGGAATAGCCGTCAGGCTATCTTCCGAAAAAATTCTTCCCTTTACCAGAAAAAAATCATCTTGTGCCTTAATCTCAAAAGCACAAAGAGCCAAAAACATCAATAGGAAAAAGTTTTTCATAAAAAAATAACGATGTAATTATTGAATTATTACATCGTTATTTAATTTTCGTCTTTCATTATTTATTCTTTTTTGAAAACAATTGGCAAAGTGTAGCCGACGCGTACAGGTTTAGGACCAAGGTAACCGGGCTTCCATTTGGGCAACATATTTACTAAGCGTATGGCTTCGGCGGCAAGTTCTTCGTTTACATCTTGGTTAATTCTGAAAACTGTTACAGAACCATCTGTCTCAACAACAAATCTAACAAACACAGTTCCTTCGATACCTTGTTCTTTCGCTGATTTCGGATATTGTAAGTTTTGTTTGATAAATGCATTAAGTTTACTTCATATTCACCATTTTCATACCATATTGTATCCTGCGCTTTCAATTCGCAACTTGCAAACAAAAACATCACCAACACAGGAAGTGCCAACAATACCTTGATTTTGATGGAGTTAATAATCTTTTTCATGTTGTTTTTTGTTTTTAACGATGCAAAGGTAGTGAGTATTTTAGAAAAAACAAAAATTTTTAGAATATGGCTGCACGAAGCGAGATTATTTGTAACTTTGCAAATCATAATGTTGTTCTAAATGTTGTTAATATGAAGCCTTACAAACAAAAAAAAGAAAAAGTAAAAGAAGTTTCCGAACCGGAAGCTGTTTATGGTATTGCGCAGCAATCGAAAATAATGCCAATGGTTAATGATCGTGATGTGCCTGAAGGCTATATGACATTAGAAGAATTTGGCGAATTGTTCCACAAGAAACTTGATGATTGCTATGCGAAATTACAGAGTGATAATTAGCGAGAATGCATCATCAGATCTTTATGCAATGGCAACATATATTTCAACATTATATCGTGTTGAAAGTGGTCATAACTATGTCAATCGAATATTAGGTCAGTTGGCTTCTTTATCTTATACTGCTGATATTTATCAATACAGCAAGTTTGTTACAGCGAAAAAGATACATCCTTTTGCAAAAACATTGTCAATAATGAATCACAAATGGACTGTGGTTTTCCATATTGAAATTAATTATGTGATGATTGACAGGTTTATGCCGTCAAAATTAATGTATTGAGGTTCCACACTACGCCGATTGTCATTCCGAGCGACGCGAGAAACCTCAACTGATTAACTGACTAACTGAACAACTGACTAACTTTATATAACCGTCACTCTCTTCGTCTCCACTCCCTTCTCAGTCTCCACCTTAATATAATAAACTCCAGCCTCATTTCCGCTGAAGTCATATTCAAAAACATCGCCACTGACAGCATTTTCAAAGATAATTTGTTCTAAACCATTGAAAACGTTGACGTTTTTAATGCCTTCAGCTTCAATTTTCACCATACCTTTAGTCGGATTCGGATAAACCGCTGAAATCACGTTTTCAACCGCTGAAACCGCTTGTGGCTCGGCCTCAATAAACTCATAAAAACCGTTCAATCCTATCGGATCGTACCAGTTTGAACTTTGGTAAGCCGCGGCGCATCCGTAAGGAACGGTAAGTGTTTGAGTGCCAAACTGTTCAAACACGACACAATTCCATCCCGGTTCGTTGCCAAGTTCAGGAGGCGTGGTTGCCAAAGAAACGGCTTTGGTAAAATGAGAGCATTGTCTGAACGCGTAGTCGCCGATATAATTGACAGACTCACCGATTGTCAGCGTGCCGTCAAAGCCCGAGCACTGGAAAAATGCGCTTGGTCCGATGGTAACCACAGAATTAGGAATGATCAAATCACCAGTAAAACCTGAGCAATACGCAAAAGCGCCATCCTCAATGGTAATCAATGAATTCGGAAGTGACAGACTTGTCAGATAAAAATAATACATAAAAGCGGTGTTGCCGATGCTTGTCACCGTATAGTCAACGCCTTCATAACTAACCGCTTCCGGAATGTTCAATGGCCCATTTGCATGCTCATAATCGAGCGCATGGCCTGTAACCGTCACAGAAACGCCATCAGCGTTAACGCTATAATTCAAATCACCAGCGGTAAAAGTCGTTTGTGCCATTCCAGTCAAAGCAAAACAGATAAGAACGACTGAAATGAAAGTTCTTTTTAATAAAGATTTTTTCATATTTAAATTAAACTAAGGATTAAATTTTCGGCCGCAAAAATAATAAAAAGTCTTTAGTCATTAGACATTAGTTGTTAGATTTTTTTGCCCCCTAACAACTAACGACTAAAAACTAAAGACTAATGGCTAATGGCTAATAGCTAATGGCTATTCCGCTAATTTGTTATTGCTGCCTAACACATTGATAATCTTATGCATATAGAGGGTCGAACTCTGCCGGTTTCTCGGCAAAAGCCTTGCGCACTGCCGCTGTCATGGCGAGACGGCTGTCTGAGTCGATGTTGATTTTGCAAACTGCCGATTTCGCTGCCTTGCGGAGCTGCTCCTCTGGGATACCGACGGCTGCCTTCAATGCGCCGCCGTATTTGTTGATGGTGTCGACATCGTCTTGTGGCACCGATGATGAGCCGTGAAGCACGATTGGGAAGCCCGGGAGCTTCTTCTCGATGGCCTCGAGCACGTCGAATGCCAACGGTGGAGGAACCAAGCGACCTGTCTTAGGATCGACGGTGCACTGCTCAGGAGTGAATTTATATGCTCCGTGTGATGTTCCGATGGAGATTGCGAGTGAATCGACGCCGGTCTTGGTCACGAAGTCGATAACTTCTTCAGGTTTTGTGTAGTGGCTCTCTTCAGCTGCCACCTCGTCTTCAACGCCTGCCAAAACACCGAGTTCGCCTTCGACTGTCACGTCGTATTTGTGAGCGAAATCCACGACTTTGCGTGTCAATGCCACGTTTTCGTCGTATGGCAATGCAGAGCCGTCAATCATCACTGATGAGAAGCCCATCTCGATGCAGTTTTTGCAGAGCTCGAACGAGTCACCGTGGTCGAGGTGAAGCACTATCTCAGGATGCTCGCAGCCGAGTTCCTTGGCGTAAGCCACAGCGCCTTCTGCCATGTAACGGAGCAGAGTCTGGTTTGCATACTGGCGTGCGCCTTTTGAAATCTGCAGAATCACTGGCGATTTCGTCTCCACAGCCGCCATGATGATAGCCTGCAACTGTTCCATATTGTTGAAGTTGAATGCCGGGATGGCATAGCCGCCATCGACCGCTTTTGCGAACATTTCACGGGTGTTCACCAGCCCTAAATCTTTGTAGTTTACCATAATATGATGTTTTTACTAAATTTCTTTCCGCAAAATTACAATTTTTCATTCAATATTCAAAAAAAGTAAAAAAAAATTGTCCAGACAAGATTCATATTCAAATTTTATATATTTTTGCATAAATGTTAAAATAATTAGCCATGAAAAAACGTATTTTAGCTATAGTCCTAATGCTAATCACTTTAAGTTTTGTCAGTTATTCTTGCAAAAAAGACAAAACTCCAGAGCCAAATGAGCCGGAAACCCCAACAAATTATGAGGAACCGGAAAATGTGGTCACCGTAAATCTGTTGAATGACGATGGAAGCTATGTGCTCATTCTCGGTCGTTATATAAAGATTAGCACTGCAAATAATTTTTATACTATTTATGGTAACGGTGTATATCTTACCTTTAATGATGTTGGAGAAGTGGCTTCTTTGGGCTATGCTTACCGGATTCCACAGGATGGCTGGAGCGAGCAGGTGGCGGTTTTCCCAGGACATGGCTACGTTTTGAAAAAAGTTGAATATGACAATTATGGATATGTATATACAAAGTATGCGCGAGTTTATGTTGTTGACTATATTTATGATGCAAACAATGAGATAATAGGCGCACAGATTGAATATCAGGATAATTGGTGTTTTGGAATAGATGTTTACACGTATTCTGTCACCGATGTGACTGCTACTTCGGCTGTGATTAACGGATTTGTCGAATTTGCGGACAATACCATTAAAAAAAGAGGTTTTTGTTGGAGCAAGGAAAACTATTATCCTACAATTGAAGACAGCCATGTGTCTACTAATGAAAATACTAATGATTTCACGTTGGAGATTACTGGATTAGAAGCTTCGACTAATTATAATGTAAGAGCTTATATTGAAAGCCCACGTTTTGGTGTGGTTTATGGTAACCAGTTGATGTTCACAACTCTTGATAATCCTGGTGTTGCGACTGTGCGGACATCTTACGTTACAAATATCACTGAAACCACCGCCAAATGTTATGGAAATATTGAAGATTTGGGTGGCGACAGCATTATTGACCATGGAGCATGTTGGGGTACTTCTCCAAATCCTACGATTGACGGAGCTCATCAATCGACAGATGCCGGCATGTGGGAATTTTCAGTTGAAATATCTGGCTTGACTGCTGGCGTGACGTATTATGCAAGGGCATACGCGACAAACAACTATGGCATCGCATATGGTGAGGATGTGGTTTTCACAACCGATGTGCCTGGTCCTGAAGGCGCTATTGTTAGTGCGTTTTCTGTGAGTGCGACGCAAAAAGTTTATTTCTCAAAAGGTAATCTGCAATATCAGGCTTCGACCGATACTTGGCGTTTTGCCGAAAGTCAGAGAGATTTTGTCGGAGAATCGAATAGTAATATCTCTCCATCATACGACGGTTGGATCGACTTGTTCGGATGGGGAACTGGCCAGGATCCGACCAAATACTCAAATTCGGATGATTACAGTGAATACAACGAATGGGGCGATAATCCGATAATCAATGGCGGAAATACCAATAACCTATGGCGCACAATGACATCGAGCGAGTGGTGGTATCTGTTTTATCAGCGGAATACGCCATCGGGCGTGCGTTTTGCGAAAGCCAAAGTGGATAATGTATGCGGTATTATTTTGCTTCCCGATGATTGGGATTTGAACGGTGGTTTGTGTGGAGTTAATTCAGAATCAGTGAGTTATACGTATAACGTGATTGGTGCCACCGAGTGGATGGATGGGTTTGAGTCGAAAGGAGCGGTTTTCATCCCAGCCGCAGGTTATCGTATGCGATCGGAATACTATACCGATAGCCTTTTTGGTGGATATTGGACATCAACACCTTACGAATACTATAACTATATTGCCTATTACATGCATTTTGATATCTATTTTGGAGGATTTTCGACCAATGACCGCTGGTATGGCTATTCGGTGCGCCTCGTAAGCGATGTTGTAAGATAATCTGAAAATATCTGCATCGATTTGTTAAAATTTATTAACAATTAAAAAGCCTTAAAACTGTCATTGTTGCTATTGTAACAAATTGACAATCAATAATTTACAAAACCATTCAAAAATTAGTCATTTTTCATACGACTAATTCAAATCACCTATTGTAATTTTGCCTGAAAAAATAATTATGAATGAAATAGAAAAGATACAACAGAAGATTTACGAAGTAAATGGCAAAAAAGTGATGTTTGATGATGATCTGGCTTCGCTTTATGAAATAGAAACAAAACGTCTAAAAGAAGCTGTGAAAAGAAACATCCGCCGCTTCCCTGATGATTTTATGTTTGAAGTGACTCCGCAGGAAAGAAAAACTGTAATTGAAAAACAAAAACTATTAAAAATATCTGATAATGAAGATGTTACAATCTTGAGGTCGCAATTTGCGACCTCAAAATGGGGCGGAAGTCGCTATAAATCTTTCGCTTTTACTGAATTTGGAGTGGCGATGCTTAGCTCTGTTCTCAATTCCGACAAGGCAATAGATATCAACATTAAGATTATGCGAGCTTTTGTCGAATTACGAAACTTGGCAAAATATGTTTCTGATAATTATGAAGTATTGCATAAAGAAATAAATGATATTAAAATTTATATCGAAGAAATTCTGGAAGACCAAAATGATATAAATGAAGACCATCAGGCTCAACTTGATGCCATCAGTATTGCTTTGTCGGAATTACAAAATGATAACAATGCATTGGCTAATAGGAGATTGATAGGATTTAGACGGGAAGAAAAAAACTAACGTCTAATGTCTAAAGTCTAAGGTCTTTTTGCTATCTTTGCAAAAAATATTTTATGGCTCAACGAAAAGTACCGCATACCTACGTCATAGTTTTCTTCATAATAGTGGTCGCCGCCATCATGACTTGGTTCATCAAGCCGGGAATGTACGTCGACGGACAGTTTTATTATGAAAACGAGTTACCTGCTGAATATCAGGAGGTTTTCCATCCTGAAGCTCAGACATGGCAAGTGTTTTCGGCGCTTTTCAACGGCTTCGTGCAGCAGTCGAAAATCATCGTCTTCATCCTGATGATTGGCGGCGCGTTCTGGATTATGAACAAAAGCCGAGCCATCGATATGGGAATTTTTTCCTTTCTGAAATTCACGCAACAACTTGAAAATCATAAGTTTATACGGTTTTTAGGCATAGATAACATCATCATTGTTCTGATAATGCTGCTGTTCAGCCTCTTCGGAGCGATCTTCGGCATGAGCGAGGAGTGTATCGCCTTTGTGATTATCGTCATACCGCTCGCAATATCAATGGGTTACGATAGCATCGTTGGCCTCTGCATGGTGTATGTGGCGGCGCATATCGGCTTCGCGGGAGCTATTCTGAACCCGTTTACAATCGGTATCGCGCAAGGCATCGCAGGCGTGCCGCTGTTTTCGGGCATCGGCTACCGCATCTTCTGCTGGGTGATTATCAACATTTTCGGCATCGCTTTCGTGCTTCATTATGCCCACAAAGTGAAGAAAAATCCGAAGTCGTCAATCATGTACGACGATGACGCTTATTGGCGCCAGCACACCGAGGCGCAAGGTCAGGAGTTCGAGCATTATGTTCCGAAATCGGCATGGTTCGTGTACGTTTTCCTGCTTGTCGCGATGGTGATTTTCTCGTATCTGAACCCGAAAACGACCTTAGTCATCGGCTCGAGCGCCTTCGTGATGCCGATAATCCCTGTCTTGACTGTGCTTTTCGCCGTTTTAGGTGCGTTTTCGTTAAGGAAAACAGTGCATAACTTCATCTTGCTGCTTCTGCTTTACACCATTGTTTATTTGATAATCGGCGTGATGGGTTACGGTTGGTATGTGATGGAGATTGCGTCGCTGTTCCTCGCCATGGGCATCTGCAGCGGCTTGGCTATCGGCAAGAACGCCAGCGACATAGCACGACTGTTCATTGAGGGAATGAGCGATATCTTGTCGGCTGCGGTGGTCGTCGGTTTGGCTGGCGGCATCGTGATAATCTTGCAAGACGGCGGCATCATCGACACAATTTTGTACGGCTTGTCGAAATCGATGTCCGACTTCGGCAAGGTGGCGTCGGTGGAGATAATGTATGGTATTCAAACGCTTATAAACATCATCATACCGTCGGGCTCGGCGAAGGCGGCGATAACGATGCCTATAATGGCGCCGTTCAGCGACCTCATCGGGGTGTGCCGTCAAGCCACCGTGATGGCGTTCCAGTTCGGCGACGGCTTCACCAACATGATAACGCCAACATCCGGCGTTTTGATTGGAGCGCTGGGCGTGGCGAAAATCCCGTACCAGAAATGGTTCAAATGGGTGTGGAAATTCATTCTGATGATGATTATAATTGGAGGAATATTGCTGATTCCAACGGTTCTTATACCGCTCGAAGGCTTTTAATTCGGTGCCCTAAAGGGCAGAAATCTTACAAAATCTATTATAAAATCTAACAAAATAATCTTCGTAGAAAATTTTGAAAGATTTTTAAAAATATTTTGTTAGGATTTCTCGCCGCAGGCGACCCCAAAAAAAGAATGAAATGACTGTGAGTTGAATTTAAATTGGAAGAAGATTTTTAAAAAGATTTTGAAAGATTTCTCGCCGCAGGCGACCCCAAAAAAGAAAACAATGTCATTGCTAAACGTCATAAATTTAAAAATTTCTTTCCTTCGCGACGGCGAATGGAACGAGGCGGTGCATGGTGTCAGTTTTGAGGTGCCGAAGGGCAAAACCCTTGGAATCGTTGGCGAGTCGGGTTCCGGAAAGTCGGTGAGTAACCTTGCGGTGATGCGGCTTCTCAACGAGAAACAGTCAAAGATAACAGCCGACGAAATCACCCTCGACGGAAAAGATATACTGCATCTTTCGGAAGACGAGATGCACGACATCCGCGGCAAGCGTATCGCCATGATATTTCAGGAGCCGATGACCTCGCTCAACCCCGTGTTCCAGTGCGGTTTTCAGGTTACCGAAGCCATCCTTGCCCACGAAGATGTGACAGAAGAAGAGGCGAAGTCACGCGTCATCAGTTTATTTAAAAAAGTGATGCTGCCACGCCCGGAGGCCATCTATAAGAGCTACCCTCATGAGCTCTCGGGCGGTCAGAAACAGCGTGTGATGATTGCCATGGCGCTGGCATGCAACCCAGAGGTCCTGATTGCCGACGAGCCGACAACAGCCCTCGATGTCACAGTGCAGAAAGAGATCCTGAAGCTGCTGCAGGAGCTGCAAAAGAGCGATAACCTCTCGATAATTTTCATCTCGCACGACCTCGGCGTCGTCTCCGAGGTGTCCGATTACATCGCGGTGATGCACAACGGCAACGTCGTTGAATACGGCGAAGCCCAGGAAATCCTCAACAATCCGAAAGACCCATACACAAAAGGCCTCCTCGCATGCCGCCCGCCGATGGATTTCCGCCTGAAACGTCTCCCAATAGTGAAGGAATTCCTTGACGGCACCTGGAGTGATGACGCTGATTTCAAACAGCAACTTATTGTCACTCAACAAGAAAGAGAAAATCATCTGAAAGAAATATACAGCCGCGAGCCATTGTTGAAGGTGGAGCATTTGAAGACGTGGTTTCCGCTTAAAAAAGGTCTTTTCAACCGTGTCTACGACCACGTGAAAGCTGTTGATGACGTGAGCTTGGATGTTTATCCTGGCGAGACACTCGGTCTCGTTGGCGAGTCGGGATGCGGAAAGACGACCCTCGGGCGCTCGATTTTACGTCTCGTAGAGCCTTCCGATGGCAAGATTATCTTCGAAGGCAGAGATGTGATGTCGCTGAGCGGCAACGACTTACGTGAATACCGCAAACATGCGCAGATAGTGTTTCAGGACCCTTATTCGTCGCTGAACCCGAAGATGCGCATCGGCGACGCGATAGCGGAGCCGATGTTGGTGCACGGACTTGAACCAGACGCCAAGAAACGCCGCGACAAAGTGTGCGAGTTGCTCACCGAGGTCGGATTGCAACCTGAACATTATCAACGTTATCCGCATGAGTTCTCGGGCGGTCAGAGGCAACGAATCTGCATCGCGCGAGCCCTTGCAGTGCATCCGAAGCTTATCATCTGTGACGAGTCAGTGTCGGCTCTCGACGTGTCGGTGCAGGCGCAGGTGCTGAACCTTCTCAACCGCCTCAAGAAAGACTTCGGATTCACGTATATCTTTATCTCTCACGACCTCAGCGTCGTCCGCTTCATGTCTGACCGCATCCTCGTGATGTACAACGGAAAGCCAGTGGAATTAGGCGATGCCGACGAGATTTTTAACAACCCTAAAAACGAATATACAAAGAAGTTAATA
>CAJOEP010000022.1 GCA_905233445.1 uncultured Bacteroidales bacterium | reverse complement strand
GAGAAGTTAAGCCCCGTCGCGCCGATGATACTGCATTAGCTTGTGGGAAAGTAGGTCGTCGCCAAACCCATAGTAGGGACGCAAAAATTTGCGTCTCTACTTTTTTTATTGATATGAAATTGCTACACAGCTCTTTTTTTTGTATTTTTGTCCAAATTTTTGGAAATGGAAGAAGTGGAAACTACAAAATGTCTAAACTGTGGAACTGAGTTTCAAGGGAATTTTTGCCCTCATTGTGGACAACGTGCTGACACTAAACGATTTACGATAAGATTTATTTTTACAAATCTACTTCAGGCAATTCTCAGCAACGATGGCGGCGTTTGGATTACGCTAAAAACCCTTTTCACCCATCCGGGCCAGATGATGGTAGATATCATCAACGGCAAGCGCAAAAGCTATTTCTCGCCATTCCCAATGCTGTTTCTTACCTTGAGTCTTTATGTGATTATTTTCACATTTACAGGAAGCAAAGACATTGATTATGATCACCTGCTGGACGATGATGATACAGAAGTGATTGTTGATACTGGCGACAAGACGCATGAGCAAATGATAGCTGAAAAGACAAAATCATTCATTGTCAATACTTTAAAACTTTATTCGAATCACTATACAGCCGCGTTTATTCTGACAATTCCGGTTTATATTTTGGCTGCGAGAGTCAGTTTCGGAAGAAAAAATCGCAAGAAATACAACTGGGGCGAGTATTGTATTCCTATTGTTTATTCGCTGATAATGCTGGTGCTTTACCGATGTCTGATGAGTATTGCCTTCTATTTCTCGCCGGATATAGCCGATAAGATGCAGAAATGGACAATAGTACTGAATATTATAGTTTTCACCGCCTGCTTCAAGAAAATGTTCGATTTCAATGTGGCTAAGATGGTGTGGCGCAGTTTCCTGGCGATAGTGTTTTATTGGGTTTTCTTTATCACCTTGGCACTTTTTATTGCTGGAATTGCAGCCTTGATTTTATTAAGCATTCACCCTGAATATCTCTGATAGGATAATTCCTGTCGCCACCGACGCGTTCAGCGACTCAGTCTGACTGCCTTCAGCTCTTGGAATGTTGATAGGACAACTCACAAACGGCAAAACGTTCTCTCTTATGCCGTGCGACTCGCTTCCGATAATCACAACTCCTTTATTATAGCTGATGTGTGTGTGATACACATTTTTACCTTGCATCAAAGCGCCAAAGACAGGTGTTTTTACTCCCTTTAAGAACCCAACGACATCAGTTTCAACGATTTGAATCCTGAAAATTGAGCCCATCGTCGATTGGATGGCCTTGGGCTGCCAAGGGTCGCAAGTGTCTTCCGAAATGACAATTTTCTTGATTCCAAACCAGTCGGCGGTGCGGATGATGGTGCCGAGATTACCTGGATCGTTGATGCCGTCAAGGAGTAAAATGAGTTGATTTTCAGAGTCTTTCGGCTCGATTTTATATTTCGGCATCATGGCGGTGGCAAAAATACCTGGAGGAGTCACGAAATTGCTTATTTGCTCCATCTGCTTGGGCGTAATAATCTCATAATCAGCGACTTTCTTTGCCAGGACAGGATTTTTTTCAACCCATTGCTCCGTTGCAAAAATGTTGTTGACTCTGAATCTGGAATCAATCAATTCTTCAACGAGTTTGTTGCCTTCAACAGCGAAAATGCCACGTTCCTTGCGGCCTTTCGACTGCTTTAATGATTGGAGTTCTTTGACATCATTTTTAGTCATACGACATGGTTTTTATAAAAAAGCCGAAGAAAAATTAATTTCCTCGGCTCATTATCATTTGTTGATTTTGTCTTATTCAGCGAAAACTTCAAAGCTGATTTCAACTGTAACGTCTTTGTGGAGGCGTACTTTTGCTTTGTAGTTACCGACTTCCTTAATGGTGTCGTCATCAACAAGGATGTGCTTGCGGTCAATCTCGATGCCTTTGGCTTCTTTGATAGCGTTGGCAATCTGGACGTTGTTGACTGAACCGTAGATCTTGCCTGTCTGAGCTGCCTTTGCTGGGATGCGGAGTGAAAGACCTTCGAGAACTGCTGCGATTTCCTGAGCTTCTTTCTTGATCTTCTCCTGTTTGTAAGCCTGCTGGCGCATGTTTTCTGCCAAAACTTTGCGTGCTGACTCTGTTGCGAGGATGGCCATGCCCTTCCCAAATTTTTAACGTCTTGTGTAAGAATAATTTCCATGTGTCTGTCCTCCTCTTATTATTTCAAACAATCAGCTAAGTACGGCATCAAAGCAAGGTGGCGGGCTCTCTTGACAGCCTGAGCGACCTTTCTCTGGTATTTTGTTGATGTGCCTGTGATGCGGCGTGGTAAAAGCTTACCCTGCTCGTTCACGAATCTCAACAAGAAGTCAGCGTCTTTGTAATCGATGTATTTGATGCGGTTCTTCTTGAAACGGCAATATTTTTTCTTCTTTGTATCGACTGCGATTGGAGTCAAATATTTGATATCTGTGTTAGGTTGTGCCATATCATTCAAAATTTAATGTTAAACAATTAGTTGGCTTGCTCTGTTGTTTCAGCAGCTTTACGACGTTTTTTCTCGTTGTAAGCCACAGCGTGCTTGTCAAGTTTCACTGTAAGGAAACGGATGACGCGCTCGTCACGCTTCAACTCTGTCTCCAATGTGTCAATAACATTTCCTTCAGCTTTGAATTCTATCAACTGATAGAAACCTGAAGATTTCTTTTGAATAGGATAGGCGAGCTTACGAGCAGGTTCTCGAATTTTGCTACCGCTTCCTTCATCTGTTCTTCAGACAAAACGGGAGTTAAAATGAAAACGGTTTCGTACTGATTCATAATTTAAACTGTTGATTATTAAATAATTACATTAAACAATTGTTTGTTTATTTTTTAGAGTGCAAAAATACTAAATTTTTCGATACATCCGACACTTTTTTAAAAATTTTCCAACATTTCTTTGCAGATAAACACTGCCGCATTGCCGTCACCGAAAATATCAGGGAAATTGTGAGGCGGATTATCGATGAAATAGTTGTATGATTTTATGATTTTTTCCTCGTCGGAATCGGTGATTATGGCAGCTCCACATTCCACAATTTCCGTCCATTCAGTTTCGCTTCGTAAAATCAGACATGGTTTATGGAAGAAAAAGGCTTCTTTCTGCACGCCACCCGAATCGGTGATGACCATCTGTGCGTGACGCTCCATGACAATCATGTCCAAAAACGAGGCTGGTGGCATAATCTTGATGTTTTTATTATTTGTAATTTTATCGAACAATTCTTTTTCAAGATTGACATTCAACAACTTGGATGTTCTTGGATGTAACGGCAATACCACCATTTTGCTTTTCGAGATTGCCAGCAATGCCTTGAATATGGCGTTCAACCTCTCTGGCTGGTCGGTGTTGTTGTCGCGATGGATGGTGCAAAGCACGTAGTCGACGCCTCTAAGGTTTTCTTTATCAATAATTTGTGACTTCTTGTCGGCGATGTTTGCAAAATATTTGCTGTTGTCGTACATCACGTCGCCGCAATGATAGATCCCCAATGTAATTCCTTCGTTTACAAGGTTTTTGAATCCTGTGGCGGTAGGTGAGAAGAGCAGGGTGGAGCAGTGGTCACAGCAAATCCTATTGATTTCCTCGGGCATCGATTTGTTGAATGAGCGCAGTCCGGCTTCAATATGAACTATCGGAACGTGAATCTTCGATGCTGCGATGGCTCCTGCCAATGTTGAGTTGGTGTCGCCGTAAAGCACAATACAGTCTGGCTTTTCCTTTAACAAAACCTCTTCGATTCCTTCGATCATCTTGGCTGTCTGCACGCCGTGTGATGCTGAGCCGACACATAAATTATAATCTGGTTGCGGGATGCCCAGCTCGTCGAAAAACACCTGCGACATGTTGTCGTCGTAGTGTTGTCCGGTGTGCACAATAATTTCCTGCACTTCTTTTTTGAAGTGTTCCTTGATAGCTCGGCTCAACGCCGCCGCCTTGATTATCTGGGGTCTGGCCCCTATTACCGTCAATATTTTCATAACAATCCTGAATCTGCAAAACTAAAATATTTATCGATACCAACGATAATATGATCTAAAATTTTTATTTCGAGCAGTTTGCCTCCGTTGACGATGTTGCGCGTGAGCACTTTGTCGGCATTGCTTGGCTCGACGCTTCCCGATGGGTGGTTGTGGCACAGCATCATCGCCGATGCGTTGTGTTCCAGAGCTGTTTTGAAGATTCGTTTCGGGTCGGCGGATGTCCCATTTACGCCACCGTCGCTGATTTTGGCGATTTTTATGACTCTGTTGGAGGGATTGAGCAGCATCACCCAGAACTGTTCATGCCTGATATCGGCCAGATGCATGTAAAAATACTCGAAAGCGTCTTTGCTGTTGCTTATCAGCGGCTGTTGCGCCACTTCTGCAAAGCGTCGGCGTCGGCCTAGTTCCAATGCTGCAGTTATACTTATGGCTTTTGCCTCACCGATGCCCTTATAAGACATTAAGTCGTTGATACTCAGTTGTGAAAGTATAATGAGATTGTCATCGACATCGTTTAGAATATGTCGTGAGAGGTCAACTGCTGACTCGTCGTTGTTGCCTGAACGTATTAGTATTGCCAAGAGTTCTGCGTCGGAGAGGGCTTCGCGGCCTTTTTCGAGCATCTTTTCGCGTGGGCGGTCTTCTGTCGCCCAGTTTTTGATAGACTGGAGGTTGTTTTGTTTCATAATTTCTGGTTTATACGACAAAAGTTCTCCCTGCGGACAGGAAGAACTTCGTCGATATTTTCTAATAAAATTATGCTAATTTAGCTGTGAAGTGTGCAAGTTTTGACTTCAAGTTAGCGGCTTTGTTGCGGTGGATGATGCCACGTTTAGCCACGCGGTCGATAGTCTTGTACATTTCTGAAAGCTTTGATTCGAACGCATCGCTCTAGCATAGAAGCGGTTGTGTAAACGTCTGTTTTCTGTCTGACGGATTCTCTTCAGTGAAGATTTGTGATTTGCCATTTTATTATCTTAATTTTATTCTTTTTTCTTTATCGATTTTTCGGACTGCAAAATTACAACATTTTTGAATACGAAAAACAAAATTTTTAAAAAAAATTTCAACCTTTAATGACCGCAACCATCTCCGAATTGTCACCTTTATTAATAATGTCAGTCAAAACAACATCGACAAAGGTGTTTTTCTCAAGATTTTTGCCTTTTAACCTTAACGGAATGTAGTTTTCACCGTAGCCGCGAGCCGTGCCATCAGCTAAAACTCGCTCGATGAGCATTTTCTGAGGTTTGCCAAGCATCTGGTTGAAATATTTTATCTTGTTTTCGGCGGAAATCTGGCGGATGATAGCACTGCGCTCGGTTTTTATCGATTCAGGAATCTGATTCGGCATCGTTGCGGCTTTAGTGCCAGTTCTTATCGAATATTTAAAGGTGTGGATGTGGCTGAAGCCGATTTGCTTGCACAGTTCGGCGCTCTCGGAAAAATCGGGATCGGTTTCTCCAGGAAGGCCTACAATAACGTCAGTTGTGATGTTGAAATCAGGAATCGCTGTTTTGATGCGGTCGTACATTTCTTTAAACTGCGCCGCGGTGTAGTGCCGGTGCATTTCCTTGAGCGTGTTTTCGGCACCGCTCTGAAGGCAGATGTGCATGTGCGGAGCGAGTTTCGGGTTCTCAAACAGACTTAAGAACCTGTCGCTGAAATTGTCAGGTTCGATGGATGAAATCCTAACCCTGAAATCGCCTTCGATTTTTAAAATATTTTCGATAAGATGTTCAAAATCAACGTCTTGGTACTGATAACGCCCCATGTTGACGCCCGTAAGAACCACTTCTTTGAAGCCGTGAGCCACAACATTTCTGATATTTTCGTAAATCTCATCTGCTGGACGGCTTGTGGCCCTGCCTCTAACGTTAGGGATGATGCAATATGAGCAGAAATTATTGCATCCGTCGTGAATTTTTATCAAACTGCGGGTGTGGAAGGTGCTGTAAGCGGGACGATAGCTGAACAAGTCCTTGTCAAAGCCTTCAGGATCAACGACTTCGCCTTTTACGTAGCTGTCGATGATACTGAAAAGCGCGTATTTGCGTTCATTATCAATAGCGTAGTCGATGACGCCACTGTCGAGCATCTCTTGTTTTCTGTGATTCACCATGCATCCCATTGCCGCGATGATGGCGCTAGGGTGGGAACGCCTGATTTGGTTGATTGCCTGCCGACATTTCTGGTCGCTCTGGTTGGTGACGGTGCAGGTGTTCACGACGTAGATGTCAGCATCCGCGTCGTTTTCAACAACGTCGTAACCAGCCTCCTTGAACTGTGACGCCAAAGCGTCAGTTTCGTAGAGGTTTAAGCGGCAACCTAATGTTTTAAATGCAATCCTCATATTTAGTTGGCAGTTTGCAGTTAGCAGTTTGCAGTTAGCAGTTAGCAGTTTTTTTATAACTGACAACTGGTAACTGCTAACTGCTAACTTTGTAAAAGTTCTCCTTCTATTGATAAAGCCGTGGCGCTGGTGACCTTCACTGTCACGATTTGACCAATCAGGCTCTTGTCGCGAGATTGGAATCTTATCACGATTTTTCCTTCGGTGTGGCCAGTCAAGTAGCCATTTTTACGGTCGTAGCCGGTCACCAAAACTTTCTGTGTCTTGCCGATAAGTCCTTGATTATAAACGAGAGAGTGCTTCATCAACTCATCGGTTAGGATATGGTAGCGCTCGCGTTTCTTGGCTTTAGGCACGTCGTCGGCCCACGATGATGCCACTGCGCCCGGTCGCACGCTGTACTGCGCGATGTAAGCCATGTTGTATTTGAATTCTTCCATCGCCTTGCGCGAGTTCTCAAACTCCTCTTCGGTCTCACCGGTAAAGCCCACGATGATATCTGTGAAAATCGTCGCTTCAGGCAGTAAACGTCTGATAGTGTGGATGATATGACGATAATCCTCGAGCGTGTGCTTGCGGTTCATGCGCTGCAGCATGTTGTCGTCGCCCGACTGTATCGGCAGGTGAATCTGCTTGCCGAGGCAGCGATATTGCGAAATGACTTCAATCACTTCGTCGCTCATGTCGCGTGGATGCGGTGAAGTGAAGTAAACCCAGAATTCTTTGCCGCTGGCATCGCCGTAAGTTCCAATTTTTCTTAGCAGTTCCGCGAAATTGATCTCTTCGCCTTTCTTGTCAAGACCATAAGAATTGACGTTCTGTCCAAGTAAAGTTATCGACTTATATCCTTTGTCAACGAGTTCTTTCAACTCATTGATTATATCTTCAGATTTTCTTGACACTTCGCGGCCTCGGGTGTAAGGCACTGCACAGTAGGTGCAGAATTTGTTGCAGCCGTTTTGAATCGGGATAAACGCTTCAAAATCAGAGAGATGGTCGGGGTCGATGACCCAGAAACGATCCATGTTGGCTGACGGATTGACGTTTCTATTAATAGGTGTGTGGAACGCGCCATATTGTTGAATCATATCTGGCAAATCTGGCAGTTCGTTCATGGTGAACACGAGGTCGAAAAGCTTGGCGAAACGCTCGCGATCGGCAGGGAGGATGCAGCCCGACACGAAGGTGATGCAGTTGTGGTTCTGCTTCATCTCGTTCCATTTCAGGATGCGCGAATACACCTTGTCGATGCCTTTTTGGCGCACCGAGCATGCTATCACGCCTAAAATATTGGCTTCCTCTTCCTTGTCAGTTTCCGTAAAACCCATTTCATGCAACACAGTACGCACGCGCTCCGTGTCGCTTCGGTTCATCTGACAACCCAGTGGCAGTAAAAAATACTTCATCTCTTAAAATTTGGCTGCAAAATTACGAAAAAAAGCAATTGATGTCTAATAAATCAAGTTGATAATGTCTTTCGCGACTTCATTTTGACCGCAATCTAGCGCTTTTTTGATGCTAGCACCTGTTAAAATGCGTTCTGTTTCGTCAATTAATTCAGGCTCAAGGCCGTCGGATGCGATGGAAATGCTCTCGATGATGCCTTTTTCTTCGTTGACGTCCATGTCGAGCTCTACTAAACCCCATGAAAACTGCGCGCTTTTCTTTGCGTGGAAGTTACGCCACTTGCCGAAAAGATACTCGTCTGACGCAAACAAGTCTCTGGTTTTCAATACTTTATCAGTGAGAAGATTGTCGAAATCAACGACTTCCGCTTTTGCTTCGTAAACTTCTTCGAAAGCTTTTGACAGATAAGGGATTATCGAATCGGAAGTGATGTCGGCGACTTCCGAGAGGTTGATGATGCGACTCGCCACCGATTTCACTCCGTGTTTCTGGAGTTTTGCCGGGTTGACTTTCAGATATTTTGCCAGCCGTTCCCCATCGGTCTTAATCAAAATAGTGCCGTGGTGCAATCGTCTGTCTTTATAGATTCCAAAGGCATTTCCAGAGAATTTGCGGCCTTCAAAGAGGATGTCGTTTCTGCCCGAAACCTCAGTTTCCAAACCGAAATATCCCAAAGCGGTCTTGATTACGTTCATCTGTTTCGTCACATCGTAGTGCTTTTTGTTCGCTACAAATGAGAAGTTCAGATTTCCCAAATCATGATAAACGGCCCCACCACCGGTTCTCCTGCGCGCTGCATATCCGCCTTCTGACAAAAGAAGCTCAACATTGCATTCAGTGAACGGATTTTGGTTGTAGCCATATACCACTGTCTGCTGGTTTTTCCACAAAAACATGGTCACAACGTCGATATTTCCTTCGTCCAGCAACGAACTCTCAACCGCAAGATTAAGATACGGATTGTATTGGTTACCAATGATTATCTGTATTTTGGGTTTCATTTTAGAAAAGTGTATAGCCAACGCTCACTTGAACGCTGACATTTTTGTTCGAACCGACTTCCTTCACAACATCGATAAAGCCGAAATATGCCCTCAAACTGACGAAAAAGTCCTCGTGTGGGATGAGGTTGTCGGTGTAAACGCCAAAAATCAGACCGCAATCGAAATTGTTGTGGTCAAGAGCGGTCTTTTCCCAACTTTCATTTCCGATTTTGGTTTTTAGGTTGCCACCGAGGCAGTAGCGGAAGTTGAAACCGGCCTCAAGTCCAAGAATATCAGTGAAATAATACTGGTATAGGATTGGCATGTTGAGATAATGCAAGCTGTATTTGCGGTAAACTTTTTTTTCGTCGAGGTTGCCCGAAACCCAGCGTTCCGATTGTTGTCCGCCCATCGAATAGTCGATGTCGGCGATTATGCTTGTTTTTTCCGAAAAGAAATATTTTCCGTAAAAACCTGCCGCCAATCCAAGCTTGAGCCCGTTGTTTTGAAAGCCGCTGAGCGTCGCCATGCCGAAGCCTCCACGTACACCTAATTGATAATCAGCGTCTTGAGCTTGAAGTGAAGTTTTGCTCAACAATAAAAAAAACAAGACCGCCACCAATGCCCAAAGGTCCCTTGATGTATGTCTTGTTCTGCTATTGGAGAGATTTCTCTTCATGTTTTCACGCTTAAAAACTGAAAAAGCCAGAATTCTGAGCGTCTTTCGTGCCCATATTTTCTGACCTCGTTTTCATTAGTTTGTAGTCTCTCCGGGATTTGAACCCGAGTTACCAGGATGAAAACCTGACGTCCTAACCAGACTAGACGAAGAGACCCCTTGTAGTCTCTCCGGGATTTGAACCCGAGTTACCAGGATGAAAACCTGACGTCCTAACCAGACTAGACGAAGAGACCAACAAAAAGTGCTGCAAAGATACAACTTTTTTCGTTACGACGATGAAATTTTTTTAAAAAATCAAAAAATAAGATAAATTATTGATAATCAATCTTTAACAAAGACGAAACAGGCTTATTCGAATGTTAGGGAGATTTGGAATGTCCTGTTGTGGATGTTTTTTATACTCGAATCGTAAATTAAATTCTGCGAATCGAGTATGTTGAAGAGTCCAAAACTCATTTTCGCCTCGATGCCGAACTTGAAATATCCAGTGTAAAAATCCACTCCGGCGCCAACTTCTGCGGCGAGGTCGGTGCGATTAACCCTGATATTGTCGGTGACGGTGATTTGCTCGCCCTGTGCGTTGGTGATGTCAACCTGTGATTTCTTCTGCGAGGCCAAGTCAATCTTGAAGTTTCCGCCTGCAATAACGTATGCGGCGAAGTTGTTGTATCGTTTGGATTTGTATTTTACCTGCAGAGGAAATTCGACGAAAGTAGAGAAAATGTCTTTCTTTTTCTCGTAATATGGGCTCCCGACAAGAGCAATGCCTGCCGCTGCCTCTTTATAAAACTGGTAAGAGATGGTCCTTGTGCCGAAACTCAGAGAGGGTATGAGCCTCAAATCGAAATACTTGCCTAGCCTGAGATTTCCGACCACGCCGACGGTGAATCCGGGTTGCGAAACTGGCGTAATGCTGCGCACATAATACGTGGCTCCCGAGGTGTAGTATGTATCGGCAGTACTCGGATACTCTGTGGCATTGTGTCCGGTGAGCTGGTAATTGTCGTAAAAATTCATCGCATACGACATCTGATTATATCCCAAAATGAATCCGAAATGGTATGGCTGAGTGTCGTACAACAACAGGTTTTTAGGCTTTTCGCTTTGAGCCATAACACTTTGCGGAATTATGCAGAGCATAAGACCGATAACAAAAACTGCTTTTTCTATTGATGTTAAACTGAACTTCATAGACCTAATAACGCAAAAAACACTTTCTTATTATATTTTTTCCGTTTCTTTTAATAGTCTTTCCTTATTGATAGGCACCGCACCGATTTCCTCGCATACCAATCCGCCTGCCAAATTTGATATTGCTGCAATGTGATATGCATCCTGATTACATACAAGGCAAAGCATCGCTACGCCCAAAACTGTGTCGCCGGCACCTGAAACGTCGGCTATTTTGCGGAGATGAGCGGGGATGTGTTTGTAAGTTCTTTTGCCGTCGGCCATTTCCTGGATGAGTACGCCTCTTTCCGATAAGGTGTTCATTACGTAGCGGCATTGGAGTTTGTCTTGTAATGCATTGACACCTAATAAGATACCATCAATGGTGTCGGTTGGAAACTCAATATTGATGCCTTCTTTAAGTTCTTTCAGGTTGGGCTTAAACAGAGTACAGCGCTCGTAGGCAAGGAAATTGTTTTTCTTCGGGTCAACGCCTACAGGAATATGCTTCTCGTTGGCGACGGTGATGGCGTGCCGAATAAGTTCTTCTGTTAGCACACCTTTATTATAATCTTGAAGAATGATGCCGTCTATGCGTTCGCGATACAGAATAGTGTCGATTTTCTCGCGCAGTGCAGCGAATTCTTTTTCGGTGAGGTTGAAAGTGTCCTCATCATCGACACGCAACATTTGTGCGTTGTTGCCGATGATGCGGTATTTCGTTGTTGTGCGTCGTTCCTTGCTCCTTACTATGCCGTTGCTTGGCATGTTGTGTTCTTTGAGCAGGTCGAAGAAATCGTGCGACTTTGAGTCGTCTCCTATTATAGAGCATAATACCGGTTCCGCCCCCAGTGCCTTGATGTTCTGCGCCACGTTGGCGGCACCGCCTAGACGCGCAAAACGGTTGCCCACCGCCACAATCGGCACAGGAGCCTCAGGCGAGATGCGCTCGACCTTACCGTTGAGGTAAAGGTCGAGCATAACATCACCTATGATTAGTATTCGCTTGTCGTTGAACGACTCGAAAAGTGCTTTGATGTCTTCTCTTGGCATTGTTTTCCTTATTTGAGTTTAGCGAAAGCTTCTTTGAGGCGTTTTGCCGCTTCGCGGAGCTTGTCTTCCGATGTGGCGTAAGAAAGACGGATGCAGTTGTCGTTGCCGAATGCGCCGCCTGCCACACATGCCACATGGGCGTTGTAAAGCAAGTACATGCACAAATCGTCGCTGTTCTTGATAACTGTTGCGCCATCTGACTTGCCATAATATGCTGAAACGTCAGGGAACATGTAGAATGCACCAGCCGGTAAGCTCAACTTGAGACCCGGGATCTCCATGAGGAGCTTGTAGAACATGTCGCGGCGGGCTCTGAAGGCCTTGCACATATTTTGAACTTCCTCTGAATTCTCAGGTGAAAGCTGCATTGCTGCCACTGAAGCGGCCTGTGAAATGGTGCAGATACCTGATGTGTACTGTCCCTGAATCTTGTTGCATGCGTTGACAATAGCCATTGGAGCTGCAATGTAGCCGATTCTCCAACCTGTCATGGCATAACCTTTTGCCACGCCGTTGACGATGACGAGACGGTCTTTCAACTCGGTGAACTGACCCATTGTCTCGTGCTTGTGCTCGTATTGGATGAATTCGTAAATCTCATCGGAAATGATGATGATTTCAGGGTGTTTCTTGAACACTTCGACCAATGAAGCGAGTTCTTCTTTTGTATAGACTGAACCACTTGGGTTGCAAGGAGTGCTGAAAATGAATGCCTTGGTCTTCGGAGTGATGGCTTTCTCGAGCTGTGCAGCAGTGATTTTGAAGTGCTGCTCAGGTGTTGTGTAGATAAACACAGGAGTACCGTCGGCGAGCTTCACCATTTCAGGATATGATACCCAGAATGGGGCAGGGATGATGACTTCATCGCCTTTATCGAGGATGGCGAAGAATGTTGTCGTGATTGCCTGTTTTGCGCCGTTCGACACGATGATGTCAGTTTCTTTGTAATCCAAACCGTTGTCGCGGCGGAGTTTTTCAGCTATGGCTTTACGCAAAGCAGGAGTGCCAGGGACAGGCGGATAGTGTGTGTCGTTGTTGTTGATAGCGTCGATACCTGCCTGTTTTGCACTTACTGGTGTGTTGAAGTCAGGTTCACCAATGCTCAATGAGATTATGTCAATGCCCTGAGCCTTGAGTTCGCGGCTCTTCTGTGTCATTTTCAAAGTGGCTGATTCGGCCATGTTGATGACTCTTTGTGATAATGTACCCATATCTATATTTTTTAAATTATTAATGACGAATCGAGACTGCAAAGGTAATGATTTTTGTGATAAGAAAACTTTTGTTTGAAAAAAATGTTTTAAATAAAAATAAATCACTATATTTGCACTCTAAAAATGATTTAAATGAGTCCAACGACGTGGATATTAATCGGGTTGATAGTGGTGATGACGATTGTCGGTTTTGTCTTTTTCTTTTCAGGCAATAAGAATGATAATCAATCGAATAAGACTGATAAAAGTAAAAATGACGTTGTCATTCCGTTGAAGATTCAGGCATATGAACGGCTTGTTTTATACCTTGAACGCATCAGATTTCAGGTGCTGGTTAAGCGTGTTTTCATGCCCGGAATGTCGCGAACAGACTTTCAGTTTGCACTGATTCAGAATGTGCAAGATGAGTTGGAACACAATTTGGCACAGCGGCTTTACGTCAGCGAGCCTGTTTGGTTTAATGTTATCGTCACGAAAGACGAGGTTTTGAAAAGCATCAACGCTGCATTTGGCGAGAATCAGGACGCCGATGCCGCAACGATGGCTCAGGTCATTGCATCGATGGATAACTCGTTGATAGACAAGGTTGTGATTGCAATTAAAAAAGAGTTTAATAATATTTGAGATATGAAAGTTGAGTTTACAGCTGCGCAGATTGCGGCACTTTTGGGCGGAAAAGTGGAAGGCGACCCAGAGGCGAAGGTGTGGAACGTGGCACGCATCGAGGACGGCGCTCCAGGAATGTTGAGTTTTTTGTCTAATCCTAAATATATCCCTTATCTTTATGAGACAAAATCGTCGATAGTGCTTGTGAACGCCGATTTTGAAGCAACGGAAGCGGTGACGACGACAATGATAAGGGTGCCTAATGCCTATGAGTCGTTCGCACAACTTTTGGCAATTTATCAGGAATATACGAATAATAAAACAGGTATTTCCGAGCTCGCGTTCATATCATCGGATGCCGAATATGGCGAAAATTGCTATATCGGCGAGTTCGCCTACATAGGCGAGAGGGTGAGAATGGGTAATAATGTGAAGGTTTATCCGCATTGCTATGTCGGCGACGACGTGGTGATTGGCGACAATACCGTGCTTTATGCCGGAGTTAAGCTTTACGCCATGACTCATATCGGCAAAGAATGTATCATTCATGCAGGTGCAGTCCTTGGCGCAGACGGATTCGGCTTTGTGCCGCAACCCGACGGAACATACAAGAAAATCCCGCAAATAGGTAATGTGTTGGTGGGCGACAATGTCGAAATAGGAGCAAATACCACTATCGACCGCTCGACCATGGAATCGACCAAGATTCATAACGGAGTGAAACTCGACAACCTCATCCAAATCGCTCATAATGTGGAGGTTGGCGAAAACACAGCGATGGCTGCACAGTCGGGAATAGCCGGTTCGGCTCATGTCGGTAAAAACTGCGTCGTGGCAGGCCAGGTGGGAATATCAGGACACCTCACTGTTGCCGACAGAACGGTAATCGGACCGCAGTCGGGTTTGACAAAAGGTGTGAAAGAGCCCGGAAAACAAATTATGGGAGCACCGGCATACGATTATTCAAAATATATGAAAGACATTGTTAGACAACGCAATATCGATAAGTTGGAAAACAGAATTGCCGAGCTGGAGAAAAAACTTGAAGAATTATTGTCGAAGTAATAGATTATTTTGTAATTTTGCACCATATTTCTATACGTAGATATAATGGTGGAAAAACAACATACAATAAAAAAGAGCGTCAGTATTAGCGGAACAGGTCTTCATACAGGTCAAAGCGGTACACTGACATTCCATCCTGCAGATATTAATCACGGTATTAAATTTAGAAGAGTTGACCTGTTTGGCCAGCCAATAGTGGAAGCGCGTGTCGAAAATGTTGTCGATACTTCGCGTGGAACCACTATCGCGAAAAATGGCGTGAAGGTTTATACCGTGGAACATATAATGGCGGCATTGAGAGCGTCAAACATCGATAACGTGCTTATCGACTTGAACTGTGAAGAGCCTCCAATTCTTGACGGAAGTTCTAAAATAGTGTTCGAAGCATTGAAAGAAGCAGGTTCTGAAGAACAAGATGCTGAGCGTAAGTGCTTGACAATCACCAAGAGAATTGTTTATACACATCCAAAAATCGGCTGCGAACTTGTGGTTGAACCAGCCGAAAAGTTCAGCATCGACGTTAAAGTTGACTATAAATCAGGCGTTTTGAATGTTCAGGAAGCTCATCTTACAGATATCAACGAGTTTGAGACAGAGTTCGCGATGTGCAGAACGTTCGTGTTTTTCCAAGAGCTTGAGATGCTTCTGGCACACAACCTTATTAAAGGCGGTGACTTGTCTAATGCCATCGTTTTCATTGAAAAACAAGTGTCTGAAGAGGATTTGAAACGTGTTGCTAATTTGTTCCACAAAGAATCAGTGGCGGTGCACGAAGGCGGAATCCTCAACAACGTCACCTTGTATTTCGAAAACGAGCCTGCTCGTCACAAATTACTTGATTTAATTGGTGACCTTACATTAATCGGAATGCCAATAATCGGTAAGGTGACAGCTTACAAACCAGGTCATTTCTCAAATACTGAGTTTGTGAAGCTGATAGTGAAGAAAATGGGACTTTAATTCAGTTTTTTGTAAATACCATCTAAAAGTTTTCCGACAGATTCGTTGGAAAACTTTTTTGTTATGGCGTCTCTCAATATGTTTGCATCATAATTGTGATATGTTTGCATCATTTTCTGCATCGCATCAGCGAGTCTGTAATGGTCTTGTGACGGAACGAGAAGACCATTGCTATCGTTAACGATTTCAGCGATGCCACCCACGTTGGTGCTAACGACAGGGAGACCACAGGCAAAAGCCTCCAAAATAACAACCGGAAGATTTTCGTAATTGCTTGAAAGTACAAGGAAATCACCATTAGCCATGACGTTGACAAGCTCTCGGCCTTGAAGCATGCCGGTGAACTTGACGCAATCATCCAATCGCAAGTCATTGGCTTTGTGTTTCATGGCTTCAAAATCCATGCCTTCGCCAATCAAAACAGCCTCGAAAGCTATGTTTTTATTTTTCAAAAGCTTTAAGGCGTTTAGTAAGCCACTGATATTCTTTGACTTATCTTCAAAACAACTGACGTGGATTATTCTTGGGATGGCGTTTTTGTGAGGAATTATGTCAAAAACATCCACATCGACAACGTTGGGCAAAACCATATAATTTTTGTTACGCAGTCCGTGATTCCGCATGGCGTTGGCAAGGTTTTCGGTCACTGTTGTCACCAAAGAAGCATGTTTTACGACTGTTTTTGTCAGTTTTTTTCTCAAAAATCCGTTAAAAATGTTGCCGGGCAGGTAGCGTGACCAATGCTCAGTAATAATATAAGGTGTTCCGTTGATGATTTTGTGCCAGAGGGCGATGATGCCTAGACGCGTAAGGATGTGGACATGGATGATGTCTGGTTTTGGTAATCGTTTGAGTGCCAGATTGTTGGCGCGGAAAAACCTGAATAATGATATTGGTTTAAATCGCGATTTTCGATAATAGACACGGATTGTTGAGACGCGATGAGTTGCGTCTTTACTATCGTTGTCATGAACGATTTCGTAATTAGAAACGTTCTCGTCGGGATGAACGTAAATCACGCTGATGTCGTTATACAATGCCGCAGCTTCGGCATGACGCTGCACAAACAAACCGAACATCGGGTCGTAGCGGTGGGGATACCATCGCGCAAGAAAGACTATATGTTTTCTTTCTTTATCCACGTTTATCTCATGTCAATGATTTCCGCATCCGGATAGTCGGCAGCCTTGAAGGTGAAGAAATCGGCGGGCAGATGCTGGTTTGTGACAAAACGTGTGATTTCGTAAACAAATTCGTTGTTGTTTTTGTCAAAGACATGCAAATCTTTGATTTCCATTGAATTAGAATCAAGAGTGAGGATGATTTTATCCAAATTTTCGTCACCCATCAAGGGTTTTGCCTCTATTTTTTTTATACTTCCGTTTTCTTCGATATATTTGGCTGTGATATTGTCATAATAGGCGTTGATGATAGCGAGAGGTGAGCCTCCTCCGTCAGAATTATCCGCTTCGCTTATCATAACTTCTTCAGCATCAGCGTTATAAGTCCAAATAGTTGATCCGTCGCAAATGATATCCTGTCCCATGATATGCAGTTTGTAGGCATTGCCTTGCATGAATCCTGCACCTTCCATGGTTTCATAGATGCCTGCTTCGGTGTTGATCATGTTATAGTCAAAGGCAATTTCTATGTTGTCGTATGCTTTGAGTTTGTTTACGACGGCTTTGAATGTCTCTTCGGCATTTTGGGCATTAAGGCAGAAAGATAGACTTAATAAGCTGAATATCAATAAGATATGTTTTTTCATAATACTCCGTTATTTTTAATGTTATCTTCGAGGTCTAAATCTTTTAAAAACTGGTCGAGGGCGAATTCTGTCGCAACTTTCACTTCGCGTTGTTTGCTGCCTGCAAACGGGCCGACAATACCGGCTTTTTCGAGCTGGTCGATGATACGCCCTGCGCGGTTGTATCCGAGTTTCAGTTTGCGTTGCAGCATTGAAGTTGATCCTTGCTGTGTCTGCACCACTATGCGTGCTGCTTCTTCAAACAGAGGGTCGCGTTCGTTTGAATCGATAGATTCTTTCGGGCCGCCATCGTCCTGTTCGTCAGGGACATCGGGTAGGAGATAGGCATCTTCGTAGCCTCGTTGCTCGCCGATATAGTCGCAGATTGCCTCTACTTCCGGTGTGTCGATGAATGGGCATTGCAAACGCACGAGGTCTTGTCCTGTTGACATAAGCATATCGCCGCGTCCGACGAGCTGTTCTGCACCGTTGCTGTCCAAAATGGTAGCCGAGTCAACACGCGAGATGACGCGGAAGGCGATACGTCCCGGGAAGTTGGCCTTGATAGTGCCGGTGATGACTTTCACAGAAGGACGTTGTGTAGCTATGATAAGATGTATTCCGATGGCGCGTGCGAGTTGTGCCAGACGCGCGATAGGTCCCTCGACTTCACGTCCCGCGGTCATGATGAGGTCGGCAAACTCATCGACGACAAGCACGATGTAAGGTAGGAAACGGTGACCGTCGTTAGGATTTAGACGGCGGCTCATGAATTTGTCGTTGTATTCCTTGATGTTGCGCACTCCAGCGTCTTTCATAAGCTCATAGCGGTTGTCCATCTCGATGCATAGCGAGTTGAGCGTACGCACCACTTTTCGCACGTCGGTGATGATAGCCTCTTCTGCGTCAGGCAGTTTGGCGAGGTAGTGACGCTCGATTTTCTTGTAAAGACTCAACTCGACCTTTTTCGGGTCAACGAGGATGAATTTCAGCTCGGCAGGATGTTTGCTGTAGAGCAATGAAGCTATTATTGCATTGAGTCCCACTGACTTACCTTGTCCGGTGGCTCCAGCCATCAGGATGTGCGGCATCTTGGCGAGGTCGGCGACATAGCTCTCGTTGGCGATGGTCTTGCCGATTCCGAACGGCAGTGCGAACTTGTTGTGCTGGAATTTCTCTGAAGCTATGATTGTACGCATTGAGACGGTCTGCGGCTTCTTGTTCGGAACCTCAATACCCACCGTGCCTTTACCAGGGATAGGCGCTATAATACGGATTCCCAAGGCTGCCAAACTTAAAGCGATATCGTCCTGCAATCCTTTGATTTTCGAGATGCGGACACCAGCCGCCGGCACTATTTCGTACAAAGTAACGGTAGGACCTATTGTGGCTTGGATTTTCGCAATCTCTATGTTGTAGTTTCCTAATGTCTCAACAATGCGTTTTTTGTTTTCCTCTAATTCATCGCGGTCAACAATGTTATCTTCGTCACCATAGTTTTTTAGCAAATCGAGAGGTGGAAACTTGAAGTCGGAAAGCTCAAGTTTAGGGTCGAATAGGGTGTCGAGACCGTAATGCTCGCCTATCTTATCAACCTGTTTTTCTTCGATTGTTTCATTGATTTCCAATTCCACTTCGTCGGATTTTTCAGTGTTATCTGGCTTTTCATCAATTATGACATCATCGATTGCAGGTTTATGAATCACTTGAACTTCATCAGAAGAATCGTCGTCATCGTTATTATCGTCGTCATCGGTGTGGTCGTCAGAGGTTTCCTCTTCGCCGTCGGTCAAATCTATGACTGTAGGTTTATCCTCAATGATTGGCTCGTTGATTTCAGGCTCATCGGGCTCCTCTGGTTCATCGTCATCATCAATATCAACGTCATTTTCATTGTTGTCTTTTCCTTTTGTCTTAAGAAAATCAAATTTTATGTCGAAAGTGAAGATTGTATAGATTATTGCAGTGAAAATCAGCAGCAAAATAATGCCAGCCATTCCTATATATTGAAGAAGGAACATATAGCATTTGTGACCGACAACTCCGTAATAGATGTGGAAGTCGGTAATCCTGGTTTGAGGTATTATATTGTTGAATATCAATGCTAAAAGCAATGGCAGCCAGACCAAGAAAACGAGTGAATACTTCCAAAGATCCCATCCGCGGATGAGCGTTTTTTTACATATAAGGCTTGTGCCGAGAAGTCCGATAAGAAATATTATGTAACCAGTACCCAAACCGAACATCTCTTCGGTCATTTTTGTGCTGAGCCAACTGAGAAACATCGCATTATGAGTGTGTCCGAAATACGGATGAGCAAAAGCTATAAGCAGGAAAATGCTGATAATCAGGAAGAATATGCCGAAGCAAATCCTGACTCTGCCGTCGGATTCCTTACGACGTTTTGCGACCTTGTTATCGGGCTTTTTCGGCTTCTTTGGCTTTTTAGCCTTCGCCTTTGCCACGACTTTAGGCTGCGCTTTCGGTTCCTCTTTCAGCTTGTTTGCCGGTTTGGATGCCTGAACTCTCAATCTATTTTTATTCTCTATCATTTTTTATCATTTAGGAAATTTGAAAAATCTGTTCCAACGAATTTTTCCGTATGTGCTATCCTTTGAAAACCAAACAAATAGCGGTTTTCCGACTATATGGTCAACTGGCACATAGCCCCAGAAGCGTGAGTCCTGTGAGTTGTGGCGGTTGTCGCCCATCATCCAGTAATAATCCATTCCAAAAGTATATTCGTTGGTTTCAATTCCATTTATAAAAATCTTATTATCATTGATTGTCAATGTGTTATGTTCATAAGCTGTGATACATCTCTCGTAAAGTGCGATATTTTCAGGGGAGATATTCACTGTCACGCCTTCTTTTGGGATGACGATAGGGCCGAAGTTATCGACGTTCCACTTGAAATGCAGAGTGTCGTTAGGGAAGATTTCTTGTGAAACTTCAGTGCCGGCAGGTGCAATCATTTTTTTCACCTCCAGCACGAATGGCTGTTTGCCAAATTCTTCGGCTGTGGTGGCATTCATGTGAAGATAGTATTCGCTTGCGTTTATTCTGCTGCCGTCGTAAATCTCGAATCTCTCTAAAACCTTTGGATTTATGCCGTTTCCGTTAATCTTGACATAATAGGTGCTTTGCATCTTTGGCGGCTGGTAGCCCATTTCGCCGTTGATGTAAACGATGCCGTCGATGATTTGGAGAGTGTCGCCAGGCATTGCGATAAGGCGTTTTACATAGTTTTCGCGTTTATCCACGGGTCGAGTTATAATTCTGCCGAAATTTTGTCGTTCATTGTTTACACGCTCTCTTCCGTATCGTCTAACTAATTGATAATAAGTGACATTGCTTTGGAAAGCTTCGCTCACGGTGTCGCCTGCCGGGAAGTTGAACACTATCGGGTCGTTGCGTTTGATGCTGCTGAAGCCGGGCAGACGCCAATAGCCGACCTTAGGCCATTCGATATATGATTTCATGGTTTTTGACCATGGCATTGTATGGTGGACGAACGGGAAAGACAGCGGTGTGTTGGGAAAACGCGGACCGTAGCCGACTTTGCTCACGAGAAGGTAGTCGCCTGTCATGAGGGTGCCTTCCATACTTGACGATGGGATGGTATACATTTCGAACAGGAAAGTCCTGATTATCAGAGCTGCAAACACAGCCCAAAGTATTGCGTCGAGCCAGTCGCGCACCCAGCCTTTAGGCGGGCGAACGGTTGTTTTAGGGTCGTGATATATGACTTCTTTCTTGCTTAAAATCGGGAAATAGACGTAAGGGAAGAAGCCTGCCGCCAGAATCTCGCCGAAACTGAAACGATTATAGCATTTTGCCAATTCGATGAACATCAGAAACGCCATGAAGGTGTTGATGTATGGGAACAGCAGCAAAACATAGCACCACCATTTGTTCCATCTGATAATTTTAGACAGGATGTAAAGGTTGTAATAGGGGATGAAAGCGTCAGATTTCTTGTAGCCTGCGCCTTCGTAGAATTTGTAGCAGAATGCCGCACAAATTGAAAATATCAGCGGCAGAAGGAATATTGTTATCAGCATGTTCATAATAAATCGTTCATTGTAAAAACACCTTTTTTATCTTGTATAAACTCTGCGGCGATGACGGCACCGGTGGCGAATCCTTTGCGGCTGAATGCCTCGTGACGTAAAGTGATCTCGTCGCAATCCGACAGAGCGTTTATTTCGTGGATTCCAAACACTTCGCCTTCTCTTATCGCGTTGATTCTGAGTATTTTATCATCATTTTCTTGTGTGTCCTCATCGTCGAGAGTCCAATATTCATAGTTGTCATTGTTGTCAATGATGTCTTCGGCAAGTTTCACGGCGGTGCCGCTCGGTTTGTCGAGCTTGTGGATATGATGCGTTTCGGTTATATCCAGCTGATAGTCATATTTTTGCGCGAATCTAGCCATCTGTTTATTAAGATTCATAACAAAATTCATGCCAATGCTGAAGTTTGGCGCATAAAAAATTGTATGTCCCTCGTTTTTGCAGCGGTTTTTGATGTCTTCGAGTTGGGCGTACCATCCTGTTGTGCCGATTACCATTGGGATGTCGAGCTCGAAGCATTTTTCGATGTTGGCGATTGCGGTGGCCGGTGTACTGAATTCAATAACCACGTCGCAGTCGGCGATGCCGTCGATGTTTCGATACCAATCCTGCTCGGTATCAATGCGATACACTACCTCGTGCCCGCGCTGCAGAGCTACTTGCTCCACTTCGTGACCCATTTTGCCGTAACCGAGAATGACTATTTTCATTTAAAATTTAAAATTAAAAATTCAAAATTAGGGACAATCCAAAATTGCTCCCGTTTATTAAATTTTTATTAAAATTTATCGTATTCCACTGAGGCTCAACATGTAATGTTAAGTCTTCGTTGATGTCATAATAGAAGAAATGCGCATCGACATTTGCGTCGATTATTTGGACTATGTACCATGCGGCGGTGATTATCCAGCTTAGTTCCATGTTGCTGCGGTAGTAGTCGCGCAATGTGATGAGGTTGTCCTCTGTATATTTCGCCGATTCCTCAATAGCCTGCTGGCTGACGTTGGTTTTTATGCCCATTTTATAGTCGTAGGCGTCTCTATACAAATGATAGTCGTTGCCATTGGTTATTGCGAAATACGTGGTGACGCCGAAGCCTGCATACACGATTGGCATTTTCCAGTATTTGTGGTTGTAGGCTTGTCCGGCTCCGGGTATGAGGGCGAGCCATGTGGCTGTTTTCGGGCTGTGGCTGTTTCTGATGCGTGCTGTCTGTGCAGGCGACTCCTGTTTCAAGATGAGTGTATCTTGAGCGAACAGGCCTTGCGAGGCGAGCATGAGTAATATCAGTAACAGTCCCAATCTTTTCATTATCAATTGCCGTTATTGATGAAGTCGATGAGTTTCTCGAACTCCTCGTCGTTTTTAAAACTGATTGTCAGTGAGCCTTTTCCTTTGCTGTCGCGATTGACTTTCACGTTCATTTTCAATGCTTTGGACAGCGTATCAGCTTGGATTTTATAGCTTTCAGGTACGACGCTCTTCTGTTTTTTTGCTGGAGATTTTTCGCGGGCCAGCATCTCGACTTGGCGCACGCTCAAGTCTTCTTCGATGATTCTTTTCAAGATAATGAGCTGTTTGGCCTTGTCGTTGATGTTCACCAAAGCTCTGGCGTGTCCCATCGTGATGTAGCCGTCGCGTATGGCGATTTGAATTTCGGCTGGTAACTTTAACAATCTCAAAAAGTTAGCTACTGTTGAGCGGTCTTTGCCTACTTTTTCAGAGAGTTGATCTTGAGTGAGTTTGCATTCTTCAAGCAGTCTCTGGTAAGAAATGGCCACTTCGATGGCGTTGAGGTTCTCGCGATGGATGTTTTCGATAAGAGCCATTTCCAGCATTTGCTCGTCGTTAGCCACGCGGATGAACACTGGGATTGTTTTCAGTCCGGCAAGTTTTGATGCGCGGAGGCGGCGTTCTCCTGAGATGAGCTGGTATTTATCGTAACCCATCTTGCGTACGGTTACGGGTTGTATAACTCCTTGATTTTTAATTGATTCAGCCAATTCATTTAGGGCTGATTCGTCGAAATCTGTTCGAGGCTGGAAGGGGTTGGTGTCTATTTTGTCTATTTCTATTTGGGCTATGGCGCCTGCCACGTAGTTTCCGGAGATGTCGGCTGATGTGATGTCGGTTTCCGGGCTTTGCAGTATGGCGTCGAGGCCGCGTCCGAGTCCTCTTTTCTTATTTGGTGTTGTCATTTTCCTGGCTGTTACGTTCTAAAATCTCGCGAGCGAGGTTGATATAGTTGATGGCGCCGCTGCTTGCCGCGTCGTGCATGATAATTGGCTGTCCGAAGCTGGGCGCCTCGCTGAGGCGTGTGTTTACGTTGATGATGGTGTCGAACACCATTGTTTGGAAATGTGTCTTTACTTCATCCACGACCTGTTTCGAGATTCGGGTGCGGCTGTCGAACATGGTAAGCAGAATGCCTTCGATGTCGAGGTCCTGATTGAATCGCGACTGCACTATCTTGATAGTGTTCAGTAGTTTGCCGAGACCTTCAAGTGCGAAGTATTGGCATTGAACGGGTATGATGACTGAGTCGGCGGCGGTGAGGGAATTGACCGTGATGAGGCCCAGCGACGGCGAGCAGTCGATGATGATGAAGTCGTAGTCGTCTTTGATTGGCGCGAGGCAGTTACGCATCATCTGTTCGCGTTGCGGGATGTTGATGATTTCGATTTCGGCTCCCACGAGGTCGATGTGTGCCGGCAGAAGGAATAGGTTAGGTGTTTCCGTCTCCTTGATAATCGTGCGCGGATCGATGTTGTCGATGATGCATTCGTAGATGCTGGCATCGATGGTTTTCGGGTCGAATCCCACACCTGATGTGGCGTTGGCCTGCGGGTCGGCGTCAATCAGTAACGTCTTGTGTTCCAACACTGCAAGGCTTGCCGCCAGGTTAATAGCGGTGGTCGTTTTGCCCACACCGCCCTTCTGATTTGCTATCGCGATTATCTTTCCCATTGCAAAAAAATATATATTAATTTAAACGTACAAAGATACGGAAAAATTTTGAAATAAAGTAAAGATTTTTAAATAAAAATTAACAGTTGAGTAGAGAGTATTGAGTAGGGAGTAAAGAACGCGAAGCGATATAAAAAACAAAAGAAAAGGTCCCGATAAACTCCATGTTATCGAGACCTCTCTCTACTCTTTACTCTCTACTCTCTACTCTATTTCTTCTCCATATCATTGAACCAATCTTCTACGTCGTCTTTCATCTCGCCGTCGTTAGGCTCGTCGTAACTTTTCGGCTCATCGAAATAGCCTTCCGGATATTCGCCGGTCTCAATGAAATTAAGGGTTTCCTTGAGTGCGTTGGCGAATTTCTCAAAGTCTTCCTTGTATAGGAAAATCTTGTGTTTCTCATAGAAGAAGCGGTTCTGCCTCTTGTTGCTTTCACATCGAAAAAGTAGGTGCGTTTTCCTGCACGTACCGGTCTCGAAAACAATTCCTCACGATTGTTCATCTTTTCATTTTCTTCCATACTATTCCTATTTTGATGTTAAAGAATTTTTGCAAAGATAATTGTTTTTTAGATATGAGACAATTTTTTTGTGAATAATTTAAAAAGATTTCTTGAAAATAGCTATTAGCCGTTAGCCATTAGCATTTTTTGTCATCAATTACTAATGGCTAATGGCTAAAAGCTAATATTCTTGTCAGGGTAGCGTAATTTTGTCACCACGCGCTTGGTGTATTCCGGGAAGTCGCTTTTCATAATCCAGTCATAGTATTGCGGCTCTTTCCTGAACACGTCTTCCACACGCTCGTCCTTGTGTTTTCCGAATTTGAAAACGGCCTTGCCTTGCTCGTCATAGACTATCTGCCCCATCAAGTCGACATTTTGATGATGTGATGAAAACTGTGCCAGTTCTGTCATGTCATTGACCACTGGTTTTGTTGTAACTCCTTTAAAATCAGTATATTCGGTGTCTTTATAACGGTCGAGCATGGCTGTGAGTACCTCGTAGGTGGCGAAGGTGTCGGCGTTGGCGGAGTGGGCGTTGTCAAGCTCTTTGTTGAGGAAGAAACGGTATGCTCCTTTCAATGTGCGCGGCTCCATTTTCATGAATATGTTCATTACGTCGATGAGTTGGCGATCTTTCGGGTCGAAATTGACGCCGGCGCGGATGAATTCCTCGACAAGCATCGGGAGGTCGAACTTTAGGATGTTGTAACCGGCGAGATCGCAGCCCCCGAAGAACTTCGAAATCTCTGGTGCAGCCTGTTTGAACGTTTTTTCATGTGCCACATCGGCGTCGCTGATGCCGTGGATGGCGGTCGTCTCAGGTGGAATCGGGATGCCGGGGTTGATGCGCCACGTGCGTTGCTCCTGTGTGCCATTTACATTGATTCTCAATACACTAACTTCTACAATGCGGTCATGTATGATGTTTAACCCCGTCGTCTCCAAGTCGAAAAACGCTATCGGTCGCTTCAAATTCAAGTCCATATTTTTATCAAGATTTAAAAGTGTAAAATTACAAATTATTTGTTAATTTTGCATCGTAAAAATTAATTTCTATGAAAAAATTATTCCTAACATTTATTGTGTCATTTTTGGTCGTCTTGACCTATGCACAGCAGCCACTCTGGATGCGCTACAACAAAATTTCGCCTGATGGCGATAAAATCGCTTTTACATATAAAGGCGATATCTATATCGTTGATTCACAAGGTGGTACTGCTCGACAGCTGACCACTTCCACGGCATACGATTATTGTCCGATTTGGTCGCATGACAGCAAAAACATCGCTTTTGCGACTGATCGTAATGGTAATTTCGACATATATGTCGTCCCGGTTGAAGGTGGTGTCGCAAAACGAGTTACGACTAACTCGGCAAGCGAGACTCCGTTGGCGTTTTCGCCAGACGACAAAGAGATTTACTATAGTGCAGCCATTCAGAAAGACGCTTCCGACGCGCAGTTCGCTTCAGGCTGGCTGACGGAATTATATAAGGTGTCGGTTGATGGCGGTCGTCCTCAGCAGGTGACGGCAGCCACTGTTTGCTCTTTGTCATTTGACACTGACGGCGAGTCGTTTTTGTACTATGACCGAAAAGGCAGCGAGAATATTTGGCGTAAGCATCAGGTGTCATCAGTGGCACGAGACGTGGTTTACTACAATGCTAAGGATAAAACTCATACAATATTGACATTCAACATCGGCGAAGATCGTGATCCTGTCTTTATGCCCGACCATAAGTCGTTTGTATATCTAAGCGAGCCGGCTGGACGAAATAGTCAGAACGTTTACATGATGCAGTGGCCTGCTAAATTTGAGCCTCAGCAAATTTCATTTTTCAAAACGTATCCGGTGCGCTTTTTGAGTGTTGCCAATGATGGAACGTTGTGCTACGGATATCAAGGTGAGATTTACACACAAAAGATAGGGCAGGAACCAAAAAAGGTTGACATTCGGATTGTCAACGACCAAGAAAATGTGGTTGAGCGCGGTAAATTCGGCAATGCCTCCGACCTTACGATAACTCCGGAAGGCAATCTTATCGCTTTCGTGTCGCGTGGTGAGGTTTTTGTGACTTCCGATGAATATCAGACTACCAAACAAATCACGCATACTCCTGAAGCTGAGGCGGATCCGTCGTTCTCGCCTGATGGCAAGATGCTGGTTTACACCTCGGAGCGTGACGGCTATTACAACCTTTATCTTGCAAAGATGACGCGTAAAGAGGATCTGAATTTCGCATATGCCACCTTGATTGAAGAAGAGCGTCTGTTCGACGACGACGGCGTCGAGCGCACATCACCTCAGTTCTCGCCTGACGGCAAGGAAATTGCCTTCATCGAAGACCGTAAATTCTTGAAAGTCATAAACTTGGATTCAAAAAAGGTTCGCCAAATAACTGATGGGACACAACATTACGATACCGATGCCTATCCATTTGATTATCAATGGTCTCCAGATGGGAAATGGTTCGTCTTGACGCTTATCACCAATATGCGTTCACCTTATTCCGACATCGGCATAGTGTCGGCTGATGGCGGTATGAAGATTCACAACATCACCAATGATGGATATATTGCAGGCGCTCCGCGTTGGGCTTTGGACGGCAACGCGGTCATTTTCGGCTCGAACCGTTACGGCATGCGCTCGCACGCCTCATGGGGCAGCCAGAATGACGCTTTCATCTGTTTCATGAACCAGGACGCTTACGATAAATTTATGCTTTCGAAGGAAGATTATGAGATTTCGAAGAAAGAAAGCGAGGCAAATAAGAAAGATAAAAAAGATAAAGAGATAAAAGATAAAGGAGAAAAGAAAGATAAAAAAGAAGAAATCAAACCAATTGATATTGAATTAGATAGACTGGAGGAACGTGTCGTGCGCCTGACTCCTATGTCGTCGCGTTTGTCGGGAGCTGTTTTGTCGAAAGACGGCGATAAGTTGTATTTTCTAAGTGCTTTCGAAAAGGGCTTTGACCTTTGGGAGCTCGATGTTCGCGAAAAATCAACGAAAATATTGAAAAAACTTGATGGTGGAGGCGCAAATCTTGTTTTAAATAAGAAAGGGGACAACATCTATGTGCTTTCTGGCGGAAATCTTCAGAAAATCGATACAAAGGGGGGTAAGTCCACATCTATCAAATATGATAACACCATGGAATTGAACCGTGCGGCAGAACGTGAGTATATGTACAACCATGTGTTCCTGCAAGAAAATAAACGTTTGTTCCGCCGCGATCATAACGGCGCTGATTTTGAACAGATCAAGAAAGATTTCTATCCATTCCTCGCACATATTAATAATAACTACGATTTTGCCGAATTGTTGAGTGAGGTGTTGGGAGAACTTAACGTTTCGCATTCGGGGTCCGGTTACCGTGGAGTTTCTGGCGGCGATGCCACGGCACAACTCGGTCTTCTTTACGATTGGAGTTATGATAAAGACGGCTTGCGTATCGAGGAAGTGCTTGAATATGGCCCGTTCGACAAGAAATCGTCACAGGTGAAGGCTGGCGACATCATTGAAAAGATTGATGGCGTTGCGATTACTAAAGATATGGACTATTTTCCACTGTTGAATAAGAAAGTGGGCAAGACGGTGCTTGTGTCGGTTTACAGCCCGAAGTCGAAGAAGCATTGGGAAGAGGTGGTGAAGCCGATTTCACGCGGCGCACAGAATGATTTGCTTTACAAACGCTGGATAAAACGTAATGCGCAGATTGTTGACAGCCTTTCGAATGGACGCTTGGGATATGTCCATATCAAGAGCATGGGTGATGCCAGCTATCGTGATGTCTATGCCGATATTTTGGGAAAATACAACCTCCGTGAAGGCATCGTCATAGATACTCGTTTCAATGGGGGAGGCCGTCTGCATGAAGATATCGAGATTTTGTTCTCTGGCGAAAAATATCTTGAGCAAGTTGTCCGCGACAGTGTGTCGTGCATCATGCCATCGCGTCGTTACGTAAAGCCTTCGATTATGATTATCGGGGAGGCGAATTACAGCAATGCGCATGGAACCCCGTGGGTTTACAAATACAAAAACATAGGAAAACTTGTTGGAATGCCGGTTCCAGGCACTATGAGCAGCGTCACATGGGAGACTTTGCAGGATAACACTTTGTATTTTGGCTTACCAGTAGTGGGTTATCGTACTGAAGATGGTAACTATCTGGAAAACAGCCAGTTAGAACCTGATATCAAAGTGAAAAACACTCCTGAGAAACTGGCCCAAGGTGTTGACGAGCAGCTTGAGGTGGCAGTGCGGGAATTGCTGAAAGAACTTGAAACGTTCAACTACTGGGGGAAATAAAAAAATGCCGTCAGTTTCGACGGCATTTTTTTATATCAGTTTATTCCTTTTTAGAATGGGAAATCGAAGTGAGGAAGATTTCCTACGTAATGCATTGTATATTCAACACCGTTGATTGTGGCTCCGGTGATGTCCACAGTGTAAATGTCATTATCAATTGCGACATTGATAGTGCCTGTTTGCGCCATTGCCAACTTGTTGATATCCATTTCCTCGATGTAGATTATTGTCTGGTTTGAATATTCGCCGGCTGGGACGGTGTTGCCTTCGTAGAAGAATCCCATCATGTCACCGGTTTCGGTGATGAAGCCAGCAATGTTTTGGTTGCCAATAAGCGGGAAATTGTAGGTCGTTGTGCCGGCTGTCACAATATTTTTTTCGTTGAGAGTGCCTTCATCTACTGTTGCGAGCACGAATCTTGACACGTCACCTTCGTAGTCGACCGAAGATGTTTCGGTTATTGCGGCATCGTTTGCTTTTTCAACCATAATGCCATCGGTTGTGATTGTGAATGTGTTGTCGTCCATCTCGAGTGTGAATGAACCTGAGTTTGCCACATAAACATTATCCTGAGCAAGGAGGTCGTTGATGTTGAAGTTCACGATATCTGCAACTTCAAGTTCTGCGTAACAATACAGTGGGAAGTGTGCTGTAGGGTTAGCTGGGTCGTATGCCAGGGTTTTTGTGCCTGATGTAAAGGCGCCTTGGAAAACGATGACGATGCCTTTGCCTTCACCGCTGTTGTCGCCAGTCATTTGGCCTTGTGACAACACGATGGCATTGTAATCCTGGCTTCCGTTGTACTGGATGTTTTCGATTGTGATGACATTGTTGATGTCGTAAGATGTCTCGCCCAAAATGAATGTCTGGGTGTGAGTTTCTGATTCGCTGGTGGTTTTTTTGCAGCTTGTGAAAGCAAATGCCAATGATGCGATGAGCATCAACGATAAGAATACTTTTTTCATATTTTATTAATTTAAAGATTCAAAAATTCAAAATTTAAAGATTAAAAATCATGCAAAGTTATGCAAAATTTTTAATAATGCCATTAAAATAGTGTTTTTTTACAAATTTAGTTTAAGTTGTATGGCCTGAACTTGTTTTTTCAGGTCGTTTATGGTGTCGATTAGTTGTTGTTCGCGAGGCATATTTTCTGGCATCTCCGAGCTGATGTAATGCACGAATTTCCACACTTCCTTGATTTCTGTTATCGGAATTTCGAACGGTTGATATAAAGGATTCAGAGAATGAAGCCTTAAAAAACCTTCCGCGATATGGTTTTCGACGATTTTGAAGACGATTCCGTCGTCGATGGTGAGTATGATGTAAGCCTGTTTGTCGTGGATTTCATGCCAGTCGAGGACGTATTCGCCGGTGACATATGACTTGTCTGGTATGGGCAGCATTGAGTCGCCGCTGATTTGGAATGTGCGGTATTTCCGTTCCTTCGACAGGAATGGCAGCTGGAATGTGGGGAGGACTTTTATATAGTCGGGATCGGCGTAACCTGTTGTGTATCCGGCCTTTGCGCGTTCGCTGACGAGCTCGATATTCTCGCGGTTTGCGCTGTCGACAGTGGTGGCAAGCACCCTGATGTTGCTGCCTTTGAGATGCACATCGTAGCCGCGTTCGAGTTGGCTGAGCTGGAACTCTCCAATCTGCGTCAAATCCACCTTTATTAATGTGTCAATGGCGACGTTGAAGTATTTCGACAGCGAGACAAGGGCCTCGATGTTGGGCTCCGACACCTCGTTTTCGTATCCGCTGAGCGTCGAGCGCTTCATGTTGAGCGCCGTGGCGACATCGTCCTGCGTCTTAGAACGCCTCTTTCTCAAAAATTTTATATTGGTACTGAATAACATAGCAAATTTTTTAAAATTTTTCTTGACACGTATTAAAATAATGACTAATTTTTCATCGCAAAATTTGATTAAAAACATGGCAAAATTACAAATAATTTTTTAAATGACAAGAAAAAAATGATTTTTTTTTAAATCTCACGCAGAACTCGCAGAAAACGCAGAAATAGTCTTTCAAAGAATTAGTTCGCAAGCGAAAAGATCCCGCGGAATCGAATCTGCGAGTTCAGCGAGATCTGTGTGAGAATAATATTATGGAAACGACAGTATTACATCTTGATTTGGACACTTTTTTCGTGTCGGTGGAGCGTCTGATAAATCCGGCGTTGGAGCGGCGTCCTGTGATTGTGGGTGGCATGGGTGACAGAGGCGTCGTCTCTACTTGCAGCTATGAGGCGCGGCGATTCGGCGTGCATTCGGCGCAACCGATGCGGCTGGCAAAACAACTGTGTCCGCAGGCGGTGTTCATCGGCGGCGATATGGAGCTCTACAGCCGTTATTCCCGCCTGGTGACAGAGATAATAGCGGAAAAAGCACCCGTTTATGAGAAAACGAGTATTGACGAGCATTACATCGATATTACGGGGATGGACCGGTTTTTTGGCTGTTACAAATGGGCGCACGAGTTGCGCGAGACGATAATGAAAAATACTGGATTGCCAATATCTTTTGGACTTTCCGAAAACAAGACAATCTCAAAAATAGCCACCGACGAGGCCAAACCTAACGGTGAGCTGCAAGTGCCGCATCAGGAAGTGCATCCGTTCCTCGACCCGCTTTCGATAGGTAAAATACCGATGGTTGGCGCAAAGACGTATCAGCTGCTGCGTTCGATGGGAATAGCCACTATCGGGGACTTTCGACAGATGCCGGATGTCGTTGTCGGTCAGGCACTTGGAAAGAATGGGCTGGAAATCTGGAAAAAGGCGAACGGCATCGATATGACACCGGTACAGCCTTACGAGGAGCAGAAGTCGCTGAGCAAGGAGCATACTTTCGAGACCGACACCATCGACATCGTTTTGTTGAAAAGCGTGCTGGCGAGAATGGTCGAGCGGCTGGCGTTCGAGCTTCGCTCGCAGACCAAGCTGACAGGATGTGTGACGGTGAAGATCCGCTATTCAGACTTCGACACGCACACCATGCAAAAGCAAATCGCCTACACCTCGTTCGACCATCTGTTATTAAACTCGGTGTACGACATCTTCGATCGTCTCTACGACCGCCGTCTGCTTATAAGGCTCATCGGCGTGAGGTTCAGCAGTCTCGTCGGCGGCACCCAACAACTCGACTTGTTCGACGACACATCGGAAATGACAGGATTATATCAAGCAATGGATAAGATAAGAAAACGGTTTGGAAAACACGCAATTTATAAAGCCATTAGCTGCTAGCCATTAGAATGGACTCGGCTAATGGCTAATACCTAATGGCTAATAGCTAAAAATGTATTTGAATGTCCGTTCATATTACAGCTTGTGCTTCGGCACCGCCTCCATTGAGAATCTGGTGGAGCAGGCGAGGAGTATGCATATTCCGACGATGGCGCTCACCGATATCAACAACACCATGGGAGTCGTCGATTTTGTGTTTGAATGTAAGAAATGCGGCATAAAACCTATTGCAGGCTGCGAGTTCAGAAACGGCGACGAGTTGCTTTACATCGCAATTGCCATCAACAACGAGGGTTTTCGCGAGATAAACGAGACGCTGACGCAGCATAATGTGAGTAAAGCACCTTATAATATTAATGCGCCGCAATGGAATAACGTCGTCGTCATTTACCCCTTCGGAAAAAAGAAAATAGCGCAACTCTCTGATAATGAATTTATTGGCGTGCGGCTATCGCAGGTTTCGCGGCTTCTGACCTCTGATTTGCGTAACCATCAGGAAAAGCTGGTGATTGCGCAGCCAGTGACTTTTCTTGATGAGAAATCGTTTGAGGTGCATAAGAATCTTCGTGCCATCGACAAAAATATCTTGATTTCAAGGCTTGGGAACCATGCTTCAGCTGATGAGATGCTGTTGCCTCCAGACAAGTTAAGAGCCGCGTTCGCTTTGTTTCCCGGGATGATAAAAACAACGGAAGCTATTGTCAATCAATGCGGTATAGATTTTAACTTTGAAGATCCGAAGAACAAGAAATTTTTCACAGAAAGCGTTTATAACGACATGGAATTGTTGCGGAAAATGGCGTTTGACGGCATGAAATACCGCTATGGACTTCAAAACAAAGAGGCATATAGGCGCATAGAGAAGGAACTCGACATCATTGAAAAGATGCGATTCGCTTCATATTTTTTAATTGCCGCAGATTTAGTGCGGTTTTCTATGTCGAAAGGGATTTATCATGTCGGGCGAGGCAGCGGAGCTAACAGTATCGTGGCTTACTGCTTGAGAATCACTGATGTGGATCCGATAAGCCTTGACCTTTACTTTGAACGATTTCTGAATCCGAAGCGCAGCAGTCCGCCCGATTTCGATATCGACTATTCGTGGAAGGACCGCGACGAGGTGCATCGTTACCTGTTTGGCCGTTATCCTGAGCGGCACGTGGCATTGCTGGGCGCTACGGTGACATTTTGCGCCAATTCGGTGGTGCACGAGCTTGCCAAGGTGCATGGAATCCCGAAAAACGGCCCCTTGCCGCGCCATGTAATTGATGTCGCGCAGCAAATACTCGATTTTCCCAACATGCGCTCAATACATGCGGGAGGTGTGCTGATAACCGAGGACCCGATAACGTGTTTTTCTGCTCTCGACATGCCGCCAAAGGGCTTCCTGACGACTCAATGGGATATGTATGTCGCTGAACGTTTGCGAATTGAGAAGCTGGATGTTCTAAGCCAGCGTGGTATCGGACACATTCATGATGCCGTGGAAATTATCAGAAAAAATAAAGGCGTCAACATTGACATTCATCGGGTGGAGGACTTTAAAAAAGACGAAAAGGTGAAAAATCTCTTGCGTAACGCAGAGACAAACGGATGCTGCTACATCGAGAGCCCTGCCATGCGCGGACTGTTGAAAAAACTGCGCTGCGACAATTATAAAACATTGGTTGCGGCAAGTTCCATCATACGTCCCGGAGTGGCTAAATCGGGCATGATGCGGCAGTACATCCAACGTTTTCACGACCCTCAACACATTGATTATCTGCATCCTATATTGAAAGAACAACTTGAAGAGACATACGGTGTGATGGTGTATCAGGAAGATGTGCTGAAAGTTTGTCATCATTTCGCCGGGCTCGATTTAGGCGATGCCGACGTCTTGCGAAGGATGATGAATCATAAAAGTCGTCGCAAAGACGAGATGGCTGAATTGACAAAACGTTTTTTTGATAATTGTAAATCAAGAGGTTATAGCGATAGGGTGACAAATGAGGTGTGGCGGCAGATAGAGTCGTTCGCAGGATATTCTTTTTCCAAAGCGCACTCGGCATCGTATGCCGTGGAGAGTTTTCAGAGTCTTTTTTTGAAAGCGTATTTTCCGCTTGAGTTTCAGGTGGCTGTAATAAACAATTTCGGAGGTTTCTATCCTACATGGGTGTATTTCAACGAGTTGCGACGACAAGGTGGGATTATTCATCGTCCTTGCGTCAACATGAGTGAATATATGACCACGCTTTACGGCAAGGTGGCGTACATAGGCTTCGTGCATCTGCAGGGACTTGAAACTGAGTTTGCGCAAAACATTGTAAATGAGCGATTTGCAAACGGGAAATACAAAAATTTGCCTGATTTTATGGAGCGTTTGCGTCCTAAAATTGAGCAGATGGTGATTCTGATACGAAGCGGTGCTTTCGCGTTTACTGGCAAGAGCAAGCCGACGTTGCTTTGGGAAGCTCACGCCTACAACGGAAAAATGTCGTCGTATCGCAACAAATTCCATGGGATGCGAGGTCTTGTGCAAGAGACCCAATTTAGGTTTTCTCATGATTCTTTTGGGGCTCAACATACTGATTATCACTTGCCCGTAATGACTTCGCAACCACTGGAAGATGCTTACGACGAAATAGAACTTTTCGGTTTCCCAGTTACAATGACATGGTTTGATATGCTGAAAACTCAGTTCAGGGGAGAGGTCTTTGCAAAAAATATGCTGCAAAACGTTGGAAAACAATATCGTATGCTCGGCAGACTTGTCAGTTTGAAGTATGTGAAAACCTCGAAGGGCGAGCTGATGCATTTTGCGAATTTCCTGGACGCCAACGGCAACGTTTTTGATGCCACTGTCTTTCCTAACGTGTTGAAAACCTATCCGTTCCAAGGCGACGGCATCTATCTCATTCTCGGCAGAATCGTCGAGGAATTCGGACACCCAAGCATCGAGGTGCAGAAAATGGCGAAAATGGAAATCCAAGAAATAGTTGGCAGTTAGCAGTTTTTCTATTCTACAACTGGTAACTGCCAACTGGTAACTAAATGTCGAGTCCCGGTGCATCGACATTGAGCATGTTGAACAGGTCGTCGATGCCCATGCTGTCAAGGATGCGCTGGATGTATGGAGCGTGCTTTCCGTCGGGGACGAAATCGTCGTTTTGTATCTCGTTTTTCAAGAAATTGTTGAGCTTTTCAAAGACTTGGTCATCCAAATCCCAGCAGAAATACCTGTCGCTGTCAGTGAAGAAATCGAAGATGTCCTTGCCGTGTTCGCGGCGCACTCCGTGGAAGTTGTCAGCGACGATGTAGCGTGTCAGCCCGAAAGGATACAGGTCGGTGATGAGTTCGCATTCATCTTGCAGCGAGAGTGAACACACACCGTTGTCGTTGATTTTAAACTCGCCTCCAATGCGCGGACGATGCTTCTTGTAATAAAATTCCTTCGCCTTCAGAGCGTCGTCCTCACTCGGAAAACGCATGTAAAAATCGTAGTATTTATGCTCCATTTCAAGATTTTTTCATTTTTGAAATGCAAAAATACGAAAAAAATGAGCGTCGTATCAAATTTTTTTGTATTTTTACAAGCTTAAAAATTATTAAGGTGAACAAAAGTAAAAAAATGTAATTAACCATTTTAACAAACACATTTACAACAAGTTACGGATTGCTGGAAATTTTAAAGAGAAATAAATAAAATAAAAAATACTGAAAAATGAAGAAATTATTACTAATCGTTGCTGCCCTCGCGGTTTTTGCAGGACAGGCTTTTGCAGCTCCAGTCGATGTCAATACGGCAAAGGAATTGGGAGTTAAGTATTTGAAAAACAATGTGATATCTGCTAAAAACATAACAGATGCACAGCTTGTTTACACCTTGAGCAGTGAAAACGACACTCCTTATCTTTATGTGTTCAACTACGATAACGGCTTTGTAGTTGTCGCAGCCGATGACCGCGCTTACCCTATTTTAGGTTGTGGTGAAGACTGCACTTTCGATGTGAACAGCATTCCTGAAGGTATGCGGTATTTTCTCGGTCATTATGGACGACAGATTCAGTATGCGATTGATAATGAACTTGTTGCAGAGGAAGAGGTCGCTGAGCAGTGGGAGCTTCTCCGCAAGGAAGGTGTCACTATGAAGACCAGGATGGACAAGGCGGTGCAGCCTCTTCTGTCAACAGTATGGGATCAGGGCTGGCCTTACAATTATTATGCACCTTCTTGCAGCAGCTACTGGACAAACAACCACTGCTATGCAGGTTGTGTGGCATGCTCGATGAGCCAGGTGATGAAGTTCTGGAATTGGCCTGAGACTGGTGTCGGCGAGCATTCATACAGCACCAGCTCCTATGGCGGAACGCTTTCTGCGAATTTCGGCGCAACTACATACAACTGGTCAATCATGCCTAACCAACTCGGCTCACAGGCAAATGAGGCGGCAATGGCGGTGGCTCTGCTGATGTATCACTGCGGTATCGCCGTCGATATGGACTATGCTCCAGACGGCAGCGGCGCACATACTGAAGATGTGTCGGCGGCACTTATCGACTATTTCAGATATGGAGAATGCGCGAACATGAAATCACGCGATTCATATACCAAAACACAATGGGAAGACATGCTCATCGCACAGTTGGACCGTGGTATCCCGTTTGTCTATGCCGGTTCCGACACCGATGGCGGCCATGCCTTCAACTGCGACGGCTACAACGACCAGCGTAAATTTCATTTCAACTGGGGATGGAGTGGTTCTTATAACAACACCTATTACGCAATTGACGCTCTGAATACAGGCAATGGACATTTTAACTCATATCAGAGAGCTGTTTTTGATATCATGCCAGATTATATCTACGACGCAATGGTGCCAGAAATCAGCACATTGGAAGTTGCAGTTGGCGATGCCATTACAAAAACAGTTAATGTTTCATTTACAGTGCCAACGATATCAGAGTCAGGCGCAGCACTCACATCTGTTGCAAAAATATATCTGAGACGTAACGGAACAACAATTAAAACCTATAATAATCTACAACCGGGTGATGCTGTCACATACGAAGATAATGTGACCGATTACGGCGCATATGAATATACAATTGTCGGCGAGAATAATAATCTTGAAGGAAAACTGTTCTCACAGACTGTAATCGTAGGACCGAGCTGCTCTTGGAAGTTTGTGTGCCAGACAACAAATTTCCAGGGTTGGAATGAAGGTAAAATCCAGGTCATGGGCGCAAATGGCGTTATGTTTAAGGAAATTACGATGACATCATCGTCACCATTGAGTGAGAAAGTACGCTTCCCGGAAGGCAACTTCACATTGAACTGGGTGGAACCATCGTCAACAGTTTCTTCAATCACAATCACTTTGAAGAACTCGGCAAATCAGACCGCATACACATTTACCGGAGCCTCAACACAGCTTAACGGAACGATTTTCTCAGGCAACAACGACTGCCCCAACTGCACCGCTCCAACAGGTTTTGTGGGTGAATTCGCTTATCAGGAAGACGTCGCGGGAAGCGCCCTATCATGGAGTTGCGATTATTCTCCTACAAAATTCAAGGTTTACAGAAGTGTCGATGGCGAGACGTATGATGAGATAGCCCAAGTTGAAGGCGAGGCTCGTGAATATTTCGACGCAACTGAAAACGGCACCTATTATTATAAGGTGACAGCATACAGCTCAGCTTGCGAGTCTGATCCGGCATTGACATCGGATGGCACTGATTATGTTGTCGTTTCAGTGAATGCTGTGGCTGAGAATTTGATTAATGCACGCGTCTATCCAAACCCGACAACAGGCGTTTTGAGAATAGAAGCAGCCAGTTTGAATGCAGTCGAAGTGTTCAATCATGTGGGACAGAAGGTCTATGAGCAAAATGCAAACGGCGACGAATGCGTCGTTGATTTGAAAGAGTTCGGAAACGGCATCTATATGGTGAGAATCAGCTCTTCCAACGGCTCGACAACACAGAAAGTGTCTGTAATTGAATAAGAAAATAAGTAAAACTAATTATTAATCTAATCTTAATCAAAATGAAAAAGGTATTATCATTAGTAGTCGCGATTATCATCGGAATGGGCGCTATGTTTGCCAATCCGGTCGATGTCAACACGGCTAAGGCATTGGGACAGAAATATGTCCAGGCTAAATTTGAACTGACAAGAGCGGCTGACTTGCAACTGTATTACACAGTGATGTCAGACAATGGCGTTCCATGTGCTTATGTTTTTAACATGGGAAGTGAAGGTTTTGTGATTGTCGCTGCATCCGACAATGTCCGTCCTATCCTCGGATATTCGAAGAATGGCCCATTCGATGCAAGCAACCCATACAATGGCGCTATGTATATGCTCGAGACCTACAAAAACAGCATAAGCTATGCTATTGAGAAGAATATCAGTGCCACACCTGACATCGCAGGTCAGTGGGAATCACTGCGCAACTGTGGTAAGCTGAATAACAAGAAAGCCAGAACAGTAGGACCGCTTGTATGGACAAAGTGGAATCAGAACAGCCCTTATAACCTTTATGCTCCGGCATCATCGGCAGCAGGCGCTCCTGGCGGACGTTGCTATGCAGGTTGTGTGGCTACAGCCATGAGCCAGGTGATGAAGTATTGGGACCATCCGGCACAAGGAACAGGTAGTCATTCGTATTATTGCGCCGGTTACGGACAGCAGTCGGCAAACTTCGGTGCTACAACATACCAGTGGGACCTTATGCCAAGATCATTGAACGGAGCATCACAGGAACAGATTGAGGCTGTCGCTACACTTATGTATCACTGCGGAGTGTCTGTTAATATGATGTTCGCTCCAGACGGCAGCGGCGCATATTCAGATGACGTCCCAGGAGCTATGGCATCATATTTCGACTATGGCTATTGCTCAAAAAAACAGAGAGCTTCATACTCTCTTACAAACTGGTTAAATATGTTGAAGAATGAGTTCGACCTAGGCCGTCCGGTTTATTATTCAGGACAAAGCAGTGAAGGCGGTCACGCTTTCGTCGCTGATGGCTATGATGAGGAAGACTTTATCAGCTTTAACTTCGGATGGAGCGGTTCAGATGATAACTTCTATGCTGTCGATGCTATTGACTACGCTACAAATGCAGCAGCAATTTTCAACTATGTACCTTCTTCAGTTTATCTGAACACAATGCAAGCTCCATCAAATGTGACAGCTACCAAAACTAGTGACCTGGCTCAGGAAGCTACCATTACTTGGACAAATCCAACAAAGACAGTGAATAACACAACAGTCACATCATTTGACAATATTATTGTTGAAAGAAATGGTGAGATTATTGAGACTTTCGTTAACCCTACTCCAGGAGCTTCCATGTCGTATGTTGATACAGATGTCCCATGCTACAGCACATTCGAATACAGGGTTTATGCAGTGAAAGACGGCACAAGAGGTGCAGCCGGCGTGGCATCAGAATCATTCGGACCTACATGCGAATGGAAAATCATCGGCACCGCAACAAATATGGCCGGTTGGAAGAGCGGTTATCTGATCTCATACGATGGAGCAGGTCGCGAAATTGACAGATTCACCATGACAAGCAGCACTCCGACGACATACAATATGAATATCACACTTGGTAAAGTGTCGTTCGCATGGAAAGCCGGTTCTGACAATGTGTCTCTCACATTCAAAATCAAAGATTCCACAGGAGCTGTTGTGTATGAATATAGCGGAGACTCAGACGACATCCCGGGAGGTGTCCTTTATGCGGGAAACAACGGCTGCGGTAATGCAGCTCCGGCATCAACAACTGGTGAATTGTTCGCTGCAAGAGAAGGAGACAATATTATCCTCTCATGGGAAGGCTCGGCAAAGACAAATTATGGATTCAATGTTTATCGTGACGGATTGCTCTGCGCACTCGTACACGAGAATCAATACATAGACGAGGCTCCTGAAATCGGTGGTCACTGCTATAATGTCTGTGTACTCGGCGACGGCGGCGAATCAGAATTGTCGAATGAGGCTTGTGCAACAGCCGGTGAAGGTTGTGACCCAGGCAAGAATCTGTGGTATGAACTTCAGGCTAACGGCAAACCTACTGTCACTTGGGAACACCCTGATAATGCTGATGGTCTTAGCGGCTATTTCGTTTATAGAAAAATTAACGAAGACGGAGAATACACACGTGTTAAAATCCTTGGTCCAAACAAGAGAGAGTATAAAGAAACCAAGACTATTGGCGCAGGCGAATGGTATTACTACAAAGTAGATGCATATTATCAGGACATTGATTGCCATTCAGCACCTTTTAAATCTGCCTATGCCAATGAGTATTTCGTGAAAGTCCAATACGTGCCGGCAGGTGTTGATGAAAACGGTATTCAGGCAGTTGCAGTATATCCAAACCCCGCAAAAGACGTTCTTACAGTGAAAGCGGAGAACCTCAGCAGAGTTACTGTAATCAACACAATCGGTCAGAAAGTATTTGAACAGGAAGTCGATGGTAATGAAATGACTATCAGTACTAACGGCTTTGAATCAGGTATCTATATGCTCCGCATCGTTGTTGACGGCAATGAAGTGACACATAAGATTTCAGTTGTCAAGTAACAGATAACAGATAATAGATAACAGGGTTGAGAGTGGGGATGAAAATGTTTTCAACTCCACTCTTAATCATTTTAAAGCTTATATCTTATGAAAAGAATTTTATCTTTGTTGGTTGTAATATTGATTGTCAATGTTTTAAATGCCAATCCAGTGGGTGTTAATGTGGCTGAAAATCTTGGGGAGAAGTTTGTCGGCACTCATTTCGAAATACAAAACAGAAATCTTGACTTGACATTAGCTTACACGGCTTATGCAGACAGAGGCGAGGCTTGTTTTTATGTGTTTAATGTCGGGAACACTGGTTTTATTATTATTTCAGCAAATGATTTTTATCGCCCGATAATCGGCTATTCCGAAAACGGTACATTTGATTATAATAATATTCCACCTGCGTTGCGAGATTATCTCGATGGCATAACGGCAGGAAGAAGCAAAAACACGACGTCGCTAAACTCGGCGGCTCCTGACGTCGCCGCCGACTGGCAAATGCTCGAGAAAACTGGTCGTTTGGTGTCTCGCCATGGCGGTAAAGATAGCGATTATCTGGTGAAAACACAATGGAATCAGAGTTATCCGTACAACTATTTCTGTCCGGAAGACCCTGACGGCTCGCATGGACACACGTACGTGGGATGTTTGGCCACAGCAATGGCACAACTCGTCGCATTTTGGAAATATCCAGAACATGGAAACGGCAGCCATTGCTACTATCATAATGACTATGGTCAGATTTGTGCCGACTTTGAAAACACATATTACGACTGGGACCATATCGCAAATAAAATAAACGAAAACTCGCCGATTGAGGAGATTGAGGCTGTGGCATTGATAAGCTTCCATTGTGGTGTGATGATTGACATGGGCTATGGTCCTGACGGCAGTGGAGGTGCTTCTGGTCCTATACCTGGTGCTTTACACACCTATCTTAGTTATAGCGATGCCAATATACAACTCCAGCGCGACGATTTCGAGACAGAGACTTGGAAAAACATGGTGCGCGAGCAGTTCGACATGGGATGGCCGATGTATTACGGCGGTTGTCAGGATGGCGGTTGTCACGCTTTCATTTGTGACGGCTACGACGATGCTGACATGTTCCATTTCAACCTCGGCTGGGGCGGCGGCTCAGACGGATGGTATCTGATAGATGAAGCGCCATATACACATCCGGCTGACGCGATGTTCAACTTTGTGCCTCAGGTCGTTTACGATGCCACGCCAAGCGCTCCGACAAATCTTGTAGTGACACCAAATTCAAACACATCGTTCGAGGCTACACTGAGTTGGAATAACCCGACAACTTATCTGGATGGTACACCAATAACTGATATTGAAAGAGTTATAATAATGCGTAATAATAAGATTATCAATGAAATAACAGATAATATCGCAGCAGGACAAACAATGTCGTATATCGATCGTGTTCCATACTATGATAGCTATGAATATAAAGTCTTCGTAGAAAGCAATGGTCGCAAAGGAAAACAGATAATACATGACAATGTAACCTTCGGCCCGACTTGCGATTGGAAAATTGTGATGACAACGAATAATTTTAACGGTTGGAAAGGGAACTATATTTCTGTTTACAACATGGCAAACACAGAGATAGCCAAATTGACAATGAATACATCGACACCGCAGGCCGTTTATGTGGATGTACCAGTCGGACGTGTTAAATTTGGTTGGACAGCATCAAACGACACCATCGATAATATTTCTTTCAATATATATAACTCACAGAATGTCAGTGTGTTTTCTTATTCAGGTTCATCAGCCGATATAAATGAAGGTGTTTTTTATTCAGATAACAACGGCTGTGGAAACAGTGGAATGTGTGCGGCACCGAATAATCTCACGGGTTTTGACGACAATAACGACATCGTTATTTCCTGGGACGGCGCATTGAATAACGCCTATGCCTTCTGTATCTATCGCGATGACGTTATCTATTATATGGTTACAGATAATTCTCAGTCATTTGTTGATGATAATACGGACGGACTTGGACATTGCTATAATGTTAGCATCCTTTGCGATAATGGAGAATCGGAGTTGTCGGAAATGACATGCGTAAGCGTTGGAGATGCTTGCAACCCGGCAAATAATCTTTGGTATTACAATCAAGATAACGGGAAACCGGTCATCACATGGGAAGCTCCGGATAACGATGAAAATCTCAGCGCATATTTCATCTTTAGAAAATGTAATGACGGTGAATATAAACGAATTAAAATAGTTGCACCAACGAAATTGGAATATAAGGAGACGGCAAATTTGCAGTTCGGTAATTGGTATTATTACAAAGTTTTGGCCTATTATGCGAATCAGGAATGCTATTCGATTCCGGCAAAGTCAAAATACAACAACGAATATTTCGTGAAGATTTATTATTCGCCGGAAAATATAAATGAAAACTTGGTTGAGAACGTTGAAATATACCCGAACCCTGCGAAGAACATGCTGACAGTCAAAGCTGAAAACATATCCAATGTGAAGATTTACAATGCTATCGGTCAGATAGTGTTTGAACAGGCAGTAGATGGCAACGAAATGACTATCAACACTAACGGCTTTGAATCAGGTGTTTACATGCTTCGTGTCGTCGTTAACGGCAATGAAGTTACACAAAAGATTTCAGTCATTAAATAGTTACCAGTTGGCAGTTGGCAGTTACCAGTTATTTCCTTTCCCAAGTTTCGAAACGATAACTGCAGTCTATCTGAGGGTCGTCGTCAATGACTTTGAGGTCGATTAAATCCCAGTTTTCATAGTTGATAATAGGGAAAAAAGTGTCGGCCTCAAAGTCTTTGTCGATTTTAGTCAAATACAGTTTGTCAGCCATTGGCAGAAACTGCTCGTAAATCATGCCGCCGCCTATAATAAAGACTTCTTCTTCGTTGAATACCATTTTCATGGCCTCAAGGATGGAACCGGCTAGTTCGAAGCCATCTGGTGCAGTCCCCAAATGACGGGAAATGATAATGTTACGGCGTTTTGGCAGCGCTTTCTTGCCAGGCAGAGAGGCGTAAGTGTTATAACCCATTATCACTGTATGCCCTGAGGTGACTTCTTTGAAATGCTTCAGGTCGTTTGAGAGATGCCAAATGAGGTCGCCACCTTTGCCGATGGCGCGATTCTTTGCCAGTGCTACTATTATAGAAATCTTTGTCTTCATACCGAAACCTCAGCTTTTATTGCATCCCACGGATTATAGTTTTCTAATGTAAAATCCTCGTATTTGAAATCAAAAAGACTCTTGACTTCGGGGTTGAGTTTCATCGTCGGGAGTGGTCGCGGCTCACGCGAGAGCTGCAGTTTCACCTGCTCGATGTGGTTGTTGTAGATGTGTACGTCGCCGAAGGTAAGGACGAAATCACCAGGTTCGAGGTCGCAAACCTGCGCCATCATCATTGTCAATAGCGAATATGACGCGATGTTGAACGGTACTCCAAGGAACACGTCGGCTGAACGCTGGTACAGCTGGCACGACAACTTGTTGTTTGCCACATAAAACTGGAAAAATGCATGGCAAGGAGGCAGTGCGGCTTTTCCAGCGGCTACGTTTTTTGAAAAATCTTTCTCATGCTCATCTGGCAAAACGCTTGGATTCCATGCTGTCACGATGTGACGACGGCTGTTCGGGTTATTCTTGATGCTGTCGATGACCTGCTGAATCTGGTCGATGCCTTCGTTGTTCCAGTTGCGCCATTGTGCGCCATAAACCGGACCGAGGTCGCCGTCGGCGTTAGCCCACTCATCCCAGATGGTAACCTTGTGATCGTGCAGATATTTGATGTTGGTGTCTCCGCTGATGAGCCACAGCAACTCGTATATTATCGACTTCAGATGAACTTTTTTCGTTGTCACAAGAGGAAAGCCTTCAGAGAGGTTGAATCGCATTTGGTGCCCGAAGATGCTGATGGTCCCGGTGCCGGTACGGTCGCCTTTCTGAACGCCTTCATCGAGAATCCGCTGAAGCAAGTCAAGATATTGTCTCATTATTTTGTGACCTCAGGGTTGTGTTTGTATTTGAATACTATAGCGAACAAAACTCCGACAACAAGTGCAAATATTGCGAATGTGTACCAAGCACTTGACCAGCCACTCATTAGCGCATCAAATTCAGTGAGGCCGCCAGTGAAGTGTTTTACCACCCAACCGGCTGCGTATGCACCTATTGTCGCTCCGAAACCGTTGGTCATCATCATGAACACGCCCTGAGCGCTGTTTCTGATGCTCACGTCAGTGTTTTGGTCAACGAATAATGATCCGCTGATGTTGAAGAAATCGAAAGCCACGCCATACACTATCATTGAGAGGATGAACAACACCAGACCAAAGCCGGCCGGGCTTCCTGCACCGAGCAAGCCGAAACGCAGAAACCATGCCATAAATGAGATGAACATCACCTTCTTGATGCCGAATTTACGAAGGAAGAATGGGATTAGCAGGATGCATAACGTCTCTGAAATCTGTGATATCGAAGACAGGAAGACGTTGTTTTTCACAGCGAAAGCGTTGGCGTATTCAGGTGCTGCACCGAAATCGTCAAGGTAAGTGGTGGCAAAGCCGTTAGTCACCTGGAGGCACATTCCGAGGAGGAACGAGAAAATGAAGAAGATACACATCTTTCTTTCTTTAAACAATGCAAAAGCACGCAGTCCCAGAGCATCAACGATGGAGCCTTTCTGAACGTTTTTGTTTACTGGACACTCAGGCAAGGTAAAAGCGTAGAATCCGAGTACGACGCCCCACAACGCTGATAGGTAAAGCTGCATGTGGCTTTCTTTATAACCAGTAAAGTTGACAATCCACATCGAAGCGATGAAGCCGATTGTGCCGAACACGCGGATAGGAGGGAAGTCCTTGACGATATCCAAGCCTGCTTTTGACAATGCGTTGTACGACACTGAGTTGCCTAATGCGATTGTCGGCATGAAGAATGCCACGCTGATGGCATAATACGGGAAAATCTGTCCGAACGTGATATCAGAGCCGTATTTCATACCCATATAACCTGCCAAGGCCATGAAGATGGCGGCAATGAAATGGCATATTCCAAGTAGTTTCTGCGCCGGAATCCAGCGGTCGGCGACGATACCCATCAGAGCCGGCATAAACAGTGAGACTATGCCTTGGATGGCGAAAAATGAACCGATTTTGGCGTCGAGCTCCACATTATCGAGATACACGCCAAGAGAACACAGATAAGCTCCCCAAACCGCGAAGATGAGGAAGTTCATCACAATCAAACGAAACTTGATACCTTTCATATTCTTCAATTTAAAATTAATATTCAAAATTTATCAGTCATTTCGAGAGGAACGAAGTATAGTCGAGAAATCTCTAAATATTAATAAGGTGTATTTCAGTCAGCGACTGATACACTCTTATTCACAATACAAAATTATAAAAATTATTTCAATGTTATGCGCTAAAAATATTTTTTATAAAAATTAAATTTTTTTCTTTGATAAAAAAAATATTATTCGGAACTTTGCAAGTTGAAAACATTGTGAAAAATAGAGTAGTAAAAATAAGTATTAATTAAAAATTTTGCGTATGAATTGGATTATTTATTTGGTTCTCGCCGCGTCAGTATTGGCGTTGTCATTCGCTTTTTATTTCTATAAAAGCATGATGAAGGCTGACGAGGGAACAGATTTGATGAAGAAGATTGCCTCGCACGTCAGAAAAGGTGCCATGGCTTATCTTAAACAACAGTACAAGGTCGTCATCATCGTTTTCATTGTTTTGGCGGCGGTATTCGGGGTGATGTCCATTTTCGGGCTTCAGAACGAATGGGTGTGGTTTGCGTTCCTCACAGGCGGTTTCTTCTCTGGCTTGGCTGGATTCTTCGGAATGAAGACCGCTACTTATGCTTCGGCGCGTACAGCCAATGCAGCCCGTAACTCGTTGAACAGCGGCTTGCAGGTCGCATTCCGTTCGGGTGCTGTCATGGGGCTCGTCGTTGTCGGTCTGGCATTGCTCGACGTCTCACTGTGGTTCATCGTCCTTGACCATTTTATTCATGAGGCCAACCATCTCATCATCATCACAACAACGATGCTGACATTCGGTATGGGTGCTTCAACACAGGCATTGTTCGCCCGTGTCGGTGGCGGTATTTACACCAAAGCCGCTGACGTCGGCGCTGACCTTGTAGGTAAGACTGAGTACAATATTCCTGAAGACGACCCGCGTAACCCTGCAACTATCGCTGATAACGTCGGTGATAACGTCGGTGACGTCGCCGGTATGGGTGCTGACCTTTATGAGTCATATGCAGGTTCAATCCTTGCAACAGCGGCTCTCGGCGCAGCGGCATTCGGCGCAGGTTGCTATGAGATGCAGCTCAAAGCTGTTTTTGCCCCAATGCTCATCGCGGCAGCTGGCGTACTCCTCTCATTGATCGGTATCTTCATGGTTCGCACAAAAGAAGGCGCTGGAATGAAAGAACTCCTTGGCGCTTTGAGCCGTGGCACCAACACAGCCGCAGTCCTCATCGCAGTGGCTACATTCGTTATCCTTTGGGCTTTGAAGATTGAAAACTGGGTCGGAATCTCATTCTCGGTGGTCGTCGGTCTTCTCGCTGGTGTGATTATCGGAAAATCTACTGAATATTATACTTCACAGACATACAAACCTACACAGAAGGTGGCTGAAAGTTCAAAGACAGGCCCTGCAACGGTTATCATCTCCGGTCTCGGACTCGGTATGCTTTCAACAGCAATCCCGGTTGTGACAGTGGGTTGCGCCATCGTGTTGGCTTACCTCTGCGCTAACGGATTCAACATCGCATTCAACGCACAGAACCTCTCAATGGGTCTCTACGGTATCGGTATCGCCGCTGTCGGTATGCTCTCGACACTCGGTATCACCCTCGCAACAGACGCTTACGGTCCTATCGCCGACAATGCCGGTGGTAACGCCGAGATGAGCGGTCTAGAGCCGGAAGTTCGTAAACGCACCGACGCTCTCGACGCTCTTGGAAACACAACAGCAGCAACAGGTAAGGGCTTCGCTATCGGTTCGGCAGCTTTGACAGCTCTCGCGCTCTTGGCATCATACGTTGAGGAAATCAAGATTGCTCTTATCCGTGTTGGTGAGAATCTTCCAAACGGTATCGAGGCTACAAAGGCTACCTTGGTTGACTTTATGAACGCTTATAACGTAAACCTCATGAACCCAATCGTGTTGGTCGGTGTGTTTATCGGTGCTATGATGGCATTCGTGTTCTGCGGCATGACAATGAATGCCGTGGGTCGCGCTGCACAGAAGATGGTTGAAGAGGTGCGTCGTCAGTTCAGCACCATCAAGGGAATCCTTGAAGGCAAGGCAGAACCGGACTACGAGCGCTGCGTTGAGATTTCGACAAAGGGCGCACAGCATGAGATGCTCGTTCCTTCAATCCTCGCTATCGTTGTCCCGATTGCGACAGGTCTTATCCTCGGCGTTCCTGGTGTCCTCGGTCTTTTGATTGGCGGTCTTGCCACAGGCTTTGTTTTGGCAGTGTTCATGGCTAACTCTGGCGGTGCTTGGGATAACGCCAAGAAATACGTTGAAGAAGGAAACTTCGGAGGCAAAGGCTCTGACAATCATAAGGCTACAGTTGTTGGTGACACCGTCGGTGACCCGTTCAAAGACACATCAGGTCCATCATTGAACATCCTCATCAAGTTGATGTCGATGGTTTCAATCGTGATGGCCGGTTTGACAGTGGCACATCATTTGCTGTAATCAGACTTTAGTCTTTAGTCTTTAGACCTTAGACCTTAGTAGGGGCGAATAATTATTCGCCCCTACATTTTTTTTTGTTGCATATTAAAAAATATTCGTATATTTGCAAGTTTGAAAACGAGTATTTTTACGAAAAGCATAGCAAATGGAGAATATTAAAAGAGTATTTGACCTTTTGCCACATTATAAGGAGAAATTTCCTGACCAGAAAGTGGCATTTGCGAGCAAAGTCAATGGCAAATGGCGTGAATACAGCATAGACGAATATATCGAGCAGACCAATATCATCAGCGGCGCATTGATAGAACTAGGCGTTGAAAAGCAAGATAAGATAGCTGTCATCAGCAACAACCGTCCCGAATGGAACATCCTCGACATGGCCATCACTCAGGTGGGAGCCGTCATGGTGCCTATTTACCCGACCATCAGCGAGGCCGACTATAAGATCATCCTCAACAACTGCGAGGCTAAGATTTGTATTCTTGAAGGCGTCACCGTGATGAACAAAATCGAGGCTATCTGGCCTGAGACACCTGCGCTGAAGCAGATTTATACCTTTATTAATAGGGATAAATATCCATATTTTGACACGTTGCTGCAACTTGGAAGGGAGCATCCGCATACCGAAGAGATTGAGAAACGAAAAGCTGAAGTCGATGAAATGGATTGTGCCACAATCATTTACACATCGGGTACCACTGGCGTGCCGAAAGGCGTTATGTTGTCGCATCGTAACTTGATGGGGCAATGGAAGGGCGTGCAGCACTCAGTGTCGGACTGGTCGAATAAAGCCTACAGTTTCCTGCCGATTTGTCACGCCTACGAGCGCGCATTGAGTTATGTGTACCAGTATCGCGGAATGTCGGTTTATTATGCTGAAAGTGTCGCAACCATTGCCGACAACCTTCTGGAGTTGCGTCCAACGATGATGTGTGCGGTGCCACGCGTTCTCGAGAAAGTTTATGATAAGATATACGATTCGGGAAGAAACATGAAAGGCATCTCCAAGATGATATTTTATTGGGCGATGCACTTGTCGGAACGTTTTAAGGTTGAGGACAGGAACTGGCTTTACAATCTTAAGCTTAAAATAGCTACTAACTTGGTTTACAACAAGATACGTCAGAAGGTTGGCATCGACCATATCGATGTGATAGTGTCGGGCGCCGCGGCAATCCCGAAGAAGGTGTGCCGTTTCTTCAACGCATTGGGTATCACGGTCTTTGAAGGCTATGGCCTGACCGAGACATCGCCGGTAATCGCCGTCTCGACGAGAAACAAATATGGCCGCGAGGTCGGCTATGTTGGAGAACCGTTGCCTGGCGTCGAGGTGAAGTTGACTGACGAGGGCGAGATTATCTGCCGCGGTCACAACGTGATGATGGGTTATTACAGGCAGCCGGAATTGACCGCTGACGTCATCGACAAGGACGGCTGGTTCCATACCGGCGACCTTGGACGTTTCAACGAGCACGGATTGTTGAAAATCACTGGAAGAAAGAAAAATATCTTCAAGACATCATTTGGAAAATACATCAATCCGGATTTCATCGAGAGCAAGTTTATTTTATCGGGATTTATCGAGCAAATCGTGGTTTTAGGTGAGAACCAGAAATATGCCGCCGCGCTCATCCGACCTGACTTCGTGTTTTTGAAGGAATGGTGCAAACGTCACGATATTACTTATACAACCAACGAGGAAATGATTAAGAATGAAGATGTTTTCAAACGTTACGGCAAAGAAGTGAAGAAACTTAACCACGACCTCGGCGACGTCGAGAAAATCAAGAAATTCGAGCTTATTGCCGACGAATGGTCGATTGCAACAGGCATCGTCACCCCGACGTTGAAAGTGAAGAGAAACGTGGTGATGAGACGTTATGCGGATTTGATTGAGACTCTTTTTAAATAGTTTTTGTTATGGAAGTTAAGAGAGTGTTTGACTTACTGGCGCATTACAAGGAGAAATATCCTGACCAGAAAGTCGCTTTGGCTGGCAAAGTCAATGGAAAATGGCGCGAATACAGCATCGACGAATATATTGAGCAGACCAACATCATCAGCGGCGCGTTGATTGAACTCGGTGTGCAGCCGCAGGACAAGGTGGCTGTCATCAGCAACAACCGTCCGGAATGGAATATCCTGGACATGGCCATCACCCAGATTGGTGCTGTGATGGTGCCGATTTACCCGACCATCAGCGAGTCTGATTATAAGATTATCCTCAACAATTGCGAGGCGGGAATCTGCATCCTTGAAGGCATCGCCGTGATGAACAAAATCGAGGCTATCTGGCCTGAGACGCCGACATTGAAGCAGATTTACACCTTCATCGACAGAGGCAAATACGGATATTTCGATACTTTGCTGCAGCTCGGACGTGAGCATCCGCATACCGAAGAGATTGAGAAACGCAAGGCTGAAGTCGACGAAATGAGCTGTGCCACAATCATTTATACTTCGGGAACGACAGGAGTGCCGAAGGGTGTGATGCTCTCACATCATAACTTGATGAACCAGTTCAAGAACTTCTGCCAGACGCCGTCGCCGTGGTCGAAACGCGCATTCAGCTTCCTGCCGGTGTGCCATGCTTACGAACGCGCTCTCATTTACATGTACCACTACCTCGGAATGTCGATTTATTATGCGGAAAGCATCGCGACAATCGCCGACAACATGAAAGAGGTGCATCCAACGATGATGTGCGCCGTGCCACGTGTTCTGGAGAAATTCTACGACAAGATATACAGCTCTGGCAAGAATATGAAAGGCCTGTCGAAGAGTATCTTCTACTGGGCGATGCGCATAACAGAAGATTATAAGATAGAAGGCCGCTCATGGTTCTACAACTTGAAGCTGAAAATTGCCGATAAGCTGGTTTACAGTAAGATACGCGCTAAACTCGGTGCTGAAAACTTCGACATCATTGTGTCGGGCGCCGCTTCTATCACCAAGAAAATCAGCGGATTCTTCTCAGCCATCAAGATGCCGGTGTTTGAGGGCTATGGCTTGACGGAGACTTCGCCGGTTATCACTGTAAGTAACAGAGATAAATACGGTCGTGAAGTGGGTGCTGTCGGTCAGCCTCTGCCAGGCGTTGAGGTGAAGATTGCCGACAATGGTGAAATCATCTGCCGCGGCCACAACGTGATGATGGGTTATTACAAACAGCCTGAACTCACTGCCGAAGTCATCGACAAAGACGGCTGGTTCCATACAGGCGACCTCGGAAAGTTCAACGAACACGGACTTTTGCAGATTACAGGCCGTATGAAAAACCTGTTTAAGACTTCTTTAGGAAAATACGTCAATCCTGATGTCGTTGAAGGGAAGTTCAATATTTCAGGTTTCATTGAGCAGATTGTTGTTGTTGGCGAGAACCAGAAATTCGCTGCAGCATTGATCCGTCCTGACTTTGCATTCTTGAAAGACTGGTGCAAATTGCATGAGATTCCATTTACAACTAACGAGGAAATTATTCAGAATGAAGAAGTTAAGAAACGTTTTGATAAAGAAGTCAAGAAATTGAACGAGGGTCTCGGCGAGGTTGAAAAGGTTAAAAAGTATCAGCTTATTGCCGATGAATGGACCATCGCCAACGGCATCTTGACTCCGACATTGAAAGTTAAGAGAAAAGTGGTGATGGAACGTTACTGCGAACAGATAGAGAAACTTTTTGCTTAATAATCAATAGATTAGATAACCTACAAGACCCGATGCTAGAATTAATAGTATCGGGTTTATTTTTGTCCAAAACATACATGCGAAGGTGATGGCGCAGATTATCACGCTGATGTTGGTTCCATGAAGACCGGCGTCGGCGAAGCTCACAGGGTTCATCATCTGAATGGCAGCCACGAAGATAAGTCCCGCAATGACTGGTTTCATTGACGAAAGCGTGGTTTTGACGATGTAGTTGTCTTTATGTTTAAATAGGAATTTCAAGACAAGATAAAGCATCAGAAGTGATGGTAAAATAATTGCCGCTGTCGCGACGAGCGAGCCGAAAATACCGCCCACAGTGTAGCCGATGAACGTGGCGATGTTGATTGAGACAGGTCCCGGCGTCATCTGCGAAAGCGCAACCATGTCGGCGAATTCTTCGACGGTCATCCAGCCGTAATGGTCAACGATTTCGAACTGAATCATCGAGAGCATGGCATATCCGCCGCCGAAACCGAAGATTCCGATCTTCAAATAAGCCCAAAACAGTTGCAGATATATCATGATTTAGACTTATTTAAGCGGTTTTGTGAATAAAATGCGAATCCGATGCTGCCTGCGATGGTTGCGATGATGATATAGACCGGCGACACGTGGAAAAAATAGATCAGGCAGACTGTCGCGATGGGGAAGATGGCTGTTTTCCAGTTCACCTTGGCGTTGATGAACATCTTGACAGAAGGCGAGAGGATGAGCGCCACCACGCAAGGACGGATGCCTTTGAAGATGCTTTCAATCACTGGATTTGTCTTGTAATCGAGGAAAAACACGGCAATGAGCAGGATGATGACGATAGACGGAATTATTGCGCCGAGGCAAGCCGCTATTGCCCCCCAAATTCCTTTGATTTTGTAACCGGTGTATAGCGCTGTGTTGACGGCGAACACGCCTGGGAGCATCTGCACTATGGTTATCATGTCCCAGAACTCGTCTTTCTCAATCCACTTGCGCTTCTCGACGACTGCGCGCTCAATCATCTCGAGCATGGCATATCCGCCACCGAGAGTGAACGCCCCGATGTTGAAAAACGTGAGGAAAAGCTGAAATACTGTTTTCATTTTGTCATTTCAAATTCTAAAATGCCGCCTTGCATAAGCTCGCGATGCGTGATGTAACGATTCGTGATTTCTTTTCCGTTTAATGTGATTTTTGAAACATAGCGATTTTCGTCGCTGACATTCGGAGCCTTGATTTCCAATGTTTTGCCGTTGCCGAGGCGTACTTTCATGTATGGGAAATACGGCGCACCGAACATGTAGCGGTCGCTGCCTGGGCAGACAGGGTAGAAGCCCATGGCGCTGAAGATGTACCATGCCGACATCTGTCCGCAGTCGTCGTTGCCGCAGAGACCGTCGATGTTGTTCTTGTACATGCGGTTCATGATTTCGCGCACCCAATATTGCGTTTTGTAAGGTTGCGAGGTCCAGTTGTACAAGTATGCGATATGATGGCTCGGCTCGTTGCCGTGCACGTAGTTGCCCATAAGACCTTCTTCGGTGACATCTTCGGTGTTTTCGAAAAACTCCGACGGCAGCTTCATCACGAAGATGGAGTCGAGGTTAGCGATGAATTGTTGTTCGCCGCCCATGGCTTCGATGAGGCCTTCGACATCATGCGGGACATAGAACGAATAGTTCCAAGAGTTGCCTTCGATGAAGCCTTCGTCGTCGGTGTTGAGCAGACTGAAAGGCTGTTTCCATGTGCCGTCGCTGTAACGTGGACGGGCGAAGCCTATAGAGGCGTCGAAAGTGTTGCGCCAATTTTTGGCACGATTTTTGTAGGTGTTTGCTATGTTGTCGTCGCCAACTTTTAAAGCCGTCTGCCAGATGGCCCAATCGTCGTATGCATATTCGAGGGTGAGCGATGCGCTGCTGCTGTTACGGTCGTAAGGCACGTAACCTAAGCTGATATATTCGGGAATGTTAGTGTAATAAGGCAAAGTCGCACTGCTGTTCATCGCCTCAAGAATCTCGCGAGTCGGTTTTACAGTGCCTTTTACGACAGCATCGGCGAGCACTGAGACGGCGTGATAGCCTATCATGCACCAGTTTTCGTTACCCATGTGCGACCACACCGGAAGCGCGTGATGCACGTTTTGCTCGTAATGTTTCAGCATCGACTGCACAAAGTCGGCGTTGCGCTTGGGCTGCAGCACGTTCATCAGTGGATGGAAGGCGCGATAGGTGTCCCAAAGCGAGAACACAGTGTAGTTGGTAAAGCCGTCGGCATGATGGATATTGTGGTCGAGACCGCGGTAGTTGCCGTCAACGTCCATGTAAACAGACGGGTTAATCATTGTGTGATACAACGAGGTGTAAAGCATAGCCTTCTGATCCTCAGTGCCTTGTGCCTCGATAACGGATAATTCTTTGTTCCATTTTGATTGTGTCTCTGCTAAAAGCTTGTCGAAATCTTTGCCGTCTGTTTCTGCGTGAAGATTTTTCAAAGCGCCATCCGTGCTGACTGCCGAAAGAGCCACTTTCAGTTCCAAAACCTCAGGATTTTCAAAGGTGAAATAGGCGACAATTTTGCGGCCTGTCATCTCAGGGAAGTTGTGATACTGGTGGAATTTTCCCCAGCCGCCACCGTAAGGAATCGGGGCTTTCTCCATGTAGCCGTAATCCTTGATTTTTTGGTTGAAAGAAATGGCAAAATAAGTGTAATTCGTTCTCGCCCAGCCGTTTGTGATGCGATAACCAGTGATAAGCGTGTCGTTTTCGACGCGGATGTTGGCCAACAGCACCTTGCCCTCGTAGTTGTAGATGCCGTGAATCAAGTCGAGGATGATGTTGCCGTCAGTATTCTCTGGAAACGTATATCTGTGAATACCAACGCGTTCCGATGCGGTGAGCTGAGCTTTGATGTCATAATCAGAAAGCACAACTTCATAAAAACCGGGTTTTGCAATCTCGGTGTCATGCGAAAAACGCGAACGATAGCCGCAATCTGGGTTGGTTTGAGTGCCTGGGTTGAGCTTGACTTTTCCAGTGGTAGGCATTATCAAGATATCGCCCAAATCGGAATGTCCGGTTCCGCTGAAATGAGTGTGGCTGAAGCCGACAATAGTGCTGTCTTTATGCTGATAGCCAGCGCAATACTCATAAACACGTGGCTGATAATGACCGTCTTTCACAACAGGGATTGTATCTGTGTCAGGGCTGAGCTGCACAATTCCGTAAGGCGCACAAGCTCCGGGAAAAGTATGTCCCATGCCGTTTGTCCCGATAATCGGATTGACGTAATCGATATAATTTACAGCGGTTTCTGAAGATTCATTGTTCTTGGAAGAACAAGAAATCAATAGAATTGCCGCTATTATATAAATAAGTTTTTTCATTATGATAATTTTTGCAAAAATATGAAAAAATCCACTATCTTTGCATCATGAATTATCTTTCAGTCGATAACATTTCAAAGGCGTTCAGCGACAAGCTGCTGTTCGAGAACATCTCTTTCGGCATCGAGAAAGGGGAGAAGACCGCTCTGATTGCCGCCAATGGTACCGGCAAGAGCACCATGATGCGAATCCTTGTCGGAAAAGAGGAAGCCGACGGCGGCAAGGTGACTTTCAACGAGAATGTGCGCGTCGGTTATCTTGAGCAGTTGCCGAAGTTTGACCCGAATCTCACAATAGAAGATGTGATTGCGACAGGTCACACCGACGTGATGCGAGTTATTAAGCGTTATGAGGAAGCCCTTGTAAATCAAGTGGATTTGGACAAGGCGACAGCGGCGATGGATGTAATGCAGGCCTGGTCTTATGATTTAAGATTAAAACAGCTGCTTTCAACATTAGAAATCAATGACTTATCACAAAAAATCGGCACTTTGTCGGGTGGTCAAGTGAAGCGACTGGCATTGGCTTTGGTTTTGCTTGATGACCCAGATATGCTTTTCCTTGACGAGCCGACAAACCACCTCGACATGCAGATGGTGGAGTGGCTTGAAAACTACCTCACGCAGTCGAACGTGACGCTGTTTATGGTGACGCACGACCGTTATTTCCTCGACCGTGTGTGCAACAAGATTCTCGAGATGTATCACGGCACCATTTACACCCACAACGGCAACTTCGACTATTATGTTCGAAAGAGTCGCGAACGCGAGGAAAACAAGCGTATTGCGGCTGAGAAGGCTGGTCAGATGATGAAACATGAGCTCGAATGGATTCGTAGCACTCCGCAGGCACGCACAGGCAAGGCGAAAGCAAGAATTGACGCTTTTTATGACCTGAAGGAGAAAGCCCGCATGATTCGTGACAACACTGAAATCCAGTTCGGCCTCGACATGCAACGTCTTGGCGGCAAGATTCTTGAGATGAAAGGCGTTACCAAGAAATGGGACAACCAAGTTTTGCTCAAGGACTTCGATTATATATTCAAAAAAGGCGAGCGCATCGGAATCATCGGTAAGAACGGCGTTGGAAAATCCACCTTTTTAAATATGATAACCGGTCACGAGGCGCCTGATTCGGGTACTATCGTCACTGGTGAGACTGTCGTTTATGGCTATTACACTCAAGGCGGCATCAAGTTTGACGAAAACAAGACCGTCATCGACACCATTCGCGACATCGCCGAGGTGGTTTATTACGGCAAAGACATGGTCTATACCGCCGACAAGCTGCTGGCGCACTTTATGTTTCCCTATTCGATGCACCGTCAGCCTGTGGCGTTGCTGAGCGGCGGCGAGAAACGCAGACTTTATCTGCTCACGATTCTCATCAAAAATCCTAACTTCCTGATTCTCGACGAGCCTACTAACGACTTGGATATCTTGACGTTACAGAAACTCGAGGATTTCTTGCAAGGCTACAAAGGTTGCCTGATTGTTGTCTCGCACGACCGCTATTTCCTCGACCAGACTGTTGACCAGCTCTTCGTTTTCGAAGGCGACGGAGCTGTGAAAGGCTTTATGGGCAACTATTCGCAGTATCACGACTGGCTTGAAGAGAGAAACAAGGAAATTCATAAGGCTCAAGTCGCCGAAAGAGTTGATACACGCGAAAATCGTCCGAAAGCAACAGAACGAATCAAAAAACGCTCGTTTAAAGAGCAAAGAGAATATGAACAGCTCGCCATCGATATTGAAAATCTCGAAAAAGAGAAAAAAGAATTGACATCTCAGCTTGAAAATCAAACTGATTATCAAGAGATTGACCGCATCGGAAAGCGATTGACTGAGATTAATGACTTGCTCGACGAGAAAGAAATGCGCTGGCTGGAACTTGACGAAATCTCAATTTAAATCATTTATTTTATTTGTTTATTAAAATTATTATATATAATTTTGTAGTCTCGAAAATTAATTATTAACATAAAATTATATTATCATGAAACAAATTACACGAAGCATTTTAATGGCGTTGATGCTATTCTTTTTATCTGACACGTTATCAGCGCAGTACACTTACATTGTTGATGCCTTGCGAAGCGATTCGACGGCTCTCTATCCTTTTGACGCGAAATGGAATACCGACGGATCGGTGCATCTGGGCGATAAAGTCGGTATGCTTCCTAACGGGACAGAGGTGCTTGTGGCTGCGAATGACACTGTTGTCGATTATGTTTATTTCAAATCTGTAAGAAAAGGCAAGGAGATTTATGCCGGGGCGGCGGCCATAACATACAAAGGCAAGAAATATCTTGTGGCGGCCGACGATTTGGTGATGGGAGAGAATAATCCTGCGGGCGTTAGCGACTTCATCAATAAAGAGGAGAACTATCACACGCAATTGGGCCATTGGTACAGCACAATGACTCCTTACATTTACATCTTGGTGCTTATGCTGTTGACTACGATTTTCGCGGCTATCGCACAAAAAGCCCATTATTTGTCGATACTTGTGCCAATTTTGATGGTCGGAGCTCTTGCAATTGAGATTTTCGCAGTGAAAACACTCGGTTCTGACGCTCTTTGGTGGATAGACCCTGACTTATACCCGATGGGCAAGATTATCTTGCGCTTGGTGATGTTCGCGGCGGTGGTCATTATGCAGATTTTCAGCATCAGACTGTTCCAAAACGCTGTCGGCGGCAATTTGAGTTTTAAGGGTCCTCTTATCGGTATTATAGTAGCCGTAGGTATATTCATTTTGAGTTTAATCGTGGCAATGTTCTGGAGACATTCAGCCGAATCGATAGTGAACACGGGTTTGATACTCGGTGGAGTGTCAATTCTTATCGGAATTTTGGTTACAGCAATTCAAAATATCAAACAAATAGGCTTCATATCAGGTATTGCCTTGAGTATTTTCGCGATAGTTTATTGTGTCGGATTACTCATTGCCGTAGTGATGCTTGTCATCGGCATTATCACCGCTTTCTTGGAGATGATTGTTACCATAGGCGGCGGTATTCTTGTTTTGATGATAATGAGCAAGATCGTGCCATCGCGTGAATATACAAGAGCTGACGGCACTAGAGTTGAGGTGTACGAGGATTTTCATGTTTAAAGAATTAATATGGAAGAGATTCAGAAATTTTTAGAGATTGTAAATAAAAACGGACTTTTATGGCTCCTTGAAGCCAAACCGGGACTTTTCGCGATGCTTGAAGACGGTGGCGGGAATTCGTATATCCCAGTATGGGCAAGCGAAGCCGAAGCCAAGTCAAACATCGATGGCGATTGGGAAACCTATACCGTTGCCACAATGGACATCGCCGAGTTCATCACCTGGACTCGCGAACTTGACGGCGACGAAATCGGAATTGCAGTCTCTACTGGCGATGAAGGTAAAATTTTGCCAATCCCTTCAAAAATCATGCGCCAACTCCTAGGCGGCCAGGACAAATCCGACCGCGAGCTGGTAGGCGAGGAGTTCTACGACGAGGAGTGGGCCGAGCCGATGCCAGAAGATTTTGAGGATGAAGAATAGGCTATTTTAGGCACTTTTGAGAATTTTGTAACGACAAATTGAGAATTTTGTTGATAACTTTTGAGAATTTTGTAATGGAGATTTGAGAATTTTGTAAGTGCTTTTTGCCGAATGAAATTTTAAACTACGCTTGTATATCAAAAAGTTTTATTATATTTGCAGTGTTAAATGAAAAGGATATTAAGAAACAGACAGTTATAAAACTATAAAGACATATAATTAAGGCGTTTTCGCTTTTCTTGGTGAAGCTGAAATCTCGACAATTTCATATACACTAACAGGAAAAGAGACACGCTCGCGAATTTGCCGCGGGCTTTCTTGTTAAGTGTATAGGTAGTCGAGAACCTCAGCTTTAAACAGAAGTTCGCGGTTTTTATGAAAATATAAAATGATGAAGAAATATATACTCCTACTTTTCACACTAATCCTGTCCCTTCCACTCCTCGCCCAGCTTGAGGTGAAAGAAGGGTCGTTTAAAAAGTCGGAGGGTTTTATTAACATCAATCCCAATATTCAATCAGATGACAACGATGTACCATATGCTGTTATAAAAGTAAAAACAGAAAACATTAATGATAAACAACGTCATGAATTAAGATTTGAGGGTAATGCCGCCACTTTCATTGAGATTGAATATAAAGTTGGTGAAGTTTGGGTATATTTGAGTAGTAAACCAGCAACATATCTTAAAATATCACATCCAGATTTGAGTTCCACCGCGTTTTGGTTCCCTTATGATTTGGAACCGAAACAAGGTTATGAATTGACATTGATAAGTAATAAAAAAACGATGAGCGGCTATGGCTCATTAGAAATAACGACAAATTCGGTTAAAGATGCAACTATCAGCATTAATGGTGAAGTCATGACTTATAAAACGCCACATACATTTGATATGTTCCCGGCAGGTACATATGATATCGTGGTTTCAAAAGAAAAATATAAAACAACAAAAAGAACAATAACCATAAAGAGTGGTGAAAAAAGAAACCTTGATATACAGATGCCTTTAGCATATGGCGATTTGTCAATCAATACAAAGCCAGCTAATGCTGATATTTATATAGATGGTAAACTTAGTGGGCAAGCGCCTCTATCAACAAATCTGACAGCTGAAAAACACAAAATAAAATTATCAAAAGATGGGTATAAATCGTTGGTTTTTGATATATTTATCAAAGAGGATGAATCCTTTATTATTGATACGGTTCTACTTGAAACATTTGATATTAATATAAACACTGGTGGCAGATTTGACAAATTATATGTAGATGGTCACTATGAAGGGTATTCACCTATAACGAGACAGCTTTCACTGGGAAAACACATAATAAAAATCGAAAGAGGGTATAGAGACGAAGAGGTGTTTGAAAAAGAAATTGTTATTGAACCAGGTGGTCAAAAAGTTTTTAATTTAACTCTTGACTCAAAACTAAATATCACTACTAATAGAGATGCCATTTTATATGTTGATAATAAGCGAATTGGAAATTCTACACAATCATTGGAGCTGTCAATAGGTAATCATCATATAAAAGCAATTCATAATGAAAAAGAAGTTGATACAATTATTACTCTTGTTCAAGGACAAGAGTATGATTTGTTTTTAGACATCCCTAAAAGCAAAGAAGATCGAGTATTCAGATTTGATGTAGGTGTTTATGCCGGTCTTGGTATTAATTCCATGTCAGCAAATACTAATTATAATTTTTATACCGAAAATTATGTGTATTTTGCGCGAGGAGCATATGCATTATTTAAATATGAAAATCTCGGTTTGAAAGTAGAACTAACTAATCATAATTATAAATGTAAATTTTATTATACATCCTGGGATTATAAATATTTTGAATCTTATTATTACCATTATAATTTCACCACAACCAATATTCCTATTATGATTGGTTATGAAACTGATCACATATATAATCTATTGTTTAGTGCGTATATTGGACCACAAATTAACATATGCACCAATGCGACATATGATGTTGAAGAAGTGGCAGGATCATATTTATATAAAAACCAAGGCATAAATAATTACAATAAAATAGGTGTTAATTTTGTTGGAGAAATCAATTTAGGTTTCTGTTATAAAAATATCTCCATCAGCTTTTTATCATTTAAATTTGATATAACAAAAGAATTATTAATAGAAAATTATGGCAATGAATTATTTGATGGAGATTTAGCTTATAAAGCTTTTGTCTTGGGTATGCAATTAGATTATAATTTTTAAAACCTTTACTATGACCACTACGTTTATTATCGCTATTATAGCTTTTATACTTGGCATCGTTATCGCCACCATATTCCTAAAAGCCACTAATCGCTCATTATTGGAAGCGAAAGATAAAGCCAATGAAGAGGCAATGAAAACAATTAAGGAGCATTACAACGATGCCGTAAAAGAACAACAGGAACGTTTTGACATTGCCATGTCGCGGATGGTTAATGAAAACAAAGCGGCTACAGAAGACCTTCTGAAAGCACGCCAGAAAGAATTTGCCGAAACAAGCAGCACTAACATCGGACAAATTGTCAATCCGTTGAAAGAGACAATCACCAAAATGGAGGAAGCAATGAAAAACTCCACCAAAGAGACCCTTTCGTTCAGCACTGCCATGAAAGAAAACATTCAGCAAATGATAGCGCAAAGCAAGTCGGCCCAGCTTACCACAGAAGAGCTGACTCGCGCTTTCAAACATCAAAGCAAAGTGCAAGGCGATTGGGGAGAAACGGTGCTTACGGAATTGCTCGAATCGCAAGGTCTTACCGAAGGCGTGCATTACGATGCACAATCCACATTAAAAACCGACGACGGCAACATATTACGTCCGGATGTCATTCTTCACTTAGACCAAAAACGCGAAGTTATCATCGACTCAAAGGTGTCATTAACAGCATTCTTTGATTATGTAAATGCTGAAAACGAAGCTGAGCGTCAGCAATTTTTGAAAGCACACATTGAAAGTCTACAAAAACACGTAAAAGAATTGGCGAAGAAAGACTACTCGTCATATATTCAAGCCCCCAAGGTCAAAATGGATTATGTCATCATGTTTGTGCCTCATACAGGTGCATTGTGGACCGCCCTCAACGCTCAGCCAGACCTGTGGCGCAAGGCTATGGAGCAAAATGTCTATATAGCCGACGAGCAATCGCTTTATGCCGCTTTGAAGATTATCCAAATGACATGGACGCAAATCAAACAGGCTCAAAACCATGAGGAAGTTTACAAATTGGCCAATGAGATGGTTGACCGTGTCGGACAATTCGTGAAAAAATACGATGAAGTTGGCAATGCCCTAACAAAAGCGCAGAAAGCCTTTGACGACGGCAAGAAAAAGCTTGAGGACAAAGGTCAGAGCATAGTTTTGTCAGCCAACAAAATGATAAAACTCGGCGCCAAGCAGAGTCAGACAAACCCTATTCCAGAACTGTTTGATATTGATAATGTTGAGCAAATTGAAGGCCAAGAAGAATAAAAAGCTATCCAAAAAAGGTGTGTGTGTTTGGGGGATGCCTTAACCACCTTCATCGGCTGCCTTAAGGGCTTTAACGGCTTTAATGGCATTAACGCCATTAAGGTTGCCGCTTTAATAATTTTACAATTTTTTCAAAAACTGGCTGTGTGTTCAAATATTTGTTGTATCTTTGCAACGTGAAAGTCGGTTCCGTACGTGACCATTAATTTGTGACGCTTTGTACGGTCGGCTTTTTTTCTTTTACCTCGATTTTGTTGACGCAGTATTGAATATCTTGGTCTAGTAGACCAAATGTCTTTTTCTGGTTTTGATTAGGGCTATTTTTCACTAACCACCCATATTCCAGCCTTGTCGCTGCCTTTGCGGCTTAAAATGCCTTCTGCTTTTAGCTGCCTGATGATTTTCTTCACGCCACTTTCTGAAAGGCCAGTGATTTCTTGTAATTCACGAATTGTAACCATAGGATTTTTCTGCATTGCTGAAATGATTTTCTGGTTACTTTCTTTCATTTCTTCCAAAGCTTGCTTAAGGCAACGAAGCATAAAATCATAAAACATGTAGAGACGCCACAATGTGGCGTCTCTACTAATATCTAACGTCTAAAGACTAAAGACTTACTTCACGTTCTCTTTTCCAACCTTAACTGCTTCCATGTTCAACGGGATGAGCTTGTGAGCACGCTCCGGCAAGCTGTGGCGAAGACCCTCTTCCACGTTCTTGTCGTCGATGATTGGACGAAGCTTCAAGAAAGCGCCGAGGATAATCATATTGAACACTTTGCTG
>CAJOEP010000021.1 GCA_905233445.1 uncultured Bacteroidales bacterium | reverse complement strand
AAGTCAACCATTACAGGGACTTCCGATTTCAAGACTTCTTCCTCGAAGTTCTGTTCATTGATTTGCTTTGCCATAATAAATGTTTTAATTAGTAAATTAACGATGCAAAGATACTAAAAAATTTTTAAAGTTGCTTATTTAACTCATCGTTTTTTTTAATATGATTCCACCCCCATTCGGGGTCCTATTGAATCTACGATGCACTCATCAGCACTTTCGTCGGTGACTCATCTGTTGTATGCTTGGGAGTTCTGTTCGTCTTGGATAACGATGTCGAACGATGCGGTGACGTTGTCGTATGACAAAGTCTGCGGGTTACGCCGACGACCCCAGGCGTCGAAGCTGAGCGATTGCTCAAGATTGCCTCTTTTATCGGTTATGATATCCCAGCTGCCGAGATTGTCGGTGTGGACATAATGTAACCTGAATCCGTCTGTTGAGCTGAGGTAGGTGAGACAGTGATCGTATGTGAAGTTCTCCTGAAGTATGGGTCTTATCAGTTGAGGAATAAACCTGTCAATATGTTTATTTTTTTTGTTTTTTTACAACACCATTTATCCTAATCATCATATTAGGTGCATTAACAGCATTTGATTTGATCATTGTACCTTTATTAAATCTCCCGATATTACTTGTGTGAAAACCAATAATTATATAACCGCTATCCTTGGGATATATTGGTTCTTTCGGCCATTGGGGTATTGTACAACCGCAAGAAGTATATGCGTTTGTTATTATTAAAGGTTCATTTCCAATGTTTGTAAATTTAAATTTATGCGACACTGTATCTTTTGACAGAATTGTGTCAAAATCAAACTTAGTTTCTTCAAAATAAATAATAGGCCCATTATCACCATCTATTATTTGTGCATGTACAAAAACATGCATAAATACACAAATAATAACACTTAGAATTTTTCTGTTCATTTTCTTCCAATAATATATAACAAGTTTGAATAATCATCAAGCCATGTGTATTTTATAATACTTTTTTTATCCGGGGAAATTAAATAATATGATGGAAAATATGGAATGTTTATCTGTGTATTGATGCCTTTTGCTGAATAAATACAATCATTTAAATTATATTTATTTGCTATCTTCTGTAAGGCTTCATAATTGTTGGAGTAAGGATTTATACATAATACTGTAATTCTGTTTTGTTGCAGCACTGTCGTCCCTAAAGAATCTTTTTCATGGCGCATTTTTTCCATGTGTTCATAACATGGTGTACATCCAAAAGTCCAGAAATTAATGAGAATCCACCCTTCGTGATCATTCATAGTAGTTGTATCACCTGATAAACTTATTAAAGGGTATGACAATAAAGATGCTGACAATTCTGTATTGCGCGAATTAATCATACTATAAGGAGGGTTATTCTCATCATGTTTTGAATAATATTTGTACTTTTTATTATTCGGATCAAATGTAATTGAATAATCAATCGCCTTATTATCATGACTTATATTCTTTATTATATATTTAATATTTTCCGAGCCATGTTCTTTATCATATAATTGCCATATATTAACGCTGTCGACCATACTTGTTTCTTTATCGACCCATGTAATACAATAATACTGTGATGGTATATCGAACTTATTTGTCTTTGGATTTAATTGATTAGATTTCATACTATGCCCATAAAATACCATATATGAATTGCCATTTATGATTGTATCTTTACAATAATGTTGTATTATGTGGCGAGATCCAAATAAAGGATCAAGTGTTTGTCTCTCAATATATGGTATATATCTGATTTTGTCTTCATAATAAGAGCGCGTCACTTCATACCATTCGATGTTTTTGTTTTTATTAAATATAGAAAATTCACAGTCTTGATTATTAACAAAATAAATAGAATTGTTGTCTGTCATATAAAATCTTCCGAATGGGTCTGAAAAAAACACTTTCGACACCTTGTTTGCATTATAATAGCTGATATTATATGTTAAATCAGGTAATTGTTGACCATTATATTCCGTACGGACAACAATGTCAAAGTTAATCCAATTGTAATTCTTGATGGCTTTATTTGCCAATTTACCATATTTGTATTCTGCATTTATTGTTGTAAAAATATTGGATTTTTTCTGAGCATGAAGTGCAAATATTGATAAAAATAGCAAGAACAATGGTAAAAGAAATAGCTTTTTATGAATCGTTCTCATATTATGAATAACTTATAATAAATTTAGGATGAGGGATATCCCTCATCCTATTATGAAATATTGTGGCTAAAATATTGAAATATTGAAATAAGAAAACCAACTTAATATCCTTTCACCAACATTTATAGAATTAGCTACACAGGCGCCAACAAATCCTTCACACGGTCGCTGACATTGTTTGCATCCGTATGAATATGAACCATCAGCATTTACCGTACCTTCTCTTTCACAAACACTTGCACAAAATGAAGATGCACAATCAACGTGCCAGTATGGATGAGGGTGTGCTCTATCAACAATCAGTGCATCTGTTTCAACGTTTATGATATTACCATTAGACACGGTAAACAAAGTTCCTCTTCCTGTTTCACGGGTATCGACATTAGCAGAAGCCAATTGATATGAGCCTGATAATAATTCTGGATTTATATAAAAATATGTTATTCCATCGACATTTTCGGTAATAAGACATTCTTTCATAAAGAAATGTGTAATTACTTGTTCATTGAGTACATCAAAAACACTGACAACTAATGTTAATGGATTTAAATCAGTACCGTCACCTAAATCAATATACCAATCTTCGACAATGAATTGACGCATTTCTTTAGAATCCAATACATCTTTATCCATTTTTGTTTGCAAGTCATCAACCGACACATAATAAGTCATTTCTCTTTGTTTTGACATTGATGCAATAGGTTTAGACTTCTCGTGTTTTGTTTTGTTTGGCAAAATACGGTTTTCTTTGTTACATGACAACAAAGTCATAATTACAAATAATACAATTGCTGAAATTTTAAAATACTTTTTCATTTTTTTAGGATTTAAAGTTAATAATTTATTATAAGTTATTTATTCTGAAACTACAAACTCCCCCAAATACTCATCGCCATTCGGCAAAGTGAATGTCACGAAATAGCTGCCGGATGAAGGTATATAATATTGGTAGCCTGTCGGCGTTTGAACTGACAAACAGAAAATGGTTGTACCCGATGCTGTGGAAATCTCAACAGTAACCTCACCGAGGTTCTGAGAGAAGGCTACAGTAAGGGAGTGACCAGTAATAGAAGCTGAAATAGAATTAGTTTTAGGAGCGCTGCCATGTGCAGATTTCGCAATCAAAATAATGTCTCCTCCGTCATTAATATAGGTGTTTTTTTCTTTTGGATACCCCAAAACCACACCCAACATCAGACCTGTTAACATAATAAATTTTCTTACCATAATGTTGTGATTAAATTCTCTTGCAAAAGTATAGTATTTCTTTGAAAGGAATTTAAAAACAGTGCTTGAATTAATGCTTGAATTTTTTTATTGGTGGGGGGATATATTGATAATCAATTTTTTATAAAATATCAACAATATAATCTGAAAGCTTTTTATCAGCACAAAGAATACGCCCTAACTTATCAGATTGTTTTTTTATTGTTGAAAAATCACGTCCTTTCAATACGGAAATTTGACTGTCATCAAATCCGAACATGTATAAATAACACAGTTGAAGGTCGTTTTTCTTTTTTATGCCGTTCAATATAAGGGCTTTTCTGAAATTGTCATAATGTTTGCATACAGCATCTTCCAATAAACTGAACATGTCGTCATCCATTACACAATCCATGTGGTCATAATACTTGTCTCTTGAGGTTATGTGTTCCGATAGGATTGTCTCTATAATTCTTTTGCAAATAGGTTCTTCAATAAAGTGTTTATATTGTTCCGAATTTGTTTTGACAGGCATAAAAAGCCGTTTTTCTTGTTCCTTGTTAAGATTATCCACCAGCTTTTTTTTCTCTTCATGATGCTTGTTTCTTGATTTTATGAATATCGAACCAAAAGTCATCAATGCAAATAGAACAATAATTATGACATATTGTGCCCATTTGGAACTGCCTTTTATAGCGAGACTATATGGAGAGTTCTGTTTTATCATAAAGCTACTATATAAAGCGCTTAATTTTGCCCCTTGAACATTGTCGTCAAGTTTACGTATAGTGTATTCCGCCAAAAACTCCGTGTAAATCCTTGCGTGTATCAAATCATCATTTAAATTACATATAGATTGGAGGTGCCGTGCTGATAATAGTTTTGATGAGATGTCGTCACTATTCTGAAAGACGTTGGACAAATATAAATAAGCAGAATCATATATGCCTTCTTTATAAAACAGGCAACCAACTGTCAACATGCGTGTTAGTTTTTCATCTTGTGTCTCGGCATGTCTTAATATGTTGTTGAAACAAGGAATGATACTGTCCAAGCCACATCCCGATAGATATAACAATAGAGCGTTGCTCGTTACTAAATCTCTATACAATATATTGTTCGTATCAGGAATGTGTTTTAAGGCATTATTATAATAATACTGGGCACTGTCATTCATCATTTTTTCGTGGTATTGAAGGCCGATTCTATAATTTAAATTAGCAATATTTAATGAAGAGTGAGTGTCTTTTATTATGAATGATAATGATTTTTTGAAACAATCGATTGAATTGTCAATCATAAATTGGTCTGAAAACAACTCACCAAGTCGTGTATATGTCAGTCCAATAAACTTCGCCTTGTACCCTACAAAATCATTCTCTTGAAAATGCCTCTCCATTATCTCCAAAGTATGCAGATATTCCTCGCACGCCTCAACAACGCTGTCGTTTTCATAGAATCCCACACCGTTCATGTAATGGGAGCGGGCGGAGAGCATAGTAAAATCATCGTTATTCGGATATCGCAATGCAAGGCTGTCGAAATAACGCATGGCGGTTTGTAAATAGGCACGGCTGTGCGTCTCTACAAATCCATCCTGCGGATTGTCGGTTTTGTAGAGGGCTTCGGAAAGGAGAAGAGAACGATAACTCTCGTTGAATATGGAGGAGATGTCTCCACTACCTTCTCCCTTCGGTCGGAGTTCGGTCGAAACGACAGGGTCGGTTCGTCGCACTTCGTGCTCGGAATTACACGACAGGAGAGCTTGCAGTGCGGAATCTGGAGAGTGCTGCATGAGGGAGTCTGTTTGGAGAAGCTCCGCATCAATGGGAAGCTGAAAATCGGTAATATCCGGATGCTTGCCACATGAAGCAAGAAAAAAAGCAACAACCAAAAATATCATCAATCTTTTCATATTGAAAACTCCAACTTAAAACACATCTCCACTAATTGCCTTTCAGCAAATCATACGTCACCAAATCCGAATAATCGTTCATTTTTTTGAAAACTGCTTCCGCATTGATCTTGCCCTTCTCAGGATGCGTTGAGCAAGTCATGTTGTGCTCCTTGTCAACCAAAAGCATCGAAAACGGCTGATTTCCTGGGTTTTTCTTGATGATATCAATGATATCTTTCACATTTTCACTAGTTAACTTATTGATATCCAAGCAGAATTTCGCTTCACGCTTCGATTTGTCAAACACTTCCTCTAGCAACTTTACTTCAAGAACTTTCAGCTCGTTCGGACGTTTCTTGTCGTCAGGCAAATCCCTGTTGTAATAAGGTTCCTGAACGATTCCGGTAATAAACAGGGGCGTCCCGACGACAAAGAAATGATGGAATTTCAGATACGGTTCTCCGAAAAGCGCAAAATCGTAGCTACCAGTCTGATCTTCAATTACATACTTGCCAAAAGCCTTGCCAGCTTTCGTGGTCATTTCAGCAGAACTGGATACAATTCCAGCGATATGAACTGTGGTACCTTTTTTATTATTGATGACGTCTTTCAGCTTTTCCAATTTGGTATCGACGAAGTATCTGATTGTATATTCGTAAGCGTCAAGAGGATGCGAGCTCAGGAAGAAGCCGATAGCGTCTTTTTCCTCCTCCAGCATCTTGATGTTCGACCAATGCTCGCAATCCGGGATATCGAGTTTGAACAAATCGTCGCCGCCTGCCGCCTCAAGCTCTCCAAAGAGGTCGATTTGAGCGTTGTTTTTGCGTTCGTTGCTAGCATTCACTTGCTTTATCGACTTCTCGATGAAGTTCATTTTCTCACCTGGAGCGATGTAGAAATATGCAGCGCGATGCAACTCTGTGAAATCGCTGAAAGCGCCAGCTCTTGCAAGCTGTTCCAACACTTTACGATTGAGGTTCTTCGCACCTACTCTTGCCATGAAATCAGCAAAACTGGTGTAACGGCCGTTGGCTTCACGTTCTTCTTTTATCACATCAGCGACCTCGCCAATGCCTTTGATACCACCAAAACCATAGCAGATATTGCCATTTTCGTCAACTGTGAACTTATATTCAGACTTATTGACATTCGGTGGCAACACATTGATTTTCATTCGTTTACATTCGTCAAGCATAAAGACGACTTCTTCAGCGTCGCGAATACTTGAATTCAACACGGCTGCCATGAATTCCGCCGGATAATGCGCCTTTAGATATGCTGTCTGATATGCTACCCACGAATAGCATGTAGCATGCGACTTGTTGAAAGCGTAAGAAGCGAATTTCTCCCAGTCGTTCCAAATCTTTTCAAGAATCTTAGCGTCGTGACCCAGTTCCTGACCTTGTTTCATGAACTTGTCCTTGAGCTCCATCATCTTCGCTATCTGCTTCTTACCCATAGCCTTACGCAAGGTATCCGACTCGCCTCGGGTGAAGTTGGCGAGCTGCCGCGACAGAAGCATCACCTGCTCCTGATACACCGTCACACCGTAGGTGTCCTTAAGATATTTCTCCATCTCCGGGAAGTCGTATTCAATCGGCTCCCTGCCCTGCTTACGAGCGATGAACTTTGGAATGTAATCCATCGGGCCCGGACGATAGAGTGCGTTCATAGCGATAAGGTCTTCAAACACAGAAGGTTGCAGCTCTTTCAGATATTTCTGCATGCCTGGAGATTCAAACTGGAACGTGCCGATTGTGTTGCCCGAACTGAACAAAGCGAACGTTTCTTTATCGTCAATCGGAATATGGTCGATATCGAGGTCGATGCCGTGCGTTTTCTTGATATTCGCCAGTGCGTCCTTGATTTGCGTCAAGGTTTTCAAGCCCAGAAAGTCCATCTTGATGAGACCGACGTTCTCCACGACGTGTCCATCATATTGAGTCACAAGCACATCCTCGCCGGTATCCTTATCTTTGATGGTGCAAACCGGCGCAAACTTCGTCAAATCGTCAGCACCGATAATGACACCGCAAGCATGTATGCCAATCTGGCGATTCGTATCTTCGAGTTCGCTAGCGTACGTTAGCATCGACGACACATTCTCATCCTGGCCGTTGAGCATCTCTTTCAGCTCTGGCACATATTTGTAGCAGTTTTTGAGGTTCACCTTCGGTGATTTACCCTTCTCATCCTTGATGTTATCCGGGAAACTGCGGTCAGGAATAAAACTCTTTATTGTGGCAACCTCCGAAAGCGGAATCTTCTGCACTCGGCTCACGTCCTGGATGGCCGATTTCGCAGCCATTGTGCCATAAGTGATGATATGAGCTACCTTTTCTTTGCCGTATTTGCGCGTAATCCAATCGAGAACCTTGCCACGACCGTCATCATCAAAGTCGACGTCGATATCAGGCAATGAGATACGATCAGGGTTAAGGAAACGCTCGAAAAGTAAGTCGTATTTCAGCGGGTCTACATCAGTGATTTTCAAGCAGTAAGCCACCACGGAACCAGCTGCCGAGCCACGTCCCGGACCGACTGAAACGCCAAGCTCTTCACGAGCACCACGGATATAATCCGCCACAATGAGGAAGTATCCCGGGAATCCCATGGATTTCATGGTGTGCAGCTCGAAGTTGATGCGTTCCTTCTGTTCGTCGGTGAGATTTTCGCCGTAACGCATCTTAGCGCCTTCCCAAGCCAGTTTCGCGAGATAGTCAGCCTCAAGTTTGATACGGTACAGCTTCTCGTAGCCGCCCATTTTCTTGATTTTCTTCTCGCCTGCCTCGCGGCTCATCACCTCGTTGCCATGCTCGTCGCGCGTGAATTCATTATATAAATCCTCCTCGGTAAATTTTTTCTTGTATTCCTCAACAGTTCCAAACTCCTTTGGGATGTCAAACTCCGGCATAATCGGGTCGGAATTGATGGAATAAGTATCGACCTTATCGGCGATTTCCATAGTGTTTGCTAGCGCTTCCGGAATATCTGAGAAGATCTTGTACATCTCTTCCGGCGTCTTTAGCCACTCCTGTTTGGTGTAATGCATTCGTGTCGGGTCGTCAAGGTCCTTGCCTGTGCTCAAGCAGATGAGTCGGTCGTGAGCTTCGCCATGATCTTCCTCAACGAAATGTGCGTCGTTAGTGCAGATAATCTTGGTGTTGGTCTTCTTAGCCAGTTCCAGAATCACCTTATTGACTTCCACCTGACGGGCATAAACCTCAGTGTCGCCACCAGGTTTGTCGGTCTTATGTCGTTGAAGCTCAAGGTAATAGTCGTCTCCAAACAGAGATTTGAACCACATTATCGTCTCTTCTGCGCCTTTGATGTCGCCGTTCATGATTTTTTGCGGCACCTCACCACCGAGACAAGCCGAACTTGCTATAATTCCTTCGTGATACTTCTCCAAAAGCGAGTGGTCGATACGCGGATTGTAGTAGAAACCGTCGGTATATGCTATTGATGCGAGTTTGCAAAGATTCTTGTAGCCGGTTTTATTCTTTGCCAATAAAATCAGGTGCCAGCCGCGGTCGGCACGACCATCGCGCTTTGCGATATTCACTGGAGCGCAATATGCTTCGGTACCGAAAATCGGCTTGAAAAACTGCCCTTTCAGCTTTTCAATCTCTTGATTAGCAGCTGCTTTCTCCTCTTCCGTCGCATCCTCTTTCTTCAGAATCGCCTCCTGCTCCTTGATTTTGTCTTTAACTTTGCCGTTAACCTTGTCGGAATAGTCTGCTAACTCTTTGATTCCAAACATATTACCATGGTCAGTAAGTGCCATGGAATACATCTTATATTTCAGACATTTATCAACCAAATCCGGAATCTTCGACATTCCGTCAAGGATTGAAAAATGCGAGTGGACGTGTAAATGTGTAAACTTGATTTCTTCAGGTTTTTCAGGTGTTTCCGCAGGTTTTTCTTCTTTAACCTCTTCTGCTTTGGGCTCTTTTTTAGCCTCATAATTCGGCTTAATCTCAATCCCTGCCGCCTTCATCACTTCAGGATTCGCCTCACGGAACTTTTTGAAGAACTCCTCTCCTTCCGGAATGTCAGTATTATCAAGCACTCCGAGACGGACGCATTCGAGAAACACTCGCGCTGTAGCCTCCACATCCGCGCAGGCGTTATGAGCCGAGCTGAAATCTTCGCCAAACAGAAGTTTGTGAAAATCAATCAGTTTTGGGAATTTGAACTTGCCATGACTTCCGCCCGGGAATTGGCAATAATTAGCGGTCTTATCGGTGCATGTATCAACGACCTTCCAATTCGTCAGCGGATTCTCGCCACGGTCGCGCAGGAACTCGCATCCGACGATGTTCAAGTCGAAGTTAATGTTATGCCCGACAAGGTATTTCGCCTTTTTGCAAGCCTCAAGAAACATTTCAAGGACATCATGCAGCGGTTCGCCATGTTCCGCAGCGTATTCCGTCGTAATTCCGTGCACCATCTGGGCATTTATCGGAATCGTATAACCATCAGGGCGCACTATATGGTTCTGAGCCTCAACGAAATTGCCGAGTTCGTCGTGCAATTGCCATGCAATCTGGACCATTCTTGGCCAGTTGTCGAAGTTGGTCAGCGGAGCGTTTTTCAGTAGTGGCAAGCCAGTCGTTTCTGTATCGAATATCAAGAACATATTGTGCGTTTTTTGGAATACAAAATTAAGATTTTTTTTGATAAAAATTAAAGATATTGATTTTTTTTGTACTTTTGCAGCTGCAAATCTCGGGTAGATTTGGGTTAACTATGGTAAAAAGGGTCAGCCTTTCTATCACATTGTAATTGCAGACGGTCGCGCACCTCGTGATGGTAGATTTATTGAAAAAATCGGAACTTACAATCCTGTTACAGTTCCAGCTGAGATCAATTTGAATTTTGACAAAGCTCTTGATTGGTTAAACAAGGGTGCTCAGCCAACTGACACAGTCCGTTCAATCCTTTCGAAGAAGGGTGTCATGCTCAAGAAGCACCTCATGATTGGTGTTCAGAAGGGCGCTATGACAGCTGAACAGGCTGAAGTCAAATTCCAGACATGGATGAAGGAAAAAGAAGCCAAGTTAGCTAGCGAAATCAAGGCAAAAGCCGAGAAGAAGAGAGCTGACCAGAAGGCCAGAATCGAAGCAGAAAGCAAGGTTAACGCAGCACGCGCTGAAGCTATCGCCAAGAAACAGGCAGAGCTCGCAGCACAGGCAGCCGCCGCAGCAGCAGAAGCCACTGCAGAAGAGGCTCCAGCTGAGGAAGCACCAGCAGAAACCGAAGCATAATTGTTTCGAAAGATTCAAAAACAACAAAAAGCACCAAGAAATTGGTGCTTTTTTATTTGGCATTTTTATGGTTATGGATTGTCATTTCTAGCGAAATGAAGTGGAGTCGAGAAATCTCAGTTCCTTTTTCCAAACTTTCCAATCAGGCATCATCTCATCCATCAAACTATAAAAACCAGCTTGATGGTTGAAATAAACCAGATGGCACATCTCATGAACAATCACCTGTCTGATGCAGTTTACATTGAGCTTTATCAGTTGCAAATTTAGGCTGATGTTACCTTTTCGGGAGCAACTCCCCCACCTTGAGCGCATATCCCTAATGCTTATTTTGGATGGCACCACGTTATATTTGCGGAATTTCTCAATTATTGGAGGGAAAAGCTCGCCAAAAACAACTTTGGCACGATTTTTGTACCATTTTATTATTTGGTCTTCCGTTAATTCTGGCGACTTTACATTGACAATCAGTAGGTTACCTTCAATTGAAACAGAGTTTTTATTGTTTTCAACCACCTGAAGCGTATATTTCTCGCCAAGATAGTAGAGCTCCTCACCTGTAACGTATTTTTTCTGTTGATTATCAGTGTTTTGCAGCTTGTCGTAATGATTAAAAATCCATCTCCGGTGTTGGTTCAGGAAATTGATCATGTCGCTTTCGCGGTACAGCAGCGGCGCACGGACTTCAATCACGCCGTCGTGACGGATTTTGGCGACCACGCTCCGCCGATGCGAGCGTTTGAACTCGTATCGGACTTCCAAACCGTTGATTATGGCGGTTTTTATCATTTTAGCTTCGCCATAAAGCGTTCAATGTCAACTACATATCGAACATGAGTACCTTCGCCGATGAGGCCTTCATCATCGCATGCCGACACTTTGAATGTCAGTTTGCGACCGTCGATTTCTTCAAGAACGGCAGTAGCTTTTATCGTTGCGCCGAGTTTTGACGGCTTGATGTGCGATGTGCTGATATGCGCGCCCACTGTCGATGAGCCTTCGGGCAAATCGTTCTCAACGGCAGTCATTGCGGCATTTTCCATGAGGCCAATCATTGCTGGTGTCGCGAACACATCGAGTCCGCCGGAGCCGTAAGTGCGGGCGGTGTTACTGTTATTTACGGTGGTTGTTGAGGTATAAGACAGACCTATTTTAAGCATAATGATATTTTTTAAACTATTAAACTATTAAACTTTAAACTTCAAACTACTCTAAACTCTACACTCTCAACTCTAAACTATTGCCTCTTCAGTTCTTTCAGCGCTTGGCAAAGCTGGTCAGGGCAAGAGGTGATTTTACTGCCGCAGCGGATGCCTTCCAGTTGGGCGATAACGTCGTCGATCTTCTGCCCTTTCACCAGTCGGCAGATACCCTGCAGATTGCCGTTACAGCCACCGAGGAACACCACATTTTGGATGACGTTGTCATCGTCGGCTGTCACGTCGATGAGGATTGAGCAAGTGTTTTGAGGGGTGTATTGGAGGTGCTTCATGATTTATAATTTTCTTCTTGTTCCGCCGCCATGTTTGCATTAAAAGTCTCTTCTTTCTGAGTACAAAGCACCATCTTCTTCTTGCCGAAAACGCCGCCGAATAGGCCGAAGAACTTCGAGAAGAAGGTTTGAAGTTTCTCTAAAACGATGTTTTTCTTGATGTTGCATCCATGTTTTTTATTACATCTTTTCTCTCAACGATTTAATTACTTTTTCAAACTGATTTATCATTTCTAAATCACCCTGAAATCTAGCTTGCCTTTTACCATCAGAATAAGCATCTAAGGCGTTCAAATAGGCATCTTTTGTCCCATAAGTCTCGTAAACTAAACCCAAGACATAATAAGCTTTTATATTATCATGTGAAAGTTCAATGGATTTCTTTAAATATTCTAAAGATTGTTCCTTGTCATCCTTAAGCAAAACACTTCCAAGTCTATAGAATGCTTCTGCATAATTTTGATTATATTGAATAGCTTCTCTATAGTCCAAAATAGCTGATTTAAGATCACCACTTTTTTCTAAAATATAACCTCGATTAAAATAAGATTGAGACACAAATTCATCTTCTGGATATTCTTTAAATAATCTTGAAAACTTATCCATTTGATTACTAAACTCTTTTTCACTCAATGCTTGAGATAACAATTCAGAAAACTTTGCCAAACGAGCTGCTTTTTCTGTATCATCTTTTGAATTTTGCTTGTTTTTAGCTTCTATCTGAATATCATCGTTCTTATCTGTTATCCCTAACCAAGATTTCAGGTTTCTAATTAGTTTATCCTTTTGTTCATCAGAACGTATATCTATATAATCTACATTACCAAAATGAAATTTAAACCATCCACGAAGTTTGTCACCATCAATCAACACTGGAATAATGCGTTTACGTTCGTCTTCGGCATAATACACTTCTCGTTTTGTAAATTTTGATTTCAAAGAAGCATCCGACAACATAAACAACACTATTTGGCAATTATCAATATTCTCAATAATCACATCCTCAAACTGCTCCCCACTTTTAACACCCTCTAAATCAATCCAGCAATTCAAATTCAACTCTTTATTGATACGCTCAACAAAAGGAAATACCACATCTTTATCCTTACGACTATAGCTTACAAATATCTCGGTCATCCTAATTGTAATTTAGACACTATATTTGAAAAAACATGATTCGGACTACAAAATTATATATTTTTTTTTAAACAAACAGAATAATTTATAAATAAAAAGTCACTGGCCACTATCATGATTTTTTTCGGTTCATTTTCCATCAAGGGAAAAGGAACAAAAATCTGCAACTTTTGTAAACAAAATTTTACATTTAAATCCTTGACACATAATGATTTATGATGTAATTTTGCAGCCAGAGAATTCAACATTGTTTTTGAAATCTTTTAATTTTTAGAAAATCATGAAGAAATACACTTATATCCCACAGATCAACTCTGAACTTAACGGTTTATCAAAAGCAGAAATGAGAAAATATATTCTCGATTACTATAAAAAGAATCTTAAAGGTATTGAGGTAATTAACGATGACACTGGTATAACAATTCATTTTTCAATGACTTCTGGTCGCAAAACGGCAATGGGGGAAGCAATGTATCAGCGTAAAGCCGAAATAATACGAATACTTCCAGAACTCATCAAATATGCTTTATATAACAATATTGGTCATCCTAAAGAAACTGACAGCCAAGATATAATCGGTTATTTAAATTTTAAAGGACGTTGTAAAATTGACGGTAAGACACAGAATGTCAGAATTGCAGTTCAATTCCAGAAACAAGCTAAGTTTTACTACAACATTGAAGTGAACACCATCAAATAAAAACGAGGATCTAAAGAGTCCTGGTTATTTCCGGTGTTCTCTCATCCCGATCCTCGTTATAACGTAGTCGCCCCTGCTACGAGGCTGCTTGCTCAGCCTGTCTGTTAGCTACCCAACGCATAATAAAGCAAGATGCAAGGGCCTGGGCTTTCCAGACATTGCAAAAATACAAAACAATTTTGAAATGTCAATAGTTTTTTGAAAAAATTTCTTCAAACATCCTCCCATACCCCTCCGCTTTCTTCTCAAACGCCAGCGGATATGCCCTCGAGGATGACGGCAAACGATATAAAACCAAGTCTTTTTCTAATGCAATTTTGGTGTTTGGCGATGGGATCTCATTGATATTGAAATAATTACAGACTTCAATAGTCGCCTTCTCCCCTGTTGTGGCGATGGCTTTGCATTGTGGCATCTTCGCCAACAAAGCCCTGATGTCGGTTCTCTCAACTATTTCAAGAAACGCATCGGAAGCGTTGTCTTTCAACCGGTTTACAGCCATTGCAGTGTCAAAAAACGCTATTCCTTTTTCATGTAAAAATGCGATTATCTCATCTTTTTTAAAGCATTTACGCTCCAAATCGACGAAATGGTTCTTATCGTGAAACCAGATCTCACCTTCCAGACGCCAATGGTCGTTCAGGAAATTCGGGTAAAAGAACTCCATGCACCAGCGCTTCTTCGGCGGCGGAAAACTGCCTAAAAACAGCACTTTAGCATTGGTTGGCAGAAACGGTTGCAAAGGATGGCGCTCAATCATAATCTAAGGTTTTAAATGAAAAACAAACAAACTCCAGCCACGCTGATGACAGCGCCTATGACCTCGCGGACAGTGACTTTCTGATGGAATAGTATTGCAGCCGGAGCGATGATAAGGATTGGCGTAAGGGCGAAAAGCGTCTGCGCGATGCCAGTTGAGGTGTACTGCGTGGCAAGCAACGACGCACTGACTCCGATAAACGGACCGAAGATGGTTGACGCCAGCACACACCACATCGCCTTGCGGTCGTTAACAGCACGATGCAATTGCTTTAATCCGTCTTTATTGAAGATAATCAAAGCCAAGAAAAAGCCCGTCAATCCGATGTAAGCGCGAATTGTAGTGGCCGCAATGGGCACACTGATGCTCACCGGCAAAGGCAGTATAGCACCTTCAAAAACAGCGTCTTGCGAAATGCTTAACGCTACAAGAGCCGCATCGTAATGCGTCAAGCCGACCTTACTGAGCACCAAACCGAATCCTTGGCAAATGCCAGCCATCGCGGCATAAAAGATGCCTCTTGCAGGTAGTTTGAAATGCAATTTCTGATTCTCTGAACCATCACTTTTTGAAAGTATCGACAGCGCAATACCGCTCAAAGTTATAATCATTCCGACAATAGCTATCGGACGCATGTGCTCACCAAGAAAAATCCTTCCCGTGATAGCTGCCGTAGGTGCTGAAAGTGTCATAAAAAGCTGGCCGAAACGAGAACCGATATGGATGTAACCCTGCATCAGGCAGTAGTCACCGATGACATAGCCGACCAAACCCGAAAGAAGCAGCCAAAGCCATGTACCGCCATCAGCATGACGAGGATAAGGCACGCCCATCACCAGCCATAATGTAACCATGAGAAGCACGAGCGACATCGTCATTCTTATGGTATTGAACGGCAACGAACCCATGCGTTTCGAGCCTACCTCGGCAAACAAAGCGGTGGCAGTCCACGAAACAGCAACGAACAATGCTATAAGCTCTCCTAAAAACATATTATTTTACCGTCCATTTAGTGAAATCAACCTCAGCCTCCACCCTTTTCTCAATCTTATCGGGCAACGACGGGAAGAAATCAATGCCAGTGAGAGCCTCCACATCGTCAACAGTCATAGCGTAAGTTGACATCGGACGACGACCGGCAACGTTTTCATAAACAAATCCTATTGTATAAATATTGCCGTCTTCCTCCTGCAACAGCACCTTGAAAAACGCACTCGGAACAACCACATTGTTAGCTCCAATCGTTTGATAATCAGCACTTACTATCGGACCGCAAACCACATAAATATGCCCTTTCTGCGATGCAAGGTCGCGAACCTGCTCCTCCAAATCTTTCCATACGCCTGCGTTGAGATTCCTGTTCTGCGGGCAGACATTCGACAGATAAAACGACTCCTTCATCGCCTGCGGATGCCATTTCATGTCGGCAGCCGGCGCCATGTGACCGCGGTCCCAACCAGAGTTCTTGTAGTCGTCGGTAGTCGCCGACTCATATTTCGGCACCATCGGGTCAGGCACGAACTTCTTCGCCCGAGGCTCCTCACCTGCCACCTCAACATCTGTCAACTCGTACGCCACCCAATTCGGGATTTTCCAGTCGGCATTGTACGAAACGGTGTAGCCCTTATGCACAATCACACGCTCGGTGCGACCTTTAATCTTTCCCGGAATCTCAACGTTTTCAAGGTTTATCGGCTTCTGAGCGAAAACGAATAAACTTGTAAAAACAATAAATAAAAACAAAAATAACTTTCTCATAAATACTAATTTCATTTTGCAAAAATAATGTTTTTTTTACCACGAATCAACACGAATCCACACGAATTTTCATCATATTTCATCTATAATTCGTGAAGATTAGTGTTATTCGTGGTTATTTTACAGGAGATTTCTCCACTTCGGTCGAAATTACAATCTAAATCTGCGAGATACGTGAGCGTCAGCGAACCAAATCATTGTGGAAGGATAAGATGAAAGAACAGAAATTTCTGCGTTTTCTGCGAGTTCTGCGTGAGACTTTGAAAAAAATGTTATACCTTTGCAAAAAATTAGGATTTGTAATGGAAATAAATGCTTCTTATTGCTCCGACAAGTATCAATATACGATGGGCAAGTCGTTCTACGACAATGGGATGAAGGACAAACGCGCTGTTTTCAACCTCTTCTACCGCAAGGCTCCGGATACCAACAACTGGGCTGTGGTGAGCGGCGTGCGCGAAGTGTTGAAAATGGTGGAAGGCCTTGGAAAAGCTGACGAAAGCTTCTTCGAGCAGTTCCTCCCGGGCGACGAATACGAAGAAGTGCGCAAGTATTTTGCCAAAATGAAGTTCACAGGCAACATCTACGCCATGCGCGAGGGCGAAATCGCATTCCCGAAAGAGCCGATTATCACTATCGAAGGCCCTATCATCGAGGCGCAAGTCTTGGAGACTCCTATGCTTTGCATCATGAACCACCAGATGGCGGTGGCGACAAAGGCGTCGCGTGTGACACGAAGCACCACCAAGCCTGTCAGTGAGTTCGGAAGCCGTCGCGCTCACGGCCCTTGGGCTGCCATCTACGGCGGAAAAGCGGCATTTATCGGCGGTTGCCAGAACACCTCCAACATCGTCACTGGCGTGGAGTTCGGTTTCCCTGCTTCAGGAACAATGGCGCACAGCTACGTGACATCGTTCGGCCCGACGGTGAAAGGCGAATACGAAGCATTCGACAAATATATCAAGACCCACAAAAACGAGGTGCTGATACTCCTCGTCGACACATACGACACACTTAAATGCGGCGTCAAAAACGCGATTAAGGCCTTCAAAGCCAACGGAATAGACGACTCCTACCCTTACGGCTACGGCATCCGTCTCGACAGCGGCGACCTTACCTACCTCTCAATAAAAGCCCGCGATATGCTCGACGAGGCTGGTCTTAAGAATTGTAAGATATTCGCAACCAATGCGTTAGACGAATATCTCATCACAGAACTTGAGCGTCAGGGCTGCAAGGTCGATAGTTACGGCGTGGGCGACGCAATTGCGACAAGCAAGCATAACCCTTGTTTCGGCAATGTTTACAAGCTCGTCCAGGTCGACGATATGCCGGTTTTAAAGCGTTCAGAAGAAAGCAGCAAGCTCATCAATCCAGGTTTCCAGATCACATATCGCATCATCAAAAACAACAAATTCAAAGTTGATGTAACCTGTCTGCGTGGCGATAAGTTGGCGAAAGCCATTGAAAATCATGAAGAAATAACCCTTCGCGATGAGTATGACCCTTTAAAAACAAGAACCTTCCAACCAGGAGAATACGAATACCGCATCTTGCAGCCGCAGGTGATGAAGGACGGCAAACCGATTGTGGAGTACGTCTCGATAACTGAGAAGCGCAATTATTACCTCGACAACCTCGCCCACCTCGACGACACTGAGAAACGTCTCATCAACCCGCACTACTACAAATGCGACATTTCCGACGACCTTTACGATTTGAAGGAAAGACTTATCAATAACATCGTCAAAGAGATTGAAGAGTTTGAAAAAGAATGAGTTATGGCTCAGGAGATTGAACGGAAGTTTTTAATCTGTGGTGACTTCAAAAAAGAGGCATACGGCTCAGTAAGAATCACCCAAGGATACCTCAGCAGCGTGCCGCAACGTGTTGTGCGAGTGAGAGTTAAGGGCGAGAAAGGCTACATCACCATCAAAGGAGCCGCTGATGAAACCGGCGTCTCACGTTTTGAATGGGAAAAAGAGATTCCGTTGCAAGATGCCCAGTCATTACTGCAACTTGCAGAGCCAGGCATCATCGACAAAACCCGTTATCTTATAAGAAACACCGATGGCAAGCACACATGGGAAGTCGATGAGTTTCATGGAGATAACGAAGGTCTCATCATGGCAGAAATCGAGCTTGAAAGCGAAAATGACGCTTTTGACAAGCCAAATTGGTTGGGGAAAGAGGTTACGGGCGATAAAAGGTATTATAACTCGTATCTGTCGAAAAATCCATATAAATCATGGAAATAAAGACGCCATAAATAAATATGACGTCTCCTCTAAAGTCTAAGGTCTAAAGACTAACGACTAAAGACTAAATCTGCTTCAACAAATTAACCATCTCAATCGCAGTAGTCACTGCATCGTAGCCTTTGTTTCCTGCCTTTGAACCAGCACGTTCAACGGCTTGTTCGATGCTGTCGGTTGTGAGAACGCCAAAGATCACTGGCACTTCGGTCTGCAGGCCGACTTGAGCGATGCCTTTTGTAGCTTCATTTGCAACCATGTCGAAATGAGGTGTTGCACCACGGATAACGGCACCGAGGCACACGACAGCGTCGTATTTCTTGCTGGCAGCCATCTTCTTTGCTACGAGCGGGATCTCGAAAGCGCCCGGAACCCAAGCGATATCAATGTTTTTCTCATCTCCGCCGTGACGTTTGAAAGCGTCGATGGCGCCACCCAACAGCTTGTTGGTGATGATTTCGTTGAAACGGCCGGCCACGATAGCGATTTTCTGGCCTTCTGCCAATAATTTTCCTTCTAAAATGTTCATAATTATTAATTTAAAGATTTAATATTCAATATTTAAAAACTCATTTTCCCGTCGCCTACGGCGAGAAATTTTTCAAATTCAATTCAAATTTTTCAAATTATTACTTTCTTATTTTTGTTTAATTTGTATAAAATTTGTTTAATTTCCGTCCGAAGGACGTTTTAGTACGGACGGATGCAATCCGCAACTACATTCAGTCTTCTGTCTCCTGTCTTCTGACTTCTTTCACATGAAGCATATGCCCCATTTTCTTGTATTTAGTGTAAAGATAGAAAGCATCCTTTTCATTGCAGGTCATCTCGATTGGCTCACGACCGACGATTTCGATGCCATATCCTTCCAAGCCACTGATTTTCATCGGGTTATTGGTCATAACAATGATTTTCTTAGCGCCAAGGTCGGCCAAAATTTCAGCGCCCGTGCCGTAATCTCTTAAGTCGGCAGCAAAACCGAGTGCGAGGTTAGCTTCAACGGTATCCATTCCTTTGTCCTGCAAGGTGTAAGCTTTCAGTTTGTTAATCAAGCCGATACCGCGGCCTTCCTGACGGAGATAGAGCAAAACTCCCCTGCCCTTTGCCTCGATACGGCGCATAGCCTCCTGCAGCTGCTCGCCACAGTCGCAACGCATCGAACCGAAAGCGTCGCCAGTCAAGCATTCTGAGTGCACACGGCAAAGCACTGGTTCTGGAGTGCTCAAATCGCCTTTCACCAATGCCACATGATGCTCACCAGTGATCTTATCAACATAACCTATAGCTCTGAAAGTGCCATATTTTGTTGGCAATTCGGCTTCTGTAACACGTTCAACCAGTACTTCAGTCTTGCGACGATATTTAATCAACTCTGCTATCGAAGTGATTTTCAAGTTGTTAGCCTTTGCAAATTGAATCAATTCAGTTGTGCGCATCATGGTGCCGTCCTCACGCATAATCTCGCAGCAAAGACCGCATTCCTTGAGTCCAGCGAGGCGCATCAAATCGACGGTAGCCTCAGTGTGACCGCCACGTTTCAGCACTCCACCCTGACGGGCTTCAAGCGGGAACATGTGTCCAGGACGACGGAAATCCTCTGCTCTTACGCCGTCTTCGACAACTTTCATGGCTGTGATTGAACGCTCTACAGCCGAAATACCCGTTGTGGTATCTTTGTAATCAATAGAAACTGTAAACGCAGTGCAGTGATTATCAGTATTTTCAACTACCATCTGATTGAGTTTCAATCGCTTGCAAATATCAGAACTCATTGGCATACAAATCAAACCTTTGCCGTATGACGCCATAAAATTCACGTTTTCAACGGTCGCAAACTCAGCCGCACAAATCAAATCGCCCTCGTTTTCGCGGTCAGGATCATCAACCACGATGATCATTTTACCTGCGCGAAGGTCTTCCAAAGCTTCCTCAATAGTATTAAAATCCTTGTTCATTTATATTAAAAATTATTATCTTTCAATAAGTTAAGTAGTTTTTCATCATGTTGGGCAGTTATGTTGCCAACAAATTGTTCGATATATTTTCCAACGATATCGTTTTCCAAATTCACGGTTTCGCCAATCTTTTTCTTCGTTAATGTCGTCACATCCCGAGTGTGTTGTATAATCGAAACGCCAAAGTCGAAGCTGCTTACATCGGTGACTGTCAATGAGATACCGTCAATGGTGATTGAGCCTTTTTCAACGATATATCTCAAAATCTCTGGTCTGGTCTCGATTTTCATCCGGATTGCCTTGTCGTCGCGAGTCATTTTTGAGATAACGCCAGTGCCGTCGATGTGCCCCGAGACGATATGTCCGCCGAATCTGCCATTGGCAGGCATTGCACGTTCACAATTCACTAAATCATTGATTCTCAAGTTTTTGAAATTGGTACGGTTCATCGTTTCAGGCATCACGTCGGCGCAGTAAGAGCCGTCATCGAATGTGGTAACCGTCAGACAAACGCCGTTTGTGCAGATGCTGTCGCCGATATGGATGTCGTCCAAAATCTTCTTCACCGCAATAGTCAGCTTGATGCTATTTGCATGTCGCACTATCGCCTTCACCTTGCCGATTTCTTCAATTATTCCCGTGAACATATCTTTCCTTTAATTAAAATATCTCCGTTAATATTTTGAATATCAATGTTTTGCAATTGTATTGCATCGCTCATTTTTTCGATTCCATTGCCGGAAACAGGTGTTTTCGCGCCTTCTCCACCGATAATTTTTGGTGCGATGAACGCCCAGACCTCATCAACACAACCGGCCTCTAGGAATGCTGCGTTTATGGTCCCGCCACCTTCAAGAAGAAGTGAATCAATGCCCATTGCTCCTAATTTGGTCATCAAATCGTTAATATCAACGTGGTTGTTAATAGATTGACATTCAATTATTTCCATACCCAACTCTGCGAGATCGGCTCGCTTGCGAGCTAATAATTCGTGGTTGTCCATTTCCGCGTTTTCTGCGATTTCTGCGTGCGGTTTTGGGGTAGCAATTATCGTTCTGTATTCTTTTGCGGTTCTAACCAATTGAGAATCAATCGGTATTCTTAAATTTGAATCAACCACAATGCGTATCGGCTGATGATGTTCACCTTCTAACCTGACATTCAGCATAGGGTCGTCTGCTAATACTGTGCCGATTCCAACGATTACGCCTGCTATTTCGCTACGCAACTTATGAACCATCTTCCGCGATTCCTCGTTCGTCACCCACTTGGAATCACCAGTAAAAGCTGCTATTTTGCCATCAAGCGTCATCGCGGTCTTCATAATGACGTAAGGACGCTTTGTGGTGATGTATTTCAAGAAGACTTTGTTCATTTCACGAATCTCATCATCACAAAGTCCAACCTCGACCTCAATGCCAGCATCCTGCAAAATTTTAACGCCTTTTCCTGCCACAAGAGGATTAGGATCGAGGATGCCGACGAAGACTTTTTTGATACCTTTTTCAATGATTATTTCAGTGCAAGGAGGCGTTTTCCCGTAATGGCAACAAGGTTCAAGTGTTACATAAAGTAAAGCGCCTTTAGTTTCTGATTGACAACGTAATAAAGCATTACGTTCAGCGTGAAATTCACCGTATTTTTCGTGATATCCTTCGGCAATTATCTCACCGTCTTTCACGACCACGCAACCCACCAAAGGATTCGGATGGACGTATCCTCCGCCCTTCTTGGCGAGCTCGATGGCGCGCCGCATAAACTCGATGTCTTTTTCGCAATATGACATAAAAAAAGCCCTAAATCAATATCAGGGCATCATTTTTGAAAAATTTAAACAAACAAAACTTCTCTCATCCGGACTTTAACCGTCGGTTTCGGAATTTCACCGAATCAGTTCCCAAAGGAAGTCGCGGACTGTCACCGCCGGAAAGGAATTTCACCTTGCCCTGAAGTTTACGCTGCAAAGATACAACATATTTCTTAAATATGTCACATTTTATTGCATTTTTTTAATAAAACAAAATCCAACGTCACCATCGCGGCCATCGCCTCTATCATTGGAATCACACGGGGAACGACGCATACATCGTGACGACCTTGAATTTCCAAAACCTTCTCATTGCCATGAATATCAACGGTTTTCTGCGGCAGCATCACCGATGGAATAGGTTTAAAAGCGACATTGAAAACAATATCTTCGCCGTTTGTGATACCACCTTGAACGCCGCCCGAATGGTTGGTTCTTGTGCGGATACGTTCGCCGTCATAATAGAACTCATCGTTACATTCGCTGCCTCGCATACGGGCGGCGTTGAATCCTTCGCCTATTTCAAAGCCTTTCGCAGCGTTGATATTCATCATCGCATGGGCCAGCACAGCATGAAACTTCTGAAAAGCTGGCTCTCCAATGCCAACAGGGGCGTTTTTGACGATTCCTTGGACGACAGCGCCCACGGTGTCTTTTTCTTCTCTAAAACGGCTTAAAATGCGTTCAATGTCATCATTTGAAAATCCAGCACTTCTCTCCTCGCCTATTTGAATCACATTTGATTGAATCTCAATGTCTTGCAATGCAAGAATCTGTTTCGCAATAGCACCTGCAACCACACATGGCAAAAGCGTTCTCGCAGAGCCTCTGCCACCACCCGCATAATCTCTTATGCCATATTTTTCCTGATATGTAAAATCGGCATGCGATGGGCGAAAAACATCCTTAATGTTCTCATAATCAGATGTTTTCGCGTCTTTGTTTCTAATCACAAACGCTATCGGTGTGCCAGTGGTATTGCCTTCAAACAATCCCGAAAGAAGTTCCACTTCGTCGGGTTCTTTACGAGTCGACATAGTGGCGTTTTGTCCTGGTTTTCTACGTGATAACTCTTTCTCAATCAAAGCTTTATCCAACAAAATACCAGCGGGACAGCCGTCGATTACTCCGCCGATAGCTGCCCCGTGTGACTCACCGAATGTGGTCAGGCAAAATGCCGTTCCAAAGGTATTATTGTTCATTCAATATTTTGATCTTCGCCTCAAGCACCTTCACATCATTCTTGATTTTGGCGATTTTCTTCTCATATTCTGCTTTCAAAAGCTCTGACTGCTTGCTTCTTGCGAAGAAACCGATGTTGTTTTCCAATGTAACAATTTCATCGCGCAGTTTCTGAATCTTGTTCTGCAGGTTGAGGCGTTCTTTTCTGACCTTGTCACGTGAATCCGGATCTTCTTTCAGACCAGAAATCATATTGCGGTACTCGTTGGTAGTCAGCTCGTTATCGTTGGCGCGCATCTTATCGAACATACCATCAATAAGGCTGCGATATTCGTTTTGGATAGCGTCTTTGACCTTCATCGGGACGTGGCCTATGGCCATCCATTCTCTTTGGAATCCGCGGATAGCCTCCATATTCTCGTTACGGTCTTTCTTAAGCTCGTAAGCTTTGATGCGCTCGATGAGTTCCTGTTTTGCCTTGAGATTGGCGTCTTCTTCGCCTTTAATTCCAGAGAAATGCTCCGATTTCTTGCCGAAGAATGCATCGCATGCGCTACGGAAACGTTTCCATATCTTGTCGGAATGACGTTTCGGCACTGGACCGATGGTTTTCCATTCTTCCTGCAGTTTCTTGATGCGGTCGGTGGTCTTCTTCCATTCTGTCGAATCGACGAGATTCTCAACTTCAACGCAGATTTGCAACTTTTTATTGTAGTTTTCCATCTGCTGCATCTTGAGTTTGCTGAAGAATTCCTTCTTTGCCTCGAAGAATGTGTTCATTGCGCCCTTGAAACGGTTCCAGATTTCATCGCTCTGTTTCTTTTGGACAGGTCCGATTTCTTTCCACATCTTGAACAAATCGTTCACGTCGTTCGATTTCTTCTGATATGCGTTGATGCTGTTAACCTGTTCATTAACAATCTCTTCCATCTTCACACAGATAGCTTCTTTTGCTTCGTAATTGGCTTGTTGCTCTTCCTCTATCTTTGCGTAATGCTCGCGGCGGATTTGGTTGACCTTGTCGGTGGTGTTCTTGAAACGCTCCCAGATTTCGTCTTTTTTATCCTGTGGAACAGGACCGATTTCCTTCCACTCATCGTGATATTTCTGCAAAAGTTTAAACGCTTTTGTCAGTGATTTCTCAAGAAGCAAGAGCTCAGCCTTTTCGCAAATTTCAATTTTAGCTTCGAGATTCTTCTTCAGGTCAAGATCACGCAACTCTCTGTTAATCTTCACCTTATCGTAGAATTTCTCAATCAGGAAATGGTATGTGTTCCAGATATTTGAGACCTCGTTGGCAGGTACCTGACCAATTTCTTTCCATCTGTCCTGCAATGCGCGGAAGTCGTCGTAAGTCTTCTTCAAAGTCTCCTCGGAATAAATCAAAGCCTTCAATTCCTCAATGATTCCAAGTTTTTTCTGAAGGTTTTCGGTTTTTTGTTTCTCGAGTTCTTCCTTATATTTTTCCTTATTTACCTTGTAAATGTCGAAAGCAGCCTTGAATCGTACCTCCAGCGGGTCGTCTTTGTGCTCATAGCTCTCTTTGTCGCCACCGTCAAGGATAAACTGTTCCATCTCGCGGTCACGGTCTTCCTTGTTGAGTTTCAAGAAGTTAGATTTAATAGCAACGACTTTATCCTTAATCTTTGCGATGTCTGAATCTTGAACTGTCTCTTCCAAAAGTTCAACAAGTTGAAGCTTGTTAAGATTTGAAAAATCGAATTCCAGTTCTTCTTCTTCCTCGTTTTCGTCGATTAAATCCAATTCATTTTCTTGTGGAATTTCTTCATTCACATCAATTTTCACATTGATTTTAACAGAACCCGGCAAAATTGTCGGCTGATTGAGTTTCTCAATTGTCTTGAGTTCGGTAGCGTTCATTTTTAGATAAATGTTTGATTATCAATATTTTAATTAAGTTGTTATCAGAATTTCGCTTTCGCGAAACTCGATATGGGAGTAAAATTCTCGCTGCAAAAATAATAAATTTCCATTGATTTAGAAATATTTTAAAAAAAATTTGTAAGTTTGTAAGCTAAAATTTTTGTAATGCTCACTTCGGAAGAAATAAAGAAAACGATTGCAGAAATCGTTGAAAATCTTGGTGAAAAAGCTTTGGTAATCAGCCCAATGCCAAGTTCAGGCTCATCGCGGCGCTATTTTCGCGTTAAAACCGACAAAAGATATTTGATTGGAGCTTATAACATCAATATTGAGGAAAACGCTGCATTTTTCAGTTTTTCCAAGCATTTCCACGAATGTGGACTGCCTGTCCCTGAGATTTTGGCGATCTCTTCCGATAAAGCTGTTTACATCCAAACTGACCTTGGCGACGTAACCCTGTTCCATCATGTTGAAGATTGTCTAAAAAACGGTAGTTTTGACAAAAACACAATCGATTTGTATAAAAAATCTCTTGATAAACTCATTGATTTTCAGATAATTGGACATAAAGGGCTCGATTATTCGAAGGCATTCCCCACTGCAGCTTTCGATGAGATGTCGATAATGGACGATTTGGACTATTTCAAATATTGTTTTTTGAAGGAACACGAGGAGATCTCATTTAACGAGACAAAGTTAGACATTGATTTTCAGCGACTTGCAAAATATATTCTTGAGGCGCCGTCCGATTTCTTCATGTACAGGGATTTTCAGTCGAGGAATATCATGATAGTCGATAATAAACCCTATTTCATTGATTATCAAGGAGGAAGAAAGGGTCCGCTGCAGTATGACGTGATTTCATTGCTGTATCAAGTAAAGGCGAGGATTCCCGAGGATTTGAGGCGGGAATTGATTGATTTTTATAAAAAACAATTATTGAAATCGTGTAGAGACGTACGGCCGTGCGTCTCTACAACCGATTTCGACAAATATTTCCCGGCATTTGTTCTTCTTCGTTTGTTGCAGGTTCTTGGCGCTTACGGATTCAGGGGCTTGATACAGAAGAAGTTACACTTCATGCAAAGCATACCTTATGCGATTAAGGAACTGCTGAAAGTTAACGAGAAATGGGAGTTACCGTTTGACTTACCGGAGCTTCGGTCAGTCATAAAGCAATTTAGTATCGTTTTGCCCAAATACGAAAGCGTTGAACCCGAACGACTTACAATCACAGTAAATAGTTTTTCATATAAAAACGGCGGTATTCCATACGACAAAAGCGGCAATGGCGGAGGCTTCGTATTCGATTGTAGAGCATTGCCAAATCCGGGGCGTTACGTTGAATTCAAACAAAAAACCGGTGAAGACGTTGAAGTTCAAGAGTTTATGGACGAAAAGCCTGACACGCATTATTTTCTCCAAAACGTACAATTGCTTGTCTATCAGTCGATTGACAACTATCTAGAACGCGGTTTTAAGAACTTGCAAGTCAACTTCGGTTGCACAGGCGGGCAGCATCGGTCGGTGTTTTTCGCACAGAAAATCGGTGAGTTGATTCACGAAAACTATCCGATGGTTAGGGTCGAAATAAATCATTTGGCACAACATATAAGTCACGCTTATGAAGCAAAGTAGAAAAACGGCATTTATTCTCGCAGCAGGACTTGGAACCCGTTTGAAGGAGCTTACAAGCAACACTCCAAAGGCTTTAGTTTCAATTGATAATAAGCCTTTACTTGAAGTGTTACTTAAAGATTTGATTAAACAGGATTTTAATCATATTGTGGTTAATGTTCACCATTTTGGAGAGCAAATTATTGAGTATTTAGGAGATTTCTCCGCTTCACTTCGTTCCGGTCGAAATGACGACATACTTATTGAGATTTCTGACGAGCGACAACTGTTGATGGACACTGGCGGCGCCATTTTGCAGGCTCTACCCTATTTCGCGCAAAGCGAAGCGGTGCTGGTTCACAACGTCGATGTACTCACAAATGTTGATTTGAAAGGCTTTTACGACGATTTCTGCAAAAGCGACGATGCTGTCTGGCTGCTGACACAAGAACGTTATAGCAAACGTAAGTTAGTGTTTGATAATCAAGATAATTTTCTTGGAAGGTTCAATAATGAAACCAACGATTATGACGGTGACGGTGAATTGCCAAACGATTGTAAATTATTGTCATTCAGTGGAATACATATTTTTAAACCTGAATATTTCAAAGATTTTGAAGTAAAACCTTGTTACATTTTCGAACTTTACCAAAAAATCGCTAAAAATCAGAGAGTTAAGTCAGAACTGATACATCCCGACTACTGGTTTGATTTGGGGACACAGAAACAACTGAAAAACGCGGAGTTATGGCTTTCATCAAGAAGATAAGTGATTATATATCAAATCATTACGATTTGACCAAAGAAAACATCACCATTGTTTTCCCCAACAAACGTGCCGCATTGCAGCTGCGAAACGAGTTGTCGAAAAAAATAAAAACCAATTTCTGGGTGCCGCAAATCCTTTCAATTCAGCAGGCGATGGAAGAATGGAGCGGCTTACAACTCATTGACAACATTGAAGTTATATTCGAAATCGTCAAAATGAACAGCGAGTTTTTCCCCTATGCCGCACAGATGGCTAAGGATTTTGACGAAATAGACCAGTACGACGTTGACGCTTCCAAGCTTTTTGCTCATTTGAAAGATGCGAAAGAAATTGAGGAATGGAATTTGAGCCTTGAAAACGGCATAGAATCGAATTATTTGAAGTTTTTCTCCTCACTCCTCACCTATTATAACAGTTTGCGCGAGACTTTGCAGAAAAACGGACAGGGTTATTATGGCTTGATAACAAGGAAGATAGCGCATTTTGACGATGCCACATTGCAAAAATGCACACTGGGACGCAAAATCATTTTCGCCGGTTTCAATGCAATGACCAAAAACGAAGAAAACATTATCGTCAGGATGGTTGAAAGCGGCAACGCAGTGATGCTGTGGGACTTAGACAAATATTACTTTGAAGATAAAAAGCAGGAAGCGGGGTATTTTGCCAGAAAATTCTTCGAAAGACATCCGAATATCGAGAAAAACTTCATTGATGACAATTTCAGAACTCAAAAAAAGGAAATCAATGTAATAAGTGTTTCGGGTAATTCGGTACAGACTAATGCATTGCAGCTTAAATTAGCACAACAGTCTGACAATCAAAAAGATAGCACTGTAGTGGTACTCGCTGACGAATCGCTTCTTATACCCGTTTTGAATTCGATTCCAGAGTCGGAAGACAAAATCAGGGTTACGATGGGCTATCCTTTTGACAAAACTGTTGTTTATCACTTCATCGACCAATGGTTCAGATATCAGAACACGTTATCCGAGGCTCCGGACAAGCTATATCTTTGGACTTTTATCCGTTTTTGCAATTCTGACTTTATCAAATTGATTTTCAACGATTTAGAATATACAAAACTGAATAAATGGCTAATGGAAATGGCAAAAAATTCGGTTTATTATTTCAAGAAATCTAATTTGAAAGAGTTTGAGGACAACGAGATTCTATATAAGTTTTTGGATATCGCCACAAATAAATGGCTTAATTCAAAAGAATGCGTCACATCTCTGAAGCAAATATTAATTGTTTCGATAGAAAATCTTGGGAAGGACGATAATTTCACCAAGAATCAGATTAGCGTGGCAGGTAGAATTGCAAACAGGCTGGAATTGTTGTTGAAAAAGTATTCTGAATATATTCAAATCATTGATTTACAGATGCTTTATGCTCAAGTATCCAGTCAGATGGCAATAAATTTGCAGGGTGATTCTGATGGTTTGCAAATAATGGGATTGTTGGAGACCCGAAACCTCGACTTTGACACCATTCATCTTTTGAGTGTCAACGAAGGTATTCTGCCGCAAAACAAAAACAATAACAGCTTGATTCCGTTTGACTTACGCAAGGCTTACGGTTTGCCGACCTACGACCAGCAGCAGGCTGTTTACGCTTACCACTTTTACAGACTTTTGCAAAATGCCAGACGTATCAATCTGTATTACAACAACATAGCTGAGTTTTCCGGCGGTGAGCCGAGCCGTTTTATCAGGCAATTGGAATTTGAATACGCCAAAAGGTACGACAATGTGAAAATCGAGCATTTGCAATATAAGTCGCCGATAATCAGTGAGAAACATGAAAGAATCGAAATAGAGAAAACCGATGGCATCTTAAACAAAATAGAGAAGCTCTCGCCTACTTCCATTGGGTGCTATGTCAGGTGTCCGTTGCAGTTCTATTGGACAAAAATAGAACGGATTGAGGATAAATCTCTTGAAGAAGAGATACAGGTGAATGTGATTGGCAGTATAATTCATGCAACTTTGGATTATTTCTACAAGTTTTTTGGAAAAAACGAAATCATCTCGCTCACTTTATTTGATGAAATGTACAAAAAACATTTCAAAGAATGTTATCATAAATCATTGATTGACAATGGTTTTACCAATGGTTTGCCTGACACAGGTTTCAATTACCTAAACAAGACAGTAATCGACAACATGTTGCGGAGCTTCATCAATGAAGAGCGCAAGTTTTTAAAAGAAGGCAACCAACTGGTGATTGAAGCCACCGAGATTGAACTCAACAAAGAAGTTGATTATCAAGGACATAAGGTCTTATTGCATGGTTATGCCGACCGTATAGACCGCGTTGGTGACATCATTCGTGTCATTGACTACAAAACTGGCAAAGTGAACCCATACGATGTAAAAATCAACGACAAGGTTGTCGGCATCACATCGATGGCAGAAAAATCGATACAGTTGATGCTATATAAATATTTGTATTTACACAGTCATCCGGATATCGCACCTAATCTGATACGGCCAGGCATCGTCGGTTTCCAGAAGTTGAGCGACGGACTCTACAATCTGGAAATCAACGATTCACATGAATTGAGTACATCATTTGTAGAAACCTGCGACAGGTATTTCAATGAGTTTTTAGCTGAGATTTTTGACAAAGACATACCATTTACACAGACAGAAGACACAAAATCTTGCAGTTTCTGTGATTTCAAAGACATATGCAAGCGATGACAATCATTTGAATATCAAGTCGATATACACTGGCAAATGGTCGCTGTATCCTCCGAAATACTTCGGTCCAACGTATGTTCGAAACAGTTTCACGCCTCCATACGACTCATCTTTTTCAAAAAGGAAGTCGCCGTGGAATATAGTAGCGCTATTTTGTTTATAAACCAGTCCTTTTTCATTGTCAACCAATGATTTGGAGACAATTATCTGGTCGAAAATCTGCCAATTGTACTGATGTTTCAGCGTACCTTCGAAACCAAGTTTGCGTCCATCGGTAAAAAGATTCACCAGAACAGCATTTTTGTCTGATTTTTCAAATGATTTTGCATTCAACACCTCACAAATACTCGGGTCTTCAGGTGTGTCGTTAAAATCGCCCATGATTATGATTTTAGGTATAGTCTGATGCAGAAAAACAAGTGAATCGATCTTATTTTTCAACGTGTTAGCTGCTAGTGCGCGTTTTTTTACAGTTTCTCTTTCGCCTCCATAACGCGATGGCCAGTGGTTAACGAAACAATGAATGGTGTCGCCTCGCTTATCGTAAAACTTAGCGTAGAGAATATCGCGCGTCCTATAGTTCGGATTTTGTGGATTTACAATCTTAATAGCTTCAGTATAAATGAGTTGCAGTTTATCTATACAATAAATCATAGTCACATCAATGCCGCGATTGTCATTGCCTTCATAATGAATAATGCGGTAATTATGTGTTTTCAACGGTGTTTGGTTGAACAATGAATTCAGAACATATCGGTTTTCAATCTCCGCGATGCCGAGAACTGCAAACGGCTCGTTTTCAGAGATAGCCAAAATGGCTTTATACATATTGTTGCGTTTCTTATAGAACCTCGATTTTGTCCAATGCTGGCTGCCGTGTTCGGTAAATTCGTTGTAAACACGCGTTGAATCGACAAACGGATCGAAGAAATTCTCGAAGTTCCAAAATGCGACACGAAGATTTTTGCTCTCCTGGGAATACGCTTCAGAAGAGATAACTATTTGAAATTCAATGAAGAATAAAAATAGCAACGGGACTTTTAATATCGATAAAGGTCTCATAATAATATAGCTTTTTGATATGCAAATATACAAAAAATTTAAATATGGTACACATTTTTTATTATTTTTGCAAAAATTTAAAACGGGATTATTCTTTACAGAATGAGCAAGATAAACAAAATATTCCTTATCTTTTTCATTGTAATTCCTTATTGGGGAATTTCTCAGGTAAACATGCGTTTTATCATTGACAATCAAGAAGATAGCATTGTTTATTTTTGCAAATACAGAGGTGCTAAAAAGATATTTATTGACACTTTGACGTTGAAGAAAGGAGTTTATCAATATAAAAGCGGTAAAAAACTTCCGGAAGGCATATATCTTCTGAGCAACAGCAAAAACTTTCCCATGACGGAAATCCTGGTTGGGAAAAAGCAGCGTTTTAGAGTGATAATCAACGATTTGGATAATAATAACTCTATCAAAGTGAAAGGTCACGCCAAAGAAACGGCCAATTATTTCAAATTGATGGCAAAAGTGATGCAAAATGAAGCAAGCATCGCGGCTTTGGAGAATGAGACGGCATATTACCCTGAAAATATCGGAAAAATAGACTCGTTGAAACGAGATTTGTCAGCATACAGGGAAACCATGAAAATCAGGCGGAAGGACTCCTTCATAAATATGGTGATAAATTCCATAGCGCCGCATGATTTGCACAACTATTGGGACAACTTCCCGCTCGACGATGCCAGAATATTGACTTATCCGTTGATTGACAATAAGTTAGAAACCTATTTCAACAATTTATCAGATGATGCCAAACAAATCAATAAGGAGATTGACAAACTGATTGCGAAAACGGGCGACTGCGTTGAAGTGCGCGACTATCTGATATGGTATTTCTACAACAAGTATTACTATCCGAAATACATGAATTTGGACGATGTTTACATTCATATCGTTGACGAGTATTTTATGAAGTTGGATATGGAAAATGTGACGGAGACGATGTTAAACATAATGGCTGACCGCGCAAACCACCTTGAAAACCTGAAAATCGGGGCCAAACTGCCTGAGATCGGGAATTTATACTCTATTGAGTCATCATATATTTCGGTGGTTTTTTACGACCAGACGTGCAAGAAATGCGCTCAAGAAGGACGCATCTTGGAGGAAATCAAGTCGAGGCATCCCGAAATGGTGATTTTTCCGGTCGAGATAAACTCCACCGATATAAAAAACCTGACGTCGTTGTACGACATTCAGACCACTCCTATGATATATGTCCTTGATAAAGACAAACATATCATAGCCAAACGCATAAAAGCGAAACAAGTTGAACTTATATTAAACATGGATTAAGATGAGTAGAAACGACACAATTTGCGCAATAGCGACTGCATCTGGCAGCAGTGCGATATCTGTTATCAGGATTTCAGGCGCTGAAAGTTTTTCAGCCACTTTAAACATCTTCAGAAAGAATGGTAATCCTTTGAATATCGATGAATTACAACCATACAAAGCATATTACGGAGAGATTTTCGACCCAATACCTAAAGACAAACCGATGGTTGACGATGCGTTGGTAACGTTTTTCAAGTCGCCCCACTCCTACACTGGTGAAGACTCCGTTGAGATTAGTTGTCACGGTTCTGAATTCGTGCAGCAGAAGATTTTGGAGCTTCTTGTCATGCGCGGATGCAGGCTGGCGCAACCGGGAGAGTTTTCAAAACGTGCATATATTTATGGCAAGCTTGATTTGGCGCAGGCTGAAGCCGTCGCCGACCTCATTGCGGCGCAAAACGAGGCAGAGCACAGGATTGCGGTGAACCAGCTGAAAGGCGGATTCTCAAACGAATTGCGCGAAATACGTTCCAAATTGGTTGACTTGACATCGCTTTTAGAGCTTGAACTCGATTTCTCGGAAGAAGACGTTGAGTTTGCCAACCGCACCAAGCTCAACGATTTGCTCGACGCCGCGCTGAAGCATATAACCAAGCTAACTGATTCGTTCAGAGTTGGTAACGCTATAAAACGAGGCATCCCTGTTGCCATTGTAGGAGAAACCAACACGGGAAAAAGCACCTTGCTTAACGCTATTCTTGACGAAGAACGTGCCATTGTTAGCGACATTGAAGGCACCACACGCGACACCATCGAGGAGACGTTCAACATAGAAGGCACGACGTACCGTTTCATCGACACCGCAGGTATCCGCGAGACTTCGGAAACCATCGAAAAGATTGGCATCGAACGCACCTTCCAGAAGATTTCGGAAGCCGACATCGTGATTGGAATGCTTGACGGAACCAAATCGGTTAAAAATATCATAGCAGCATGGAAAGACATTGTCAACCGCGTTAATGTGCTGAAACAGGAGCTCATCATCAGGGTGAACAAGAGCGACATAATGGATGCAGCGAAAATGTTTACCCTTAACGACGATTATCTCGATTATATGAAGTCAACTTATGAAAAAAATATTGAAAAACATGGCGGCTACATGACCGACGAATACTGTTACAGCATAACCGGCATGGATTTGTACAATATCCGTGGTCTGATTACATTCTCGTATATGTCGGCAAGGAAACCGGAAGATATTGAGAACTTGAAAAGCAGCATACGCCATCGTTATACCGACATGCCACAGATTGACAGCAACACCACTCTCGTGGCGAACATCCGTCATTTCGAGGCACTAACTCACGCCAAGGAGAGCCTTGAACAGGTGAAAAACGGCATGGACAACAAACTTTCCGCCGATTTGCTTGCCGAGGATTTGCGTCAGGCACTATATTTCATTGGCAGCATCACCGGCGAAGTCACCAACGGAGAGGTTTTGAATAATATTTTCGGTCGTTTTTGCATCGGGAAATAACATATTATTTGAAAAAATATGTATATTTGCACCCGATAAACTGTTTTTTCATAAAAGATGGGTGATGTTAAGTAATTCGCAATATTTATTATTCTTTTCGATAAACTTGGTTTATGTTGTCGTCTGCATGTACGGATGGCTGTTAAAGACTTTTTACGTACCTGAGGCGTATAAGCATATCTTCGGCGAGCTCCACCCTGCCCGTTTTGCACTTGCAAACATGTTTATGATGCAGGTTTTGGAGTTTCCTTTCATCTTCATGATAGGTCGTCCCGAAGTGCTTTTCTACATAAACGGCTCATCACTCATGTTCCTCACCGCATATCTGGTGGTTCTCATCAAAGGCTATTTCTTCCTGGATTTTTACAAACCGCTTCGACTTGTATATTTCCTGCATCCAGTGATGTTAGTATGGGTTGTATTACTACTGCCTGTATTGGGAGTATTGGAATTCACGCCTTTATACAAAATGATTATGACCATCGTGGTACTCATGATAGCTTTGGCATACATTTTACAGCTTGACAGATGCAGGTTGAAATTAGTCAACCAGATACGTGAAATTGACGAGGATGAATTCTCAAGTGAAGAAGACTTCCCTGTAAAAATCGCGCGAAGAATGAAATGGATGCCGCTGATAGTATGTGTGACCCTCATTGTGACATTCCTTGTTAACAGCTATTACATGAAGATGGCTCGCGACATTTATTTCATCATAGTAAATGTCTGGTTTGCCATTTACACCTTAAACCCACACCGCAAAACCAAACAACTCCCGCAGGAACTGAAGAAAAAGGAAGCGATAGAAGATATTGCATCACCTGTCAAATACAGACTGTCGGAAAAATACTGCAAAGAAACCGAGCAGAAACTTGTCAATATCATTCAGGAAAAGAAGTTATATCTTGAGGAGCACCTCACTATGAATGATCTTACTGAGGTGATGCACACCAACAAAAACTACCTCAGCGAAGTCATTGCGAGAAGCGTTTATCAGTCATTTTACAAGCTTGTCAACACTATGCGCATAGAACATGCATGTGAAATGTTGAGAACTGATCCTACCGCAAAACTCGAACAAGTGGCAATTGCGTCAGGATTTACATCAGGAAGTAGTTTTTCGCAAGTTTTCAAGCGTTTAAAAGATATTTCTCCCAAAGAATATATCAATCAAATACACGCAAAATAAAATTTGTACACCCAGAATAAAATTTTTACACGGAAAATAAAATTCCGTACTTCCACACTAAAGCATTTTACACGCAAAATAAAACGATTTACACGCAGAATAAAGTTTTTGTCGTTGTGATAATCTATTTTTGCATCCGTAAAAATATGACAGTGAACACAATATGTTAAACGACAAAAACATGAAGACAATCACACATTTTACAGCGAGGAGACTGACGCTGACTCTCCTCGCGACACTCACAACGATTACAGCATGGGCTCAACTTGGTGGAAAAGGAACCGCTGCAGAGCCTTATCTCATCGAAAGCGCCACCGACTGGGTGACATTTGCAGAACAAGTGAATAATGGTGTAGGCACCAATTCTTACTACAAGCTCGTAAACGACATCGCCCTTGGTACGGCAGAAGAACCAACCAACATCATTGTAGGAACCGAGAAGAAAAACTTCAGAGGCAATTTTGACGGTGACTATCACACCATATATATTAATATGTATCGCAACGATAAATACGCCGCACCTTTTGGCGTTACCGACGGCGCTACAATCAGCAACCTCAATGTTGACGGCACTATAACCACCACGAACAAATTCGGAGGCGGTTTTGTAGGATATGCAAACAACGGAGCAACAAGGACAACCAGTTTGATAAACTGCATCAGCAGCGTACACATCATTTGCGACGACATCGTCACTGTTGACCCGAATAAGCCTTTCGACTGCACTCACGGAGGACTTGTGGGACAGAACGAAAGAGGCTACCTCAGCTTCGAAAACTGCATGTTTAAAGGCAGCATCACAGACTCGAAGGAGAAACAGACAGCCAACAAATGCACAGGATTTGTAGGTTGGGTAAACAACGAGGTGTTTTACAACAATTGCATTATGGCAGGAACTATCGACGTTAAAGCCAACGACGACGACCTTCCGAACAGCATGGCCAATTTCCACAGACTGTCAAAAACTGCAAAAGCATATTACAGAGGAAATTCCTATTTTGTAATAGATTACACATACCCCGGAATGGTGCAGCAAGGCATACAAGTCACCACTTCGGTGCCTGCCGATGTGATTTCAAAGCGATTTGTCGTGAACGGATTAGAAGTGTTCATTCCGGAAGCGGTGATTACTGATGATGCAGTAACATATTGCGGCAGGGAATTGATTGAAGGCGAAGACTATATCAAAAAGGAAATAAGTGAATATTTAACAACCTATGAAGGCATCAACAACTATGCAGGCTCAGTCACAAGAAACACCCAGCCAGTGCTCGAAATGAATGTGGATACATGGGATGCCAAAACGAAGACCGGATGGTATGCCATTTCATCTCCTGTCGATGGAGCACAATTTTCAGAAGTGGCATACCTGACTTCGGCTATTCACAACATTTACCGTTACAATGAGAAAGAACGCCTTTGGGAAGAATACCGTGACAAACGCAATTACTATTACGGTTTTGAGAACGGTCGCGGCTATCTCTACCGCACTATGGACAACGGCGGAAAGATAGGGTTTAGAGGCGTGGCAAACTCCCATGATGTGAAATACACTTTGTCATGTTCGAAAAAAAGTGACAACATGAACGGATTCAACCTTATCGGGAACCCTTATCCACATGAGATTTATAAGAGCGTCGCCATTCCTAACGACAATCTCGCAGATGGATACAGCATTCTTAATAAGAATGGCACTTGGAGATTCCAAAACGACAACACTGCCATTCCTGAAGGCGTGGCTATTCTTGTCCAGGCCATTAATAAGACAAAAGATAATAACTCCGAATCCATCGAAATCACTATGAAAGACACCGATGCTGCTCCATCGGCAAAAGAAGAGATCAATGAAATATGGTTCAGTGTGAGTAACAGCGAATACAGCGATGTGGCTCATATCGAATTCAGCGAAGGCAACGGTTTCCACAAGATGGCACATTACAACGACAACGCGCCTATGTTATACGTCAGATATAACGACGAGGATTTTGCTTCTGCTGTCGTAAATGGCAACACAAAAAGCACCAGTCTGTGTTTCGAAGCCAAGTCGATGGGTAAATACACATTGATTATCAAGACAAACGGCCAATTCGATTACCTTCACCTACTTGACAAACTGACAGGCAAAGACCTCAATCTGCTTGTTGACGATGAATACACTTTTATCAGTTCAAACCAAGACAATGCCGAACGTTTTGTCGTTAAATTCAGTTACAACGCTGATAATCAAGCTATTGAAGACAAAACATTTGCATGGCAGAATGGCAACGATGTCATCGTGGACGGTACCGGAGAGTTGCAGGTGTTCGATATAAATGGACGAATGGTTATGAACACCATTGTTGACGGCATCGAGGCTGTCAGCATCACATCGCAGGGCATTTACGTGTTGAGATTGATTGGAGAAGATGTGAAAACTCAAAAAATTATTATTCAATAGACTAACTAACGAAAAAAAATAATCAAAATGAAAAAGTGCATATTAACCATTTCTATTATATTTACAATGTGTTTGGGCGCCAGCGCACAAAGCGAAAGATTTTTCAGCAGCTGGAGCGATGAAGGCGCCAGAACTTATGACAACACTCCAGCGGTGCCAAGAGATCCGATTGGTTTGGGCCAAAACTCAAAAGCACCGCTGGGCAGCGGTCTATTAGTTATGACAGCTTTGGGAGCCGGATATGCTTTAATACGAAAAAAGGAATAGTTTTTAAGTTGGTAATATTATTTTGTTGAGGCGTCATGTTATGTGACGCCTTTTTTTGTAAAAAAAAATCATGCAATTTTAAAAAAAATCATTATTTTTGTAGTTTTTATGGAGGTTTTATATACCATATAAAATATAAATTGGAATAATATGAGTCAAAACATCTCAAAACTTAGAAATATCGGTATCGCGGCGCATATCGATGCAGGAAAAACCACTGTTTCAGAACGTATTTTGTTCTTCACCGGAGTGAACCGCAAGGTTGGCGAGACGCACGACGGTCAGGCCACCATGGACTTCATGAAACAGGAGCAGGAACGCGGTATCACCATTGCTTCAGCGGCTATCACGGCACACTGGAACGACTATCAGATTAACTTGATTGACACTCCCGGCCACGTTGACTTCACTGTTGAAGTGGAGCGTTCGTTAAGAGTAATCGACGGCATGGTGGCGGTGTTTTGCGCTGTTGGTGGCGTACAGCCGCAGAGCGAGACCGTGTGGAACCAAGCCGACAAATATCGCGTGCCACGTATTGCATTTGTGAATAAAATGGACAGAACCGGCGCAGATTTCAACGAGGTGGTCAGCCAGATGAACAAATACCTTGGTGCCAATGCGGTGCCGCTGCATCTGCCTATAGGCGTTGAAAACACCTTCGAGGGCATGATTGACCTTGTCAACATGAACTCGGTCATTTTCAAGGAGAAAGAACGCATCGTCGGTCCTATTCCGGAGAATATGATGGAGCAGGCAAAGGCAGCTCGCCAGAACCTCATTGAACACGTCGCTGACTTCGACGACGACATCGCTGAATTATATCTCGCTGAAGAAGAGATTCCGCTTGACAAATTGAAAGAAGCCATCCGCAAGGCCACCATCAAGCTCATGATGGTGCCTGTTTTGTGCGGTTCGGCATACAAAAACAAAGGCATTCAGTTGTTGCTCGACGCCATCGTAGATTATCTGCCTTCGCCGAAAGACCTCGGTGCCATCATCGCGCACGACCCATACGACGAGGAGAAGACCTGCCAGCGCAATCCTATTGAGAGCGAGCCGTTAGCGGCCTTGGCGTTCAAGCTCATCAACGACCCATATGTTGGCCAGCAGACGTTCATCAGGGTGTTCAGCGGCAAGCTCACCAACGGAATGAGCGTTTATAACACCAACAAAGGCAAGAGCGAGCGCATCGGACGAATCTTCCGCATCAAGGCAAAGGAACGCGAGGAGATTCAGGAGGCATCGGCAGGCGAAATCGTGGCTCTCGTGGGCATGAAAATCACCCGCACAGGCGACACGCTTTGCGATGAGAATGCTCCTCTCCTACTTGAGAACATCCACATCCCGCCAGCGGTCATTGAGATGAAGGTAAACCTCGACGACAAGAAAAACCGCAATAAGCTCGGCGAGGCATTGGCTAAGCTCTGTAACGAAGACCCTTCATTCCGCGCTCATTTCGACGAAGAGACCGAAGAGACAATCATCGCGGGCATGGGCGAGCTGCACTTGGAAATCATCGTCGATAGATTGAAAGACGAGTTCAAGGTGCCGGTGACCGTCGGAGCTCCATCGGTATCGTTCAGAGAGACGATAACTTCGCCATTCGAGTGCAACTACCGTTTTGTGAAACAGACCGGTGGCAAGGGCCAGTTCGCGCACACCGTCATCCGCTTTGAACCAAACCCTGGCAAAGGATTCGAGTTTATGGACATCACCAAGGGCGGTGTCATTCCGAAGGAGTTCATTCCATCGGTTGAAAAAGGTTTGCAGGCGGCAATGAACAAAGGTCCTTTCGCAGGATATCCTGTCGTTGACGTGAAATGCGTGCTTGTTGACGGCAGCTCGCACCCTGTCGATTCGAGCGACATGGCGTTCCAGCTTTGCGCACAGATGTGCTTTAAGCAGGCGTTCATGAAAGCCAATCCGGTACTTCTCGAGCCGATGATGAAGGTCGAGGTCAACACTCCTGACGACTACATCGGCAATGTCACCGGCGACCTCAACAAGCGTCGCGGACGTATAGAGGCAATGCGCCGTTTCCGTAAAGGCTCGCAGAAACTCGACGCCTTCGTGCCTTTGATGGAGATGTTCGGTTACGCGACAGCGTTACGTAACGTCACTTCAGGACGCGCCAACTACTCGATGGAGTTCAACAACTACGCTCCTATGCCGAAGGATAAGCAGGAGGAAATCGTAAAAGAAAGGAACGAGAAATAGTTGGCAGTTACCAGTTGGCAGTTGGCAGTTACCAGTTGGCAGTTGGCAGTTAATCAGTTGTTCAATTAACAATATTGTTAACTGAACAACTGATTGACTGAACAACTATCGTTTTTTAATCCTGTCTAGCATTCCGAGGTGGCGTTTTCAAGTCGTTTCATCATGGAGAACATGAAGATGGCTGAGACCACGCAGAGGATGATGAGGACGCCCCAAATCATTACAAGAGACAATCCTGTGTTCCAAATCGAGCTGATAACCGAGGTGAGGTAGTTACCGATAGCGGTGGCGCCAAACCACATTCCCATCATCAGACCTTTGAGCTTCGGAGGAGCCACTTTCGAGACGAATGAGATACCCATCGGGCTGAGCAGTAGTTCGCCGAATGTAAGCACTAAATAAGTGGATATCAGCCAGTTAGGGGAAACCAATACATTGCTTACGCCACCAGTTTCTGACAGTTCTCTTGGGGAAGGCAATCCGAACGACGCCGCTGCCATCACGCAATATCCCAGGGCGGCCACAAGCATTCCGAGGGCTATTTTACGCGGTGCCGACGGTTCCTTGCCTTTCTTAGCCAAAGCTCCGAAAAGCGCCATTGAGACAGGTGTCAGAGCCACCACGAAGAACGGATTGAAATGCTGGAAAATCTGAGGAAGCAAACTAACCTGCTCTTCAATATTGGCAACCTTGTACCAAACGCCAGCCACACAGGCCGCGAGCAGCATTCCCGAAAGCATCTTGCCTTTTTTTGTATCGCTTTGGAACACTCCGAACAAAGCATAAACGCCGACAGCTATCATCGCCAAGGTGAACACATCGAAACCGATGCGTGTCCAGCCTGTCGCCACATTTGATGTGTAGTCGCGGGCGAAATATGTCAGCGTAAGGCCAGCTTGCTGGAATGCCATCCAGAAGAAGATGACGACGGCAAACACCAGGCACAGTGCCACCACGCGGTCTTTGGTTTGTTTAGGTGTGAGTTCCACGACTTTCTCCTGTGTCGCCACCTTTTCGCCCTTGCGCACGTCGACGTGTTTGAACGACTTACGGAAGCCGAAATAGATTGCGATTGAAAGAATCAGGGATATGCATGCGATGCCGAATCCGTAGCTGTAAGCCACTGATAATGAATCGATATAGTTTTGGCAGAATACGGTCATATCGCCGCCGAAACTACTTTGAGCCGCAGCCAATGACTCCAAACGCGCCATTCCATCGCCTGTAATGTTTCCGTTTAGGAACTGATGTGCCAGCGAAGGGATATTGGCGTCGTATGTAAAGCCGCTCTTACCCAGAAAAAGGTTGGTGACAGCAGTCGCCGTTGTAGGGGCGAACATCGAGCCGATGTTTATTGCCATGTAAAACAGGCTGAAGCCTCCATCGCGTTTTGCGGCGTATTTGGCATCGTCGTAAAGATTGCCCACCATCACCTGGAGGTTGCCCTTAAACAGACCCGTACCCACAGCGATGCAGAGCAGTGCTATTATCATCATTGTGAACGCCATACTGCCGCTGGCATCCTTTTGGGTAAACAGCAGGAGATAACCGGCGAACATCACCAAAATACCGGTGACCACTGTCTTTCCGAATCCCCAGAACCTGTCGGCGATATATCCGCCAAGGATGGGCATGAAATATACTGCGGCGAGGAAGATACCGTAATACTGACCGGCCGCATTTGCTGTTAAACCGAATTTAGCCTGCAAAAACAACACAAAAATCGCAAGCATGGTGTAATAGCCGAAACGCTCGCCTGTATTGGCTAAAGCGAGGGCGTACAAACCTTTGGGATGACCTTTAAACATAATTTTATAATTTTTAATCAATTCTTATTTCATCAATCATAATCCAAGCTTTTTCACCTGCATATTGATGTTTTTCAGGCAAAACGCCGAAGTTTTCCACAAAAACTTTGACATATTTCACGTTTTTTGTCGAGACAACAGCTCTTGCCTCTGCCCTTTTGGCGTTGTCTTGCGGATTGAACATCGGCATTTCCGCTATAACAGGCTCAGAAAAATCAAGGCCGTCGGCAGAAACGGAAACTGTAATCATTTTCGGAGCCAACACCCATTGGTCTGGAGCTATTGCAAATCCGATGAAAATCTTGTCAATATCAATGTTTTCAGACAGTTCGACAGTCGCGTCCATGTTATCGCCATTGAATCCGAGCCAGTTTTCGCCCCATTGTCCGACAACACCTTTTTTGTTATCCATCAACGCTATTTCCTTGTCTTTTGAATAATATTTCGATGGCTCGATAGCAAAAACAGTATTTAGCACATTTATCTTTGTAAATGTCTTGGTCGCTGTAAATGAAGGCATTGCGTCTTTTGTAAAAGCCTTGGCTTTAACGGTTACAGTCTTGTCAATCTCAAAAGGTTTGGTATAAACCTTCGATTTCTTTGTCGGCTCGCTGCCGTCGAGGGTGTAATAAATCGTGCAATTGTCTGATTTTGCATTTAAAGTAACATTCATTTTGCGGTTGAAAAGCTCCGTTTCAGCAGTAATTACAGGCATTGGTGCAATTTTGACCATGTCAAAGGCGTTTTCGTGATACAAATCCTCAGGTTTCTCGCCTTTTCTGAACGGGCGCATGCGGAATGTGTATTCGTAAACGCCGTTTTTGATAAGATATCTGTCGAGTGCATCGGGACCGCAAGTGGCAGTGCCAAGAGGCGCCTGCTTGTAATCGATATTTACTGTCCAGAAATTCGCCGGTTCAATCTGGTTGATTCTTTCGGCTTTAGTAAGTTCCTTGTCGGAATAGTTGTAAATGCTGAAGTTAAGATGTTCTTTGCCGCTCACAAACAGGTCGTTTCCATGGTCGTTTGTTATTGCGAACCATCTCACATCGGTACGGTTGCCGCTTTCCTGTGGTTCCTCGTGCATTTCGAAGAAATCTAAAGCGTTTTTTTCGTAAACACCCACTCTTCCAGCCATGCTTCTGTCGGGATAATTCTCCGTGTCCTTGCCGAAATATAACACCTTATCATATATCAGCGGCATGAGCAATTGTGTGCCAATTTTCGGGAACGTGGTCACGTTGTCGGAAGGCTGCACGTTCATTGTAACGACAACATTTCCAAAACCGTCAACTTCATATAACTGATTGGTTATCAATACTATTTCACCTTTATCATTTAAAAACTCAAGTTCTACGGTAACAGCAATCCTTCCATCGTCTATCCTCTTGATATTAAACGACTTATGTTCTCCAACAGTCAATTTGTCAAGGCCTGCCGCCTCCCATTTCCTTCTACCGTTGCCGTCAACGTCATCATTGAGTGTCGGGGCACGCCAGAAATTCGGTTTTATTGCACCTTCAAGAAGCTCTTCTCCACGATAGACAAACGATGTCGGGAAACCTTCTTTTTTGTCGATTTTAAAATGGAAATCATTGTTACTCAATATAATAGCTTCGGCAATATTTGTCATTTCAAGCTTAGGAACATTGTTCAACGCTTTGCCTTTCACAACAGGCACATCAAACTGCAATTGCTCGTATGCCACTTCGAAGCCACTGGCAATCAATCTATTACCTTTTTTCAATCTGAATGAGAAGTTAATGAAAAACTCCTGATTCGGTATTTCAGTGAAGAACAACGACTCTGGCAATGGTATTCTTACCTTTTGAGCTTCGCCAGGCTCGCAATTCAGGTCTATTTTGCCTTTCATGAGTGTTTTTTCGTTTGAGAAAATCTCATAATAACAGTCGATATCGCTCAGATTTGTAAAGCAATAATGGTTTTCAATCTCAAAGATGCCGTCAACCATCCGCACAGGCTTCACCTTGATATTTTGATAGCATTTCTTCACTTCATCCATGTGACGATGCGGAATCCTGTCGCTGGTCACCAATCCGTTGACGCAGAAGCTGTCGTCGTCGCCGCAGTCAGGAATGGTGCCGAGGTCGCCGCCGGCGGCGTACCATTTCTTGCCGTTCTCGTCATATTTTATGATTGTCTGATCGACGAAATCCCAGATGAAGCCGCCTTGAAGCTGCGGATATTTCTCGAAAACATCCATATAATCCTGCAAACCGCCGCAGCTGTTGCCCATGGCGTGGCAGTATTCCACCATGATGAAGGGACGCCCTAGCGAATCCAGTTGATTTTCAACGAATTTCGTTAGATAATCGACGCTGGCGTACATCAGTCCGATGTAATCGGTGTTATAGTCGTAGATGGCGCGTTCGCAGATGACGGGACGCGTGTCGCGTTGTTTCATCCAGTCGTAGCAGGCTTTGGTGCAGACACCGTTGCCGCATTCGTTGCCGACAGACCAAACAATGACCGACGGATGGTTTTTGTCGCGTTCCACCATGTTCTTGCATCTGTACAAAAACACGTCTTTCCATTCTTCTTTCTTTGCCAAACTATGTTCGCCATAACCTTGAGGATGCGACTCGTTATTTGCCTCGTCGATGACGTAAATGCCATATTTGTCGCAGAGTTCGTACCAATATTCATCATCAGGATAATGGCTTGTACGCACGGTGTTGATGTTATTTTCGAGCATGATTTGGATGTCGCGTTCCATAGTCTCACGGTCAACGTATTGTCCGGTAACTCCGCTATGTTCGTGGCGGTTCACGCCCTTCACCATTATAGGCTTTCCGTTCACAATCAGCTGACCGTCTTTCATCTCGACGGTGCGGAATCCTATTTCGGTGCCCCAAACATAAATATAGTCATCATTACGGTCAATTATTCTTATTATCAAATCATAAAGATGCGGATTCTCCGCCGACCATGGAATAACGCCTTCAATTATTTTTTTGTCGATATGCAAAGTATATAACCCCTTGTCTTTGAATGGTTTAAAATCTTTTCTCCTAAACTTTTTTTCATAAGTTGCAACTAAAAGCTCACCTTTTTTATCCATTCCGGCGACCTCCACTTCCACATAAAACGTTCTTGGCAGCTTTTTATAGTCGAAATTGAGTTCAAAATCAAGTTCAAAGGTGCCGTTTTCATAATTTTCGTCGAGACCGGCTTTTACAAAATAGTCGTAAACGCTAAGTTTAGGCATCGCATACAACATAACATCGCGTGTGATGCCGCTCATGCGCCAGAAATCCTGGGCTTCAAGGTAGGAGCCGTCGCAGAAACGATACACTTCGAGTGCAAGTTTGTTTGTCGAGCCTATATTAATATAAGGTGTGATATCGAACTCGGCTGGAGTTTTGGAATCTTCGGAATAGCCAACAAACTTGCCGTTTATCCACAGATACATTGCCGATTTCACCGCCCCGATTTTGAGGTAAATAATTTGGTCTGTCCACTCACTAGGTACCTCAAACTCATGGATATATTGTCCGACAGGATTGTATTCCGTCGGAGCGTAAGGCGGGTTTGACTTGAACTCGTTGGCGACGTTCACATAAACCGGATTGCCATAGCCGTTGAGCTCCCAGTTGCCAGGCACAGGCATTGTACCCCAATCACTTTCGTCGTAATCGGGTCTGTAGAAACCCGCGATTCTATCTTTCGGACTCTCACAATAAGCAAATTTCCAGTCGCCGTTAAGGTTTATAAAATCAGCGCATTTGACATCAGCTCGCGGTGGCATTTTGTTCACCTGATACACCGACAAGTCGTTCCACCAACTGTTTATTTCGACATCCTGCGCTATCGCCACTGAAGATAACAATGTGACAATCAGAGATATAACATATTTAACCTTCATAAAACCATCATTGTTTATAACATAAAATCATACTGCGAAATTAAGTATTTTTTTGAGAAATTCGACATGATTTTGAATAATTAATTTTAAAAAAACCTTACTGAAGTTTCAAAAATTTTTGTTATCTTTGCAGGTTAAACATCATCTGTAATGAAAAAGATTTTAGCGTTTTTTCTGTTATTATCAATAATTGCGGTTGTTTTCTCGTCGTGTGAGAGGCATTGTTACTGCAAAAATCTCGAGGACGGCACGGAGGGCATCTATTACGATGCATATTCGAAGAGCGAATGCCGCGATGTTGAGACTTATTACAACAATCTGTATAACAAAGAGCTGTACGATTGCACTTATAAATAATTGATTATGAAAGAAAAACTGTTTTTTTTCAGCATAAAACACCCGCTGGTATACATCTTGTCGCTGGCTGTTGTCGCGAGATTGTTTGCGATGTTATTCACCGACGGCTCTATGACCAGCTCGTTGGAGTTCAATTATTATCCGATACCTGAGCGTTGGATGATAAACCCATGGGTGGTTTACATCGCGAGACTGATTCTCGGTGCTTTCTCATTACTAATCATCACTTTAGCTTATAGAATCACAAAAATAATCGCCGACAAAACGACTGCGTTGGAGATTGCCACTTTTGCAGCCTTGCTGTGGTGTTTTCCTTACGCAAGTGTACATCCGATAGCCGAGATGGTTGCTCTCCCATTCCTCCTATATGGGACGCTTCTTATCATTAAACAGCATAAGCTGTTGGACGACAACGAGATAGAAAAGTTTCACCGCACCACTTTTATCATTGCGGGATTCTGTCTCGGACTGGGTTTTGCTGTCTGCTACCATAGCATCATATATTATCTGGGAATTGTCCTGACACTCCTTATCCTTAAAAACTGGAAAGGTGCTCTCATGACATTGATAGGCTACATCGTTTCCGTCGCCTTTACGCAAGCGCTTGTTGACATAGTGGTTTACCACGAGCCGTTCTTCACCATGACTATGTTTTTAAGCGAACCGATGTGCGAAACATTCTTTTATCGTTGGACTGTTTACTTCCTGCTGTTGGCGATGGTGCCGCCAATGTCATTGCTGCTGCTTTTCGGCTTTTTAAGAGTTTGGCGGAAGTATATACTATTGGTGTTGCCAACGTTCATGATTTTTGTCTGCTCACTATTCACCTACGATTTTGACATTTTATTTATGGCTATACCGACATATATCATAGCCGGATATGTAGGATGGAAAGAGTTTTATAAAAATTCGGCTTTTTGGACGAGAAACAAATGGCTTGTGCTGAGCTGTTACATAATTTTCGCGCTGTTGAACACAGCACTGATCATATTTTCATATGTATATTTGTAAACGACTATGACCATTGACGAGGCAAGAAAACGGATTGCGGAACTGAGCGAAGTTATTGATAATCATAACTATAAGTATTATGTTTTGGCGCAGCCGATCATCAGCGACTATGATTTCGACATGCTGATGAACGAGCTCATTGCGCTTGAGAAAGAATTTCCTGACTTGGCGTTGCCGAGTTCGCCGACGCAACGCGTCGGCGGCGATATCACCAAGGAGTTCCCGCTCGTAAAGCACAGATACCCAATGCTTTCGCTTGCCAACTCGTATAACCGCGACGAGATCATCGACTTCATAAAACGTATTGAGAAGACCATAGAAGAACCTGTGGAGTTTGTCTGCGAGCTCAAATTCGACGGCGTCTCCATCAGTCTGACATACGAAAACGGCGTGTTGGTGCGCGCTGTCACACGCGGCGACGGCACTCAAGGCGACGAGGTGACCGCCAACATCAAGACGATACATTCGATACCGCTGAAGCTTCATGGCGACTACCCAGCTTTTCTTGAGATGCGCGGCGAGGTCATCATGCCGCACGACAGCTTCAACAAAGTCAACGCCGAGCGCGACGAGCTTGGACTGCCGTTGTTTGCAAATCCGCGAAACGCCACCGCCGGCACAATAAAGTTACAGGATTCTAAAGAAGCAGCCAGCCGGCGGCTCGACAACTACTGTTACTACATGATGATGGACAATCTGCCGTATCAGACTCATTATCAGAGTCTTATGGCTGCCAAAGAATGGGGATTCAACATCTCGCAACATATGAAGGTGTGCCGCAACATTGACGAGATTGAGGATTTCATCAACTATTGGGATGAGAAACGCAAGAATCTGCCGTTCGACATCGACGGAATAGTCATAAAAGTCAATAGTTTCGCGCAACGTGAGGAACTCGGCTTAACGGCGAAGTCACCGCGTTGGGCGATAGCATATAAATTCAAGGCCGAGCAGGTACGCACCAAGCTCTTAAGCGTTGATTTTCAAGTGGGAAGACACGGCACGATAACGCCTGTCGCTAACCTTGAGCCGGTTTTATTGGCTGGCACAACAGTAAAACGCGCCACCTTAAACAACGCTGACTTCATCAAGCAGCTCGATTTGCATTACGACGACACTGTTAAAGTTGAAAAAGGCGGCGAAATCATCCCGAAAATCGTTGGAATCGACCTCGAAAAGCGCAAAACTGACAGCAAACCGGTAGAATTCATCACAAAATGCCCTGAATGCGGAGCCGTTTTGACGCAAAAAGAAGGCGAATCGGCATGGTACTGCCCCAACAGCATGGGCTGTCCGCCTCAAATCAAAGGCAGAATCGAGCATTTCATCAGCCGAAAAGCAATGAATATCGAGAGTCTGGGCGAAGGTAAAGTCGAGGTAATCTTTGATAATCATTTGATTAACAACTACGCCGACCTCTACGACCTGACTTACGACAAGCTTTACGGACTCGAAAAAGTCGAGACTTTTGTCGATGAGTCGAGCCTTTTCCCTGAAACGGTGACGAGGAAGGTCTCTTTTAAAGAAAAAACCGTCAACAACATCTTGAATTCGCTGATAAAATCACGCGAGGTGCCGTTTGCAAGAGTGCTTTACGCATTGGGAATCAGAGAGATAGGCGAAACGACGGCGAAGATTCTCGCCAACGAGATGGGAAACATCGACAACCTCATCAACGCATCTTTGGAGGAGTTGCAGGCCATCAACACCATCGGTCCGACCATCGCGCAAAGTGTCAGGGATTTCTTTGATGACGAGCGTAACATCGAGATTATCAATCGGTTAAAAGCTTTTGGACTTCAGTTCTCGCAAAAAAAGAAGCTATCAACTGAAAATCAGGTACTTGCAGGTAAAACCATCGTTGTTAGCGGCGTTTTCGCCAACTTCTCGCGCGACGGCATCAAGCAAAAGATTGAGGAATTAGGCGGTAAAAACTCAAGTTCCATCTCATCGAAAACCGATTTCGTGGTCGCAGGAGAAAAAATGGGGCCGGAAAAAAGGAAAAAGGCGGAAGAGCTGGGAATAAGAATTATTGATGAAACAGAGTTTATACAATTAATAAATAGTTGAGAGTTTAGAGTGTAGAGTTTAGAGTCGTTTTAAAGTTTATAGTTAAAAGTTAAAAGAGAGGAAAGATTATGTTAAGAAAACTACGAATTCTAACAGCGACAATCAGTTTCATATTGATTACGTTGCTGTTTTTGGACTTTTCAGGAGCGCTTCATGCGTGGTTCGGCTGGATGGCGAAACTGCAGATGGTGCCGGCGATAATGGCATCGAGCTTCGTGATATTGATTGCAATCCTCATCGTTACCTTGCTTTTCGGACGCATCTACTGCTCCGTCATCTGCCCTCTCGGAATTTATCAGGACGGCATCGCACATATCGCCGAGAAACAAAAAAAGCACCGTTACAGCTTCAAAAGAAGAAAAAAATATAGTTATTATATCGCTTTGGCGTTCTTTTTGTTAATCGCATTCGGATTCACATCTGTCGCGATTTTCATCGAGCCATACAGCATTTTCGGACGCATCGCCTCGAACCTCTTCTCCCCTATTTATCGCTTGATTAACAATGTGTTAGCATATTTCGCCGAGCGTTGGGGCAGCTACGCATTCTATCACGTTGATGTTTATATCAAGAGCCTGCCGATTTTTATAATTTCAATCGCTTACTTCTTGATAATCACCATATTAGCCTTGGTAAACGGCCGTTGGTACTGCAACAGCATCTGCCCTGTTGGAGCGTTGCTGGGCTGCCTGTCGAAATTTTCTGTTTTCAAACTGCATTTCAATACTGAGAAGTGCAACAGCTGCGGACTTTGCGAGAAAAACTGCCGCTGCTCGGCGATTGACGCCAAAAACCATGTTATTGACTACTCGAAATGCGTGATGTGCTTCAATTGCGTGAGCGGATGCAAGAGAGGAGCAATGGAATATGATGCAACGCGGGAGAACAGCGCGTGCAAAGAGAAATCAGAGCGCACTGGAAAAACCTCACGCAAGACATTTATAACAACCATTGCAACTTTAGCTGCCGCATCAACTTTGAGGGCTCAAGAAAAAGTCGTTGACGGCGGACTTGCAACCATAGAGAAGAAGAAGGCTCCGAAGCGCGAAACGCCAATAAAACCTGCCGGTTCGGTAAGTTTAGAGAATTTCTCATCGCGTTGCACGGGATGCCAGCTGTGCGTACAGGTCTGCCCTAACGACGTGCTTCGCGCCTCGTCAAAACTTGAGACTTTCATGCAGCCAGAGATGTCGTACGAACGTGGCTACTGCCGTCCGGAATGCACCAAATGTTCGGAAGTGTGTCCAGCTGGCGCAATACGTAAAATCACACGCGAGGAAAAGACCGCTATTCAAATAGGTCATGCAGTGTGGATTGGCCAAAACTGCGTGCCTTTGCGCGACGGCGTGGCGTGCGGCAACTGCGCAAAGCATTGTCCTTCAGGCGCAATCACGATGATGCCATACGATCCGAATGACGAGGCATCGCCAAAGATTCCGATCGTCAACGAGGAACGCTGCATCGGATGCGGCGCATGCGAGCATGTTTGTCCGGCCAGACCATTTTCAGCGATTTATGTTGAGGGCAATTTAATTCATAAGGAGGTGTAACATGGAAAACAATATATCAAGAAAAGACTTTCTGAAGGTTTTAGGCGCCACGACGGCAGTGTCGGCTATTGCCTTAAGCGGTTGCAAATCAGAGACTTTTGAAAAAGAAACGACATATTCCGTCGGCGACATACCGAAGGACAAGATGACATATCGCATCAACCACAACACCAACGACCGCGTGTCGATTTTGGGCTACGGCATGATGCGACTGCCTTTCAAAGACGACGTTATCGATCAGGAGATGGTCAACAAATTGGTGGATTATGCCATGGAACACGGTGTAAACTATTACGACACCTCGCCTGTGTATTGCCGCGGAAACTCTGAGGTTTCCACTGGAATCGCATTGAGCCGTCATCCGCGAAACAAGTATTTTCTTGCCACCAAACTGTCGAATTTCGCGCCTCAGTTCTGGAGCCGTGAGGCATCGATAAAGATGTATCATGACTCGTTTGAGAAGCTTCAAACTGATTATTTTGACTACTATCTGCTGCATTCCGTCGGCAACGGCAGCAAGGGTTTGAGCGGCTGGGACACCTTCCAGAAACGCTATATCGAGAATGGGATTATTGATTTCGTGCAGGAAGAGCGCAAAGCAGGTCGTATCCGCAATCTCGGGTTCTCGTTCCACGGCGACCAGCGCGTCATCGAGTGGCTGCTCGACAACCACGACAAATACCGCTGGGATTTCGTGCAGATAGAAATGAACTATGTGGACTGGGAGCATGCCCACGACTTAAGCCAAAGCAACGTCAACGCCGATTATCTTTACAAGAGATTGACAGATTTGAACATTCCCGCAGTGATCATGGAGCCATTGTTAGGCGGACGTTTGTCGAAACTCCCTGATATTCTTGCAAATACGCTGAAGCAACACGCACCGCAAAACAGCGTGGCATCATGGGCGTTCCGATTCGTCGGCACCTACCCTAACGTCCTCACCGTGTTGAGCGGCATGACCTACATGGAGCATCTGCAGGATAATTTGAGGACTTATTGTCCGCTTCAGCCATGCACCGACGATGAGATTAAAATGTTGATGGAGATTGCAAATCAATATCTGAAATATCCGATAATCCCTTGCACCGCGTGCCAATACTGCATGCCATGTCCTTATGGAATCGACATCCCGACGAACTTCGGTTTCTATAACAAATGCGTCAACGAGGGCAGCATTGTCGACAACCCGCAGTCGGCCGATTTCAGCCGTGCACGCCGCCGTTTCCTGATAGAATACAACCGTCAGCTGGAAGCCGACCGACAAGTGGAACACTGCATAGGATGCAACCAATGCGTGTCGCACTGTCCGCAACACATCAACATACCTGAACAGCTGACAAGAATTAACGATATTGTTGAGAAACTGAGAACCTTATGAAAAGAAAAACGGCTATACTGATAGTAATTGCTGCCATTTTAGCTTGTTTGGCGCTGCTTTATTACTGTGGTCCTATTGAAGGTCCGATGCCACTATGGCTGTCGATACTGCCGCCTCTCATCGCTATAGTGATGGCTCTGGTATTAAAAGAGGTGATATCAGCGCTGTTTCTCGGAGTGTTTTCGGGCACCTTCCTAATGGCGCTGTTTACGGGACAGGAACCCGGGATGGCATTAGGCAGCGGACTAATACGTGTGGTTGACACATACATCGTAGGCTCGATTTTCGATTCAGACCACGTCACCATCATCGTTTTCACCTTGACTATTGGCGGAATGGTCAAGATTATCTCGGCAAACGGAGGTATGCAAGGTATAGTGAATTGGCTGCTGCGACGCGCGAAAGGTCCGCGATCAGGACAGCTTATGACGTTTATCATGGACCTATGCATTTTCTTTGACGACTATTCGAACACATTGATGGTGGGAAACACCATGCGACCGGTAGCCGACAAGCTGAAGGTGTCGCGAGAGAAACTGGCTTACATAGTCGATTCAACGTCAGCCCCAGTGGTTGCTATAGCTTTCGTCACCACGTGGATTGGAGCGGAGTTGAGTTACATTCAAGAAGGCATTGACGTTATCGGCATCGACGCTTCAGCCTATTCGGTGTTTTTCCACTCGCTGAAATACAGCTTCTACCCTCTTCTCACCCTCGCTTTCGTGCTGATGCTGATATACAGCCAGCGAGACTTCGGACCGATGCTGAGAGCTGAAAAAGAGGCACGTATAAAGTCGGATTCAAGTTCAGAGACATCAGATAACGCTACATCCGCACATGGCATTGACGCTTTGGTTCCTCTTTTAACCTTGATTTTAGGCACCATCATCGGACTGTTTGTAACCGGTTACGATTCATCAGTTTGGCAAGATGCTAATTTAGACACATTCTCGAAACTATCAGCAACCATTGGCAATGCCAACTCATATTTAGCTTTACTTTGGTCGTCGCTCATCTCGCTGATTGTGGCTGTCATCATGACTTTGCTTCGCGGCTCGTTGGAGTTTGGCAAGATTATGGAAGAGATGATTGAAGGCTTCAAGGTGATGTTCAACGCAGTGCTGATTCTCACTATGGCTTGGTCTATCGCATTGGTTACCAAAGACATGCACACAGCGGAGTTTGTTTCCGACATCTTGCTGAAGCTGTCGTTATCGCCATTTATCGTACCGGCATTGACGTTCCTTTTAGCAGCTTTGATAGGCTTTTCGACAGGCACCTCATGGGGCACTATGGCTATACTTTATCCTTTGATTTTACCTGCATCGTGGATGCTTTGTAAGGATCAGGGATTCAGCGTTACAGCCACTATGCCGTTGTTTTACAACGTTGTAGCCTCTGTAATGGCAGGTGCCGTAATGGGAGACCACTGCTCGCCTATTTCAGATACCACCATCATGAGCTCGATGGCGTCGGGATGTAACCATCTGCAACACGTAAAGACACAGATGCCTTATGCGCTCACCGTTGGTGCAGTAGCCTTGTTGATTGGAGTATTGCCGACAGCATTAGGAATGCCATCATGGCTGGCGTTTGTGATAGCGATAGCAATGCTCGCCGCTATTGTGAGATTTGTCGGAAAGAAAGACTAACGACTAACAACTAAAGACTTCAAAGCTTCAACGAAATTCCTGATATCATCTTCCGTAGTGTCGAAAGAACACATCCATCTTACCACGTCGTTGTCGATGTCCCAGTCGTAGAAGAAATATTGTTTCTGGAGTTCGGTCCATACGTTGCGAGGAAGTTTGGCAAAGACGCCGTTCACTTGCACAGGATAAACCACTTTCACCTGCGGGATGTCTTTCACTGCATTGTAAAGCAATTGCGCCATTTTATTGGAATGCTCCGCGTTGCGCCGCCAGAGGTCGTCTTTGAAATAGGCCTCGAACTGAACCGCAAGGAAGCGCATCTTCGAGCAGAGCTGAAGTCCTTGTTTGCGGCGATATTTGTAATCTTTAGCCAGTTCAGGATTCAGAAACACCACCGACTCCCCTATCATCAAGCCGTTTTTGGTGCCGCCGAACGAAACGACATCAACGCCGGCATCGGTTGTCATCTCTTTGAAGGTGCAATTCAATGCCACGGCGGCGTTGGCGAGACGAGCGCCGTCCATGTGAAGATACATGTTGTGCTTGTGAGCCAAATCGGCTAAAGCCTTGATTTCGTTGATAGTATAGAGCGTTCCCAGTTCCGTTGATTGGGTTATGGTGATAGCTTTTGGCTGCGAATGATGCTCGAAGCCGAAACCGTGCATGCGCGTCATCACCAGATCTGGAGTGAGCTTGCCGTCTGGTGTGTCAACGGTGAGCAGTCGGCATCCCACGATACGCTGTGGAGCACCACATTCATCAACGTTGACGTGAGCTGTCTCGGCACAAATCACTGCCTCATGCGAGCGGACCATAGCATCGATTGCCATGGTGTTGGCGCCGGTGCCGTTGAAGACAAACGACACAATTGCTTGATTGCCAAAGTGTTGCTTGAATAGCTGCTCCACGCGGGCGCAATATTCATCGTCGCCGTATGCCAAGGCATGCTCGACATTAGCGTCGGCAATCGCCTTCAAAACCTCAGGACTTATTCCCGAATGGTTGTCACTTCCGAATCCTCGCTTCATATGATTTAAGATTTAGAGATTCAAAATTTAAAATTTGACTCGGGACTACGAGACGCGGGACACGGGATCTATTCTCGCGTCTCGTGTCTCGTAGTCTCGCGTCCAATTAAACAGCACGTTATTGAGCCGAGCAATCCGACATAGATTGAATCGACAGGCAAAGATACTAATTCTGCGAAAATAAGGCACGCCGTACCGAAAATAATTGAGAAAAACACCCATTTCGACTTGAAACGGCCTGGGAAAAACAGCGCCAAGGTGAGTGGCACGAAGGTTGCAGTGGTGCGCAATCCCATCGAAAGGAAGCCCAAATCGTTAAT
>CAJOEP010000020.1 GCA_905233445.1 uncultured Bacteroidales bacterium | reverse complement strand
AACTACGAATTGAACCTGAGAGACCCTGGTCTGCCAGGCAGTCACGGTGGCGGCGATACCCCGGCTCCACTCGGCAGCGGCCTCGTTATCCTTGGCGCTTTGGGAGCGGGATATGCTTTGAAGAAGAGACGCGATTAGCACTCTTCTTCAGTTACCAGTTGGCAGTTGGCAGTTACCAGTTTTACTTACACAAATTGGTAACTGCTAACTGGAAACTGCTAACTGCTTGCAGCTCTACTCCGGTTCACTAAAATCACTCCAGTAAAGACCAGTGCTGCGGCCAGAACCTTTTGCCAGGTTAGGCGGTCCATGCCGGTGACGATGCCCATCACGGTGGCGATAATCGGCTGCAGATAGCCATAAAGACTTATGACTGTAGGGCGTAGCACCTTCTGCCCTACCGGAATCAGGAAATAAGCGATGAATGTGGCGAAAAGAATCAAAAAACCAAGTTCAAGAAGGTATTTTGTAGGTAAAGTTGCGATATTGAGACTTGCTAACTCCTTGATATCGAATGGAATAGCAACAATTGCCGAAAACAGAAACATCCACTTCATGAAAGTCACGACGCTGTATTTTGTGATAAGCGGACGGAAAGCTCCGAGATACAAGGCGAAGAAGATGCAGTTGCCAATCATATAAACTATACCCATGGGCTGTGTCTCGGTGACGCCACCTCCAGCACGTACAGTATTGAAAACCAAGAAGATAACGCCTACAAAACTCAATGCCACACCGCCTGCTTTCTTCAAAGTGATAGGCTCTTTCAGAACTATCGCGGCGATAAACATGGTGAAAATCGGGGTCAGCGGGGTGAGGATGCTGGTGTCGAATGGCGTCGTCATGGTGCTAGCCTTTAGAAATGAGACCTGAGTCAGGAAAAGTCCCAGCATCGAGGCAAGAAAAATCTTCGGAAAATCGCTTTTCTCGACTTTTTCCTGTGGCAAAAACAGCGAGACAAACCAGAATAGAGCGGCAGCGCCTATGGCACGAAAGCAGAACAACCCCATCGGAGATATCAACGCGAGAGTTGATAAGTCCCTGCAAATGATGATGTTAAAGCCAAAAATCGAGTAGGCTATGAAAGCTGAAATATGACCTAAAGACTTTTTCATTGCGGGCGCAAAATTACAAAATTAGCCATTAGGTATTAGCCATTAGCCAATAGTTTTTTTCGCTAATGGCTAATGGCTAGTTGCTAATGGCTAAAAATATCGTATATTTGCAAACTGAAAAAACAAAAAAATAGACAAAATGAGTAGAATGGAAACTCCGGTCCTACTTCTGACTGGTTATCTCGGAAGCGGAAAGACAACTTTGGTAAACCATATCCTTTCGAACAAGAAAGGCATTAAATTTGCAGTGATAGTCAACGACATAGGCGAAGTTAACATCGACGCCGACCTCATCCAGAAAGGCGGCGTGGTGGGCAAGAAAGACGATAGCCTCGTGGCATTGCAGAACGGCTGCATCTGCTGCACCTTGAAGATGGACCTCATCGAGCAGCTCAACGACATCATGAAGATGGGCCGTTTCGACTACATCGTCATCGAGGCCAGCGGCATTTGCGAGCCTGAGCCGATAGCGCGTACCATCGCTGGAATACCAAACATGGGCAAGGAATACACGCAGTTTGGCACCCCACGCCTCGACTGCATCGTGACAGTGGTCGATGCCCTGAGAATGAAAGACGAGTTTGGTTGTGGCGACAGCCTCAAGAACGAAAACATCGACGAAGACGACATCGAGAACCTCGTCATCGAGCAGATTGAGTTCTGCAACATCGTTATATTAAATAAGGTGTCGGAGGTCGAGCCGAAAGAGTTGGAACGCATCCGCCAGATTGTGAAGAACCTCTCCCCTGACGCCGAAATTTTGGAATGCGACTACGCAAATGTCGATTTAGACAGGATAATCGAGACGTATATGTTTGATTATAATACTGTTAGCGGTTCAGCAGGCTGGATTAAAATTATTGAAGGTCACGATGAACATGAGGATGACGATGATCATGACGAACATGAGCATCATCATGAACATGAGGATCACGAGCATCACCACCATCATCATGATCATGATGAGGACGAAGGTGAGGCTGAGGAATACGGCATCGGAACGTATGTTTATTTCAACAGAAGACCGTTTGACACTTTGAAATTCAATGATTATGTTTTGAACAACTGGCCAAAGAACATCATCCGCAGCAAGGGATTGTGCTATTTCGCTGATAATCAGGACATGTCGTACATTTTCGAGACCGCTGGCAAGCAGAAGAAATTAAGCGAAGCCGGTTATTGGTTCGCAACCGCTTCGAAAGAAGAATTGCAGCAGTTTGTGGAGCGCGACCCGAGCATTCTCAAGGATTGGGATGAGGAATACGGCGACAGAATGGAAAAGATAGTGTTTATTGGGCAGAAGCTCGATAAGGAGGCGATAAAGAAAGCGCTTGACAGCTGCCTTTTCTAGACCTTAGACTTTAGACCTTAGACTTTAGACTTTAGCCATTCTCAGACTAAGGTCTAAGGTTTAGGGTCTAAGGTCTCTTTAATTGCAAACGGCAACGCCAGCAAAAACGTCAGGGCGTCGGCGATGGCTTGGGTCATTTCGACGCCTTGAAAGCCGATGAAGAGAGGTAGAATCATGATGGTCGGGATGAAGAATATGCCTTGTCGCCCCATTGATAACACTGTGGCTACCAATGTTTTACGAGTAGTTTGATACATCATGTTGGTGACGGTGCTAACGCCTATTAACGGAAACGACAGGCACTGCCACCGCAGCACTCTTGTACCTATTTTCACCAGTTCGGCATCTTCGCTGCGGAATATTTTTATAATATCGGGAGCGAATATCGCAAACGCTATTGATGTGATTATCAATATTATAGTCGCCAGAATTGTTGTAAACGCAAACGATTTCCGCACGCGTTGGTGCAGACCGGCGCCGTGGTTGAAGCCGCAGACTGGTTGGAACCCCTGCCCCAGTCCGAGGATTATCGAGAATGCGAACATCATGATGCGCGACACTATCGCGAATGCGGCGATGGTGCTTGCCTCTGTGCCTGGAGCGGCATAATATGCGGCGTAACGGTTGAGCATGATGGTGCTGACGCAGACGAATACGTGTCGCATCAGCGATGGCGCTCCGCCGTTGAAAATATCGACATAGCTACGCAGTTTGGGTGTAAAACTCCTCAAACGGATATGCACGTTGCCGTTCATCTCGGTACCCATGAGGAGAATGAACCATCCTGTCATCTGGCTGATGCAGGTGGCTAGCGACGCACCCTTCACGCCCATGTCTAAAACATAGATAAACAAGGCATCGAGGAAGATATTGAGAATCGCGCCGGTGGTGAGTCCAACCATCGCATAACGCGCATTGCCCTGCAGTCGCAGCTGGTTGTTCAGCGTGAGCGACGACATCATGAAAGGCGTTCCGATGAGGATAAACAACAGATAATCATTGGAATACGGCAAGATGTCGGGGGTGGCGCCCATCATTCGCGAAAGCGGTGAGAGGAAGAAAAGTCCCACAATGGCGGCTATGGCACCAATCCCCATCGACGACAGGAAGCCTGTGGCGGCCATCTTCTCTGCATCGTTGTATTTCTTCGCGCCGAGTGCCGTGGAGATGTAATTTCCCGAGCCGTGTCCGAAATAAAAACCTATCGCGTTGATGAACGTCATGTAGGCGAACGACACTCCCACGCCCGCTGTCGCCTCAGTAGAGATGTGGCCGACGAAAAACGCGTCGATGATGTTGTAGAGCGCAATCACCAGCATGGAGATGATGGTAGGTACGGCCATCTTTATAACAAGCTGACGTACAGGACTTTCCGTCATCAGGACGAAACGCTCCTGCCGTTGCTGCTCGTCTTCCTTGCTCGTCGAACCAAAAATCTTCTTCATTCCGCAAAAATACAAAAAATAACGGCACGTAATATAATTTTCCTTATCTTTGCAGGTTATTACTATAAGGACGCGAGACACGGGACTTTGAGACGCGAGTTCCGTATTTCCAGTCATATCGGAAATATTTTTATTATGGAAGAAAAAGAGATTAGAGAAGAAGAGATTCTTGACGAAAATATATCGGAAACCACTGAAGATGTTGACAGTTTGCTGAAGTCGGCGCCTCAGAAACTCAATATGAAGGACGAGGAGATGGAAGACCAGATGGTGAACAAGCAGGACGACGGCGTGGAGTTTCAGGCGACATGGCCTCTGCACGACGACATGAAGAAGACGCTCACCAACGATTTTCACCGCGGATGCCGCATCAAAGCCGACAAATATGAGTTCGCGAGCAATGTTTTATGCCACGGACAGTGCAAACTCGACAGTTTCAACTGGCTCAAGGACTACGAGAACGAGACCCCGAAAGAAGGCGAGCTGCTGGTGGCGGAGGTGCGTTTCAAGAACGACAGAAAAGACTTTTACAGTTATCCTTCGGAGATGAATCTCCTTGAGGGTGAATTAGTTGCGGTGGAGACAGCCATCGGACATGACATCGGAATAGTGACAATGGTTGGCGAACTCATCGAGAAACAGCGCAAGCGCAAGAAGAACAACACTCCTGTTTCGGAGCTTAAGAAGATTTATCGCCGCGCACGTGTCAACGACGTGGAAAAGTTCCTTGAAGCGATTCGTCAGGAAGAGCACACATTGTACAGAAGCCGTGAGATTGCGTCAAGCCTGAAGCTTGAGATGAAGCTCAATGATATTGAATATCAAGGAGATAGAACAAAAGCTATTTTCTATTACACTGCCGACGGTCGTGTCGACTTCCGTGAACTGATTAAGAAACTGGCTGAGGAGTTCCATGTTCGCGTTGAGATGCGTCAGATTGGATTCCGACAGGAGTCGGCGAAGTTGGGCGGCATCGGTTCATGCGGCCGTGAGCTCTGCTGCGCCTCGTGGATTACTGATTTTCAATCGGTTACAACCAACGTGGCAAGAGTACAGCAGCTCTCGCCTAACCCGCAGAAGCTCGCAGGCCAGTGCGGAAAACTCAAATGCTGTCTCAACTACGAGTACGATGCATACGTTGACGCACTGAAGAGTTTCCCTGACAACCGCATCGTGTTGAAGACCAAGAAAGGCGACGGAATCTATCAGAAAATCGATATTTTCAAGGGTTTGATGTGGTATTCTTACCCATTCGACAGGAACAACATGATGGCGATTCCGGCAGAGAAAGTGAAAGAGATTATTGAGGATAACAAAAAAGGCGTTTTTCCTGAGCAGTTGGAGGACTTCGCGTTCATCAAGGAGCAGAAGAACAATGACTACGGCGAGGAAGGAAAGCCGGCTGACCTTTCGAAATTAGAGTAGAGAGATGAAGAAGTTGCTATATAGTTTGATGGTGATTTTGATGTTCTCGTGCGGCCGTAACACGTTGTACGACGAGAGCGTCGTTATTCCCAATGCGAAGTGGGACAACGAGAACATGCCGTTTTTCGACGTGGCTGTCGACGACACCTTGACTGATTACGCTTTCTACTTGAATATCAGGCATTTAGACAGTTATCGTTATAGCAATCTGTTTGTTTTCATGCATACTGTTTTTCCTAACGGCAACATCGCTCACGACACTATCGAATGCACTTTTGCGATGCCTGATGGGCGTTGGATGGGCAAAGGCAGCGGCAGCATGCGTTCGGCTAAGATACTTCTAAACCCCGCCTTGCGTTTCCCGTTAAAGGGCAATTATCATTTTGAGATCGAACAGGCTATGCGCGAGAAAGAGCTTAATGGCATTGTTGACATCGGTTTATGCTTTGAAAAACAATAAGTTATGGCAAAGAAAAAATCAAATAAGAAAAAAGGCACGAGGGTCTATCTGATAGTCCTGTGGTCGCTTTTTGTGTTGTTCGGATTGGGCATTTACCTGCTTTTTCACGGCATAGTGCACGAGTGGTTTGGCGACATGCCGACGTTTGAGGAGCTGGAAAACCCGGAGACGAACCTCGCCACGGAGATTATCTCGGCTGATGGCAAGCTTTTGGGCACTTATTACATAGAGAACCGCTCGAATGTAAGCTATGAAGACATCTCCCCTTATTTGATTAATGCGCTCATCGCCATTGAAGACGTGAGGTTTTACGAGCATTCGGGCATCGACAAGCGAGCTCTTTTCAGGGTGGCAAAAGGTGTGATGACCGGCAACAGCGACCAAGGCGGCGGCAGCACCATCACGCAGCAGCTGGCGAAGAATCTCTTCCCTCGAGGTGAGAATTTAAGCAAGCCACAACTGGTAATTAGGAAGTTCCAGGAATGGGTGACGGCGACGAAGCTCGAATACAACTATTCGAAAGACGAGATTGTGGCGATGTATCTGAACACTGTTTTCTTCGGTCACAACGCATACGGAGTGAAGAAGGCGACGGAGACGTTTTTCAGCAAGGAGCCACACGAGTTGACGATTGAGGAGGCGGCGATGTTGGCAGGTGTCGTCAACGCCCCGACGAAATTCAGTCCGAAAAGAAACCCCAACAGTGCTTTGAAACGTCGCAACCTCGTGCTTAAACGCATGGAAACCAACGGGTTCATAACATCACAGCAATACGACTCCATCTCGCAGATTCCGATTGACTTGTCGCATTTCGGCGTACTCGACCACAAGGCGGGTCAGGCGACATATTTCCGCGAGTTTTTGAGAGGCGTGATGCACGATTGGGCTAAGAACCATTACAAACCCGACGGAACACCTTATAACATTTACAGGGACGGACTGCGCATTTACACCACCATCGACTCGAGGATGCAGCGATATGCCGAGGAGGCGGTGCGCGAACATCTGGCCTTGGACCTCCAGCCGGCGTTTTACAAACATTGGAAAGACAATCCCAAGGCTCCGTTTGTCCTGAAAGATGAGGAAGAAGTCGAGAAAATCATGATTTTGTCGATGAAACGCTCTGAGCGCTATCGTGTCTTGAAAAAAGCGGGCTGTAGCATGGATTCCATCATCGCCAACTTCAACCAGCCTGTCCCGATGACACTGTTCTCATGGGAAGGCCCCATCGACACTGTGCTAAGTCCAATGGACTCAATACGTTACAGCAAATATTTCCTGCAGTCGTCGCTGATGTCGGTGGAGACCGGCACCGGCTACGTGAGAGCTTATGTGGGCGGCAACGACTACCGTTTCTTCCAGTACGACCACGTGACGCAGGCCAAGCGACAGGTTGGCTCTACATTCAAGCCGTTCCTTTACTCGTTGGCGATGCAGGAGGGCGAATACACGCCGTGCACCAAGGTCCCGAACATCAGCTACAGCATCCAGCTGCCTGACGGCAAGTTCTGGGAGCCGAAAGACGCGGGAAAGAACAAATTCGGCGAAGAGGTGACATTGCGTTGGGCTTTGGCACATTCAAACAACCGCATCTCGGCATACCTGATGAAACGTTTCGGTCCGGAGGCCACCATACAGATGGCTCGCAGGATGGGTGTAACATCCGACATCCCGGCGGTGCCGTCGATATGTCTGGGAGTGTGCGACATCTCTTTGTACGAGATGGTGGGCGCGATGAGCACCTTCGCCAACAAAGGCGTTTATGTGAAGCCTATCTTCATCACAAAAATTGAAGACAAGAACGGCAATGTCATCGAGACGTTCAAAGCCGAGCAGCGCGAGGCGATGGACGAGGTGACGGCGTACAAGATGATAGAGCTGATGAAAGGTGTTGTGTATGAAGGCACTGGCGTTCGTTTGAGATACAAATACGGCTTACGCAACCCGATTGCGGGCAAGACCGGCACCACGCAGAACCAGAGCGACGGATGGTTTATGGGCATCACCCCTGACCTCACCACAGGCATCTGGACGGGTGCCGAAGACCGCTCGGTGCATTTTAAGACGATAACACTCGGACAGGGCTCCAATATGGCGCTGCCTATCTGGGCTTTATATATGAAAAAGGTGTACGCCGACCCGACGCTGCACGTCAGCCAGGGTGACTTCCCGAAGCCGCTGTCGAATGTCGATTTGGACTTCGACTGCGACAAATACGAGGAGGAGCAGAGCGCGGCGGCAACACCGGAAGAAACGGAAGAAGACGAATTTTAAGTTGGCAGTTACCAGTTGGCAGTTACCAGTTAACCGACAACTGCCAACTGGTAACTGGTAACTGCCAACTGGTAACTGGTAACTGATAAATTATGGCAAACTCGAATTTTGTTGACTACGTAAAGATTTTTTGTCGTTCGGGCAAGGGCGGCAATGGCGCGATGCATTTCAACCATGCTAAGTACGTGCCGAAGGGCGGTCCTGATGGCGGCGACGGAGGCAAGGGCGGCGACGTCATCTTGAAAGGCAACGCTCAGTTGTGGACGCTGTTGCATCTGCGTTACACCAAACATCTGTTTGCTGGCGACGGCGAGTCGGGAGGCGCGAACCAGAGGACTGGCGCACAAGGCAACAATGTGATTATTGAGGTGCCGCTAGGTGCTGTGGCATACGACGCGGAAACCAACGAACATCTTGGCGAGGTGACCGAAGACGGACAGGAGATAGTCATCATGAAAGGCGGACGCGGCGGAAAAGGCAACACTTTCTTCAAGACTGCGACGATGCAGGCACCGAAGTTCTCACAACCTGGCGAGCCATCAGAAGAAAGATGGATCATCATAGAGTTGAAGCTGTTGGCTGATGTGGGTCTCGTGGGCTTCCCGAATGCAGGGAAATCGACATTACTTTCAGTGGTTTCAGCAGCAAAACCTGAGATTGCCGACTATCCGTTCACGACATTGGTGCCGAACCTTGGAATTGTGCCATATTATGATTTCAAGTCGTTCATCATGGCCGACATCCCTGGCATCATCGAAGGCGCATCAGAAGGTAAAGGATTGGGTATCAGATTCTTACGTCATATTGAAAGAAACTCTATTCTGTTATTCTTAGTCGCTGCCGACAGTCCGGATGTTAAGGAAGCATACGACGTTTTGCTCAACGAATTGAAGAAATATAACCCTGAATTGCTGGATAAGAAACGCATTTTGGCGGTCAGCAAGTGCGATTTGATTGACGAAGACACGAAGAAAGACATAAAGAAACATCTCCCGAAGAAGGTGCCGCACTTGTTCATCAGCTCGGCGACGGGAGAAGGAATTAAGGAGTTAAAGGATTTGATTTGGCTTTCATTAAGTTAGAAGTTGGCAGTTACCAGTTAATTGTCAACTGCTAACTGCTAACTGGCAACTGCTAACTGGTAACTATGTTAAATAATTGGGATCATCAGCTTTTTCTGTTCCTCAACGGTTTGCACGTTGGGTGGCTCGACTCTGTGATGACGTTTATCTCGTCGGAGACGGGCTGGATTCCGTTTTATGCGGTGCTGGTGTTCCTGGTATTTTACAAATACAAGTGGAAAGGCTTGTGGATACTCCTCGGGGTCATTGTTGTTATCACCTTATCAGATCAGATTTCGGCATCAGTTTTCAAGCCGCTTTTCCATCGACTTCGCCCCTGCTACGACCCATTGATTGAGGACTTGGTGCATCTGCCGAAAGGCAAGCCCGGCGGACATTACGGCTTCATCTCGTCGCATGCCGCCAACACCTTCGCTTTGGCGTCGTTTATCTACATGACAATGCGGCAGCACTACAAAAAAATCGGCTGGCTGATGTTCAGTTGGGCGGCAGTGGTTTCTTATAGTAGAATTTACATGGGAGTGCACTTCCCTGGAGATATTATTTGCGGAGCAGCAGTTGGAATGATTCTTGGTTTTGGAATCGGATATCTTTTAGAAAGGAAACTCCGTCAAATTAATTAGTTTTCCGTCTTCGACTCTATAGCAAAACATTGTTTTCCCATTAGTCAAAGTGAGATATTTCACTTTCAAACCTGAAAAATATCTTATCGCTTGGTCTAAAACTTTTTCGGTTATCGGCACAGATTCCGCTTTGCATTCCACAATCATCTGCGGCTCGCCGAGGTTGTTGAAAACCACAATATCGGCACGCTTCGGGAGGTTATTCACCTTTATGGAATACTCTACAGCAACAAGTCCGGCGGCGACTTTTCGAGTCTCCACAAGGTAATACAGCATCTTCTGGCGAACCTGCTCTTCGGGAGTAAGTGCAACATATTGTTTTCGCAGTGAGTCAAAAACTACTGTTTTATTGTCGATAATTGATGTTTTGAACCATTCCATGATGCAAAATTATGAAAATTTTGAGTATTATCGTTATTTATATTGTTTTATTTGTTATTTTTGCTCAATGATTTGAGAATTTATTTTATATGATTTGAGAATTTTTATAAAATATGATTAAACGCATTTATTATCAAACGGTTATAAATAGACTCAAAGAGCCTCGAATGTTCATTCAAGTGTTGCTTGGACCGCGACAGATAGGAAAATCGACACTTATTGACCAAGTTACTGAAGATTTGACAATTCCATACACGACATATCAGGCCGATGCCGTCCCTGGGGCTACAGCTGAATGGATTAGTGATATTTGGGAATCAGAACGCATGAAAATGGCGACCAACCAAGAATCAGAACGGCTATTGGTAATTGATGAAATACAAAAACTCACAAATTGGAGCGAATTTGTAAAAAAAGAATGGGATAGAGACAGTCGTGAAAAACGAAATCTCAAAGTCGTAATTCTCGGCTCATCGCGCTTGCTCATCCAAAAAGGATTAACAGAATCATTATCAGGGCGTTACGAGTTGATTCGCATGGGACATTGGACATTGAAGGAGATGAATGACGCATTCGGATTTGACATTGATGAATATATTTACTTCGGAGGTTACCCTGGAACAGCACCACTGATATCTGATGAAACACGTTGGAAAAACTATATGCGGGATTCAATAATCGAATCCGCCATTTCAAAAGATGTCCTGATGACAACAAACATATACAAGCCTGTACTTTTGCGACAATTGTTCGAACTTGGCTGCTTTTATTCGGGAGAAATGATTTCGTTGAACAAAATACTCGGGCAATTGCAAGACGCTGGGAATGTGACAACTTTAGCCAACTATCTTCATGTTCTTGATGAGAGCAAACTACTCGTCGGCTTGCAGAAATATGCGAACGACAATGCCAGAAAATACAGTTCTATTCCAAAATTTCAAGTATATAACAACGCTTTACGAAACGCATATTCTTCATTAACTTTTGAAGAATCTAAAAAAAACAGGGAAATATGGGGAAGACTCACCGAATCGGCTATCGGAGCCTATCTTGTTGGCGAAGCGGAAAGCCATAGTATGAAAATATACTATTGGCGCGAAAAATCTGATGAGGTGGATTTCGTGCTAGAAAAAAACAAAAAACTTGTCGGTATTGAGGTAAAAAGCGGCAAGCGTACAACCAACAAAGGTCTGCAAATATTCCGCGAACAATTCAAGCCACAAAACACTTTAGTTGTTGGCTCCGGAGGTTTGCCTGTGGAGGATTTTTTAAAAATGGATGTGGACTTGTTGTTTTGAGAGAATCAATATGATTGATAAAAATCAGGCATCAACAAATTGTTGGTGCCTGATTTTCTGCTATTTCAGCTATTTCTGCTTGATAATTTAGAACGCCATTATCGATTTCTTAATCTTCTCGATTGCGTCCATCAATTCGGCTTCGGTAATCACTAATGGTGGAGCGAAGCGGATGATGTGCTGGTGGGTTGGCTTGGCGAGGACGCCGTTGTCGCGCATCTTCAAGCAGACATCCCATGCCTCTTTGCCGTTCATAGGCTTGATAATCACTGCGTTGAGTAAACCTTTACCGCGTACCTTCTGAATCATCGGGTGGTTGATCTTCATGATTTCCTCACGGAAGAGCTTACCGAGACGCTCAGCGTTTTCCATCAGGTGTTCGTCTTTGATTACCTGCAGAGCAGCCATTGACACTCTTGCTGCCACTGGGTTGCCGCCAAATGTTGAGCCGTGCTCACCCGGTTTGATGTTCATCATGATGTGATCGTCGCAAAGTACTGCTGAAACCGGCACCACGCCGCCGCCGAGAGCCTTACCGAGGATAAGGATGTCAGGACGCACGCCTTCGTGGTCGCAAGCGAGCATCTTACCTGTACGGGCGATACCGCACTGCACCTCGTCGGCCATAAACAAAACGTTGTATTTCTTGCAGATGTCGTAGCATTTCTTCAGATAACCCTCATCCGGAACGTAAACGCCTGCTTCTCCCTGGATTGGCTCCAACAGGAAACCTGCGATCTTCTTGCCGTCCTTAGCGAGAACCTTCTCCAATGCGTCAGGATCGTTGTAAGGGATGCGGATGAAACCAGGTGTCAGAGGACCGTAGTTTGCGTATGAGTCAGGGTCGTTCGACATGGTGATGATGGTAATGGTGCGGCCGTGGAAGTTGCCTTCGCAGCACACGATGGTCACCTCATCATTCGGGATGCCTTTGCACACTGTTCCCCAACGACGTGCGAGCTTAAGAGCTGTCTCGTCAGCCTCAGCGCCGGTGTTCATCGGCAAAACCTTGTCGTAACCGAAGTATTCTGTAACGTATTTCTCCCATGGACCGAGAGCGTCGTTGTAGAATGCACGTGAACTCAAGGTGAGTTTCTCAGCCTGCTCAGCCATAGCCTTGAGGATTGCCGGATGGCAGTGTCCCTGGTTGACAGCTGAATATGCTGACAAGAAATCGTAATATTCCTTGCCTTCAACGTCCCAAACTTTGGCACCTTTACCTTTTGCCAAAACCACCGGAAGCGGGTGATAGTTATGAGCGCCGTAACGAGCTTCCATTTCCATGTAATCTTGTGAAGTCATTTTCTGTGACATAAAATCCTAATTTTTTGTGTTAATATTTTTTGAATTGACTTATTTTCTAAACAATCCACAAAGTTAAAGAAATTAATTGATAATATTACATTTTTCTGAAAAATTATTTTAGCTATTAGCCGACAGCCACTAGCCATTAGCTTTGGACTACACAAACTATTGGCTAATGGCTAATAGCTAATGGCTTTAAAACTCCAAAAAATGCATTGACAATAATACTTTTTATTATCTTTGCAAAAAAATTTCTGAAGATGATTCGTTCGATGACAGGCTACGGCAAAGCCGAGCAGATTTTTAAGACAAACAACATCTCTGTCGAGATTAAGACATTGAACAGCAAGCAGTTAGACCTTTCGGTAAAACTTCCGCAAGATTTAAAAGCCTACGAATTAGATTATCGTAACGAGATTTCGACACGCCTCCAACGCGGTAAAGTCGACGTGATGGTGACGATTACCAACACCGACGTGGCGCAAAACACACATATCGAGAAGGAAATTGTGGCGTCGTATCTTGAGCAAATCAACAATATTTCAAAGGAATATAACATTCCGGAGTCGAAAGACATCGCTGCGATAGTGTTCAAGATGCCAGGCGTTTTCGTGTCGCCGGAGCAGGATTACGACGATGAATTCCTCGAAAAAATCAAGGAGACATTGGTGAAAGCTATTGAAATCACTGACGATTTCAGAGCTCAGGAAGGTGAAATCCTGAAAAAAGATGTGCTGAAACGTGTTGAACTGATTCTCGGATATCTCGGCGAGGTGGAACCTTTCGAAAAAAACCGTCACGAGGTGATAAAAGGCCGTCTATTGAAAAATTTGCAGGAACTCGCCAATGGCGATTTCGACGATAACCGCTTCGAGCAGGAACTCATTTACTATCTCGAAAAGCTTGACATCACTGAGGAAAAGGTGCGTCTGCGCAAGCATTGCGACTATTTTAAAGAGAGCATCGACGAGGAAGGCGCCGGCAAGAAACTGGGATTCATCGCACAGGAGATGGGACGTGAGATCAACACCCTCGGCTCGAAGGCCAACGACGCTGATATTCAACGACTTGTCGTAAAGATGAAAGACGAGCTTGAGAAGATTAAGGAACAACTTTTTAATATATTATAAGTTGGCAGTTTGCAGTTGACAGTTACCAGTTAATTATAACTGCTAACTGGTAACTGCTAACTGGTAACTGGTAACTGCTAACTGGTAACTGATGAAAACTAAGATTGGTCTGTTTTTCGGGTCATTCAACCCAATCCACAACGGCCACCTGATGCTTGCGAATTACCTCGCGGAGTATGGTGACATGGATGAGATTTGGTTTGTGGTGTCGCCGCAGAACCCGTTCAAGGACAAAAAGTCGCTGCTGGCGGACAGACATCGCATGTACATGGTGGAGATGGCGGTGAAAGGCGATGAGCGTTTTCAGGTTTGCGACATCGAGTTTTACATGCCGCAGCCGTCATATACCATCGACACCTTGACGAGATTGCAGGAACGTCATCCGAACACCGATTTTTACCTGATTTGCGGAATGGACAGCCTCGAGACTTTCCCGAAATGGAAGAACTACGAGATGATTTTGAAGTATTATCATTTGTTGGTTTATCCGCGCAAAGGCTACAGCAGCAATGAGTTAGCAAATCATCCTTCAGTAAAGATTGTTGAAGCGCCTGAAATTGAGGTATCGTCGACGTTCATCAGAAACGCCATCGCCGAGGGCAAGGATGTGCGCTATTTCATGCCGAAAGAGGTGGCGCAGTATATAGTGGATATGCACTTCTACGAGAAAAAGTGATATGCAACCGCTACGCGGTTTAGAGGAAATTTCTCTTTTTTATTCTTTTATCAAATAAAGTTTTCTTTCCGTTTCTGGAAACTTTTCGATGGCGTATCTCAACATGGTGCGAGGTATAGTTTTGTAACGTGTTGACAACCAATCTTTTAATCGTTGTTCATCACGTTTTCCTGCTTCACGAAGCAGCCAGCCCACGGCTTTTTGCAGCAGGTCGTGAAGCGGTTGCGGCTTTGCCAAAAAGATTTCAGCGATATTGAAAGTGTCGTCAAGTTGGTTGTGACGAATAAATTGCATGGTGCTCACCATCCCGATGCGCTGTTCCCAGATGGTTTTGCCGTTATCGGCAAGGTCGTACAGAAGTTTTCTGTCGCGATTTAGAAGCCAGTTGCCAAGCAGCTCGTAGCACGACAGATCGACCAAATCCCAATTGTTAATATATTGAGTATGAGCGAGATAGAAGTCGATGCTTTGTTTTTGCAGCCGCTCATCCTTCTTGGCATGCTTGAAAACCTGCACCAGAGTAAGCAGTGCCGCCAGCCGCATCTCATGATATTTTGAAATCATGCATTCCTCCAAGTCCTTAAAAGAGGCATTCTGCCATTGGTCTTTCACCACTTCTCGCACCGTCGGCACCTTGATTCCAAGGAATTTGTCGCCTTCGCCGTATTGTCCGGGGCCGGTTTTGAAAAAACGGGCGAGGCCTGGGACTAAATCCGGATCTTGTTTTGAGAGTATTTTGTTGTATAGTGTATTCATAGTTTTGTTTTTAAACCCCAGACTGCGCTGTGCTTGTCAGGGGTAAATAAAATAGCGTGTCTTCAACACGCTATGGTACAAATTTTATCATATCAGCCAATTGGAGGAAATAATCGTTAGACCAGATGTTGAGTTCTTCTTTGGCATTCCATAACTTCTCATTAGGCAAATTCCCATAACGCTCCAACATCTGATCAAAAACCGTACTCATCCCTCAATAATTTTAATAATTTGATTAATCATATTCTTCTTTCCATATCGAAACGAATATCTTCCTCAAGCCATGTCAAAATTTCCTTTTCATAACGAAGATTCAGGTACGGAATATTCGAAATCAAATCACATAAAGCCTTTTCTGGCGTCGCAATAAGAAAAGACGTACCGTCATCCGACGTTTCTATCCTAACACCAATTGGAAATACATCCCTATCAATATGAACATATTCAAACCATGCCAAAGAATTGTGAAACAATTGGCTGCGCCTCATCGTCATCGAGCATATTGTAAACACCTGCTCCGGAATCAATCCGTAAAATCTCAATGCCGATTGAAGAGAAATATATGACCGACAAATCAGGATTTGGCACATACAATCCTTGCTTAAGCCTGATGATATCGCCCTTCTTCTCAAGTGCGCTCACCTTGTTGTGCTTGCACTTGTGATTGGGGAAAAGCGATGCCACCATGGAATAATCCATTGGCGTATTACCGAATTGCTTCCAGATGTTATTCATAGCATTTTACATTTTTACTCTGCAAAAATAGTAAAATTTTGAACACCTAATTGAAATTATTTCAATTTACTATACATTTTTTTACTGTTTTAGGTAAAGACAAGGAAGTTTTTCTTCTTTTTCTTGACTTGAAACAATAATTTTTAATATCTTTGCAACTGATTGGCTCGCCAATCGAAGTTTATTATTGAAGCGTTATGCTTATCTTGTAGATGAAAACGTAGGAAATTTTCATTTGAAAACACAAGATTTCATAATGGTTTCACGCGTTATGCGTGGGCTGTTCCCATATTTGTGTTTTCAGGTTTTCCTACGACCTTCATCTACAGTGTGGCATACAGTTCCACGCTTTTTGTGTTATTATAAAAAAGGGGCAAAAGGAGGCTCCAGTGCTTTTAGGGATTGGAGGCCAAATTAATATGTATGAGGAAATTATACATGATGTTTATGCTTGTGTTGTTGATAACAATTGTCATTGGATGTAAAAAGGATAATGTTTCAGACAATGGTGGTGGTGGCAATAATTCTGGATACGAAGCGCCCGATGTTTTGACATTCAATGTTGGAAATGTTTCGTTTGATATGATTAAAGTTCAAGGTGGCACGTTTTGGATGGGTTCTCAAAAAAATGACCCAGATGGACAAAATTATAATACCACATCTCAAGATAATGAAGTCCCTGTTCATCAAGTTATGTTGAGTAATTATTATATAGGGAAATATGAGGTAACACAAGAACTTTGGAAAGCGGTAATGGGAACTAATCCAAGCCAAAATCAAGGAGATTTGCTTCCTGTAGAAAGTGTTGGTTGGAATGCTATTCAAGATTTTATGTTTACAATTAACAACAAGTTGAACGATGAAACACATGGGATGCAGTTTCGCCTGCCTACAGAAGCTCAATGGGAATATGCTGCAAAGGGTGGTAACGGAAGCAGAGGCTTTCAATTTAGTGGTTCCAACCAATTGAATACAGTTGGGTGGTATAAAGGAAACAGCGAAGAGAACACACACAGAGTCGGAAGCAAAGAACCCAACGAACTTTTTCTATATGACATGAGTGGAAACGTTATGGAATGCTGCAATGATTATTATGGAGCAGGGTATGTTGGAGCAGCACAAATAAATCCAATTGGACCATCACAAGGAGAATATACCGTTTTACGAGGTGGCTGTTTCTCTTCTGAAAACAGTAACGATTATGGCTCTGATTGTAAGGTATCATCACGTTCAGGTTGGAATCGTTTTGGTTCGCCAAGAATTGGTTTCAGATTAGTGCTTTCAAATATGGAAGGACAAGCTTGTATTTCTGGAGTAAAAGGTAGAATAGATTCAATAACAAAATCATCCGCATTGCTTAATGGACTTATTGTTAATGATGGTGGTTCTTCTGTTACCGAAACTGGTTTTTATTATAGCACGTCGTCTGATCCTCTTGTAAATGGAACACAAATCATATTAACAGAATGTGAGGACGAGTTTTGTGCTACAATTGAAAATCTTCAACCAAGTACTATGTATTATTTTTGTGCTTATGCAAAAAATGATATTGGGAAAGGATATAGTGAGGTGGTTGAATTCAAAACTTTAGCTGAAATTATCACTTCTGAAGTTACTAATATTACAGCAACATCTGCAACAGTAGGTGGTGTGATCCCTGATGTCGGGGATAATTATACCGAGCGCGGTATTTGCATAAACACATCAAACAATCCCACCATTAGTGATACTCATTATTCAGAAGGCACAGGGCCAGGTTCTTTTACAAAACTAATTCAAGGATTATACGCTAGTACAACATATTATGTTAGGGCATACGCAGTTTTAGATACAATTATAAATTATGGTAATGTAATTAGTTTTACAACTTTACCTCCTCAAATTCCCACAGTGAAAACTCTTGGTGTATCTTTTTATGATTATGGTTCTGGAATTGAAATAACTGCTTCTGGGAAGATTATAGATGGTGGAGGAGCTTATATAGATTACGATAAAGTTGGAATTTTAATAAGCACTTCTCCTAATCCCACATATAATGGAGGCACTTATTATTATCATGATTGGATTTATTGGAACGGACCAACTGGAGTTGGCTATGTATTTGAACTAACCTATGGAGATTTTGGTTATAATACGACATATTATTTTAGAGCTTTTGCTGTTAATTCAGTTGGAGTTGGTTATGGTGAAGTTATTGAAAAAACTTCACCAAATGCACCACATGCAACCATAACAACTCATCCGGTAACTGATATTGGTTCTACAAGTGCAGTATGCGGTGGAACAATTAGCACATTTGGAGAAGTAATGGCGAGCGGTATATGTTGGAGTACACATCCCGATCCAGAAAGGGACATAGACTATACAATAGAGAATTATTATCCTAGTAATGGCTCTTTTTCTCTTACAATGACAGGATTAACTCCTAACACTACTTATTATGTCAGAGCATTTGGTTTTGGATACATCCAAGGTGGGTATGGTGAAAATCAAGTATTTACTACACTTGAAGATGAATAAATACTAGTTTATAAAAACAAAGAGAGTGTAATTCAAACCATGTCAGACTAAAATAAATATCTCTGACATAGTTTGGATTACACTATTTGCTTTTCCACTTCTCTGGAATCTCATAACTTTTATTGCCATCAGTAACAATATCAGGCATAATAGCATCAATGAAGCGACGCTCATTCTTTATCATCAAAATAGGCTTGCTACTGTGATGTATCAGATTGTCTTTCAAATCACTACTTAAATTTGAAGGAGGAAAATACACTTTGATACGCTTGTCAGGATAATTCTTCTGAATAAATTCCAATGGTGGAACCAAATCACTGTCAGCACTTACGAGAACCAACGTGTCTGTTGAATTCAAAACACAATCCGCAATCATTCTCACAGAGATGTTAACATCTGTCTTCTTTTCCTCTGGACGCGAAATTGCATAATGACAATTCGGACATTGTATCTGTTTGTCCAAATATTTGCCACGTACAATCTCAAATCGATCTCCATTTATAAGTTTGTTAGCATTGAGAAATGCACTCTGGCGACTACTCTTTTCTGGATTTAATGGTGATGCTGTGAAATATATAACTTTGTCTAACTTCTGGCCTTCTCCAAGAAAACCACCACATAATTTCACCATGTCAATCCAATAATAATTGCCCCATTTCTGCTCTCTATGCCTCGCCCTGCGCAAACCATAGTAGAAGTTGAATCCATCAATATAAAACGTCACTCTTTGTTCCATAAACTCCAAGTTTTTATTCATTAAATTTAAAAATAAAGCCGTCCGCAGACGGCCATGTCCATTCAAGAAAGAATGGCGGTGCTTAATAATTTTTTGCAAAGATAAATATTTTTTCTTTAGCGTGACACAAAAATACCTATTTTTTTCAGAAAAAAAATTTAGGGACGCATTTCTGCGTCCCTCCAGGAGACGGATTTTTATCCGTCTCTACACCTTATCCCTACAGGTTTATCGATTATTTTTCAACCAATTCTTGACGTTATTCTCAATCCTCGCCTTAATATCTTCAGTGTCAGCGGCTTTTTGGAATTTCTTGCCGGTTACTTTCTCGTAAAGCTCAATATATCTCTCCGAAATGCCTTTCACGATTTCTGGCGTCATCTCTGGGACCTTCTGTCCTTCTTTGCCTTGGAAGCCGTTTGCCATCAGCCACTCGCGGACGAATTCTTTTGAGAGCTGCTTCACTGGAAGACCTTTTGCGAAGCATTCCTCGTACTGGTCGGCGATGAAATAACGCGATGAATCAGGGGTGTGAATCTCGTCCATGAGGTAGATTTGGTCGCCAATCTTACCGAATTCGTATTTCGTGTCAACCAAAATCAAGCCGTGCTTGGCGGCGACTTCAGTGCCACGCTGGAACAACTTGCGGGTGATGACCTCAATCTGCTCGTAGTCTTCCTTGCTGATAAGTCCTTGACGGATAATCTCTTCCTTTGAAATGTCCTCGTCGTGACCTTCCTCTGCCTTGGTGGTCGGAGTGATTATTGGTTCAGCAAATTTCTGGTGTTCCTTCATGCCGTCAGGGATGTTCACGCCGCAGATGGTGTGCTGGCCGCTCTTGTAGGTGCGCCACGAACTTCCGGTGAGGTATCCGCGGATAATCATCTCCACTGGGAATGGCTTGCAGAGCTTACCCACGGTGACCATCGGGTCTGGAGTAGCAATTTTCCAGTTCGGCACGATGTCGGTGGTCATGTCCAAAAACTCAGCTGCTATCTGATTGAGTATCTGACCTTTATAAGGAATACCCTCCGGCAGAATGACGTCGAATGCCGAGATGCGGTCGGTGGCGACCATCACTAAATATTTGTTGTCAATGAAATAAACATCACGAACCTTGCCGTGATACACCTTTGTCTGACCTTTGAAGTTGAAATCGGTTCTTGTTAAAGCTTTCATTATATTTAATGTTTTATATTTTTCTTTTTTAGTTTCCTCGTGCTTCGCACTCGGAATGACAACTCTTTTTTATTTTATTTGGCGCGGCTTTACGGTTCCTACATATTACTTTGTTACATTATGCCGCGCCATATAGTTCCCATTCATGTCCTGTCATTCCGAGCGAAGCGAGGAATCTCGTTCCGTTTCTCTCGAAATGACGTTAGAGTCTTCTTCATCATTATCATGATAAAACTTCTTATACGCATTCACGATGTCGGTCACAAGTTTATGGCGGACCACATCTTTTTCATCCAGGAAGATGAATTCTATTCCTTTCACATCGCCTAGAATATCAACAGCTTGCGGAAGGCCTGAAGGTGTGTTCTTCGGCAGGTCGATCTGTGTCACGTCGCCGGTGATGACGAACTTGGCGTTGCGTCCCATACGTGTCAAAAACATCTTCAGCTGGGCTCGGGTGGCGTTCTGCGCCTCGTCCAAAATCACGAAGGCGTGGTCAAGGGTGCGTCCTCTCATAAATGCCAGCGGCGCGATCTCGATGGTGCCGTCCTCCATGTAAGCCGTCAGTTTTGCCTGCGGAATCATGTCACGCAAGGCGTCGTACAACGGCTGAAGATACGGATCCAATTTATCCTTCAAATCGCCGGGCAAAAAACCCAAATTTTCACCTGCTTCCACTGCCGGACGCGTCAAAATAATACGCCTAACCTCTCTGTTTTTCAGAGCTCGCACCGCCAATGCGACAGCAGTGTAGGTCTTTCCGGTTCCCGCAGGACCGATGGCAAAAATCATGTCTTTCTTCGCGATGGCATCGACCATCTTCTTCTGGTTGACCGTTATCGCCTTGATTTGCAGGCCGTTACGCCCGTAAACGAGCACGTCACCGTCGTTCATCGATTTCACGTAAGCGGTGTCGCCGTTCGAAATCATCACATCCTCAATGACTTGCGGGTTGATGCTGCCGTAACGCTCCAGATGGTTCACGAGCAAATTCAGCCGGTCGAGAAAATAATTCACCTCCTCGTCCTCGCCAATCACCTTCACAAAATCGCCGCGCGCGATAATCTTCAACTTCGGAAAAAAGTTTTTTATTATCGTAAGATGTTGATCCTTAGCGCCGTACAAATCGCTCGGGTTGACATTTTCTATCTGGACTATCTGCTCTGCCATCTATATTTTCGACTAGTTTTTAAACGTTTTTCGATATGCAAAGATAAAATTAAAAATTGTTCATAACTTTTTTATTTCGATAAAAATTTTTAATTATAAAAATGTATTTTTGCATTTGTGAATTGAGCTCAATTTTCGAAAACGGCAAAACAATGGCAATCATAACATTAACAAGCGATTGGGGGCTGTCCGACTATTATGTCGCGGCGGTGAAAGGCACCATTTACTCGATGCTGCCCGATGCCACTGTCGTCGATATCACCCATAACATCGAGCCGTGGGACATCGCATCCGCCGCTTTCATCATCCGAAATTGCTACAAAAACTTCCCGGAAGGCACCATCCATATCATCGCGGTGGAGACAGAGGAGTCGTCCGACAAGCCGCATATCGCGTTGAAAGCCAACGGACATTATTTCATCGGCACCGACAATGATATATTCTCGCTCATCCTTGGTGACACGCCTTACGAGGCCGTCACCATCGAGGTGATTCAGGACTCCGACTACTTCACCTTCACCACCCGCGACCGTTTTGTGAAAGTCGCCACCATGATAGCTAATGGATTGCCGTTCAGCGAGATAGGCAAGCCATACCCCGCCATAAGAAAGAGCATCACCTTCCAGCCGACCATCGACAACAACTCGATTCACGGCATCATCACTTTCATCGACTCTTATGAGAACGCTGTCACGAACATCACTCGAGAGTTGTTCGAAAAAATCAGAAACGGCAGGGCTTTCGACATCCGTATCGGGAAATATGTCATCAACAAGGTGTGCCTCAGCTACACCGAGGTGCCGCTCGCCGAGAAACTGGCGTTGTTTGGCACTCACGGATACCTCGAAATAGCGATGAACCACGGAAAAGCCGCGTCGTTGCTGGGCATCTCCCGTGATTCATCAGTCGATATTTCTTTCAGATAGTCTTATTTATCGCCGTACGACGAGCCGTCGAAGCAGTGCGTGCAGATCTGGCATTTAGGTAATCCAACAGCACCGCAGATGTCTTCCAAAGTATTGAATTTCAATGAGTCAACACCGATTTTCTTGCGCAGCAGCTCGACCAGATTTGCATATTGCTTGGTTGAGGCGTCGCAGTAAAGCTCGAGGTTTTTGTGGCTGTCGCCTTCAAGTTCCTCTATGCAACGGCGTGTGATGAGTTCAAGTTCGTTCTTCGAAGCGCTGAAGTTCAAGAAGTTGCAGCCGTAAACCAGTGGAGGGCAGCTGATTCTGATGTGTACCTCTTTCGCGCCGTAGTCGTAGAGCATCTTCACGTTGTCGCGGAGCTGTGTGCCGCGCACTATGCTGTCGTCGCAGAAAATGACGCGTTTGTCCTTCAAAAGGGCATGGTTCGGTATGAGTTTCATCTTCGCCACGTGCTCGCGTTGCGACTGGTTTACCGGCATGAAGCTGCGCGACCATGTAGGGGTGTATTTCACCACGCTGCGGGTGTAAGGGATGCCGCTGGCATGCGAATAACCGATGGCCATTCCGATGCCTGAGTCAGGGATTGGAGCCACGTAGTCGGCCTCCACGTCGTCGCGCTTACCCATAGCGAAGCCGCCGCGATAGCGCATCTCCTCCACATTGATATTTTCGTAGTCGGATGCCGGGAAACCATAGTAAATCCAAAGGAAAGAGCAAATCTGCATCTTGTCGTTCGGTGCCAGAAGCTGAGTTACACCGTTTTCGGTGATTTTCACAATCTCGCCAGGACCGATGTAACGCTCAGTAGAATAGTCGAGGTTGATGTAGCTGTGGCTCTCAAACGCTGCCACATAGCCGTCGTTGTCTTTGCCGATGACTATCGGGGTTCTGCCGTAGAAATCCCTAGCTGCGATGAGACCATCGTTGGTGAGGATAAGCATCGACACCGAGCCTCTCACCTTCTTATACACGTTCTGAATGCCCTCAACGAAATCTTTTCCTTGTGTTATCAACAAAGCCACCAGCTCAGTAGGATTAGTGTCGCCGTGACTCAGTTCAGCGAAATGCTGTTTGTTGTCGAGGCATTCCTGCTCCAGCTCCTTGATGTTGGTGATCTTAGCCACTGTCACAATTGCAAACTTGCCGAGATGCGAGTTCACCACGATAGGCTGTGCGTCGGTGTCGCTGATGACGCCTATACCGCTGTTGCCAAGAAATTTGCTGAGTTCATCTTCGAATTTTGTTCTGAAGTAAGAGCCTTTGAGGCTGTGTATCGAACGGTGAAAAGTGTCACCGTCGAAAGTGCAGATACCGCCTACCGATGTCCCAAGATGTGAATGATAATCAATGCCGTAGAAGAGGTCCGTGATACACGGTCTCTTTGATACGATTCCAAAAAATCCGCTCATTTTTTTAGGTTTGTTAAATTAAGGCGCAAAAATAAAAAAAAAGTTAAAACGTTGAAACAACATTTTAACTTTTTTTAGTTGGCAGTTGGCAGTTACCAGTTGGCAATTAGCAGTTGGCAGTTAATAACTGGTAACTGTCAACTGGTAACTGGTAACTATTTGATGATTATTTTTTGTGTCATTTCGTTCAATCTCAGAATGTAAACGCCTGTATGCAGAGGCGGTGTGCACATCGTTTCTACACCGTTCACATATTTCTGTGCGACCAAACGTCCCATCACGTCGAAGATTTGCAATGTGCCTTCGCCGCTGACAACGATGTCGTTGCCGCTCTGGTAAGCGAACACCTGATTTGCATCGTCTTCATCGTTGTCAGGCTTACCCACACGCACAATGAATCTGTTGGCATCATCGGCTGCAGAGCCCACAAAGGTGTATTCGTTCGTTTCAAGCAGGTTGATGTCTTTTCCGGCCAGTTTGTCGATGAGGTGCAGATATGTATAATTGCCTTGCGGCTGCACGCTCAGCGTGAAAAATCCGGTTTTTTTAGGCTCAAAGTAAAGGTTCACAGCCTTGTCGGCCTTACCTAAATCAACAGAAGCGAATCTCTCGCCTTTATGGTGGAAATAAAGCATAGGAGCGTTTTCATTTTCATGCGTCATCTTGTTCAAACCATGGCCATCATTAAACTCGACACATGCTCTGTCCTCAAATTCGTCGTTGCCGACAGTGAACCAAACGTTGTTTTTAACTGATTTTTCGTCCGATTTCGCCTCTGCGGCCACCGGAACATCCTTCATCGTCAGCGTCTGACCGTTTGCAGTGCTCTTAGCCTGAACGAGAATACCTGTCATAGGTGGAATCTCAGCACCGTCATCTTTAGCCAGCCAAGTGCCATTTTCCTGAAGAACATAATAATTTGTTTCAAGATAGTCATTAGTAATTGCCTGGTCGGCACCTTTCTTTATATTATGCGGATAAGGATTTCCTATGATATTGAAGCCTTTGAAAATGTTATCATGCGACTCATCATTATAAGTAAGCGTAGCGTTATATGTAAGCACATAATTTTCCACATCCCCAGTATTAAAATCGCCGCTGATGGTAATTGTATGGTCATAATAATTGCGATAAAGATATCCGCGACCGTTCTGCAATGCGCTGGCGGACACACTTGGACTAAATCCAGCATGAACAGGATCTGTTGACCTGTAGTTTTCCCAATACAACACGCGGTTTTGTTCATCAATATATGCCACTCCTTCATTTGTCGGTCCGTCGTTGAAGCGATACAAATCGTAGGTAGGGAACGACGTGCTGGATGCGGTTATCAGGTTGGTTTTAGTCAATATTTCAGGGGATCCCACTCCCGATGATATAAGATACCAATATTGACCCATTTCAGCAGCTTTAATCTTTTTTTCCATCGTAGCGGGAACAGGTTTTGTGCCACCTGCCTCAGGTCTTATGATAACCTGACCGCCGTCTTCAACAATCAACCTGCTATCATCCACATCATTGTGAATAACCGCGTCAACATAACCTGAATTGACAATATATAGAATTCCGTCGCCTGATATAGTTATTTTGTTTGTCGAAGCGGCATCACTTCTGTCGTCGATAACCATTGGTCCGCTGACAGTAACCGTTTCTTCACCTGTAGGAAAATCTCTCAAAACGCCCATTTTTGCCTCACCGCTACCAGGCAGCACGTATAAGGTTGTCACATCGCTCGCAAAATTGGATATAGAACCATGTGATGTTAGGCCGTCGGTAAAGTTTCCATCACCTTTTTTTATCACACCTATATATGATGCCGGGTCAAGATTATCGTCTATTTTGATTTTAGTGGTTGTTTGTGACAAATACACATTGTTGTTTTCTCTGGGACCGGCTATTTTTTCTGTTTTATAATTATCAAAAACCTTTATGTAATTCTTGATATGCAACTTGGCGCCACCTTCTTTCACATATATGCCGCAGCCGTCTTGCCTGCTTATGTTTCCTACCACTGCTACACTATCCATATAAATTGTTCCGCCAAGCATGCAGATGCCGCCACCATAGTTGCTGTTGCCGATATCATCGTAGTCGAAAGCGAAATTGTCAACTATATCGCAGTTTTTAAAATAAGTAGTGCCTCCAAGTGTAAAGAAACCGCCACCTTGTTTTGTCGCCTGATTGCCTCTAATCTTACAGTCGTTCAATCTAAATGTACCGCCGCCGCCATAATAAACACCGCCGCCGTCCGACACATTCTTGGTTCTCAAAACATTGTTTCTGATATCACAATGATTCAATGTGGCATTACCTGTAATACGTATTCCACCACCTTTGTCCAAGCATTCGTTACCGCTTATATTCACATAATTCATTGTAAACGTGGCGTTTTTCCCGAACAATCCGCCGCCGCCGCCTTCTGCCGCATTGCCGCTTATACTGCCGTGGTTCATAGTGAAAGTGCTATTAGGACCGCTATATACGCCGCCGCCTCTTGCAGTATATGATGTCGAACCGGCGATTTTCTTGATGACTTTATTTGAGGTAACAACAACATTATTAAGAGTAAGATTTCCCATATTATGAATACCGCCGCCGTCATTGTTGTCATTTTCGTTATTACTATATGCCTTGTTGTAACCGCCGGTGATTGTACCGTCATTAATGGTTACGGTTTTGCCACTGGGAACCTTTATAACCCAACCGTTTTCTTGTGCTGTCGACAAATGACGGTCAATAGTATGTCCGTTCATGTTGATAGTGACATTTCTATTGATGGTTAAAACAGCATCGCTCGAACTGCCTCTATAATCTTTATCTAACTCTATAGGATTTGCATCACCATCTAACAAAGCCTGCAAATCCGACCAGTTGCCATATTCGGCACCAGATATAACGCTGAAAGTTTTTATCTTGGAACCATAATACTTCTCCTCTTTATTACCTACTACAACAAAGTTATATGTTCCAATATCTTTCACATAATAAACCGGATTTCCATCTTCATCTACCAACACATCACCATTGCTGTCTGTAATCACAGCCGAGCAAACTGTTGGAATGGCGTTAACGCCGTTATTTGTCACGCTATATAAAATATCCTGATTTGCACCATTATAGGTATAATCGTCATTAATGCCGCTTATTACCACATCTACAGCAGTATAAATCTGATTACCAAGAATTGTTGTTTCATAATGCCCGATATTTCCAGGAGTAAGAGGAGAGTATGAAGATATTCCTTGTGTTGACAACTCGTTTCCGTAACTTACAGACACAGATGTTGCCATGGTATAATAACAAGTACTATAATCAATATTCGGGGCCGGTCCCGGATCAAAACTATATCCCTCATCTACTGTACTATAATACACAAAGTTTTGGCCCCATATCAAACTTTCTGCTGCCGGATTAAAGACACAATCAATAAATGACGTATAATCATCTCCTTTACCACAAAAACCGCCATCATAATTCGCACCAGCCATTTTTCCGTTATATACACATGTGTTAAAAGAAATGCCTTTACCTATTACTGCGAAACCACCGCCTTCGTTTTCCCATAATTCATCATTACATAATAAATCAACACCAACAACAACATTATGAACCGTTGTGTTCTTTCCGGATGTTCGCGTGTTAACGCCTATAAGTCCGGCATCCATGCCAAAATATGTAACAATAGCACCATTAGTTACTATATTTTCAATGGTTGCACCGTCAGTATAGCGGAACGGAGCTGTGAAAGCTGGAGCAAACTTGTAATAAAATGTTAAGGTGTCGTTGTTTCCATCAAAAGTTCCCATGAAAGGATGTGTTGCGTCACCAACCATAAGGGCATTACGTGTAATATTACCGCTGCCGTCAACTTCGCCAACTGTAATATGTCCGTCGAGTTTAACATGTTTATCACTTCCCCAGTAAGTGGAATGTGTAGCAAATTCTATCCAATCTTCTTCATCATCAATAATATATGGATTGCCACTTTCTCCTGTACCTGATAATGGATGAGACTTTATGACATAAAAATCCTGACTGACCGATCCTGCGTAATCACTCCCAGCCTTAGCGGTAATGGTTAATTTATAGCAAGCTTCATCAATAATTTCAGAAGATGTTATTGCAACACCATTTTTGTAATACTGATATGTATAGTCATCTGGATCAACAACTTCATCATAGTACCACAAAAAACTGAAACTAACAGGTATTACTTCGCCCGTGAAATCGTAATAATCACTAATACCATTTATTTTAAACCAATTGGTATATATATACGATTGTCCCCACAAAGTTACGCTTGTGAGCATTAAAAACAAGAGTGTTGCAACCCTTCTAAAAATAGCTAAATTCTTCATTATCAATTATTTTTTTAAAAATTTTACCCCTTGATAATTGGACTGCAAAAATACAAAAAAAATTGGAACATTGTTCTCAATATCCCAACTTTTTTAATCAATCGTGCTTAATGGCGTTAACGCTCGAGCCGCCTTAACCCATTATTTCTTTCTGCGCGAAAAAGCATATCCCGCTCCAAGTGCCGTCAGCACGAGCAAGCCGCCGCCCAATGGAGCCGTGCCAGGCTGGTCATCGTCTTTTACTCCCACACCATAGCCCGGAAGAAGTGGAGTTGTACTGCTGATGCTAGTTTCACGGTCGCCACTGTCATCGTAACCGCCTCTGAAAAACCCGTCCTGAGCGCTGGCACTTAAACCTATTGCCAAAACCAATGCTGTCACTAATAATATCTTTTTCATATCTGAAACTTTTTAATCTTTATTCTTATTAGATGTAATTTCTTCTTTCATTTTTAGTTGTTCAGTTTAACTGACTAACTACCTGATTACTATTTTTTGTGTCATATCATTCAATCTGAAAACATAAACGCCTGTTTGCAGAGATGATGTGCTCATCGTCTGTACGCCGTTGACATGTTGCTGCATCACCATGCGGCCCATCACGTCAAACACCTGAAGCTCACCTTCACCGCTAACCACGATTTCATTTCCGCTTTGGTAAGCAAAAATCTCCGAGTTTTCATCGTCATCAACATTACCCAGACGCACAACAAAACGATCGGCGTTGTCGGCCGTCGAGCCGATGAACGAATATTCACCATCCTGCAGCATATCGATATCCTTTTCAGTCAGCTTATCATAGAGGTGCAGATATCCAAACTCGCCCTGTGGCTTCACGCTCAAGGTGTACATTCCTGTTGTCTTCGCCTCAAAGTTGAGGTTGAAATATTTTGCCTCCGGGTTCATATCCACCGAAGCGAAGTCTTCGCCGTTGTGATGTATATACAGCATCGGAACAGCTTCGTTCAAATGCTCGATCTTGTTCAAACCGCGGCCTTCTTTGAATTTCACAAACGCTTTATCCTCAAAATCGCTGTTACTCACAGTGAATTGAATTTCAGCATTGTCGGCTTTTACGCCCTTGCTACCAGAAGCCACCACTTTATTAATTGTCAATGTGCTTGGGCTCTTTGCCTGCACCAAGATACCTGTCAATGGAGGAATAATATCTCCATCTGTGGCTAGTTCAAAAGCTCCTGCAGCTGAATTTAACACATAATAATCATCTTCAAGATAATCGTTAGGAATAGCCTGTCCTTCTCCCTTGGCAATATTATGTGAATAAGGATTACCAATTATGTTGAAGCCTTGTAAAGCATTGGCATTTCCACTTGGCGATGTTGTAGCATGATATGACAGAGCATAAGATACACTCGACACATCAAGCGTTCCGCCAATATCTATTGTATAATTTTTTGAATTACGATACAAATATCCGCGACCATTTTCAAGTGTCGTGAAATCGCCATGACCTGCTCTGTAATTCTCCCACTGCAAATCAGCCGCCTTCATTATAACGGTATAAATCGTATCTATACGAAACTGTTGCGATTAAATTTGTTGCCGGAGTTTCACCTGCAATAGCCGGAGTATTAACCGGCGCTGAAATCAGATACCATCCCGTATGTGCATCTTCATTAGCGGCAACTATTTCTTTCTTTGCCAAAACAGCCACACCGCTACTGTTGGTGATAAGCTGTGCGCCGTCTTCAATGATAATGTCGCAGAAATCATCACAATAGATAGTTCCGGCATTTGCTGTAACGCCGCTTGGAATTTTCACCGCCCTATGAATTGTAATCACAGATGAACTAGTAGGTATACCTTCATCTAAATTTGTAGCTTCAGCTATGGTGCCATTCCATGTGTCTGTATTATTCCATTCAGACGGCACATACGACTCAATATTGCCGTCGGCATCAACAATTAAACTGTAGTCGCTGCAATCAAGTGCAAAATGCGACAAATCTTCTGCAGGATCTCCGCTTGAGGTACCTTCGGCAAATTCAATAGCAATTCCACCACCGTCGTGAGGTGTTATATTGATAATAGCGTCGTCACCGAGAGGTCCGACCACCTCGATAACAGCTGAACCAGTCAAATAAGCATTATTGTTCGTTGCTCCTGGTCCTACCGAAGCCCTATAATTATCCTTAATTATCACGTTCCCTTTGACTTGAAACACCGCTCCCTGCTCAACATATATGCCTCCGCCATTTCCAATACTATTATTCTCATAAATGCTTCCGCCATCCATAATAAAAATGCTATGGTCAGAACCTTTATCATACAAATATACGCCAGCACCCAAATCATCGTTTGAATAATGATTTGATCCATTCCAATATATATTACAATTGGTCGCAGTTGTTGTTCCTTTCTTTGAATAAAAACCAGAACCTTGCTTGAATGAAGAATTTCCAACAATATCACACCTTGTCATATTTAGATTGCCACCCTCCATATATATTCCGCCACCTTTGGCCTCACTATCAACTGTCAAATTATTCGCTTCTATATAACAATCTGTTAAATCAGCAGTATTACTGTCTGATGTTAAAACACGTATGCCTGCACCTTTACTCTCACAATAGTTATTGGAAACTGTAACTTCATTCATTTCAAACACATTTGCGCTAGCACAATATATACCGCCACCACCGCCTTTGCCTTCATTACTACTAATCGAACCTCCTGTCATAGTAAAGGAGCTTCCGCTTCCAGAATAAATTCCACCGCCTCTCGCGGTAGCACTTGTAGTAACCTCAGTCTCCCTAAAACAGAAGTTATGCGTAACATTGACATTATTCAAAACCAAAGCACCCATATTATAAATACCGCCGCCATCCTTATAAGATTCAGTACCTTCCTTCCCATTTATTGTTACCGCCTTTTATTGTACCGCCATTACCATTAATAGTAAGACTTGATCCTGCTGGTATTCTCAAAACCTGGCCATTAATAACAGAACCGTATGCATATGTTGAATGCGCTGTATAAGAATACAAACCTCTGTCAATAGTATGTCCGTTCAGATTCAAAACCACATTACCATTTACCACTAAAGTCACATCTGCACCAGAAGGATTATCAGGTGTAATATCAGCACTCAATGTGATATTTCTATCTCCTTTCGAAGCATCCGCCAAATATTCTTTAACAATCGACCACGAATTGAAGTTAATAACTTTTATGGTTGTGGTTTTCGAACCGCCGTAGTTGCTTCCTGCTTTAGCCTCAATCTTAATATCATAGTCTCCCGCAGCGCTAAGTGTGATAGCACCGTCCACCTGCACCTCATTCACTTTAATCACATAGTCGGTGCCACGTGTCAATGTCTTGCCGTAATATGAAACAACAGGTGCATCAATTGTTATCGTCTGGTCCGAAATGTAAGAATACGTTGTTGTTTCCAAACCTGTTATTACAGAACCTGGAACGTAATAATTAGTGCTATTCTTTGTGTATATTTTGGCTATATTGTCAGTAGGAGCATCTGTTGGAGCTTGTGTGCCTTGCGGTGAATCTCCACTATAGTTAGTAATATAGTATGTTCCGCTAAACGAATTCTTGCCATTTCTATTAAAAGTCGAATAATTACTGGGTTGGGCCATATCAATAGTTCCAGCCATTGTACAATAAGTATAGGTAACGCTATTGCTTTGAATATAACTAATAAAACCAGCACATCTGTTAGCGTTTGCTTGTTTACCTTTTAAGATTGAGCCATCGAAGACACAGTTCGTAAAAACCACATTTCCTTCTTCTACTTGACCGATAAATCCACCAGTGGAACAATCCCATTGTTTATTACTAGCACCTTCCTCAATCTCTGAACAATTAATTGTGATATGGCTGGTACAATTAGTTATATATGATTGAGATTGTTTAGAGCCGTGATACCAACCGATTAAACCTGCAGCAAATTTTTTAGAGGAAACTATTGTACCTGTAACAGTCAGATCATTAATTGTAACTCCAGTAGTATAACGAAATAATGTACATGCTAAAACATCAATTGGAGAGCCTACTGTACCACAATTAAAAGTAATGGTATTTCCGTTACCGTCGAAAGTTCCGTTAAACGGTCTATTATCAGCGTGATTTTTTTCAACAAAAACTCCTGCCATTTTATCGCCCGCACCTACATTTATTGTAATGTTTTCCTTCAATTTAATATACTCTCCGCTATAGTCGTAGCCACCATTAACAGCATCAGCAAATGCGTTCCAATCGGCAGTATTTGTAATCAGCCATGGTTCATTTTCAGTTCCTCTGCCCTCAAGAGCTGCCGGTGCAGGATCTTGTCCCCACAAATTTGCGGTTAAAAACAATGCCAAAATCGCGAAAGTAAAACTTCTGAAATTAGCTAATCTTTTCATGTTCTTATTGTTATATACCATATTCAATCCTAATTTTTTGGACTGCAAAGATACAAAAAATTTTAATACCAAGAGGTGGTTATTTCGCAAAAAGTTATCAACAATTTTTATTTTGTTTCGCTTCGCGCCAGGTCGTCTCAGGTGCGGTGGCCCGCGCCATACGGCGGTATGTAAGGACGCGACATGTCACTTCACGGATGGCGCTTGATCTTTTTGGTTACTTTTTTGTCAAGAAAAAAGTAACAGAATTAAAAATTTTATTATTTTTGCAGCGCAAACATTTTAAAAATTAGTATTATGTCCAGACCAATTAAAGAAACCCCGATATTGTACGGGAAGGATGCCCGCCGATTTCTAGCGCGCATGAAGGAAAAACGGACGGAAACGCCCGAAGAGAGAGAAGATCGAATAGCTGCTTTTGAGGCTGTAATGGCAATAAGAGAAAATTTTTAAACTATGATACAGAACCAATATGAAGCCTTTAAGCAGTTATACAAAGTAAAGAGATTAGAAAGCACCGACAAGATAGAATCATTCGATTGTGGAGACAACGACTTGAATGATTTTATCTTGAATCAGTCATCTTTATTCAGAACAGAAAAACTTGCGGTCAGTTATGTGTTAAAAGACAAAAACAATCCACAAGACATTGTGGCATTCTTCAGTTTGTCGAACGACAAGATTTCCATAAGTGATTTTGATGACAAAACGAAATACAACAGGTATAATCAAAAAATCAAAAAATCCACTTTTTCAAATTAAAAAGTACATTTTTCGACAAAAAAATAAGGCCGTGTATTATTGCACAGCCTTATTCGTTTAATGGCTTTTAAATGCCTTTTGTCAGACGTTTAAATCGAATTTGACACCTGCTTCACCTGCTAACAGCTGCTTGGTTCTCTCGATATTGTTCTCGTATATGTGAACGTTACCAAGGCAAAGCGTTATAGAGTTTAAAGACAGGTTTATCTGACGTGAAATCAGATACAACTGGTACATGTCAGACGGCAATCCGAGATTGGCGTCGCTGCTTCGCTGATAAGCAGTCATGACCAGACCTCCGTTGTCTATCTGGAACTGCACAAGCGAGATACACGGTGCCTGGTTGCTCTCAGCGTCGGTGGCACCGAGAAACAGCACGTAGTTTTTGCTATTGCGCTTTTCCCTGTTGATTTTGGCGATTAACGGAGGCAGTTTCTCCATATAAGTCGGGTAACTGTTAACCAGGACTGAACCGCAATAGTCCCACCACGTTATTCCGGCTTCGCGGTAGCGTTCTGTCATACGTTCGCCTTCCATGAAAAGCTGCAGCTCACTCTTCAGCTTGCCACGCGCTATTGGATGGCCTTCAAATATTTCCAGAAGGTCGGCAGGTGTCAGAACCATGCTTTCATTAAGCAGATATCGGATATTTCCCTTCTTGTTTGTCTGGCTTTTCCCTTCGGTCAGAATCTTGTTCAGCATTTCATGGTATTTGTTCATACAGCCTCCTTTCTCTTATACATCATGATGTCAAGATACGATGTGTTGTAATTCATGTTTTCCTTGACGGTAATCTTCTCGGCTCCGATAAACGGATTGGCGGTCACACGGCCGTCACCAAGCCACTCGCACAATTCGACGATGGAACTCTTGTTAGAGGTGAAGTAAACGTAACTGGTGCCCTGTAAAACGCGCAGAACGTCAAGATAGTCGCCAAGTTTCCAGTAGAGGTTGTTGTAGGTGGTGCAGTCGGTGCTCAAATACGGAGGGTCAACGAGCCAAAGCACGTTTTTCTCATTTTTGAACCGCTCAAATATTTCCTTGTAGTCGCCTTTCACAACCTCTATGCCGTCAAGGTAACCGTCTGCAGGGCTGTAGTCGTTAAGGCGCACATTGTTGTAGAAGGTCTGTTTTTTCAGTCCCTCAAGCGAGGTCTCGTACTTCATTGAGAACAACAGGGATGACGAGATCGAAACAAAATCCACAAAGCCCGTCTCTTTTTCAAGAATCGAGACTATAGCGTCCTTTTTCTCCTTTGGAATGAGCGAATGTCTCTTCATTCCGGCCACGACATCCCTGAAGGAGTGTAGCAGGCGGTTGGTGTTCTGGATGTTTCTGACCCTGTCGGCAAAATCGTCGAAGTCGTTGAATATGACCCTCGCATCAGGCCTCTCGTCCTTTGATATGCGTGCCAGAAGCCCTGAGCCTCCGAACAGGTCAACGATGGTGGTGCATTCTGGGTACAGCTTCAGAACCTCTCTGTAAGCCGATGCGAAGTTCCGCTTCTGCCCTTGGAACGGCAATGGTGCGGATGACCATGATTTGGTTTTTGTTGTCATTGTTTGATTGGTTTTTAAAATGTTTTTAAATATGGTTTCAAAATTTTGGTTTCGGTTCTGGTCAATTTCGGTTTTTGACTGTTTCAAAAAAAATGTTTTCAGTTCATAAAAAATAACTATTTTTGCAGTCTCCAACAATTTAGATAAAAGGTGCCACAACACCGAGAGACTTACGGTCTCTGCCGTGGTGTTGTGGCACCTTTGTCATTGTCAGGGGTTGGAGCCTGACCTTGAAGGTAGAGACCTTTTTAGGGTCTCCGTATTTCTTTAAATCCTTTATTTCTTTTTTAGTTTCTTTATGTCGTTTTCGATTGTCTTTCGGTCAACTTCCTCGTATATCTGTGTGGTTGCAAGTTTCTGATGCCCAAGCATCTTTTGAATGGTTGTTATTCCAAGACCTTTTTGTCCGAGAATGGTTGCAAAAGTATGCCTTGAGGAATGGAACGTTATCTTGCTGTCCGCTCCGACCTGATCAAGCAGTGGACGCAACGTTTTATTGACTTGTGTATTGCCACCTATCTCTTTTGTCAGTTTACCAATATCACCTTTGTATTTTTCTATCATTACTATCATTTTACCGTCAAATAACTGCGCTACCGGTATATCGACCGTAAATCCGGTTTTAACCATCTTTTTATGCAGCCATCCATTGTTGATATGTTCCTGGCGTAATGTTGTCACATCTGAAAAACGAAGCCCGGTATAACAGCCGATGAGAAAAGCATCCCTGACTCTATCCTCCTTGCCGCGCAATTCCATTCTCTCAAGACGGCGCAACTGCTCCATTGTGATGTAACCTTTCTTTGATTCCATCTGCTGAATACGGAAACGTTCAAATGGATTGGCAGAAATTATATCGCGCCGTTTAGCCTCATTAAGCAGGGCACGCAATAGGCGCAAGCGGCTGACTCGTGTATTATGGGCTATACCACTATCTCTAAGCCATCTGTCGTAACTAACAATGAAGTTGTAGTTAACGTCTGTTATCAATACTCCTTTTCTAAAGCACTCAATGTTGTTAAGTAACGTTTTGTAATTGAGCTTTGTGAGACTTTTACGGTCGCTCTGGTTAACGACTTCAGTACCGAAGTCAGACAGCTTCGCTGCAGGGGACACATTGGCTCTGACGGCATCTTTCAGCAATGGGAGAGACACTTCAACCCCTTTTTTGATATATTCAAGCTCTATTGATTCGATTCCCTGTATCATTTTATGCAGTGCATAATTAAGGCTTTGTGCATTGTCTATCCCAGTAACCGAACCACGCATGAAATGTTGAGGCTCAGTATATGTGTGTGTTGAGAAATAAATGCGCCTGCCAAGTTGGGAGCACTCTATTTCGATGAGTCCTTCCCCACGTTGGTTAAGTCTGCAGGCACGGTTAAAAACGAGTTTGTAGCGTATTTTGTTTAACATATCGGTTTGATTTAAATAATTTGCAAATATATGAGAATTAGTTCGGGAACAACTAATCCCGGACACCCATCCATACACATGTAAACCATTCATATCCACCTTGTTATGCTTATATTGTGTTCTCGGCTGTTTGAGGTTTGTTTGCGCATCATTGCTTTAATTTCGCAACGATACGCAAACATGACCCTTGATTTTTACATTTTTTAGGCCAAATCAGCAGGGTTCCAGACCTTCAAAACACCACTTGTATTCTTGCCGGCAAACTGTGTGTAATTCTTGTTTTCAACGAAGCTGATTGTCAGCTTGTTATTGTTTGAATCACCTCGTGTTCCATTGAGAATCTGTGCATTCTGAACGTATGAATTGCTGTCGCTTCCTCCTGTTATGCTGCAATTTGCAACTCCTTCAAAAACAGTGATTTGGCGGCAGTAGTTCCCGAATGTGTTATATCGGAAACCGTTCCCGAATGTGTTATTGTTGCAGTCGTTCCCGAATGTGTTATAGTTACAACCGTTCCCGAATGTATTCAAATAACAGTTACCACCAAAACGGTTGTTGTTGCAATATGAATATTCATCAGAATAATCAGGGTTGGATATATCTGTGTAACTGTTAAAGAACACGATATCATTTAGCATTTTAGCCAATTCACCATTGCCAGAGTTGTATTCATCTGTGGCCGGCGAAATATGGTTGTCATAACAGCCAACCTGGACACCTTCGTCATTCTTCAAGCCGATATGAGCCACAACAGTGTAATCGTACCAATCACCTGTTTCAATATCTTTCAAGGCAAATGTGTAGAACCATCCATAATCACTGCCATAATCAGCATTTTGAAGAACCCGACTGTTTGCATAGAATTGCATAGCTCCATAATAGTAGCCATACGGATTATCTTCAGAATCTATCTCCAGTCTCGGATTGCTTTCATTTTGCGTGACTGCCCATCTTTTGAATTGAATGTTCTTGAAATCATAAGGGCATTCATTATTCCATTCATCGCACATATAATAGACTACGCCTTTGCCTGGAGTGAAATCAGAACCATTGACCTGTGTTATTGTTGTGGTACTCTCTTCTCCGCTGTTAATCATGTTAATTGTACTGTCTGCCGATACTACCGTATCTGCCGGCAAACGCAACACCAAATCGCTGTTGATGCTTGCGCCACTATCATGCGAGAAACCGAATACGACTTCGTTGTTTTCTTCGCCATATTTATAAAAGCCCCATGTTTCACCTTCAGCAATGTTCTCAACCTCGTCTTTAGCCCAATCAGACAAATTCTCAACAGGAATCTGCATCCAAATGATTGAATTGGTGCGATAAGTACCAGGCTTCGCCCAAGCGAAGCGGTTTTTGTCGTTGTCGAGACAATATTTCAATTGCCATGCCTCAATCTTGCAGTTGGCGAAATATGTGTCCCCATCATGGTGGCAAGCATAAGCGTTTTCGTTAAGTGTATGATTGTCATCGGCACGCACAAGAATGTCGAAGACATGACCAGCAGAACGAGTGTTGATCTGTGAAGTTGAACATTCGTAATCTGTGATTCTGTACCATGTGCCAGGTTCAAGTTTCGCGCTATCACGCAAGATCTTAAGCGCAGACCATGTGATTTCTGTCATAGTTTTGATTGTGGCTCCGCCAGCGTTTTTGTTTTGATTGGGGATGCCTGTGATGAATTTTGTCTTACTCATTGCTTAATAGTTTTATGGCGACTAACACGCCGGTTGTTTGTGTCAGTTTTAGGCGAAGCATTGTGCCGCGAGGCATGATGTTCTCAACCCACATTTGTTCTGTTTGACCCTCAGTGATAGTGAGTTCGGATTCTTCTATTTCACTCCAGGATTCACCGTCAGGTGATTGTTCAAGCAATGCGGTGGCTTCCCCTGTTATGTCTTTAAAAATGGCCAGAAAGGTACCCTTAGAGCCATTTTTTATTAGACCTTGTGTTACAAATCCATTATCAAGATTTGATTCGATAGGTAGTGTGTCTAAACTCATTTTGTTTGATTTTTATGTTAATTATGCGATTTTGATTAGATACATTCTCGTAGCATCATTGGCCCCGTCATAATTCTCGTAGATGGCTTCTACTGAGATCGACCCGGAATGTAATGTGCTATTATTGGAACCACAAAGCTCCATTGTGGCTTTTGATAAGATATTTTCTTCTGTGATGGACAATACACCAATCAGTGTGACCGAAGCGTAACCGTCAAGCGCCACAGTTGTTGAACTGATGATATCTGGTCGGACAGGTTGGTTTGGAATAACTTTTTTAAGAACCACTGAGGTGAGTGCACTTCCTCTTAACGTCACATGTGCCATCACCATATAGACACCAGATGAATAGAACTGGTAACTGAGAATCTCGGTGTCTGACGTCAATGCTATATCGCCGGAAGTCGAATCAAGTTTCACGTCATGGTATTCTATTCCGAATGGTATGGCATCCATCTTTATGGGTTTCTCTCCGATGTACAGTTTACCCTCCGTGTCAAGTGAAGCGCTTGAAAAATCGCCGGTATCGTTAACCGCATATATCGTGTCAGCGTCTTTGACAACCAAAGCGTCATAGGCTCTTTGTGAGTATTTAGCAAACTTTGACCGTCCCATATTCTGTATTTTAAACTAATTCTTCCCAATTCAAAGCATCATCCAAACCGTCTCCAATGGCTGCGGCCACTTGTGCACCAGTTGGTAGTCCTTGTTCACTACTGTCAACTCCCTGGGCGACATTTTTGACTGCTGCACTACCAAGACCGAGGTTGGTTCGCGCCCCTGATGCCGTTGTTGCACCTGTACCACCTTTGTTTACAGGGACAGCCCCCGACAACTTGGAAGGGTCAAGGTTTGTTACTCCAGAACCGTCACCTTTAAATTTCGGAGCCTCCAATGTGTTCCCGCCAGTAAACTTGAGCGTTGACTTTGACTTGCCCTTCTGGTTCCCTGTTTGCGTTGCGGCACCAACGATGTACATGTCTGTGGTGCCAGTGTCTTCAACAGTCACTTTCTCATCAACGATAGTTATATCCTGCCATGTCGGTACACCATTTACCATCTGGAGTATCTGTCCGTTTGTGCCTGCTGCGAGTTTCTTGACTGTTTTGTTGTTGCCAGCACCGACCACCAACTGGTTAGTTGCCAGATTTGCAGGAGCAACAACCGCACCGTCAATATTGGTCTGGATGACAGACCAGTCAGCGTCTGAAGCGGATTGGGCGTTATAATCATTGACACAAACAACCATATCGCCAGCTTCACACACTTGGTTTGCGTATGTTCCGGCGGTGGCCACACGATAAGTCCAACCCGTCTTATAACCAGTGGCAGGCAAAGAGACCACACTGCCACCTGTGCCAAGAGTCCCTTTCATGACCATCGCATCGTTGGCTGCGAAAGAATCGTTTATAATTTGCACCAAAGCGTCATATGCATCTTTGACCGCCTTCGGTGTAGCTGCGATGCCTCCGGACACACCACTGGTGCTGTTTATCGCATCAGACAGCTTGAGGTGCCCTTTTGTAGATGCATTACCCGTCACGGCTCCATGTGTTGTGAGGGCCTCCTGAAGCGCGGTTTTGACGGCTGTTAGAGCTGTTGCACTTGGTACGCTGAACGTCACATCATTGCCGAGGCTGTCTGTCAGTGTCATGACAGCGACATTGGACTCGCCGCTGCCGGATTTGGATACCACCGCCGATACTATTCCGACGTATGGCTGGTCCCCCTTATAGAACACGCCCCTGTCTGTGATGAAATAAAGAGCGTCTGGGTCTTTGTTGGTGATGGCCGCATATTTCGCCCAAACACCGAATTTGAATTTTACTTTTGCCATATTTGCGTGTGTTTGTTATTACTGGATTACATAGGTTCCCATTCTATGTCAATGCTTTCAAAATCAGGAGCCTTGAATTTTATCTCTTTGTTTTCAGCCGGATCAAAGCCCACGACGAAATTGTCCGGGTCAAATTCCACTGTCGGAAAATCGGCGATAGTCTTTGTTGGAGGTGCGACAGGCACCACACGTGTCAATGTGCCGTCGGCACGTGTCACTATGTCCTCACCGGCCACTGTACGTAGAACCGCTTCGCCGACCATGTCCGGCAACCATTCTGAAGCTGGCTTGATACTGTTGTTGGTGTAATAGGCGACGACACGTTTGTCTTTTATTCCAGGCAATGCCACAAAAGCGCCGGCACGCATATAAGAGGTCACTGCTATATCGTTCATGGCGGCAATGTCAAATGCCGCCTCCACGCTGCCGCAATACTGCAGGGCGATGTCAAACAATGTCTGGCCGTTTAACACCTCACCGTATCTCATAACACGGCACCTCCACCTGTTGAATTCTGATTAACCGTTGAATAATGGCCGTCGTTCCCACCGAATGTCGGCGTTGTCAGATACACAATATTGTCAAGATAAACCTTTGACAGCTTGGTGTTGTATGCTGTCAGCTTGCCGTCTGTACCAAGAATCATGTAGCCGTCACTCAATGGGAAACGCAAAGATGCTGTTGGCCGTGGAAGCCCGGCAGCTATTTGTCCGGACACGGACATGCCCGACGCATCGTTCATGACTGAACCGAAAAGCTGGACTGTGCCACAGACCTTTCTGTAACTGATTGAGCCGTTGAAGTTTACTTCATCAACCTGCACTATTCCGGTGTCTGTTATCATCGCCATCCTGCTGATGCGTTCAGCAAGCGTCCAAGCGCCTTCAGATAGTGCCAGTGTTACATTATTGTTCTCGCCGACAATGACAGAAGGCTCAAGATAACAGTCTTGCCATATCTGTGCTGTGCCGTTCTGCCCCGCCAAGGTAATCTGTCTGTCACCGTCCGGGTTGTTTGCGGGCACCTTGGTAAGCTTGACTCGCGGGCTGCCACCGTTGAATCCTGTAACAGGAAGCGCTTTGACCGGGAGCAGTTCCCCTTGGAAAAAACACCATCCTGATGTCATGGATATTTTGTGGGTGTTATAATTTGCTGTAATGCTGCAACCGCAGACGAGATAGTTCTCGGCACCAAGTTCAAGACCTTTCAGAACAGCTTGAAACGCCTCAATGGTTCCATCCTGCATGAACTTTAAATCCTTAGCCCATAAAGGGGTCATGCTCCCAGGTATGAAATTCAACTGTTTCATACTCTGCCCTCCGCATCTATTGGACATGATACCGGGTCGTGGACGAGACTTCCGAGTGTGAGGTTCGGGCATGCGTCATGGAGACCATCGTGGAGAGAATTGACATAGTTGATGAATGCGGCAATCCTTCTTTCATATTCTCTATTTGAAAGACGGGCAAATTGCGTATCTGTCAGATCATCATATCGGACATTGTTATCGGGGTCCTCAAAAGAGACCGTGATATCGTAGCTGTAAGTCTGGCTGCCGAGTGTTATCGTCAGTACCTTGTTTCTGGCGTAGCCGTTGTTTTTGTAAGCCATAATATTACTCTGTTTGTTATGTTTTCCAATTATATTTCATCCGTATAAACCTCGACACACACAGTGTCTGACCAAGCGAACGAGTATTGTTCTTCTTGCACGCATACAGGTGACGACCACTTGAAACCATATTGTTCCTCCAGGACACATACAGGCTCCGACCATTGGAAATCGTATTCGTCATCTGAAACCTCAACAGTCTGGCATATCGGGGCACTCCATCGGAATGCGTAAGTTTCTGTCTCAACGCCGTCGAACACTATGTCGTAGAACTTGCCTGCGAGTTTGTATTCATCGATGAGCTGTCGCAAAGCATTGACATATATATGCCCCTCAGCCAGTTCAGCTGGGAGATGAATGATAAAGTCGGCTTGTTCAATGTGGCCGAAGCCTGAATACGGCACTATAAGTTGTGGTGTGGTATCAGCATCGTATGGGAGACCTGTCTGATAGTGGATGAGCTCACCGTCGCCATCATAGGGAATCATCACCTCATCGATGTAGCTGCCGTCCGTAATGTAGCATCCATTGTTCCTGCAGAAGTCGCAGACGACCTGTGTGAGTGCGTAAACCTGTCCGGAATGGGATAGACGGTACTCCTTTTCATTCATATACGAGGTAAGGGTCTGGTGTATATATGTCACCGGCACCAGAAGACACTTCAGAAGCTTGATCATATAAGGCTTCCTCAGTGCCATAGGCACCAGCGACAACAGTCCGTCCGATGAAAAGTCGTATTTACTCATAATGTACTGTCAGTTCGTTAAGTGTAATATGGCCGGCTATAGACTCGTAGTTCTGTCCGTCAAGAACCGTGTGGGTGGTGTTGCTGTCATACGCGTCGAAGACGCATCCCTCGATTGTGACATCCGTCACACCCGGGATGGCCTGAAGCACATCGATAAGCTTTGTCTTGTTGAATGTGCCGCCATATTTTATGTCGTCGAGATATTGTGTCACCGCTGACTGTATCTTGGCGTCATTTTCAGTCGGCATCACCAGCCTGTCTCGCCAAATGTGCAAGGTCAGACTCAAGTCATCACTCCTGATGCTCGATATTGCAAGGTGCACTCCGGCGAACTTCAGATTGTTCATATAGGTACCGAAAGAGTCAAGCTGCAGAGCTGTCAGTGGCTCGTGGTTCTGTCCTGACACCTTGATTGTGACCATGTTGAATTTCTCCACAACAGCAACATGTTTCACTATCTGTTTTGTCGCATCGATAGAGGCATACTTGCCATGTTGCGCATAATAATTGTTGGCCTCATCGTCATCCTGAAACTCAAGAGCGCGGTTGTAAAGCCATGACACGGAACCGGGGTAGGCAGCGGCTATGCGTTCCTCCACATATCCTGCAAACTGGTAGTACATCCATTCCATGGCATAATGGCCGACAGCCACAACAAAGAATAATATGTTGATGACGCTAACCGCACTCACCTGGGCATCCCACGACTTCGTTGTGTCAAGGTTCAAAGCCTGAACCAATGTCGCGTCAGCCAGTGCAGCGTCTGTCATTGTCTTCTTTATTTCAGCGATTGTTCTCATTATCTATCGTTTTACAAAAATCACAATAAGTATCAAGATGGATAATAGTCCTGTTGAAATCACACCAAGCCACATCAGACCTTTCTCCCACCATCTGAATTGCCGCTCGACGTATATCACTTCGCTGTCCTGGCGTTCACGCAGCCTGGTTATACATTTTTCCAACAAAGCAATCTTCAGCAAAAGACTGTCCTCCTTGCATCCAAAATCCAACTCTGCAGCATTGGCATTCATGTTAGTCAGCCTGAATTCAGCTGTTATCCTACGGCCTCTTTCAGTCTCAAGTTCACGCATCAGTACATGACCGGCTGAATCGCACTCGATGACGGCACGAATGGATGCGGAATCGGGCTCGACCTTTATCAGGGTGTCCCGATACGACTTTTCCACGTATATGGTGTCACTGGTTCTGTGCGTTATCGTCGGCTTCCTGCTCGCGCAGCTCACGCTTGACAGGGCAATTGTCAGAATGAGGGCATTCAGGAATGCGCTGGACGGCCAGACGGAATTTCGACAATTCTTTACGTACTGCATTTAATTCTCTTTTTAATGGTTCAACAACTTCTTTTATGGTCTTCTGATACAGGGAGCGTGTTTCTTCAAGTTCCTGTTTCAAAGGTGTCACAACAGATGTCATAATCAGGTCGATGAGCTTTTGCGTGTTTTCGACATTCACAGTGTTGTTGGCACTTTTTATTGTCTCGACTTCCGCTGTCAGCTTGTCAATCTTGGCCTTGTATTCCGCCTTAAGCAGCTTGGATGTAATCCACGACGTAAGCGGTATCGCGACTATCCCTATTATTGCCAGTATCACTTCCGTACTCATTTTACGATTATTTTGATTTTGTTTTCTTTCTCAAGCATTTCAACCAGCTTTGTCTCGCATACTGCCGAGCTTGTTATGACACCTTCTTTGGTGTTGTATCCCACAAGCACGCATCCTTGGGTATCCATTACAGTGTTCCCTCTGTGCATCCTGATTCCTTCCCGTCCTGGTACATCTATTAAAGGGAGCATCCTGCGGAATTTGGGTGAATACGTCACCTTTACAGTGTATTCGCCTTCAGGTATGATTATACCCGATGCCATAGCCGGCTCAAGCGTGTCACAGAAAGCCGCGCCATCAATGAAAAGACGTCCGATTGTGTATCCGGCTTTTTTGAAAAACCTTACAAGTTCAAGTGTTGTCATATCTCTATTTTTATTGTTCCGTTGTCTGTCTCAATGTTTGCGTTGTCGTATCCGTCAAGTCCGAGCTGTACAGCTATCTCCCTACGTATCTCGCGTTCCCTACCTGTTGATTTCAGATATTTGCGTAATCCGACTCCAACCTGCGGATACTCCTTGTATTCCCCTTTTTCGGCATCCAATATCAGCAGGGCGTTCTGCTCATCTGAATCGCCGATGGCGAGGTCTCCATTTGTGAAAACCAGGTCGCCCGTCTCCGTGTCAAGTGTCAAATCCTTTCTCATGACATTTTACCGTTAGTGCACACGCCGGTACCTGCGATGGATCCAGCCCCTGAAGGTGTGGCACACGTACCTGTGACCTGTGTTGTAACCGACACGTCACCTGATTTGATATAGTCGTCAATGGCCGTTGCAAGTGCATCAGCAAGTTTGGTGGCAGCAGATTCCGGGTCTGACTTTAAATTTCTCTGCTCTGCAAACGCATCGGCGATAGCTTTTTGAAGTATTGCTTTGTCTAGTGCCATATCATTCCATCAGTTGTGTCAGTTTCTGTTTTATTGTTGTGAATTGTGCGGTGTTTATCGGGGTGCCTGATGGCCCCGCCGATGTGGTCACCGTCAGTTTTGTTATCTCGTCAATAAGTTCCGACAAAAGCTTTGAAAGGTTTTGCGACTTGTTGAAGATTGATATTTTGCCGCTGTCGCCCCCGTCCACCTTTACAGATTCGGCTTCAATGCTGAGTGACAGGCTGCCTATTTTAACTATTACTTTGTCTATCTCAGTATATCCGATGACGATGGCGTTGGTGTCCTGGTTCTCAACAAGAAAGTAGGCCACTTGGCTTCCGTCCTTGGGAACAATCAAGATGTTGCTCTCATAGCTGTCAATAATAGCGTTTAAACGGCAATTAAACAGCGTTATATCGTCATTAACCTTGATATCACAAATTCGTTTGCTTTCGTCAATATTTGACGCTATACCGGTACTTGCCATGACGGGCAAGTTCTTTTTCATTATCTTCTTGATCAGTTCTATCAGCTGCTCTTCCATATCCTAACTGATTTTAAATGACAATGTATTTTTTCTGCGGAAGCCGCCGCTGATACTGTATGTAAGCTTGACACTCTCGATGAGATAAATGCCTTCACGTTCAGGGTTCTCACCATCAACAATCCTGAGGCTGTCACCAGCTTTTGTCTGAGGGACGCCGAACCCGGTGATATCACCTCTGAAGCCGTCATACGAAAACCTCTGCATATCCTGCTCCGCCTTTTTCTTGAGGTCGGCTTCGGATATTATCTCATTGCCGTATGTCAAAGTCCTCTTCTGGGCGTCAGCGTCGGTACTGCCGATTTGCACCTTAAGATCTTTCCCGTTGCGTTGTTTGGCTATGGCCGTTATATTTAACTTGACATCCTCTTTTCTTGTGAACGTCAGCTTGTTATCGGCTATGTTAGGGCTAAGGTTCCTGTTCTGAAGCGACTGCAGCGTGTCCGCGTCACGTGTGCCAAACACATACGTGTGCGTCTCGTATCCCGAAAACTCATAAGGGAAGAAACAGCTCACCTTGCCGTTCTTTAACCTCGTATAGAAACCGTATGACTCCTTCAGACCTTTCACCACCTCGTAAGGTGTAGCATTCTTGATAATGAATCCACCCGATAGGTTGACATCAGGGCATTCGACAGTGCAGCCGGCAAACGTGAACCGAAGTACCTCGGCAAGCGTGGTCTCTTTCCATGACTTTGACAGATGTTCGGCTTTTTTCCATCTGTACCACTCGTCGTCGCACTCTATGACAATAGGCGTGCCGTCGCCGATGTGCGAAACGAACCCGGTGAACTCCAGGTTAATAGTGTCATTATATCCAAGACTGATGCTGACAGGGTCGCTCACTTTGATGCAGTCAAGAATGCCTTTGCCATCACGTTTTTTGAAATTGCGCGGTATGGTAATCTTGGCGGTACCACCGAGGTTGCGAACCGACGAGTCTATCTCGACAGCGGAAATGCCGCTGTTGTCGCCATAAAACATGACGTCACCGATTTTTATCTCAGATTTTGGCACTACGTACATTTTTTTTACTATCTTTGCGGTATGAAAAGTCTAATATACAGTCTTATACTTGTGCTGCTGCCTGTATTTGTATCCAGGGAGCCGATTGACAAGGATTCCTGCAGCTGCAAAGGCATTCCTCTGCATGGCAGGGTGAAGATTGTAACTGAATACCCGGACTTCAGGATTAAGGTCACCGACGAATACCCCGACATAGTTGTGAAGACTGTCAGCGAGACGTCCCACACTTGTTGCGAGTGGCAGATTGTGGATGAATACCCCGACTTCACAGTTCAGTTTGTTGAGGATTATCCTGATTTTACCGTTGCGTTTTCCTATGATTCCCATGGCATCCGTTAAATAAAATATTCGAGCGGTTTGATACTGTACGCCGTCATCTTGAATTGGACGGTGTCCTGATAGTCTTCAAGCACCTTCAGTTCGTCCAGACGTTCGATGTAGATTGACTGGATGCCCAAATCCTCGAAGATCTGCGACTCCAGCACGTCGAATATGTCGTTGGTCTCGAAGATAGTTCTGAATGAACGCATCTTTGATGACGGGTACTGATGGTTGTCCATGTCTATCAGAATTCCTGATATCGTTATCTTCCAAGGTTTGAGTCCAAAACACTCAACAACTTCAAAGTCACTGCCGTCGATGCTGGTTTTCTTGATGTTTTTATCCCTTGTGAACGAGACCATTGGCGGAGGTGCCAACACCCCAGGAAGTTCCTCATAGAACAGGGTGTTGGCGAATTTATAGTATGTACCGCCATTTCTCAGAGTAAAATTTGCCCAGCTTACGCCGTTCACATTAGTGACGAACCGTCTCATGTTAGCGGACATGATGCCGATGTTTGCCCTTCCGCGCCCGATGTTCAAAGCAGCCCTTTCAATGCCGGCTTTGATGTTGTCTTCTATCGTGGCCGTATCAGGGTAGCCGCTCGGGATACAACCGAACGCCGACAGATACCGTTTTGACAATTCTACTACAATCATTGTGGCAATTTTACTCCTAACAAACCTTTTTCAGATAGCCATTCGATCTGCCTCCATTTTTCTATCCACACTTCGTCAGGGAGTTCCTCCGGAAACGGTATGTGGAAGAAAAAACTCAAAGCCGCGTCAATCCTTCTTATATTGTTGGATAGTTCGCGATAGAGGCTATCCCCGTCAAGCTCTAAGTCAATCCTGGGATAACCTTCTATAAGTTTTTTATGATGGCTGTACGGACTGGCATTACTTTGCTGATGGCATCGAACGCTCCGAGGAACAAGCCGTCATCAGCTTTGACGCGCTCCTTGCCTGTAAGCAGACAGGCGTTGACCATGATTTCCTTCGCCTTGTCAGGGTTCTTGTCAACCCATTTCTCGAACTCTGAGATTACCTTGCGTGTCGGGACTGTAATGATGACATCGAAATACTCGTCGCCGTCATCATCAAGAGGCAGTGATGCGAGCATAACTTTGTTCTGTCCATGTTTTTCCTTGAAAGCTTTGATGTCAGCTTCTGTGACACCTTCCGGCAGCTTGGCCGCTTTTTTTGTGTTTTCTTTTTCCATTACACTAATGTTTTAAACATTGAATTGTATACCGAGACAGAACATGTCATATTCGCACACGACATCGTCTTTGTCCCCGTAGCTTCTTTTCTGCTCTTTGAATTTGACGGTGAGGATATCCTTGATGATTTCGTTTTCCTCGTTCACTACCACAACCACAATTGGGAACGGTTTGATTTCCGTAAGCGAAACACCTGCAGCCTTCTCAATCGCCGAAGCGCTTTTAAGGCGCAATCCAAGAGAACATGCGTACTCTTTCCTGCCCTGACTGTAACTAGTCGGGTCGACGGAACCGAGAGAATAATGCGGCGTGTGAGCCTGTTTCATATCGTAGTCAATCTTAGTCACCTCGTGGTCGATAGTGCCAAGCATGGCAATATGGACATCGCCGTCGGAGTAAGCCTTACCTTTTCTTGATATAATGGTCTCGTTCATGACTAAATACTTGTTTTAAGATTGATAGTTCCTTTGATTACGTCGATTTGGCCTGTCGGCACGATGACAAACGACACCTTCAGTTCTCGCGGCATGACCAGCAAATTACTGTCAGGGTCCGTTGTGGTCTTGCCTTGTGTTATCTCGCCGGATGAAGCCATTCTTGCGAAAACATCATCGCCGAGAGCGTCGAAATAACCCACTATGGCTTGAGGCAACTTACCCGTCTCTGGATCAACAGGCTGTGTGCTCTTCACTTGTGGGAGAAGTGCAGTCCTAAGCTCGCGGACGGCTTTGTCGTGGGTGCGACCGTAGCTGATGGTGTACTCATTGAAATAACCGTCCTTATCCTGGATTACAGGCGTACAGGTGTGGTCATTGTTCCAGTAGTAACCCGATCTACCGGTATAGGAGATTGCGAAGATATAACCCTTGGTGTCAAGTGTTTCGAGGGATGATTCCTCTGCCGTGATTTTGTTATGGTTGCTGAGTCCGGCTGTGACCCAGATACCTCTTTTGGCACTTGAGATGTCACCACCTTCAACTTCGCCGATGTTGTGGTTTACTGGACGCAAGGCGATACTGCCGAGCATCGTTCCAACATCAGCGAATTTCTTGCCGACGGCATTTTGTGTCTCGGCGTAGTCCCAGTCCTGTCCGATACAGACAGAGACCTTGAACGCCTCCAGCACGGATCCGCCGATTATGATGTTGCGCAGATCGAGAGCTGATGCCGATGTCACAGCCGCATAACCTCTACCTTCGAGGACAATCTGACATGGGCGGAACGTTTCATAAGTCCAGTCATAGAAAACTTGACCGGCGGAGATGGCCGCATAGACGTTGTCGTCGATGCCGTTCACGTTTGTCGGCTCGTAGTTTTCGTCAGGGTTATAGGCGATGGCGACAACTCTGATTTCGCCGTTGGAATCGGCAATCATTCTCTTTCCGTATGTATTACCAAACGCATCTGACGGAGTTCCGCTGTACAGCATCAGGTACAAAGTGCCTTCTTTACAGATGCGGAAGAACTCCGAAATATGACGGTAAACACGCACCTTGTTGGTAGTGTCATAAGCCTCGTTGATGCCCAAAGCTTCAGCGTCGGCCACTGATGTGAGCTTGACGGTCTCTCCAAGGGCGATACCCACGGCACCGCTACCAGCGGCCACAGCAGGGCCATTGGCAAGGAGGCCGCAGACGGAGTCCTTGTTACCGTTGACAGCCGGGCCGATGGCACCGCGCTGTATATCTACACCTTTTAAATTTCCCATAGTTATTTGTATGTTTTGATTTTTGAAACGTCACCGTCTTCACTGTTGACAGCGAGATTGTATGACGTGAAGAACTCTTTCTTGGAATTGGAGTAAATCTCGTTGACAGAAAGCTTTTTCATCAATTCCTTAGCTTTTTTCTCCATTGTTGATTCTGTGTTGTTTGCCATAATATTACATAGTTGTAGGGGGCACCGAGCCCCCTTGGTTAATCAAATCAGTTTTGTGACGTAACAGCCTTCGACATGATTGCACCGACAGCCTCGTTCTTGAATCTTGCCGCCTTGAAGTAATGACGGAAGTTAATTAAATTCTGCTGGTAGTCCGGGTCTGTGGCCGCTTCGCGATAGTACATCTTGGTTCCGCCTGTAGCCTTCCAAACCCTGCTTGTTGAAAAAGCCACTGAAGCACGAAATTCCCCTGGTCCCGCAATTGCTCCAAATGATTTTTTGGTACCATCTGTTGAATACACTGGCATAGCGTTCCTTTCATAGATTTCAAAACTATACATGTCGCTAATCTTGCCAGTTTTGTAATTGTGGTATTGGTCTTTGAAAGCCTGGTCAAGCAACAGCAAATCATTCACATGATCGCTGCATAACACAAGACGGCGTCCCTCCTCCGGAACATTCATATCGTCAAAGTATTGCTTGAGTTTGATGATATCGGCTCTTGTAATACGCTGTCTGCCGTTGTCAACCTCGCCGGATGTCTCGACAATTGGAGTCGAGGCGGTATGGCTATTAGGGGCAATGTTATAGATTGCCTTCGCAAGTTTTTGATTTGTTATGGATTTGCCATGGCGTCTCTTCACACTTGCCATTTTGTCGTATGAAATCGCATAAAGTTCATCATCGGTAACAGGTGTTTTCTTGGTCTGGAATTTGTCAAGACTAATTGGCACATCGGTATCGTTAAGATTCTGCCCAGGTATAGGATATTCTGTGTTATTAATGAGTACATCAGGGTCAGCTCCTTCCGCCACAAGATGAACGACATCATTCTCGGCAAAGGCACTAAAATCCTCTATACCATCAAGGAATGTCCCCTTTTCGTCTTCACGCAGTTTTTCAATAATCTGGCCCGTCCACACTTCAGTATATACACCTGATAATAGGCTGCCAGCAGGCAACATGTGGATACATCCGACGGCATTGAGCGCCACCGCTCCGAGAACAGGTGCCGCGCCAGCTGCTGTAGCCAATGTCGCGCCGAAAATGCAGTTAACCACCACCGCAAGGATTAATGCAAAGAATTTTTTCATGTTGTTGGTGTTTTTGTTATTTTGAATACTTGGCATCATACAATGCCTTGAATTTGTCAGGATCCTCAACTTTCATCTTTTCAAGCCCGCGAGGGTCGTTCGCCTGCCACTTTTCCCAGTCCCAGCTGTCGCGCTCATTGGATGGCGAGCCGCCTTGTTTGCCGAGAGCTCCGATAATCGAAGGCTGTGCCACTTTGATCTCGCCAAGGATAGAGGTAAGTGTCTCTATACCGTTTTTCTCGCCGATAGCCACATAGTTGGCACGCTGGCTCTCAGGGATCTTGTTGGCTTTGATAGCCTCACTGACCGCGTCTGTGATCTGTTTCTTTTTCATGTTTGCGAGTTCCTCTTCAGCCACCTTCTTTCCGTTGGTGCCCTCATTGAACTTCGCCTCGAGTGCCGCCATAACTTCAGCATCCGATGAGTCGGGTGTCACCCCGGTGAGCCCGAATTTTTCAATAAGACTTTTTTTGTCCATTTCTTGATGTTTATTTAGGTTATTAAATAAAGCCGCATGCCGCATCAGTGCGCTTGCAGACAGCTTCGTGATTTCCACGTCTTTTGGCAGGATGTCGGCATCGAACACGTCAACGACCCCATCGCACAAGTTTTCCAGAAGAGCATCTTCAGCCGAGAACCAGTTGTCACCCTTCATCCATTCCTTAATATCGTCTTCTTTATTGCCGGTTCTTTTGGCGTATGCCGCTATCAAGACATTTTCCATCTTGCGCAGCAACAATGCCTCTTTTTCCATCTCTTCGGCAGTTCCGACGACACAGGCTGAAGGCGCATGAACCATAAGGAAGGCGTTCTTGGCCATATATATCTTTCTGGCCGCCATTATTATCACGCTGCCCATACTTGCCGCCAAGCCGTCAACATACACATCAACAGGCTTCTTGCACTGTGCTATGGCATTGTATATCAGATTACCTTCAATCACGCTGCCGCCATAACAGTGAATATGCAGGTTGATCACATCATTACTGCCCTCACAAGCTCCGTTCAGCCTCTCGATAAACCGTGCGGCCGAATTCTCGGTGTCCGGGAAGATCTCGCCATATAATTTCAGTTCGTTTTTCATAGCTTTTCGTTGAAACACGATGCAAAAGTCCGAACATTATCCCACCTATTAAAAAATAGTGCAGTAATACTTCCAACTTTTTTTCTATCAATGATATATAGGCGACTTTTGCACAAAATTTCAATTCAAAAAACATGACGAAAAAAGAATCCGAAATGAAAAGGGAACTTGCAAAGCTCTACTATATGCAGGGCTTGCCGCAAAAAGAGATAGCACAGCGTCTCGACGTGTCGGAGACAACAGTGAGCGCATGGAGCCGTAAAGAGAACTGGGAGGAGATGAGAGCCGCCAAGACAGTTTCACGACAGGAGATAGTAGCCAAGATGCTGAAGAAGGTCAGCGAGAGACTTGATGATGCAAACTGGACTCCAGACGATCTCGCCAAGATAGCCGCATCGATCGAAAAGCTTGACAAAAAAACCAACGTCGTAACCATCATTGAGGTGTTTTCAGCCTACAACAACTGGCTTCAGACTCGCATGAGATTTGATGCAGAGCTTTCCCCGGAACTCATCAGAACCATGACCAAATACCAAGATTTGTTCATCGCAGAGAAGCTTAACAACACAACAATTGAATAATGGGTGCCATCAGGACAGAGAAACAAGCCCTCGCGCATTGGGAAAGAGTCAAGAGTAAGGCTCTGAGCATACGCACCATAGATGATGTAGAGACAGAAGCTCAAAAGGCCAAACGTATGAAAGCCCTTGAGAAAGACTACATCAAGTGGTTCGAATACTATTTCCCAAACTACGCGAAAAAACCGTGCGCTTGGTTCCACAAGGCTCTCGCCAAAAAGATAATAAAGAACAAGCGCATCAAGATAATGGCTGAATGGTACCGCTCGGCCGCCAAGTCAGTCCATATCGACATGGGCATCCCTCTCTATCTGTATCTTGCACTTCACGACCTCAAATTCATGCTCCTTGTCGGTGAGACAAGCGACAAGGCCGCACAGCTGCTTAGCGACATACAGGCTCAAATACAGTTTAACCAGCGTTTAATCAGGGATTACGGGAACCGCTACCAATACGGGGACTGGGCTGAAGGCGATTTCTCCACATCGGACGGCGTACACTTCATGTCGTTGGGTTTTCTTGAAAATCCGCGCGGCGCACGTGATGAAGAAAACAGACCCGACTATATAGTGGTTGATGATGTTGACAACAAACGCCATGTGAACAACGACAGGCTCATGCGCCAGGCGGTTGATTTCATCACCGAGGATGTGTGGGGATGCTTCGACAGCGACAACGACAGCACGGAGCGTTTCATATATGCCAATAACAACTTCCACAAGAAGTCTATCACCAACCGTCTGAAGAACTACTTCATCGAAGCCAAGGCCAAAGCCAAGCAGACAGGCGACGAAGACGTTTTCGAAGTGATGACAGTGTGTGCGGTGAAAAACCTCAACACTTTTGAACCAGAATGGCCTGAAAAGACTTCAGCCGAATACTGGAGAAACAAATTCAACACCACACCATACAGGTCGTTCATGCGCGAATATATGCACAAGCACATTGAAGACGGCACTATATTCAAGCACCAGGACATCATCTGGGGTAAGATGCTGCCGCTTGGCCAGTACGATGCATTGTGTTTCTATGGCGACCTTTCCTATAAAGATGCCGGTGACTTCAAAGGAATGATTCTGGTAGGCAAATACAAGAGGCAGTTCCATGTCATATACGCATATCTGCGTCGCGGTAGCCGTGCCAAATGTGCTGAATGGCTCTATAACTTGTATGAGGACAGACATCTCGACAGATACAATATCAAATATAAGATAGAGGGCTTGTTTGCCATGGATGACTTTGTAAGCGACTTTGATCTCGAAGGGGACAAACGCGGATATTACATCCCGGTGGTGGCTGACAAACGAGGCAAGGCCGACAAATTCGACAGAATTGAGTCTCTGTCAGGACACTTTGAGCGTCATAACATGATATTCAACGAGGATTTGGTGAACGATCCGGATATGGTGTGTCTGGTTGACCAGTTCCTCGCTTTCGAGAAAGGAAGCCAGGCTAACGATGACGGTCCGGATGCTGTTCACGGTGCCTGTAAGGAACTTTACACGCTTGAACGATGCGATATCGGTAACATCCATATCACATCAAGACAGGAAAGGATTTCACGTAACAAAAACAGATTCTAATATGTTCATCAACGAATCAGACTACGACGTACAGGTGAGACAGGAGATATTGTCCCTGCTTGACTCATCTGAAGGCAACGCTAACCTCGGCACTGCCGAGCGCATGGCCATCGACCAGATTAAACAGTATATCGGCGGTCGTTACGACTGCAGAACCATATTTTCCGCAACAGGTGACGACCGCGACCTGTTCATTGTGATGATAACCATCGACATCGCTCTTTACCATCTATGGAGCAAACGGGCACCGAGAAAGATTCCGGAACTCCGCGCACAACGCTATCAGGACGCTCTTGATTGGCTCAAGGCTGTAGGTGACGGCACACTGCAGAGTGATCTTCCGCAGCTTGGCGATGACGATTACAAGAGTGACATATCAATCGTATCACGCTATAAGCAGAATTTTAACAAGTATTGATTATGAGCAAAGACAAACGACAAACGAAAGCCGTAAAAAAGGACAGCGACATCGTAGCTGCCATCATATCTGAATTCAAGGACAAAAGCCGCGCTGAAATCAGGAAATGGCGCAACGCGCTCAAGATGGCGGAAGACCCGACCAACCCGCGCAACTACGTGCTGCAGGATTTGTACGAAAACCTTAAGGCCGACGGTCATTTCATAGCGCAGTCGGAACTTCGCAAAGCGGCCACAACAAGCCGCAAGTTCTCCGTCAAGGACATCAAGACCGGAGAGGTCGATGAGGGAAAGACAAAGATGCTTCAAAAGAAGTGGTTCTATAACTTCATGGAGAAGGGGCTTGAGTGTGTCACCAAAGGATACACCATCCTTGAACTTGTCAACTCCGCCAGCATGGATTGGCGATTGGTACCAAGGCGCAATGTGTGCGGAAGACTGCAACGTGTCTATCTTGAGGTCGGAGGCGACAAATATATCGACATTTCAACCGGGTTTGAAAACAATATTGTGCGCTTCGGCGAGCCTGAAGATCTCGGCATCATGGCAGACATCTGCGGTGGGCTGATATGGAAACGCAACGCGCAGCAGTCGTGGGCCGAGTTCTCAGAGCGATACGGCATGCCTCTCATCTATGCCACAACAAACAAGACGGATGACGCCAATGTCGCCAAGGTTCAGAAGATGCTGCAGGCTCTCGGGGAGGCGGCAACAGCCGTGCTTCCTGAAGGCACTTCACTAAACATACAGCCGTTCACCGGTGGCGACTCGTTCCAGGTGTACAAGGCTCAGATAGACGCTCTCGACAACGAGATATCAAAAGCTATAGTCGGTGGCACCATGGTGACCGATAACGGCAGTTCAAGGAGCCAGAGCGAGGTTCATGAACGCAACCTTGACGAGAAGCTCGCACAGGCCGACAGCCGCTTGGTGGAGTTTGTCGTCAACGACCAGCTTTTCCCGATTCTGGATTATTGGGGATACGGCATCAGCCCGAAGACAGACTATTTCGAGTTTGACCATGGCAGCGAGCTGACGCTTAAGGAGCATTGGGATATAGTCAACACCGCGCTGCAGCATTATGAAATAGACCAGGAATGGGTGAGCAAAACCTTCGACATTCCGATAACCGGGGTGAAAGAGAACCCTTTCCAGACGGATAACCTTTCGGAAAATTTTCGTTAGGGAAGCAAGGAAAGGGTGAAGCCCTGCTTCCCATGCTATATCCACCATCGCCATGCTGTGGCACTTTGCCGATAGCTGCCGGTATATCCGTGTCAAAGGATGTCGCTGAAGCCATCGAGAGAGCCGCACGCGAGATATACGAGACTGGCTCAACCGATGTCCAAATGGATTTGTTGAGAGCAACAGCTTCGCAATTGATTGGGGCTGTCAAAAAAGGCTATGGAATGGGGATAAACGACGTGGCATACAACTCCCCGGACTGGGAGACGCTGGCAAAGATAACGGAAAACGTTTACAGTTTCTCGGCGGCAAAGAACTATCATGAGCTTCGCGATATGACCGATGCCTTGCGCGACGGCGACAGGATAAGAAGCTTTGAGGAATTCCGAAAAGCCGTGGAGGAGATTGATGCCAAATACAACGGCAACTGGTTGCGCACCGAATACAACCAGGCAATAGCCGCAAGCCAGTGTGGCGCCCGGTGGAACGAGTTCAAGAGAAACGCCAAGGCAATGCCGATGCTCCAGTACCAGGCGGTGATGGACAGCAACACACGCGAAGACCACGCCAGGCTCAACGGCGTGAAGAAACGTGTCGATGACCCGTTCTGGGACATCTACATGCCACCTAACGGATGGGGCTGCAGGTGTGAGGTGATACAGCTTCCGTCGTCAGCCGCCAAGGAGACACCGAGCGAGAAAATCATACCGCCACAAGTGCCTAAGATGTTCCAGATCAACTTCGGTAAACATGGCATAGCGTTCCCTGCCGGACACGCCTATTTCAAGCGTCTGCCGAAAGAGTATGAATACAAGCTGAAGGAAACGACCCGGGAGGAGGTAAGACGTATTCTCGACAACGCTCAAGAGTACCAGAGGCTCAAAGCTGACAAAGACTATACCGATGTCGATTTTGACTGGGGGAATGGAGGCCTCAAGGCCACGCATAAAGACCACAATTTCGACAAAGCAAAAGGGACTTATGAAAAAGACGTTCAAAAAGCTGGATTCAAAAAAGGTCGTTCTGTTATTTTCGGCGCTGAAAAAAGTAATGTAATCGGTGAAAGATTTACAGAAGGTTTATGGGATAATTGCAGTTTTGAGATAGCAAGTTGCGAGACGGTCACCGAAAACAACATACTCCGCGGACTCAAGCATTGTGCATCCAAGAAAACTACAGAGATTGCGGTTTTACATTATCCCAATGGCGGATTTGACCAGGAAATATTAGAAAAAGCCATCAAAAGATATAATGGACTTGAAAAGTTACATGATGGGCAATATCTGGAATTCAGCAAGATAATCTGTGTTGAGTATGATTGTATAATATTTGAAATGGATTTATAAAAAGGAACGGGAGGCTCCTTTCGGTACACCCCCCGCACTGCAAAAATAGAAATTATTTTAATACAAACAACAAAAAAATGAAAAAACTTAAAAAATTATTTCAACAGCTTCGTCTGAAGCACGCCATCAAGAAAGCAAACAAGTTCCATAACTTGACAGGATACAAATACCTCGTGTTGAACTATAAGGGCAAACCGGTAGTGAAATCCAAGCGGTCTCTCAAGGAAATGATAAAGAACGGCGAGCTTAACACCACCATTCAATACCTTGAGCAGATAGCCCTTTACAAAACCTTATAACCATGGCACAATCAAAAGTGGAACTGCTCCTTGACATCAAGGACAGAATGAAGACAGGTCTCACCAAGGCGAGAGACAATGTCACAAAAAGCACGAAGGAAATGAAGGACAAGATCCAAAGCATGAGCACGGCTGCTTCAACGTCCTTTGTTAGAATGCGTGACAGCCTGACACGAAATGTGGCCGACATGAAGGTTCGTCTGCATTCGCTGAAAGAGAAATTTTCCGATTCAGTCAAAGATATCATGTCCGAAGTCCCATTGCTCGGGCGTGTGTTTGATTTGCTGAAGAATCCCATTGTGGCTGCTACTGCAGCAATAATGGCATTGGGTACGGCTGGTGTGGCTTGTGCCAAGGACGCGCTTAATTGGGAAGAGGGACTTGCCAAGGTCAACGTGACAGCGCAACTCTCAAAAGAAAAACTGTCGGAACTCAGTGACGAGCTTCTGAATATTGGAAGACGAAATGTGGCACCGCTTCAGGAGGTCCCGGATGCCTTCAACAAAATCATTTCGGCAGGTCTCAATACCGAGCAATCATTGAAAGCTCTCGAGCCGACATTGCGAGCCTCCAAAGCAGGTTTCGTGGATGTGGCGACCGTGGCACGTGCCGGTGTCAACGTGATGAATTCAGCCGGACGCGATATAAATACCGTGTACGATGTTTTGTTTGCGACACTCAACAAAGGTGCCGCCGAAATGGGCGATATCGCATCGTATCTTCCTAAAGTTGTACCTGTGGCAAAGAATGCCGGTTTCGTTTTGGAAGAGACTGCAGGAGCATTCGCATTCCTGACAGCCCAAGGTCAGAAAGCCGAAGCAGCCACAACATTACTCGAGGGCGCATTCCGCGCGCTTGCAGATCCTGCAAAGGTTTCGAAGTTCAAGGAGCTGGGCGTCAACCTTTACGATTCCAAAGGAAAGATGCTGCCACTTGTGGACATCATACAGCAGCTCTCGACGCGATTGAACGGATTGAATGACGCCGCCAAATCACAGGCACTCGCTTCCTTGGGCCTTGACCAGATGGCGTCATCGGCATTCGCCGTCATGACACAAGACACAGAGAAACTTCGCGGCATTATCGACGCGACGACAAACTCGCAAGGTGCGTTGAACAGGGCTTATCAGGACAGTCTGACATCTACAGACGGTTGGAAGATAGCTCTTAACAACGTTCATTATATAATGATACGTATCGGACAGGCTTTTCTCCCGGTTATAAAGAAAGTTGGTGAATGGGCTGCAGCTTTCACCAACTGGCTCATCCCTGCCATTTCAAAAGTGAAAGGCTTTATTTCCGAGTGGTATCCTGTTATCATAGGCATTGCCGGAGCTTGGGCGGTGGTACACGGTCAGTTGATAGCGACCACAGTAGCCACCGCCGCGCTCGCGGTAAAGAACGCCGTCCTGACCGCAGCTCAATGGGCATTAAATATTGCCATGAGTGCCAACCCTATAGGCCTCATTATAACGGCTATTGGAGCGTTGGTTGGGGCCATTGTAGTTCTGTGCAGGCGTTATGAAGGCTGGACAACAGTATGGCATGCTGTCAAGGTAACCCTTGTCAACTCATTCAAACAATTCGTTGACAACTGGAAGTTCGGAATAACGGAACTGTGGTACGACATACAGATTTTCTGGCTTAGAATAAAAGGGTTCGGGCAGTATGTCGGGCAGCTTTTCTCCAATATCGGACAAGCCATTAAAGCGGCTCTGAAGGGTAATTTCAGCGAGGCGAAGGAAATACTCGGACAGGATATCAAAACCAGCGCAAGCGTCGAAATTGACGAAATCAAGCAAAAACGCGAGGCTAACAGACAGGCGTTCGCATCAGACAGTGTGCAGCGGGCCAAAGAGACATCCGAAGCTTGGAGAAACGTCAGCCTTAAACGTAAGCAGGAAGAAGCGGAAGAGAACAAACCGGCGTCTGAAGATATCATTCCCGAAGCTTCTGGCGATGGGACATCACCGGGATACACACCAGATGCGACTACCGAAGATGTCACCGGCAAGGTGGTCGGCAGCGCACAGCAGATACGCAACATTACCATCAACATCGATGCGCTTAACAAGGGCAATATCGTGCCTGAAGGCGATGAGATTAAAAACATGGGCGGTGACCAGATATCGGATTATTTCTCGCAGATTCTTTTGAGAGCCATCAGAAACGTAGAGCTGTCGTATTGATATGAAAGATTTCTCTAAACTGGTTGACGATCTGACTGCAGCTATTGAGACAATACCTCAACGCGTCGCCACCGAAGCGGTGAATTTCAGCAAGGAGCGGTTTCAGGAACAGGCATGGAAAGACGAAGGCAAAGAGGCGTGGAAGAAGCGCAAAACCAGAAGGCGCGGAGGTGCAAAGCGTCAGAAAGGCGCAGTTCTTGTTGACAGCGGACGTCTGAAAAGAAGCATCAGAATCATATCAGTATCCAAGGACAGAGTTGTCATCGGCACTGATGTACCGTATGCTGAAATCCACAACGAGGGATTCGACGGAATCCAGAACGTGAAGGCGCACACAAGGAGAACCAGGAACGGCACGGCGAAAGTTAGGGCTCATGCAAGGCACATGAGAATGCCGCAACGCCGCTTCATGGGAGAGTCGGCCACATTGAACAAACGAATTGAACTTATGATAACAGCGGAAATCGTCCGCGCATTAAAATAGAATTATGAACAGAGTTTTCAAAAAGATTCAGGATGTTCTGACATCCAATACGCAAAAGTTTGCCAATGCAGGCGTGCAAGCCCCTAAGACATTCGACATATATATGGGTCAGCCGTCATCGCCTGGCGCTTTCGAGTTCTTCAACCCTGCAATATTTTTCGACTACAACATCGACTACGACCAAGGGCTGTGCTATATTTATCTGCACTGTGTCCAGGAATTCGGAGCCGATACAGAAAACTTTGCGGAACACCAGGATGACGGCTTGAAATATATTCAGTATTTAAAGGTGGTTAAACGCTGTTTAAACAAAATCAGACCAGGCAAACCTTTCGGGCCTCTCCGCCTGTATCAGGATGTGCCAGTGATATCAGAGTATTATTTTTATCACCAGATAACGCTCAGATGCAGTGTCGATGCCGACTTCGATGATGATGACATTTACATCGATGTTCCTGACGTGACATATTCGCTTGAGAGCGGTCATATACGAGACCACATATAATAAAAAAGCCCCCGAAATATCGGAGGCTTTTTCAGTCTTCAAACAGCTTCAGCTGATTGTCGGGTTCAGTGTCTTTATGCTCGTCAAGAATCCGGTTGATCTCGCTCGCAGGGACTGATATGTATTCAAGAAAAGTGCGGTAGTGTATCCTGTATCGTGGGTACACATAATTACGCCAGACCGCCGCGTAGCATTTCGACTGGTCTCCCGACTCGTAATGCTCTTCGGCGATTTTGCACACTTCCTTTATTATCGCAGCCCTGCTTTTTCTCATTACTTATAAGGCTTGATGTCTATTATCACAGTTTTTGTCTTAATTATCCTACCTGTACCCTTGCATAAGGCGCACTCGCGGTCTCCGAATACACCTTTGACCAGACCGACACCGGCGCACTCACCGCAAACCTCAATTATAGGGTCGAAGTCAAACACCTTCGCGTCCTCAGGTATCTCAATTAGTTTTGTTTTATTGCTCATGTCTCTGTTTTTCTATTGTAGTTTTGTAATATTCTGCAGCTGCCTGGTGCGCCTCCCTGTCTTTCGCCTTGGCGCGGTCATAAGCTCTCTCGGCACCACTGTCGTACTCCTGCAACTTCTCGATGTTGTATTGCACATATTCTTCGGCTTTCTCGCTGATATAGTCGTTAAACCAGCCCACCACATCCTGGCAGCCGATGCCGCCGTAAAACGCGCCGTATGCGCCTTGTCGGGCTCGTTTGAACACAATCTCAATATCAGCGGCGTTGACATTGATGCCGCTCTCCAAACAAGCGTCAATTACACCCTTGGCGACTTCAGCCATCGCTTCAGGCTGCATCGGTCGCGACACATTGAGCATTGTCTCAAGCTTCACAATGTGCGCCACCATCAGAACGGCGGTCTCTTTGTAGCCGAGTTCCTTGACAATCTTGTTGATCGATGGGAACCCGCTCTCAATCGATTGGCGCACCGTTACAACACCTGCTTCACGCACAGCCTGTGACAGCGATGCCGGTGACAATGTCTCATTAGAGATAATCGCAAGCGCGTTTTGCCCGTTCATAGCTGTTGTTCTGTTTCAGGTTGCCATATATCTTCTCAAAATCCTTCACCAACCCTTCAGGAGTGAAACGGTTGTCAAAGTACCAAGTGTTTTTAAGCTGTTTAACAGCCTTTAGAAAGGCATTTAAATTGCTTATCAGAGTGTCGGGGGTTATAACAACAGTGTCTTCCTTTTGACCTTCTATTGTCTTTTGGTGTATCTGCTCGAGCAGCTGCTTCATCCATCTGAAATCCGCCTTGGTGCCGGTGTAATCGGTGCCTTTATATTCCTTGTACCGGGCTTTGAAATCTTCAAGCGCACGGAATACAGGATAGACAAAGCCGTCGCTTTTCTTTCCGTTCATTGACTCGAGAACGGCATTAATAAGCCTTGTTTTGTCTTTTTGGGGCAGCTTCAGAGCCTCGTTAATTATTTCTGTCAAGTCCATTTTTTGCATTGTTACTGGTGTTTTTCAATTTGCGACCGGCGCATCTGGGACATGTGTCCCAAACGCGTCTGTCGTATTCATATCCGCATTGCGGGCAGATAGCCCATACCTCGTGATTGTTGGTGATGTAAGGTATCATGACTCCGTCATTCCCAATGGCACCGATTTCCATGCGCCATTCTCATCTTTGATCTCGGCACGGATAAACTGGCGGCTCGGCGTGGGGTTGTACGACTCCTCAATAATCTTCACGCCTTCCAGAAAACGTGCGTTTCCGCTATCGTTGGCAATTTTACGGAGCTGCATAACACGGCTCGCCTTGAGAGTGCCTTTAGCGTCACGCGACAACAGGCGCAGAACCGAATCGACCAGCATTCTCGTCTTGTCGTCGGTGGCAAGGCTCTCAATATACTCTCTAACCATGGCAATGCCGTTTTCCACGGTATCAGTATAGTTGTCGAGCGTGTAAACTCCAAGCGTTATGCGCTTGGTTCCTTTTGAGTTGGTGAATGTGTGTGAAAACTGTCCGTCTTTGGTCATCATCAACTCATTCTTCATTTCCAGAATTGCCTTGAAATTATCAAGGATATTGTTTTTCTTATCCTTGATGTCTGATGAATCAACCATCTGGCGATAAGCTTTGCGTTGTTCGGCTGCTTGCTTTTCGGCTTCTTTTTTAGCCTTCTCTTCCTTGAACTTATTGTACTCGTCAAGTTCCGCTGCAGTCATTTCTACTGTTTGTTTCTCTGACATGGTGTTATTATTTTAAGTTATTCGTTATCCATATATTTTTCAGCACAACACCCCCAATTATGGGCGTGCATGTACCAGTGCTTTTTTTCGTCATAAATGCCATCATCGTAAGCGATGAATCCTGCGATGTTCCAGCCAATCACAAAACCCAAAATAAGGGTCACTATTGCTATGCCAAAAGTTATCATTTCTCGTCCCCTTCCTTCAGTGGTTCAACCTTATATCCTTTTTCACGCAAATACGATACAATCATTTTCTGGTTAACCTCTGCCAACACATCGAACAGATAGGATTTAACATACTTTGCTATCGCATAAGAGGATGCTAAATCAATGTGGTCGTCAATGAATTTAACTTTTTGTGTTCTACCAAGTTTGTAGAATAATGAATCAATGTTTGTTGCCATTTTAACTTAGTTTTTAATTGTTATTAATTGGTTTATTGGATTGTACTATACCATCAATGTATTTCTTTTCCTTTTGTGTTACTTTGGCTTTTGCCTCGGCATGGTTAAGTACCGACTGTATTTCGGCCTCAACATGCTTGCGCTCTCTCTCGACAAGCGCATCAAAATCGGCAGCGTTGATAGCCATAATTTTATAGGTTACAGCGTTGGTGACTTGTTTACTGTCCATATAGCCTGCGACTCTGATTGTCGCGAACTCCACCTTCATGCGTTTTGTACTCATATTTCACCTCCTGTTTCTCCAAATCCGTAGGTTTTCTTTACTGGATGTATATTGATGGCGAAGACATATTCGTCAACTCCTCTTTCGTCAGGGTAGCATGAGATGTAATCGCCGTGCGAAAACTCGACTTTCAGTCTCTTCGTGCGCGGATAGGCATTGTTCAATTCCTCAACCTTGTCGCGGATTTCCTTAATCAACGCATCGCGTGATTTTTCGTCATAAATCAGGCAGTTCTTAAACTGGTTAACGAACTCTTGGATTTCGGCACACTTGCGGTTGGCCGCTCTCCATGTGTTGGGTCTTTCGATGTAGTAATTCATTTGTACTTAGTTTTTAATTGTTTAACATTTAGTTACCGTGTGGAGGCGGAGGGAATCGAACCCTCAAAAAATTCACGTGGACTATCCATTTAGTTAATTGCCTGTCGCCTCCTGCCGCTTATACAGTCCCGGAATGCGGCAAAGAACGTCACGGGGTACTGTTTGTCTTACTCTTCCGGATACGGATTGTGGTCATCCTGTTTGCTGTATCCGTTGTCTTTGCTATTTTCCATATCTCTTTCGTTTAATTCAAACAAATCCCCGGTATGTCACCTTTCACTTTCACAACTGACTGCTTCCTGCAGAACTCGTTGTAAATCCTTGTGAGCGTCGCACCGTCGATACGGTTGAAGTCGTGGTTCACCTCGGTCGGTACCAGACCTGCTGCGCGAACCGCCACGCCTTTGATGTATTCGGCGGTGTGCTGTATGCCGCAGAGGTCAAGATAGCGACCGATGGCACGCATCACGCCTTTACGTTTGTGGTCGAGGTCATCACGGCGTTTGCGCTCCTGTGGGTTGCGACGAAGCTCCTGCAGATAGCGGAGCAGATCCTGCGCCTCGATATAGCCGAGGTCTTTCAAGCTGCTGGTTCTGCCTCTGGTGAAGTCGCTGATGAAGTAGTGACGGCCATCATCGTCAAGACCGAGAGCCTTGAAGTTGAGAAACAGGCTTCTGCGCTGTGCATCGCTTATACCGCTGTTCTTAATCTTTGTTTCCATGGTCGAATGCTTTTTTGATTCTTGCTGGTATTACTATCATACTATTGCACATGTCACAGCAGGTGCCTTTATCAACTGGCCAGGCGTTATTGCCATATTCCTCGTAGGTTCCGCCGCAAATCACACATGTTATTTTATGTCCTGGTGTTTTCATTTTAATGGTTGTTTTATTTTCCGTTCCAATAAGCGTCTGCGCCTTTCTGCCACACCACAAACGGCTCTCCGCCACCGTAGCGCGACTGCGCAAACGCCTTGTAACCTTCAACGTAAATCTTCACAAATGAATCGTATTTGATGGCCTTGCCCACGTTGCCGCGAGGGTCTCTGCCGTCGGCGTGCGACACGAGGATAAACAGCTTGTGCGGAAACTCGTTGATAAGCCCGGTATAATCCTTGTAGGTCAAACCGGTGTACTGCAGCGAGTCAATTATCACAACCTGTGGACTGCGCTGTTTCGCAAGACGCTCACGGAGCATCGGCACAGTCTCTTTGTCGAGCAGCACAAACGACCGCTTCACGTCCGACATGCCAACATCCTCAATGGCCTTCTGCATCGACAGCGACAATCCCTCCTCGAGCGAGTCGTAAGCCACGCGAGTAAAACGCGCCATGTACCGAGCCAGCTGCAGGGCGAAACGTGTCTTTCCGTTTGCCGAGCCTCCCCAGATAATCCATCCGCCTTTTATCTCCGGGCAGCCGATTGACGCAAGCCACTCCCCTTCAAAAGGAAGCACCTGCGGCTTGTAGTCGCGGATGTCGTTAACCGTCAAAGCGCGTTTTATTGCCATTTTAACACTGTTTAAGCGGTCATTCTCATCTGTCCGAGCGTTGCATGGATTTTGCGGCGTACGCGGCGCAAATCACCCTCAGAGTCGTTAATTATATTGTCGATGGCATCCGATGCCGTGATGCCGTTGGCCTCACAGATGGCGGTGATGTCGGCAGCCGACACACCCTTCAGCTCAATGCACCTGCGTCCAAGGCGCGACCAGATCTCGTTGTAACCTTTCTTGTTGAGCTTGATGCCTCGCTCGATGCGCTTGCAGAGGTGGTTGGTGGCGCAAAGCACGATGCCGCACTCATCCTCAAGCTGGTTGTATAGCGTGATGAAGAAGTATAGCACCTGGTCACTCAGTTTGTCGGCCTCATCGAGTATCAGAAGCGGCGACTCCTGCATCTTCAGTGTGCGCACCGCCTCGTGCATCATCTCGCCGACAGTGAAGCCGGTGTAGTCGCGTCCGAGCGATGTGAGCAGCTCCGAAAGGAACATCTTGCGGTTCCAGTACTCGTTGCAGCACAACAGATAAGCCTGTCTGGTGTTGGCTATGTAGTTTTTGATGGTGAACGTCTTCCCGGTACCAGCATCACCGGTGATGGCCATCACCAGCGAATTGTCTTGAGCGTCCTGAAGATACTTGTTAAGGCGTTTGAAGCCGCGAGTCTCCACAGCCTCCCATTTCTCCTCCTTGTAGCCGATCTGCGCCGCCACGTTGCGCCACATGTCGTCTTTTATCAGTTCCCAGTTGTTGTTAAGCATCTGGCTGATGGTGGCAGCCGACACGTTCTTAAGCGAGTTGGCAGCCTTGTTTTGTGAGTCGTAGCGGTCGCAATAGTCGCGAAGCGCGTTGACGATGTTCTGTTTTCTGATGTTTTCCATAATGACTTAATTTTTAGTATTTAGTAAGTTTCCCAATAATTATCTTCAACTTCAACCGGCTCGAACACCTCTTTCGCCTTGATCGCCAGGCGAGCGTCGTTGCGCCTGTCTTTGTGCTGGCCGTTGGAGTCGGTTATCATGAGCTTCTGAAGCGTGTCGAGAGCCTTGGTATCGTCGAGCAGTCCGGCTGCTGTCTCCATGTAGTCGCCGAGCTGGTTGGCTATGCGGTGCTCCTGACGCTTGTTGAAGTCAAGCACACGGCGCAGCTGCTCCGCGTCGCCTTCCTTACGGTCGGCCAACGCCATAGGCTGTACGTATTTCTCCTCGCACAGGAAGCGCAAAGTCTCATCCTCACTCACCGCCAGCACCTTGCTCTTGTCGTCTGGATCATAGCGCACCTCCCAGCGTTGTGAAGCATATTTGCGGAAGTTCGGATCAAAGCAGTCGTAGTCGTGCTTCACACCGCCGATGGTGACCTTCAGGCCGCTGCCCTGCAGAAGGTTGCGCTGGCCTGTGGTGGCTCCGAAGAGCATCAGATATTGCTCGTATGAAAGAGCCGCGCGGCGTGTCTCAGGCATCTCCTCGAAACGTGCCATATACTCATCGTGGAGCTGGGCGCGTTCCGCCTCGATAAACCTCACAAGCTGTGCGCAAACGCCGTCCCAGTCCGGGAAGTTGTGACGCATCTTGTTGAGGTAGTCGGAGTTCGGCTGAAGCTCCTTGCGGCTCGTCACGCCGAAGCCCGACCAGTTTATCTGAAGTTGGCAGTATTTTTTGTTGAAGTAGTTGAACCAAGGCTCAATGATTTTGGCTTTTGCGTTTTTCACAGCTGCTGGCGTGGCGTGTTCCGCCATACCGGTATAAGTCGGCATCATCTTCTTGATGGCGTAGTTGTCCGACTGGAGCTGCGCCGTGCGGTACATCGCACCAAACAGCTCGGCTGTGTGCTTGGCTGCGTTGCGGAGAGCCTCCTTGATGAGTTCCGGGTTCTCGCGGTCGCCGATGGCGTAGCCTATCGGGTACTTGCAGCAGGCGTCCAGTACCACCACAATCGTCGGGCGGTTGTGATACACCGTCACGTTTTTGTCGTTGGTCTTCTGATACAGCAGCTCCGCATCCCAACCGTCCATCGTCCAGAACTGGAGAGGATAGTCAGGGGCTTGGCGTTTAACCTGCATCGCCTTGTTATTGCGATATGCCGTGGCACCGTGGCGGCGTGCGTATATCACGTCGTCGAGCTTTTCGCGCCAAACGGCAACAGTCCCCGAGCCTATCTTCTTCCAATTCATCTGCTCAGCGAGCATATTATAGAGATAAGAGACCTGTTCGTTGTCAAGGTTTCGAGGGTCGCTCATCAGTACCGCCAACGCGCTCTGCTGGTTGTTGTCAACCACCTTGGCGGCGTTGCGGTTCTGAGCCTTGTAAGCCTTGTGGATGAGGCTCTCGCAGCCTTCGTCAATATAACGCTTGTATTTGCGCTCAAGGCTCCGGGCGTTGGCAGGCAGGGCTTGCGGATAGATCTTCGTGTCGAGCGACTGCACGCACTCCGATATCTCATCCCAGAAACGCGTCGATGTGTGGCCGAGGGCTGCGCGTTTTGCCCTGCGGTTTGCGATGAGCTTGCGGATGCCTTCGAAAATAACCGCGTTGGCGTAATACTCGCGGCGTTTGTCGGGCTGGAGACCTTTGTCGCCAACTTTATAGGTGTCGAAAAACTCAGCTATCTCAGCCGATGCCTCGATGCACTCCTCAACGGCGTTTGTCTTGGCGGTCTTGTATGGATCCGGAACCAGCTGCAGCACCTTGGTCTTGAAGCGCTCTGGCAGGCTCTCAAACGCCACCAGCGCAGGCGTGCCGGCACAGGCGCGGCGTACAACGGTGATATCGTGGCGTTGGGTTAGATTTTGGTAGTTTGACCTTGATATAATGCCTTGGTCAATCATCCATCGCGCTTCCACCGTTAATACATTATTATAATACTGCATCTTATTTGTTTAATTAAAACATACCGTTGTCATATTCTGCAAGAACTTCTGACACAGCTTCGCGCTTGGCTCCAAGCCATGTCAGTTTTTTATATAGCTCGTGCGACGGATTCCAAATCCTCTTTGCCTTGATCGAATCTTTGAGTTGCTGTATCTCGGCATCGTAGTTCTCAATCATTTTTATCATTATCTCTCTCATTTCTCTACTCCTTTCTGCTGGAAGTCATAGGCCTTTGCCAAAAATGCACCGGTGGCGAATGCCGCAAGGCCTATAAGAATTTGCGCGATCTGCGTTTCACTGTCGTCAACCGAGGTGAGCATTAGACCCATTCCAGCGAGCATCATAACTGTTCCGATAGTTTTTAGTGTTTTCATGTTATACCTATTTAATTGTTAGTTTGCTTCCTGAAGCATCACACCGCCATTGTCGAGTGCCATTTTGCGCATTTTCACGCACTTGTCGCTGTTGCGTTTGAAGTTGAGTGCCAATGAGAGGCTCATCGACGACACGCCGAAGGTTTCCCTTATCTTCTTTCGGGCGTCGCGATCGGTCAGTTCTATTTTTTTTCTCATCGTATTATTTATTTGTTTAATTTTGTCGCGCTGTTTATCATAAACAACACTGCAAAAATAGAAAATATTTCTGTACGATTTACAAAAAATTAGAAAATTATTCTAATTATTTTTTAACACCATATTAACTAAATGATTATCAAATGGTTAAAGAGCGTTTAAAAAAATTTATATCTTATCTTGGAATTGGACAAGCTAAGTTTGAACGGGAATGTGGATTGGCTAATGGCTATGTTAACAATATTAGACAGTCAATAACACCAGAAAAATTACAGAAAATCGCTCTACGTTATCCGGAGCTTAATAAAGGATGGTTGATGACTGGCGATGGTGAAATGATATCCAGTAACAAACAATCAATAACCGGGGATAATAATATTCAAGTTGGTAATAATAATAAAATAGATAATAGTATTGACAAAAAGTCTTTAGACAAAATCCGTTCCTTGGAGTCCCAAATAGATACATTGAAAATAAGGCTACAAGATAAAGATAACCAGATTGATATTTTACAATCTCAGATTCAAGCAAAAGATGCCCAAATAGACAAATTACTTTCTATAATATCAAGCAAATAATATATGGGTAAAACACGGCAAACTATTATTGGTAATTATAACATACAAGTTGCAGGTAACCTTGTAACTAAAAAGATTGTTCATACAACAGAAGTTAAGTATGATGAAGCTAAATATATAACCGATGAACAAGCAAAAACTATAAGGGATTTTATTATGAAAATAGCCTCTGAAAAAACAGGGGATAAACAATCGTATAGACACACATATAATTCATTTTATAATAAGTTTAAAATTACAAAGTATCAATTACTGCCGAAAGATAGATTTGAAGAAGCTATTATATGGTTGAAACAACAAGTTGCAATGAATAGGAGCAGCTTAAAGAGAGTGGATCCAGATAAATGGCGAAAAGAAATGTATAAATCCATCCATGCAAGGGCGAATGAATTAAATATCAACATTCATGATTACGCAACCGAAGTACTAAACACCAAAACACCAGTATTATCACTTACAGATTTAAGTGATGCAAGGCTGCAAAAATTATACGACAAACTCTATAGCATTTAGTACAAAATACACATGGGAAGCTGTTTTTTGCGTATAACCAAGCGTAATTTATTGAATTTCAACGCCTATATTTAAAATACTCGGGTGTTTTTTTTGTATTAAGGGGGTCAACTCAATGTTAAAACATGTATTAAAGGGGGTAACTCGAAGCGTTTTTTGCGCGATTTTGAATATCCATTTGAATATCCATTTGAATATCCAACGCAATTTTAGGTCAAAATAGGCGGCAATAAAAAAGCCTTCCAGACGGTGAATCCAGGAGGCTTTTTTATATGTTTTTGGCTGCTGTTTAAACGGTTTTGCGCCGCCGTTTAAAAAACGTTAAATGGTTGTAGAATAAAGCTTTTAGGCCGTTTTATGCAAGCAAAATTTGTATTATTTAAACTTTTATTAAACTTTTCTTGCGCTTTTTTAAAGATTAATTAAAGCAAAATACAAGCAAATTAAACTTTTTTGTACTTTTTATTTTTTGCAAAATCTTTGTAAGTTATTGTAAATCAATAATTTGCGCTTTTTTAAAATGGATTTTTCTTTTTTAGCCCCTTACAGGTTTAGCAGACGATTTAACAATCGCAAACGATTAAAGAGCTATCCTTCAGTTAAAATAGGACGGTTTGCAGTTTCGAAATGTATGAAGGGAAAGAATTTTGGCTCTCTTTTGATTAAATTCATAAAGACTTTTTTCGCTTTTTACAATCAGACAGGTTGCCGTTTTCTCACCGTCGACGCCTATTACGAAGCGATTCCGTTTTATCAGAAAAACGGCTTCATACCCCTAAACGAAGCCGATGTCAATGACAAAACCAGACTTCTGTATTTCGATTTAAACGATGTGAGCGATTAATAAGATTCCGCTGCAAAGACACAAAACTTTTTGAATTTGTATTCAATTATTTTAAAAAGTTTATTAGTGCTTTTTACGCACCAGATAGCCTGCCCCCAATGCCGTCAGCACCAGCAGCCCTGAACCCAGCGGCGCAGCATCCTGATCCAAAGCTCCACCTAACGGTCCGTGAGGAACCAAAGGCTCGTCGACACCCGGCACAGGTGTGCCGCGGTAACCGTCTTCACTTCTGAAAAAATCGTCTTGCGCATTAGCCGACAATGCAGCCATCATCATTAAAACCAAAGCAAATATAATCTTTTTCATGACAATCCCTCTCTAATTATTTGACAACAATTTTTTGTGATTTAACCTTACTTCCCTTCAACCTTAAGATGTAAACCCCGGCTTTATCAGGTTTTCGAATTGCAGTTACACCATTAATACGTTGTCTTGAAACCATTCTTGCCAAGACATCGAATATCTGGAGTTCGCCTTCGCCGCTAACGATGATGTCGTCGCCGTTCTGGAACGCGAAAACATCGTTATCCGACACCGCGTTTTCATCAACGAGAACACTGAAACGTTCTTCGTTATCGGAAATCGATGCCACAAACGAATACTCTTGTTCTTTCAACATATCGATATCTTCACCAGTCAGGCGGTCGATGAGATGCAGGTATCTGAATTCTCCTTCAGGCTTCACGCTTAAGGTATATCTTCCCGTTGTCTTTGCCTTAAAGCAAAGGTCAAACATCCTTGTCCCCTCGCCCATTGTCGCAATAGCGAAGCTTTCATCGTCATGACGGATGTAAACCATAGGGATATCCTCGTTTATATGCTCGATTTTGTTCAAACCATATCCATTGTCGAATATAGCATAGGCTACATCTTCGTATGTATTATTTGAAACCGAAAACGAAATACTGTTCACTTTCCCCTTCGATGAACCACCTTTTGAAATAGTATTCTTCATCGTTAATGTACCGTAATTTATTGCTTTAACAAGAATGCCTTCACATACTCCTATCGAATCTGTATTATCTGTCTTAGCTATCCATGCACCAGCATCCGACAAAGTGTAGAAGCCATCAGCAAGCAATTGATTACCTTCTTCTGATGTATTAGGGATAGCGGCGCCGTTACCTTTATATACACCATGAACATACGGATTGCCTATAAGATGAAAACCTTTAAGCTTTTCCCCCTTTCTTGTCAAATTGTACGTAACATCACCGATATTCATTTTTCCAGTAAACTCCAAAGACCTGTTTTGTGCGTTACGATATAAATAGCCACGACCTTTATGGGTATTATTATGAGTTTTTCCAGCAACTTTGAAATAACGATTTTTATCATCATACTTCCACCACCAATGTGTAGGCTCATCGTAGAGCATCAAATCATAAGGCGAAGACTTTGAGACAAAATTAGTGCCATTTTCAAACTCGTCATAAACCTTTACTTCATCCATAGGCACGGATACAATGTGCCAACCACATGGGGTATCTTCTTCTGGATTTGGAGCGGCTGTAATTGTTTTTTGAATATGGATTTCAATCGGAGTTCCTGTCAGATTGGTATTGCAAATCATCTGGGCACCATCTTTGAGAACAATCTTTCCATTGACAAATTCAATACTATTGGCATAACCAATCTCTCCAGGCTCCAGTTCAATTGCCCTGTCAATTTTCACATCTGTGCTTGGTGTTGGAGCACCATCTTCACCCCATGTGCCTTCTTTATACCATATATATGGTACCAATGTGATTTCCTAGATAGTATCGGAATACAAATTAAGCAATTGGTATTTACCGTCTGTTACGAAATTAGCTTCGTTCGCATATTCTTCCAAACCGCTTGTGTAAACACCGCCAAAGCCATGTCCTGTAATATGGATTCTGGTATCAGGATCAAGCTCGCCTATAACATTAATGACCGCATTGCCTGCAGTATAAGTGTTGTTGTCAGTATCTTCAGGAACTGCTCCCTTTCTTGTCCTGAAATTATCATCTATAAGGATATTTCCCAAAACATTGAATGTGGCTCCACTCACGATATACACACCTCCTCCGTCCATGTAACTGTGATTATTGGTAATAGTGCCGCCATCCATAGTGAATGAGCCTGCATGCAAACAAATACCTCCACCAAACATTTTGTCATGTTCAGTATAAGCGGAATTGTATGAAATCGTACAATTTTTCGCATAAGTGGTTCCTTTGTCCTGATAGAAACCCGCTCCAGCAAATGCCGATTGGTTAGCATCCTCAGCTGCACCTCCAATCGTACAGTTTTCCATTCTTAATTTGCCATCATCCAAATACACACCGCCGCCATCAGAATGTCTTGTCAAATTTGTTTCAGTGGCACGATTCTTTTTAATATTACAATTTATCAATGTGGCTTCAGCTGCACTACTACCTGTATTTCCTATAATACGCACACCACCGCCCTTGCTTTCGCTTTCATTATTGATTATATCGACATCGGTCATGCTGAAATATGCAGGTTTGAAACTAAAAACTCCACCGCCACCGCCTTTTGCCACATTGTTGGTGACCGAACCGCCAATCATGGTAAATGAGCTGCCCTTATCATTACAAATACCGCCACCTCTCGCCGTAACAGATGAATTAGTTGGTTCATCCGGATTTTTTACACATTTGTTATTGGTGACAGTAACATTGTTTAATAATACCAGTGTACCTTTATTATAAATTCCACCCGCATCATTATTATATGACCCTGCATTTTCATTATTATCATTTATTTGATCCACCGCAATGCTATAGCCTCCAGTTACAGTGCCAGGACCATTGATTGTAAGGCTGGCACCTTCGTTCACTCTGAAAACCTGACCGTAATTAACGGGCGTGTTTAAAGTAACCAAGCCTCGGTCAACGGTTTTATTATTCAAATTCAAAACAACCGTGCCGTTTACAACTAAAGCTTCATTACCTGTAGGAACATCAGGAATAATGTCGGCGCTCAAAGTAATCTCCTTAACACCATCGGTTTCATATGCCAAAATTTCTTTAACTTTTGCCCATGTATCAAAGTTTTCAACCATTATGCCCATGGTCTTCTTTCCCGCATACGAGCCTATTCCTTCAACAATAACAGTATGAGCACCTTCTATTTCTTCCGGAGTACCGTTAATAGTCGGTGTTGTTTCCGTAGAAACCACTGTTCCGTCTATTTTAATTATGTAATCGGTACCACGTGTCAATGTCCTACCATAATAACAAACAGTAATAGGAGTGATTACCACCGCTGTGCCAGTGTAAGAATAAACTGTTTCTATATCTGTTATCACTGCGCCTGGAACGTAGTAAGTTGTTGCACCGTAAGTGTATTTTTTGGCAAATTTGTCAGCAGGTTCTGATGTTGGAGCCTGCGTTCCTCCGCCATAGTTGTTTTTTGTATAATAAGCTTCTGTTAATGTAGCAGTTAAATTTCTATAAAAATTTTTTATGTGATCAGCATCACCTGTTAATGTAATTTTGCCATCCATTGTGCAATTGATAAATGAAAGAGTTCCATTATTATAACTGACAAAACCTGCAGCCCTAGTTTTATGTATAACGGGATCTTTGGTTCCTTCATTTATTTCCCCATTAAATACACAGTTTTCGAAAGTAATAATACTTGCTGATATTCCATCTTTTTTGTCTTTATTTTCTGCTAAGAAACCTGCCGAAGAACAATCGTATTTATTACCAGTATTACCAAACTCTGTACAATCAATAAAAATACTGCTTGTGCAATTCAGAATATAGTTTCGATTGCCTGTTTTTGCACTGAATGCGAATCCTATCAAACCTGAATTATATTTCTTTTTTGAATAGATTGCACCATCGACAGTAAGGTTTTTAATAGTAGCTCCATCAATAACACGGAAAGGAGCATTTGGTGAAACATTATTTCCTGGATCAACTTCGTTACCTTTTGTTCCAACATTGAAAGTAATCTTTTTCCAATCACCGTCAAATGTTCCGCTGAACCACTTATCTTCAACATAATTACTACCACTCTCAGTCATTATACCAATAATTTTGTTCGTGGTATGAACTGGATCTGTTTCATCCTTAGTAACAGTTACAACGATATTGTCTTTCAATATCAGATATTCTCCTAAAAAAGAGTGTCCATTGTTCACTGCTTGTCCAAAGGCTTCCCAATCATTAATATCACGAATCTCATAAGGGTCAGTTTCTGTGCCATAACCATGTACAAAAATATCTGCTTTAACTTCAAATTCTGCAGTAATTTTACCTTTGCAATAACCTTCAATGCCTTCAATAACCAAAGTATAATTGCCTGGTGTTATTGAGGCAATGGATACAGTATTATTGTCGATGTCTTTAATTGTAGCCGTATAGGATTCCGAAGCAAGCGTTACCGCCTCAACATCAGGTTCTGTGAATGTGACACTGTAATTTAATCCTACTTGTCTCACATAATTTTGGTAATACGACGCGTTAAGGCCGTTTATTGTTGCTTCACCTTCAACATAGTAATAGTTGTTGTCATAAAGCTGTTTACAATACGTAAAAGGAGATTCTGCCGGAGCATCGGCGTAAGATGAATATGCGCATTTACCTTGTGTTGAAGAACCAACTTTATAAGTGTAATAAAAATTTTTACTATAACTATTTAAAGTGCCGTTCACAAAAGTATTAATATTTTCGCCCGTTATCGAACTTTCTGAAGCCGGGGTAAACTGGCATTCGATAATCTTTGTGTTTGCAGAACCAGAAAATCCTATGGCGCAGAATCCGGCGCTATGGTCGCCAGCTTTAATTTGTCCATTATAAACACATGAACTCATTTCCACTACAGCACTTTCTTCAACGACCAAACCGGCACAGTACTCACCGCCACCGATAATATTCACACTAATGATATTGTATCGTCCGTTAATTCTAGTTTTAGCACCATAGTTTATTCCAATAACTCCGGCAGCGTAGCCTTTTTTAGCGTCTATTGTACCGGCGACATGGAGTTTGTTGATTTCAGCACCTTCAGTACATACAAATGGTGCGGTATATTCAACTTTACCTGTTTCCTGATTAACTCCGACTGCTGTATAGCTTACAGTCAATGTGTGGTTTTCGCCGAGGAAAATTCCTCTAAAAGGTCTTTTTGTTTCCTCACTATAATATCCAACCATCGTAGTGACAGGGTTTTCAACTGTTCCGATGTCAGCTAAAAGCTTAACTGTTTTTCCATCGTAGTTACAATAATTATGATTCACATCCTCAACAAATGTGTTCCAGTCATCAATATTTGAAATACTGTATTCGTTTGTTGTTCCAGTAGTTGGAAGGTGAGGGCTTTGCGCCTTTAAAACTGTGCTTGTCAGCACTGCAAGAAGAGTTAAAGTAAGACTTCTTGTAAGAATTAATTTAAACTTCTTCATAAAAAAAATAAAAAAAAATAATTTATCCACAAATCAGATGACACATCATAAATCACGTTGCAAAAATACCAATAAAATCAATACAAAGCGCAATAGGGGGGGGGTATTTTTTAGTATCTAAATGTCGCTAAAAAGTATCTTTTGGTCGAAAAATGGGCAAAAAAATATAAAAAAATAGAGACGCAAATTTTTGCGTCCCTACTATGGGTTTGGCGACGACCTACTTTCCCACAAGCTAATGCAGTATCATCGGCGCGACGGGGCTTAACTTCTC
>CAJOEP010000019.1 GCA_905233445.1 uncultured Bacteroidales bacterium | reverse complement strand
GGTGTAGCTTGGAGTCTCCAGCAGGTCAATGGTCTCGCCTGTGAAGTCGTCGAAGAGAATCATGGTGTGAGCCTCGATGTTCTTGGCGTTGACGGTGATGGTGTATTCGCCGTCTTCAGCAGCCTTGAAGTTGACGAGCATCGAGCCTGCGAGCTCTTCGACTCTAGCGGCAGCGTAGTCGTCGCCGTTGTCTTCCATCACATAGACCTTGGTCTTCTCGGCGATGTTCATTTTGCGCAGAGTGTTGCCGGCTCCGAATTGGATAAATGCGTTGTCGGTGCCATTCTCGTTGCCAGCCACAATCTTGATGTATCCGATATTGTACGAATCCTTGTCTTTTGCCGTAATTGGCTGGAAAGCAAGGGTTTGATTTTCAGCGGTAGCCTGAACGAAGAATCCCTCACCTGGTTTTATTTCATATTCTGAATTGTTTTCTGCCTTAAGGGCACTGTGGTTTTCGTCCATTACATAAATTTGTGTGAGTACTCCTCCGGCAAGTGTCATATTGCCGAGTTTGAGGTTGTGTGTGAACGGGTTACCCACGAGGTTGAAGCCTTTCACGTCGTCGCTAAGTGTGCCGGTGTAGCTCAAATCAACCGACAGCACTTCATTTGTGCTATATGCCTCACCTGTCAGGCCTATTGTTTGTGTGTTTTCGCTTGCATAGAGATAGCCCACACCATGATTCATGGTTGTAAATGGAGCGGCGGCGCCACTGTGTGAATACCAATAAGCATTAGGCTCATTGTAGATAAACAGGTCGTAATTTCCGCCAAATGACTCGTCCACGACAGTGCCGTCGGGAGATGCTATCAAATACCAGCCTCCGACGCCTCTTGTTTTCCATGGCGTGCCTTCAATACCTTTTTGCAGTGTAACTTCAACGGCATTATCATGATAAAGTTGACCGCCTTCCGCTATTGTCAGCGAGCCTGTTCCTATTGTGATGTTCTCAACATCAACAATGGTGCCTTCGGGGATGGTGACAGGAGCGTTGATATGCACCGACTGAGTGGATGTAGGCTCGCCATTGCTCCAGTTGGCGCTTGATGTCCATTCGCCTTCAGTGGTGAATACGTTGTCGGCGACATAAACCTGGACGTTGTCGATGTACCAAGTACGTCCGCCGGTGCCGACGCCTTTATATAGAAATGCGATGTAAACATCCTGACCGTTATATGTCGAGAGGTCGATATCCACACTTGTCTTATTCGTTGGAAACTCAGTAGCCTCCCACAAAGGGGTGGTGAAGTTCAAGGCACTATATCCTGTCGTCGAAAGCACTACTAAGGCTTCCTGTCCGCTGCCATCACCTTGAAACACCATGTCGAATGTAAGTTTTGGAGTACCATCAATATGCATTTGAGGCAGAATCAGATAGGTGTCGCCTGACGGCCAATAGCTGTAGGCTGTTCCGGTAACGTCTATTGGGTTGTAGATATTAACGCTACGTTGCCAACCATTATTCCCTACTCTTATCCAGTTCCAGCACGCTGGCGGGAATGTCTCATCGCTGAAGTCTTCCATCAGGGCATTGGCGTTGTCGATAGGCCAAATGCCGCAGTCGGTTGTAAAATCTATGGAATTGCACCATTCGCTCTGGTCGTCGGCACTGCAATAGGCTTGGACTCTCACATCGTAGTCGGTGCCGCGTTTGAGGCCTGTCAACACGAATGGGTTTTCATTTGTAGGAAGTGTTGTCACGCGAATCGGAGCGCTCCAATCGGTTGCCGTAGCCTTTTTATATTGGAGATTCCATTCCGATTCGTCCTTGCCTGCATTCCATGTCAATGAAGCCGAGTTGTAACTTGTTTCTTTAACGGTCAATGCTGTAGGGACCCAGCAGGTTGGAATCAACTCCACGGTTATATCATCAATCAAGAAATATGCGTAGCTGCTACCTGTTCCGCACATGAATGCGATGTATCTGCCAGTTCCTTCATACGATGAGAATGGAACCGTAACTTCAACAAAACCATTGTTATATGTATTTGAAACCGTCACATTTTGAATTGAAGTGAATGTGCTTGCGTTGCTTGAGTTTTCCATAATACCCACTTGGAATGTTCCTGAAGAGCTTTGCACAGCGACCCAGAATCTAACTTGTATTTTATCCATATCATATTCGCTACTTATTGCCGGCATTACGGCACATTCGTTTGTTGAAGATGATGTCTGGTACATACGCAAGCTATGTCCGGTTGATGAATTTGCTCCATCTCCCCCATGTGCATATGGATTTGAATATGTCGCGTTAAACACACGTGGGTAATAGGTGTAGCTTCCAGGATATCCTGACTGGGAATCGATGCGGTTCCAGCATTTCGGGAACGGCTGAGATGTGCTGAAAGGACTTGTGGTCAGCAAGTTATCCTCAAAACCGTATGTATAAGGCAATGTCAATTCGCCACAGTCGGTTGATACCGTCAAATCGTATGTCTGGTCGGCATAGCACCATTTACTCTGGTCGGTATCGCTGCACCATGCGCGGACGTTTACTTTGTATTCCGTTGAAGGTTCAAGACCTGTCAATGTGTAATTAGATGTTGATTGGTTTTCCACCAGAACGTATGTATATTCGCTTTCAGATGTCTTTTTATAGCGGAACTGCCAAGTATCCTGATCGGCATCGCCTTTGGTCCAGTGGAGTGCAATAGTGCTTGATGTGGCTAAATCCAGAGTCAACGAGGATGGTGCTATACAAGTGGCTTGAGTTGAGAAAATCACTCTGTTACTCCATGAACTTAAGCCATCTTCCGAGCCGCAATTGGCCTGGATATAGATGTAATATTTCGTCTCTGGAGTAAGGTTTTCCAAAGTATAAATGTATTCTGTCACGTTTTCAAGCTGAACGCGAGTAACATTTTCCAAAGTGTAGTCTGACGGGTCGAAATCGCTGGTCGGTCGGTAGGCAACCTCAAAAGCGTCGGCTGTGCTTCCTGTCCATGAGACGATGCCCGAATATGCAGTGTTGGAATTGGAAACATAGCTCAAAGTAGGCTTCGGACATGTAGCCGTTGTGGTGAAGTTTATCACATCGCTCCACGAGCTTGATTCCTCGCCAAGCACTGATTTCACACGAGCGTAATATGTTGTTTCAGGAGTGAGGCCGGATAAATCTTTAGATGCCGTGCCGGTTACATTGACCTCTTCAAGATTTTCGGTAAACGTGCTGTTTTTCGCATATTGCAGCACCCAATTTGTTGCGGTGCCGTTTTCGGTCCATGTTAGTGTGGCGGTACGGCCGGCGACATTGGTAGCGGCATTAAGTGTAGGTCTCGGGCAGTTCATGTAGCTGATGCTGATGTTGTCGATTGCCGCCGGAGGCTGGTTTCCGCTGCCGCTGTCATTACGCCAGATAAAGACCATTGTATAAGTGCCATTAACAGCAGCTTCTGCCGTTTGCGATTGCCAATTTGCACTCAAATCGAGTTGGTGTCCGCCGTCGAGGGCAATCCATGTGGATGGAAGAGCGCCGTAGCTCACACCCGAAGGCAGACTCGATCCGGCTGTGAACTCCACATCGCCAGGAACCAAGGCAACACGAAGATAATCGTAGTGATTTGTACCAGCACTATTAGCTTCACCATTGGCTTTCCAATCGAAACTCACAGTGTAGGCACCTTCAGAAAAAGCCAAGAGTTTTGAAGCAAAAACAGTAGTTGTGCTGTTGAGTGTATATGCATTGCTTGTGCCGTTATCGTTCGACACGTACATTGCTTTCTCGCCGCCGTTATTTGTGGCATTTCCCCAACACCATTTGTTTGTTAAAGTGCCGTTGGTAAATTCCCAGTCGTTGCTTGTCTCAAAATCCTGTTCGTAAGGATGTGTTTGGTCAATAACCAAAGCCTCGCGTGTGGTGCTGAAAATCTTCTTAGCCCACTTGCTAAAGTCACCGCCACAATTAGCGCGAACGTAGGCATAATAAGTGGTCTGAGCGGTCAACTCTGTCAGTGCTTTGCTGCATTCTGTGACCTGATAAGTCGGAGTTGTGTTGTCATCAGGGACAATTTCAGAGTCTGTTGTCAGATAAACATCCCAGTTGCTTTCTGCGTCGCCAGCAGTCCAAGTCAAAGAGGCTTCATGTGCCGTGATGCCGATGGCATCGAAGTTTTGTGGTTTGGCACAACCCACTCCACCCGCTGGAGTGTATGTAAAAGTTGTTTTTGGAAGAAATGCCTGAGCATTGTAATTGACACTTGTAATAGAGCTACCGTTAGAGCCATAGGCTGAAACGCCAGAAGTCAGATTTCCCTGTCCATACCATTCCACCTTATTGTAAGATCCATCGTCATCGTTATACACTCCTATCAAAAGATTACCTCCATTGTAAACGAAACCATCTGGAAGTTCAGAGAATGTAATTGTATAGCCATTTGTGCTGGTTGTAGGCATTGGCAACAATCCATCAAAAACAATGGCAGCATCCGTCATTCCGCTATAACTGCCGCCAAGGTTGGTACTGGAGACTTCCTTCAGAAAGACTTTCTGGTTAGCAGAGCCCCAAGTTGAGTTATTGGTAGCCACCGTTTTCGCATAGAACGTGATGGCAGTAATAGTGCCGCCTTCCATGTCGGTCAGTTCCGTTGCTGGAATGATACATTCACTTTTTGTAAAGTCATCGAAATAATAACCATACATCGGAATGTATTGGTTTACATCTGATTTGTCATACACAGTCAGTGTTTCCTGCGCTCTCGCCTGCCAAGGCATAAACATCGCCATCAGCAGAATTAATAAATGAGTTTTTTTGAAAAATGTTTTAAAATACATAATACAAAAGTTTTTAAGATTTGACTTTAATTTCATCAACTTAAAACTTTCGGAAAAATGTTGGAATAACTAAAAAAGAACATAGAATCCCAGCCTCTATCCCGGAAGCGTCGTTTCGCGATTTGAGGCAGGTCTTCTGACTGAGGCCTCGCTTTGCCGCCTTCCCGTCCGACAGAGCGTCGCGACAGTGGCATAGTGGCAGGCGATTGACCAACACAGCAGCGGGAACTGTCCGGGATTCACACCCGATTCCCTATTGAGTCCGCATAGGGACACCTTAAATCGGGCGCAAAGATACAGCTTTTTGTTTTCGGTTTCACAAATAAAATAAGAATTTTTTAGAAGACAGAAGTCAGAAGACAGTAGACAGAATTTAAATCTTGTAAATCTTGTTAATCCTGTCTAAAATGAGATTTCTCGACTTCACTTAGTTTCGCTCGAAATGACGTTTCTCATCGAAAATTCGCAGCCACAATACCTTTGGTTGTAAAAACCATATTCCTTAATAATCTGGATTCTTCTCTCGCTCAGTCCGCCCTTTCTCCAGTTTTGTGCCCAAAAGGTCACATCGGGATAAAGCGACTCAGCGAATCTTCCGGCTTCCTCGATCTGCTCGAGGCTCTTCCAACGGCTCGAAGCAAGGGTTGTAGTTATAACTTTAAAACCATGTTCGTGAGCATATCGCGCAGTTCGTAAAAGCCTATATTTGAAGCACTTAAGGCAACGTCCTCCCCTCTCTGGCTCGGTTTCCAGACCTACCATCTCGCAGCGCCATTTTTCATGGTCGTAATCATCGTCAATTATATCCAAACCTAGCGATTTGGCATACCGCGTGCATTCGTTTTTTCGAATCTCGTATTCCTCCAACGGGAAAATGTTTGGATTGCTATAATATATAGTAGGTGTGATGCCGTGCTGTATCAGGCATTCAATGATGGCCGACGAACATGGCGCGCAGCAGGTGTGAAGCAACACCTTCGTCTCTCCTCCCGGAACCTCTATCTCAAATTTCTTTTTCACGGTCTGAATGCGATTAAAACGACGGCAATCACAGCAATTACCAGTCCAATGTAATTCTTCAGCGTTAGTTTTTCTTTAAAGAAAAGCCACCCGATTAGGGCTGTAAGGCTGACCACTCCGATGTTGTAAATCGGGAATAAAACGACATTGTCGAAACTGCGCATTGCATGGTAAACACTGGATGTAGAGAAGAAATTGATGACACCCAGGCCGATGCCACCCAAGGCACTTTTCCACTGCCATTTCGACTTGCCTCTCGCAATGTCCCAAATCACTATGATGACGCCAAAAACCAACGCCACAAAATATATGAACGCAATCATAAATCCGAGGTCGTCGCCCGAATTCTGCTGCTCGGTGATTTTCATCAAAATATCGCCGGTACCGGTGCCGAAAAATATGCACACTGGCAACAACCAACTTCTATTGTTTCTTTCTCCAGAATCCTTTTTTCTTTCCAAAACCAACACCAGCGCCACCAAAGCCAGCACAATTCCCAGCGTCGTCACGAAATTCAGCTTCTCACCCAACATTATCACACCTGCCAAAATCGGCAAAACCACCGACAATTTGCTCGAAAGCGATGTCACCGTTACGCCCGATCGCTGCGCCGAGGCAGTCATCAGCAGATAGGTGAAAATGAACCAAAATCCGGTCAAAAGCGAGAGTCCGAACCAAGGCTCACCGACCAGCTGCGGAACAGTGTCCCAGTGCTCGCAAATCGCAAATCCTGTGCCAGAGGCAAATACATAATTCCACATCAGAGCCTGATGATTATCAAGCTTGAAGCGTTCAAACAGTCTCATCGCGACGAAAACGCCGGTCGAGAATAATATCGCTAAAATCAGATATATCATAATGCCGCAAAAATACACAGAAAATCAATATCGTATGAAAAATTTCAAAAATTCCTTTTTTTTCTAATTAATATTTCCTAACTTTGCAGTCTTATTTGCAATTAATGAATTTTTGAATCTTTAAATCTTGAATTTTTAAATAAAATAATCATATGAAAGTACAGGAATTAGTTGACAAACTGGGACTTAAGGTCCTTGCAGGCAAAAACGGCCTCGACCGCGAAATCGACGGCTGCTATATCTCCGACCTCCTCAGCGACGTGATGGGCAACGCTCAGGAAGGCAACATCTGGATCACGCTCCAGACTCACAAAAACGTGATGGCAGTGGCATCGCTAAAAGAGATGTCGTGCATCATCCTCGTCAAAGACCTCGGCGCCAACGAAGACACAATCAACCAGGCAAACGAAGAGGAACTGCCGATTCTCCAAACATCACTGCCAACGTTTGAGATTGCCGGACTTGTCTATAATTTGTTGAACAAATAGAGTAAAGAGTAGAGAGTAAGGAGTAAAGATTCCCTACTCTCTACTCCATAATCTCTACTCCTAAAATATGGAACTGCACAAATATCGGGCCGACCTTCACCTTCACACGGTTCTCTCGCCGTGCGGCGACATCTACATGTCTCCCGCTGCCATCGTGGAACAGGCGAAGAAACTGCATCTCGACGTCATCGCAATCTGCGACCATAACACCACACGCCAGGTCAAGGTGACGCAGGAAATCGGACGCGAGAACGGCATACTTGTCATCGGAGGCGTGGAGATTACGACGCAGGAAGAAGCGCACGCCCTAGCTTATTTCGAGACCGACGAACAACTCGACAAGTTCCAGGAGTTCCTCGACGAGCATCTGCCGCACATCCCTCTCGACGAAGAGAAATTCGGTTACCAACTCATCGTTGACAAAGATGAAGAAATAATCGGCGACGAGCCATGGCTCCTTTGGTCAGCCCTCGACTGCGACCTCGACACGCTCTACGACAAGGTGCATGAGATCGGCGGTCTTTTCGTGCCGGCACACGTCAACAAACCAGCGTCGTCACTGATGTCGCAGCTCGGTTTCATCCCGCCAGATATCAAAGCCGACGCACTGGAGATTTCGAAACACGTCACCAAGCCCGATTTCCTCAAGAAATTCGCCTATTTGAAGAAGTTCATGTTCACCAAGAGCAGCGACGCGCACTTCCTGCACATCATCGGCGAGGTGCACTGCGTGCTGCACATGTATGACCTCTCCTTCGACGAGTTCAGAAAGACTTTACACGGCGAGGACGGTCGTTACATCGACACAGAACCACAAGAAAAATTACAACTTTTATTCGGATGAAAGAACTAGCATTACATGTATATGACCTGATGGAAAACTCCACCGCAGCCAACTCCACCCTCGTCGAGCTGACAATAAAAGACAGCTTGAAAGACAACATATATGCCTTCACCATCAAAGACAACGGAAAAGGCATGTCACCGGAGTTTCTGGCTAAGGTCACCGACCCTTGGACGACATCAAGAACGACACGAAAAGTCGGCCTAGGGTTACCTCTTATTAAAATGAACACCGAGAACTGCGGCGGCGGAATGAAGATCGAGAGCGAGGTCGGCAAAGGCACCACGCTCAACTTCTGGTTCCAGCACGACAACATCGACCGTCCGCCAATGGGCGACCTCGCAGGCACCCTCGTGATGCTGTTCGCCGCCCACGAAGACATCCATTTCATCTACAAACACATCACCGACGACGGCGAGTTCGTGTTCGACACCGATGAAATCAAGGAAGCCCTCGACGGAATGTCAATGAACGACATCAACATCATGAAATACCTGAAGGAAATGATTCAGGAAAATTTGGAAGAAATACATTATAACGAATAATTGTGGTAGGGACGCACCGCGTGCGTCCATCTAAATGAAAATAAAAATATAAACATCATAATAAAATGAAATTAAGTGAAATTGCTAAAGTATTGAACGCCAAGGTGGTATGCGGTCAGGACCGTCTCGACGAGGAGCAGGACAAAGTCTTCGCCAGCGACCTTATGTCCGACATCCTGACCTTAGGCGACAACTTCCCGATGATCGTCACCGGACTCTGCACCATGCAGACCATCCGAACAGCCGAGATGGGCAACCTCGACATCATAGTGTTCGTCAGAAAGAAGAAACCAACAGAAGAGATGATTGAGCTTGCCGAAGAAGAATGCATGGTACTCATGGAGTGCGATTACTCGATGTTCAAGGCTTGCGGCCTCCTTTGGGAAGCAGGACTCAAACCTATTTATTAACGAAAAACTAACGATATGCATTTGGAATACACAGTAGTTGAAGGCGATTTCGTCAATGCCGGCTCAGCATCAAGCTCCATTAAAAAGACCCTGAAGCAACTCAGCGTCAACCCGTCGATAGTGAAACGTGTCGTTGTGGCTCTATACGAGGCCGAGGTCAACGCCATCGCTCACGCCTACGGAGGAGTGGTCACCGCCGACATCGACGCGGGCAAGATTCTCATCCGCGTCATCGACAAAGGACCAGGCATCCCCGACATCGACTGGGCAATGCAGGAAGGCCACAGCACAGCCTCACCTGAAGTCCGCAACATGGGATTCGGAGCTGGAATGGGACTCCCCAACATCAAAAAGAACGTTGACCGCCTCAACGTGCAATCGACTGTAGGTGTTGGCACCACGGTTGAAATGGAAGTTAATTTATCGTAGAGACACACGGCCGTACGTCTGTACAATTTTTTAAATAATTAAAAATTATGTCATTCTTTCACGCTCTACAAATAAACGAAAACGTCTGCGAAGGCTGCTCCCACTGCATGAGAGTATGCCCTACCGAGGCTATTCGCGTGCGCGACGGAAAAGCGCATATCAACGAGAACCGCTGCATCGACTGCGGCAACTGCTTCATAGCATGTCCGCATAAAGCCGTCTTTGTCAAACAAGACGACTTCGAGGAAATATTCAAATTTCCCTGCCGCGTCGCACTTGTCCCAGCCGTATTCCTCGGACAATTCAAAGACGAAATCAGCGTTTCGCGAATTTATGCCATCCTCAATGAGATTGGATTCCAACATGTTATAGAGACAGAGATAACAGTGCCAATCTACACCGAGGCGAAAAACAGACTTGAACGTGAAGGCAATAACAAACCGCTAATATCTTCATACTGCCCCGCCATCGTGCGCCTCATCCAGGTGAAATTCCCCGGACTGGTGGAAAACATCATGCCGGTCAAGGCTCCACTCGACATTACGGCAATGTATATCAGGCGCAAACTCGTGAAAGACGGCTGGCCAGAAGACCAAATCGGAGTGTTCTACGTGACACCGTGCGCAGCAAAGATCGCAGCAGTGAAAAGCCCTGTCGGCGAAGAGAAATCCAGCGTCGATGGCGTCATCAACATGGACTCGCTTTATAACAGAGTTTACAAAAAGATAAAGGAACAAGGCCACGACTACAAAGAGGTGAAACTGCCTATCGCCCAGCTCACATCCGACAGTATTTTAACCTCTTTGACTAACGGTGAGCGACGACTTTCCATAGCCGAACATTCACTCTCCATCGACGGCATGGACAACTGCATCGAGTTTTTGGAAAAAGTTGAGAATGAAGAGATTGAAGGCGTCGATTTCCTCGAACTCCGCGCCTGCGACCAGAGTTGCCCAGGTGGTATCTTGACCTACAACAACCGCTTCTTGACTTGCGAAAGAATGTTTAACCGCGCACGCTACGTGGCAGGAAAAGAACGTCGCGGCGAGATGACACGCGCCGACGAAGTGGAAGAAGAACGCCAGTATCTGCTCGACAACATCAGCGTCGATGAGGTTGAGCCTCGTTCCATCAGCCTCGACCCAGACATCTCGAAAGCTCTCGAGAAGATGAACAAAATCAAGGAATTAGAACGTAAACTACCACAAATCGACTGCGGAATATGCGGCGCTCCTTCTTGCGACGCACTCGCCGAAGACATCGTCTGCAACGGCTGCAAACTCTCCGACTGCATCTTCGTCCAACGTAATATGGAAGCAAACAAAGACATGAAAGTCGAAGAGTCGCTGAAAATTATGGAAGACATCTGGGGCTATGAGAAAATAATCAGTTTTGTGAAAAAGAAAAACAACGAAATATAAAAGTACATAATCAATTAAAATAATAACACAATGGCAATCAACGAATTACAACCAAGAGAAGTGTTTGAAAACTTCTACAGTTTAACACGTATTCCGCGTCCTTCAAAGAAGGAAGCTCAGGTTATCGCTTTCATGAAGAAATTCGGCGAAGACCTCGGCCTCGAGACAATCGTCGATGCTGCCGGCAACGTCATCATCCGCAAGCCAGCAACACCAGGTTATGAGAACCGCAAAGGCGTCATCCTGCAGGCTCACCTCGACATGGTGCCGCAAAAAAACGCCGACACCGTGCATGATTTCGAAAAAGACCCTATCGAGACTTACGTCGATAACGGCTGGGTGCGCGCAAAAGGCACCACTCTCGGCGCTGACGACGGACTCGGAGCAGCAGCAGCAATGGGCGTCCTCGCTGCAAACAACCTCGAACACGGACCTATCGAAGGACTCTTCACCATCGACGAAGAGACTGGCATGACTGGTGCCAACAAACTTGAACCAGGTTTCCTGAAAGGCGACATCCTCCTCAACATGGACTCAGAGACTGAAGGCGAACTCTATGTGGGATGCGCTGGCGGTATCGACACTAACGCATACTGGACTCCAAAAATGGAGAAAGTTGCCGATGGCATGGCTGCTTTCCAATTGATAGTCAAAGGTTTGAAAGGCGGTCACTCAGGCATGGACATCAACCTCGGAAGAGGCAACGCCAACAAAATCATGAACACCTTATTAATAATGACTTCTCAGAAGTTCGGCGTACGCCTCGCAACTATCAACGGTGGCAGCCTGCGTAACGCTATCCCAAGAGAGTCGTTCGCAACAATCGTCGTCCCTGCTGACAAAGTCGAGAAGATGCAGAAATTCGTCGAGGAATATAACACAGCAACAAAAGAACAGTTCGCCGAGACAGAACCCGACCTCGCAATCTCAATGGAAACAGCAGAAATGCCGGCTGAAGTCATCGACAACAAGACCTTCAAGAACATGATGGAAGCCATAGCGAAATATCCTAACGGCGTCATCGGAATGTCGAAAGACTTCGAAGGCACTGTCGAGACATCAACTAACCTCGCCCTCGTGAAGCTTGAAGACGGCAAAATCATAACATGCTCGCTGCAACGCGGTCTCGTCGATGAACTCAAAGACAAACTCGCCGACGACATCCGTGCCATCTTGACAGAACACGGCGCAGTGGCAGAGTCAAGCGGCTCATATCACGGCTGGAAACCGAACATCGACAGCCCTATCCTCGCCACAATGAAGAAGGTCTATAACGAAAAATTCGGAAAAGAACCAAAGGTGATGGTGATCCACGCAGGTCTCGAATGCGGTATCCTCGGCGCAAAATATCCTAACTGGGATATGATTTCGTTCGGTCCTACCCTCGTTCACCCGCACTCACCTGACGAGGCTTTGCTCATCGAATCAGTAGCTCCGTTCTGGGAATTCCTGGTCGAAACGTTGAAAAATGTACCTGAAAAATAATTTTTCAAAAAAAATGTTGTGCGTATTATAAAATTGTGTATTTTTGCAGTCCGAAAATTAGGCAAAGAAAAAAAATAAAATTATAATACAATGAAACGTACATTTCAACCATCGAACAGAAGACGCAAGAACAAACACGGTTTCAGAGAAAGAATGGCAACTGCTAACGGCCGCAAGGTTTTGAAAGCCCGCCGCGCAAAAGGCAGAAAGAAGCTCACAGTATCTGACGAGTATTGATTCGGCGAAGCCGTACCTGATAATTATTTAAGGTTACAAAAAAGAGACAGCGTGAAGTTGTCTCTTTTTTTTGTATTTTTGCATCTGTCATTCCAAGCGAAGCGAGGAACCCCATTCAATTATGCAAAAACTATTACAAATATTATCCCTGTTTTTATTGGTCATCCAAACCAACCAATCAGTTTTTGCACAAATCCCTGACTTTCTCAACGCTCCGCGAACATCCTCCATCGAAAACTATCGGCGCGACGGCTGCGACTACCTGATTATAACTCCAGATGACCCCGAAATAAAAGCATGGGCCGACACGCTCCGCAACTTCCGCGAAACACAAGGCATTATAACACGTGTGGCGATGCTCGACAACATATGCGCAAACAATCCGGATTCATTAAAGGCTTATCTCCAACAAAGCTACGAACAGTGGAACCCAGCCCCAGCCGCCGTGTTGCTACTCGGTGACTACAACGACGACCCCGCACTAGGCATCACTTCTTACGCACTCACCAACCATCCAGAAGGTCACGCCTATGAGCCATATCTCTCTGATAATAAATTAGTTGACTTCAACAACGACAACCTTCCTGATATCGTTATCGCCCGCATGCCAGCCTCTAACGGCAATGAAGCCCAAATCATGGTGCAGAAAACCTTGCAATACGAACGCCATCCTTATACTGACGGATACTATTACGCTCACCCAATCACTGCAATGGGATACCAACGCTCTCGCTGGTTCCAGCTTTGCACCGAAATAGTCGCCGGCTACCTCGAAAACAATGGCAAAGACGTCATTCATATCAATGCGATACATCAAGGCATACCGGATTCCGTGTGGTCAACAGGCCAAAGAACCGAACAAGTGCTTAATTACTTCGGCCCCGACGGCCTCGGATACATACCATCCACCATGTCGCATCTCACCGACTGGAGCGGAAACGCCAGCCAAATAACACAAGCTTTGGAAAACGGCTCTTACTTGTTCATCCACCGTGACCATGGAACATTCCAATCGTGGGGTGAGCCCGAGTACACTGTCTCTCACATCAATGATCTCAACAACGACAAGCTCACATTCATAATGTCGGCCAACTGCCAAACAGGCGACTTCAGCTACGGTGACAGCGTTCACGACTGCCTCGCCGAGCGTTTCCTGCGCATACAAAACGGTGCCGTAGGCATCATTGCGGCCTCACAGTTTTCGTACTCCTACGTCAACGATACCTATGTCTGGGGATTCTTCGACTACCTCTACCCCGACTTTATGCCAGATTACGGTTCACAATCAATCGATTTTCAATATCCTGCGTTCGCCAACGCCTACGGCAAATACTATTTAAACCAATCGAATCTGCCATATAACTCGAGCAAAAAAGCAATCACATATCACCTGTTCCATTATTTCGGCGACGCTTACCTTCAACTGTATTCCGATATTCCGCAACACCTAACAGTATCACATCCCGAGAACATTCTTCCAGGCACCCAAAGTGTCACCATCCAGACTGACAATAATGCTTTTGTCGCCTTATCCGTTGACAATCAACTGATTGCGAGAGGCAAATCCAATGGCAGCCCGTTGACGCTCCACTACACCGACTTTCTTGATGAAAACGACACTATCAAAGTAGTGGCGACAAAACAAAACCATTACCGCCACGAAAGCCTAATCTTTGTCAACAACTTGGCTGGTATTGATGAAGAGTACAACTCCGACAATATCGATTTCTATCCTAATCCCACCAGTGGAACGCTCCACATTGTCGGCAATGACATTTCCAACATAATAATTATCAATGCAATAGGCCAACAGGTCAAAAACATCGGGAGCACTCACGACAATTCACACATAACGATAGACTGCGACGATCTAAACCACGGCATCTATTACGTCATCATATCCGGTCGAAACGCCGTGGTTAGAAGACTCATCAAACAGTAAAAACGAGCGCACTAATCAGTAACCAAACGAACCGACATTCCCGCATTTCGCTGGAGGTTATAATGCGGATTGAACGTTCCATCTTGATTAATATATACGCCATAAGCAGAATATTTGTCGCTCACCGAACTCGACCAATACCTACCAGTCATGTTGGCTCCATAAGCCCATTCACCATAACGGTATCCCGCCATCGGCAAAAAGATAGCGCCTGCATCCTCCATCAACGCCCAGTCACTTTCGGAGTAATCGTTATCATCAAAAACCACATCATCACCATACGTAAAGCATCCATCATATGGTGCAATCCATTCATCAGGCAACACCACAACACCCATAATACCACACACTGTAGCTTTGGCATATTTCTCATCAGCTCCATCACGTCCCGTAAAAATATAGTTCCACTCGTTACCTTGAAGAGTTCTCCATTGTTTGTTGGTGTTCCCGCCATTGCAGATGGCATTATACCCCCAGTCGGCTTTTCCTGAATAATTATACAAATTCAAATGGTAACCGCTATATGCGTTAAAATACGTTTGTTGAGTGTACGTCTCATATGGCCTGAAACTGGCAGCTCCATGGTCATATCCCGACTGCCCGAATGCAAACAGCGATATCGTTGACAGATTCGAACAGTTGCGTCCAATATTCATATTATGTCTGTTCTCAATAAAACTGTATTGATTATCCAAGAAGTTCCAGTCGCAACTGATTCTGCTATACGACAGATTCCCTTTGGAAAAAACGACCTGCTTTCCGCTACCATTCACTGTAAACGCCCCGTTCAAAGCTCCTTCAGGCTGCCTGATAGCATCCATATCTAATCTGATATTATCAACGTAAGCATTTACAACGATTTCAGGCACCGCACTTCTACGCCCGACACATCTTCCCGCATATGCCGAACCCACCGGGCCTTCTGACAATGCCTGTTGCGGTAACACTATTGCCCAATGTGCGTAATTTCCACTTGGAAGCATTATTTTGCCATCGTTCTCCATGTAATAATCGAACGAGGCTTGTGCAAAATCAATAAAAACCGTGTTATTCATACCAGTTACACATATGGATGAAGATGACTCCGTCGCCAACGAAACGTCAAACTTTGCCAAAGCGCACTTATTCTCAAGCACAGCCTCATAATACTCAATATCTTCAGAGTATTTCTCGGTTGAATGTCCGTATGAAATCAGCGGTAATCCGTTGATTTGATTAGATATATCTACAGTAACACAGTCGCTATATTCATCCAAATCATAAAGCCCCATATTACCAAGATAGTAAAAATGCAGATAATCGTCCGGCGACGGGTCCATGATAGTGCCATAAAACGCTTCAGCATCAGCATCATACCATAACCTTCCGACATATAATCCATTGCTTACCACGATTATCTCATCAGTGTAGTCAAATTCAACCTCTCCAGTCTCAGAATCGATATAAAGCCTGTTGCCACCATTAACTGGCCGCAACCCAATATTAACTGCTTTATTATTATAAGGTATCTCTTCCTTTATTTCCTTCTTGCACTGTGTCGCCCCCAACATCAATGCCAAACTCATTACTATAATCCAAACTCTTTTCATCTCTTTACTCTATTATCTGTTATCTCTACTCTCTACTCTTTACTCTAATCAAATACCCCACTCCGGCAATAAGCATCACTGCCAATCCATCTCCCAACGGCGCTGGCATATCAAAAGATCCATTGGTTATTCCACCAGCCACATCAGCTTCAACATCACGGTAATCATAATTGTCATAACCACCACGAAAAAAACCGTCAGTTTTACCATTTTGACCATTCATCGTCAGCGATGTCGTCAATCCTAGCGCCATCATTAAGATAACAGCTACAGACAGCACTTTAAATTTTGATTTTCTCATCCTTTTAAATTTTTAGTTGTTAATAAAAATAATTACTCAGCCGACATCATGCCGGCACAACACCATAGATGAAAAAATCAAAGAAATCATTGATAATCAATAAATTAAATTACCAATGCGAATCTGAAAATAATAAAATACAGACTTGTTTCATGAAATTTCCATTTTTGGTTCTGCAAAAATACAACATTTTTCAATACGAGCAGCCGTATTTTTTCAAAAAAATAAAAAAAAAGGATGTGGCGAACCACATCCCTTAACTCTAAACTCTTAACTCTAAACTATCAATCGACTTTCTCCAATCTCGTGTTCTCCCCCCACTTGTTGATATTAAACGCGAGGTTGAAACGCAATGTACCTTCGAGAGGATTTGTTCCTGAGTTAGCTTTGTTGTTAACTGGCACAAGATACGACACGTCGATAGCGAACACATTGTAACGCAAGCCTGCGCCGAATGTCAAGTATTTACGGTTACCCTTCATCTGTGACTCGTGGAAATAACCGGCACGTACCGCAAACACCTTATTGTACCAATATTCGGCACCGATACTCCATGTAAACTCCTTCAACTCCTCGCTGAATCCACCCGGAGCGTCGTAGAATGACTGAATCATACCCTGAATCATTGACACATTCGGATCCATACCTTTCGCAATGACTCTATTGCCATTTGCATCATACATCGGATGCTGCACGCCGAGTGAATCGGTATAAAAAGCGTACTCCGGAGGTGTTGGAACGAGTAACTTATTGATATCCACAGACAAAGCAATTGAGTTATACTCATCAATATTAAGCTTTAATGTCGGACCCAATCGCAAGTTCGTCGGGATGAAGTCTGTTCTTGAGTTGGCGTTGGTATAGCTCATCTTGCTACCCATATTGGTGATTGCAATACCCCATGAGATCTCACCGTCAATTGTGTTGAAATAAACAGGTCTCTGATAATAGACGCCGATATCTGCCGCCACCGACCATGCAGCTCTTGAATAGTTCTTAACTCCTTGTGTGAGATGCGAATAAATGAATCGTCCGCTCACCGCAGCCGATAAATAATCGCCAAGTTTTCTTGAATAAGCGAGGTCAATGGAGAACTCATTTGGCGAATATGTTCCCAAATCTTCATTGGCATCACCACGGAAGTTGATTTCACCTAATGTGAAATAACGCAAAGAACCGGCAATTGTTGACTTGCTGCTAACACGTTTTGACACTGCGAGATATGCGATGTTCATGTCGGGAACAAGCTTTCTCAACCATGGGCTGTATGCCAAACCGATACTGAAATCGTCTTCAATAAATGCATATTTTGCCGCGTTCCAATGCATTGAATAAACATCTGGCGATGTCGAAACACCCAAATCTCCCATACCGGCCGAACGTGCTTCAGGAGCGATGATCATGAACGGAACAGCTGTCGAAATGACATTGTATTCCAAATCCTGACCGGTCTCCTGCATCTGTGCTTTTGCAATGACTCCCGTCATCAAAAGACTCATCAAAATAACAAAAGATTTTTTAAACATATTCATTTAAATTATTCTGCAAAATTAAACATTTATTCCTTTTAACGAACATTAAAAATTTTTATTGTTCAAAACAAACAATATTAATCAATTTTTCACACCTTATTAATTAATGTCACCTCGCGATAACTAGTTTTGAAAAACCAGACTGTCTCTCGTTATTGCTGCCGGTGATTGTAACGTTATACACATAAACACCAGACCCCAAAGGCATTCCGCTGTCGGACGTGCCGTCCCAATATATCGGCTCGATACGCGTCGAAGTGCCATATCTATAGTCTGTAATTGTCTTCACCAACCGCCCGTTGATATCGTAAATTCTAATCTCCACAGTAATATTTCCACTCTGATTATGCTCAAAACTGAAGTTTGTATAGCTTGTCATAGGGTTAGGCGAGTTATAGATGTTCTCGATAGCGACATTTTGGCTCTTAACAACGGTAAAATCAAGACAGACAGTCGTCGAGTTATTATATATGTCCCAAACTTTAAAGCTGAGATGATGCTCGCCCTCGTTAAGGTCATAGAAACGATAAGATATTAACCCCCAATCATTTACACTTGAAACATTCTCATAATAGGAATTCAGATTATACGTCTTTTTCGTAGCTCCTGTCAGGGTGACGGTGATATCATGCCCAATACCGGATCCCGTTGTGTTTATGCCATGTTCGTCGCGGATTAAAGCGTAGAACGCCGGATTCTCATGTGTTATTCCGCCGCTCACGAACAAGGTGTCGTCAATGAATACACGGGCTTCAGGACCATCCACATCAGGTAGTGCAGCGTTGTTGTAACCTCCTACGATAATATTCGAATACATACCGTTAGCGTCAGTATCATAGTCAGTGGCGTAAAAACTAATCAATCCATCCCCATAGCTGTAGTTGATATCTTTCGGAACAGTGAAACTTACAGTAAACTCTCCCGCTTCCACAGATGCCTTTCCTTCAAACAGCAAGCTGTTTCGCATCTTGAAACTATAAACCGAGCCTCCATTATCGCCTTTTGTACGATAAGTGTTCTCTTTATCGTAAACCGACACGCTCACCACGCCGTTGAAATCAGTCATCCTGTCTCCGAAATTATCAGCAACCATTCCCTTTAACTCAATAGTACTCAATGCCTTAAGAGTATCATTCTTCATAAGAGTATCATTGGATGCAGCCACCGGTTTGCCGTTTATATGTGTAAGAACGACATTGTTTTTAGGATATGCGAGACGCAAGGCGGGGTCACCAAACAATGTAAAAACTCTTGTGTTCTTAGACTTATCTGCCTTTGTATGCATAAAGATATCTCCCATTGTCGGATACTCGCCGTGTTGCATTTTGAACATATTTGAAAAAGTACGCACCAGCAAATCGTGGCTTCCGCCAGTGGTTCGCGCTGTTGTTATCATGGCGATGGCTCCGCCGTTGTTTTTTGTAAACATCATCTCGCCCGCCGATGTCCTTGTATGATCGTCAAACCTGCTAAACTCGCACGTCGCAGTGACAAATAATGGCATCATCGGGATGTTTTGCCATGAATTTATGTTGTCGATGGTGAGGATACGCTCATCGGCAAGGCCTATCTCACCGCCATGTCCGTTATATGCCCACACCAACGTTCCCTTCGAAATCCTGTTGAAAATCGCCTCGTTAATCTCCGGACAGCGTTGACCGCTCGCAGTGACCACCTGATTGTAAGCGTCGAGATAAATCTTATCAACGATGACATCTCCTCCCCAACTATTGATATTCCTTGAAAGATATTCCATGTTATTAATAAACTGGGAATCTTCGTCATCACACATCATTGTCACCACATTGCGCCAATTGTTCATAGTTTTTTGATTCTTAGCGATATAAGCCTCGATTTTGTCAAGCACCGCCGTCGCCTCCGATGCCGTCTTAATCGGCATTCTTCCAATCGCCAAATCAATCATGGATGCATATTGCGAACTGGCCGTGCCTATTTCCATATCTCCCTCATAATCTCCAAGACATACATAAAAATCATCTGTGACAATGGAAGATGTAATCCTGCAGCTCTCAAACGACTCCCATGTCGGGATGAAACACACTTCGGGATTTTTGTAATCGTACGAAGCGTCGCCATAAAGCAATACATACTTTATTCTATGCTCCGCGCTGCTGTTGTTATAAAGCATCCTTATAAAATTGCGGATTCCCGCTATGTCCTGGGCACCGCATGAAAACTCATTATAAATATATTGCGGCTGCACTATCTCAATAGTCAAATCGTCGAGACGCGAATGTATCGCTTTCAGACGCTCAGCATGCGACTGAAATGCCGGATGCGTAATTATCAGATAATCAATATCTTTCAATGCATGAAGATTCTGATTCGCAACCGTACCCACGAAAGAAGGAGTGCTGAAACTATTGCCATTGAACGCCACAAACTGGTTATTCTCATTGCCATAAACCCTAAATGACATCGTATTCGATGCTAACGAAGTGTTCATAACCGTCGGGTTTATCGGGTCGGTGACATCCCAAACCTTCAACATGTTGGAGGCATTTTGCAGCACATATCTGTAGATGGACAATGTGTCTTTGCAAGTTGGATTACGGAACGTCATCACGTCACCTCTCATTCTCAGATAACGCCATGCGTTTATGCTGATATAGTCCATCCATGCCACCGACGACGACATCGCCCTCGTATAGGCCGCGTTGATTTTTATCGGACTGCTGACAGGTTCGAAACTCACCAGACAGTTGGTGTCCCACATCGCATAGTCGTGCACCGTGGAATTTCCAAACGACTTGCTGTACAACCGGACATTGTTATATTTCAACGTCATCGTGGCCGTCGAACTGTTTCTCGAAGCCATCGACACCTTTATCTTGGCGCTTTTTGAAGTGTTCAAATCATCAAAAGTGAACTCATAGTCGCGCTGCAATGTGATGTCAAATCTGTCGAAAAACCATGTACAACCCATATTGTTGATATTCACTTCATCGACATCCTTAACACTATAATCAAGAAAATCAATCACTTCGGTATCTAAACTTCCTTCCGGCACCGTCGCTGTCTGAATCCGTCGGCCTGCATGGTCGCCAACGGTGAGAAAAGCATAAGTGTAATCGGTATATGGATTTTTCACATGAGCGTAAAACTGTCTGGCACGATTATATTTCCAAACGACAGGTCCTCTCGCATAAAAAATTATATAGTCATTCTGATTGAAAACGCCGTCATCCTCTCCAGAAACGAAAATCGGGATTTCATAAAGGTCGTCAGGATAGTAATTCTTATTGATTTTAGGAAGCACGCCGCCACCATTGTGATATATGCTGATATTGCGCGGATTGATATTTGCGACATCAACTCCCATCGCCGCCAAATCAGAATACGTCAGTTTATACATTCCAGTGGAAGAAATCGACATTTTATACCAAACGCCGCTCTCCAACACGGAATTCTTTGCCAAAGCGTCGGTTTCGGCAATAAATAACGCAAAAAACAGCCCTAATATAGTCTTTATAACAGTTTTCAAAACAAATTCATTTTTATATAATCTGCAAAGATACGTATTATTTTTAAAAGGATAACGCATGAAATCAATTTTTATTATTAAAAACATTTTTAAAAAATTTTTCATAAAGCTATTTTCAAACCGAAAAAATTTGTATTATTGCAGGTTGAAATTTTTAAGGTGAAAAAAATTGTTTTTTTACATGTCGATGCAATAAAAACAATGATTTTCAGTTATTGAGTAGTAAAATAAACACTAACGAAAATGCATAGAAAGTTAAGATTTTTTGCTGTTTTGGCAATTTTTTGTTGCGGTATCCTTTTAGTTTCCTGCGGAAGTTTTGGAAAGAACAAGAACAAAGGCGGCAAATCGAACACCACCGGTTGGAATTACGACGACCCTAATTACGGAGGTTTTCATGTCGCGAACATCAAGGAGCAGAAGGCTGGACCGGGTCTTGTGGCTATCGAAGGCGGCACTTTCACTATGGGTGCCACACAGGAAAACGTATTTTATGAGTGGGACAACACTCCGCGTCAGGTTACCGTATCATCGTTCTACATGGATCAGACAGAGGTGAGCAACCTCGATTATCTGGAGTATATTTTCTGGTTGGGCCGCATTTACGGCGCAGACTATCCGGAGATGGTAGCTAAAGCTCTCCCCGACACTCTCGTTTGGCGCAACTCGATGTCGTACAACGAGCCTATGGTGGAGATTTACTTCCGTCACGCGGCATATCGCGACTATCCTGTCGTCGGTGTGTCATGGCTTCAGGCCAACGACTACGCTTTATGGCGTTCAGACCGCGTCAACGAGATGCTTCTCATCGAAGCTGGCGTCCTCCAGTTCGACCCTGACCAAAACGCCGACAACCACTTCTCCACCGACGGATTCCTCGCAGGCGAATACATCGGTGTCAGAGGCGAGAAAGAATACGGCTCGAAAATGGAAGACGGCATACTCCTTCCAAAATATCGACTCCCCACGGAAGCCGAGTGGGAATATGCAGCTTTAGGTCTTATCGGCAACTCAAGTGCCGAAAGCATCAAAGAACGCAGAGTGTATCCTTGGAATTCAGACGGTTTGCGCTCACAAGACAAGAACTACACAGGCAAGTTCATGGCCAACTTCAAGAGAGGTAAAGGGGACTATATGGGCATCGCCGGCAGCCTCAACGACGGCGCATCATTCCCAGCACCTGTAATGTCATACTGGCCGAACGACTTCGGTCTCTACAACATGGCCGGCAACGTATCTGAATGGGTACTCGACATCTACCGTCCTCTCTCGTTTGAAGACTTCGACGACCAGAACCCGTTCCGCGGCAATTCTGAAAACCTCAACCACAGAGACGGCGACTTCATGTCAACTATCCAAAACGATTGGAGCAATCCGGAGAAAAACAGCGGCGAATACACCAATCAGATGTATGAATACGGTAACACGACACTCATCTCTGACCATTCACGCGTGTATAAAGGCGGTTCATGGGCCGACGGACCTTACTACCTCAGCCCTTCAGTGCGTCGCTTCCTCGAAGAAAATCAGTCATCTTCTACAATAGGATTCAGATGCGCCATGAACATGATTGGAGCAGCAGTGAAAAAATAAAACATTGTGAATCAACACTATAAGCCGTCGTAATTGACGGCTTTTTTTATAAAATCTCTGACATGAATACAATTGTGAATATTTACGAGCTTTACAAAAAAGCATATACCGTCACAACCGACAGCCGCACCATCAACAAAGACTGCGTTTTCGTGGCTTTGAAAGGCGAACACTTCGACGGTAACGACTTCGCAATGAAAGTCGCTGAAGAAGGTGTGGCAGCCTGCGTGATAGCCGACAGGAAAGACCTCCCTAAACATGAGCGATTGTTCGTTGTCGAAGATAGCTTAAAATGCCTGCAAAGCCTAGCAAAACTTCACAGAGAGCGAATCGGACTTCCAATATTGGGTATCACCGGCACAAACGGAAAAACAACGACAAAAGAACTTGTTTCCGCAGTCCTTTCAAAAAAATTCAACATTGTTTTCACCCAAGGCAACTTCAACAACCAGCTTGGCGTCCCGCTCACAGTGCTGCGAATAAAACCCGGTACCGAGATGGCAGTGGTCGAAATGGGTGCCAGTCACCCCGGCGATATAGATGAACTGACAAATATCGGAGAGCCTAACTTCGGCATGATAACCAACATCGGACGCGCACACCTCAGAGACTTCGGGGGATACGAAGGCGTTGCCAAGACAAAAAACGAAATGTACCAGTATATCGCCAAACACAACGGATTGCTTTTCGTAAACAATGACAACGCACTTCTGATGAACCTAGCCAATAATATTAATAAGGTGACTTACGGAACCAATCAAAACGCCGACATTCAAGGCAAGATGCTTTCAGCAAACCCATATCTTTCTGTTGAATGGAAGGGATATAAAATTGATACTCAATTAGTTGGAGACTACAATTTTGAAAATGTAATGGCTGCGATATGCATCGGAACATATTTCAAAGTTGCCGAAAACGATATCGTTGATGCCTTGTCTAACTACTGCCCCACCAACAACCGCTCACAGGTCATTGAAACCGGCAAAAACAGAGTGGTTATGGATGCCTACAACGCCAATCCGACCAGCATGAGTCTCGCAATCAAGAACTTCAGAAACATCTGCAAGAGCGATAACCTATTGATTTTAGGAGACATGCGCGAGCTCGGCGAAGAGTCTGAACGGGAACATAAGATGATTATTGAACTTCTGAAAGAACTTAAGTTTAAGAACGTTTATTTAGTTGGTAACGAGTTTTCCAAGAGTTCCGAGAACTCCGAGTTCTCTTCTTTTAACAACGTCGAAGAGCTCGCGCAGTATCTGCAAAAGCACCCTGTTTCAGGCTACGACATCCTCGTCAAAGGTTCGAACAGCGTTCATCTTAACAAAATCATTGATTCTTTGTAAATGATTGAAAAACAGAATATTATCGGCCTAATGTCGGGCAGTTCGCTCGATGGTATTGACCTCGTTGACGTTGATTTCTGGAATGATGGCAAATGGCATTTCGAAATCGTCGCAAAAGACAATTATTATTACGATGATGAATGGAAACGTAATTTGTCCGATGCATTTTATTATGATGAAAACCAACTGAAAGATATTGATTATCAATATGGTATATTGTTAGGTCAGGTAACAAAACGTTTTATTGACAAATATCATATAAATCCGTCTGTCGTAGCCTCTCACGGCCACACAATCTTTCATCGTCCACAGGATCATTACACATTGCAAATCGGTGATGGTCAGGCACTTGCCAACGAATGCGGCGTAATGGTCATCAACGATTTCCGCACCGAAGACGTACTGAAAGGCGGGCAAGGAGCACCATTGGTGCCAATAGGAGACAAATTGTTATTCTCCGACTACCCAATCTGCCTCAACATAGGCGGAATCGCAAACGTTTCATACGATGTTGACGGTCAACGTATTGCGTATGATATCTGCATCGCGAATCAGGCATTGAATTATTTGGCGACACGTGTAAAGACGATGTGCACATCGTCTCTACAATACGATCGTGACGGCCTGATTGCACGTTCCGGAACCGTTGATAATCAATTATTAAACACATTGAATTCACACCCTTTTTATTCACAGAATTATCCAAAATCGTTAGGACGTGAATTTTTTGAGGAAAATGTCAAACCGTTATTGGAAAAACGTAATGATATCGCCGACATGATGGCGACCTTTGTGGAACACATTGCGATACAGATTTCTAAATCAATTGACGATGTAAAGACGATGTGCACATCGTCTCTACCATTGTTAATCACTGGTGGCGGCGCTAAAAACAAATTCCTCGTGGAACGAATTCAGGCACATACAAAACATCATGTCGTCGTGCCATCTGACGAAATCATCGACTACAAGGAGGCCATCGTATTCGCATTCTTAGGATTGTTACGTAACCGTAACGAAATCAACGTGTTGAAATCAGTGACAGGCGCGAAATCCGATTCTTCGTCAGGAAAAATATATTACCCTATCAAATAAAAATGCAGAGACGCCATATTATGACGTCTCTACAAAAAAACAAATTAACATTCAATTATTAATAATTCTTAACACTGCATACCGCCGCAGCAATTGATCACCTGACCGGTGACATAGCTGGAGAGGTCTGATGCGAGGAACAACGCCACGTTGGCGACGTCTTCCGGAGTACCTCCTCTTCTTAACGGAATCTTGGTTGCCCAGTCTTTTCTAACTTCTTCCGGCAAAGCTCTTGTCATGTCACTCTCAATGTAACCCGGAGCGATGCAGTTGGCACGGATGCCACGGCTACCCATCTCCTTGGCGATTGACTTGGCGAGACCAATCAAACCAGCCTTCGAAGCCGAGTAGTTAGCCTGACCTGCGTTACCTGAAACACCAACGACGCTAGCCATGTTGATGATGCTTCCACCCTTCTGACGTGCCATGATCGGCAACACAGCATGGATGTAGTTGAAAGCCGACTTCAGATTCACTGTGAGAACTGCATCCCACTGAGCCTCTGTCATGCGGAGCATCAAGCCGTCCTTGGTGATACCGGCGTTGTTGACGAGGATGTCAATACGTCCGAAGTCTGTAAAGATCTGATTGACTGTTTTCTCAACATCAGCGAAATCAGCGGCGTTTGAGACGTAACCCTTCACTGTTGTGCCAAGCTCGCTGAGTTCAGCGACTGTTGCCTTAATATTATCTTCATTGATATCAGTAATCGCGATGTTGCAGCCTTCCATGGCGTAACGTTTTGCGATTGCCTTGCCGATACCTCTTGCGGCACCGGTAACGATTGCTACTCTATTCTTTAACATATTCGTAAGTTTTTGCGATTTCTCCTTGACCTAATTTGATGATGTTTTCGCATGATTTTCTGAAATCAGCGCAGCGTGTGGTATCCTGAAGCATCAGGTAACCCATGATGATGAAACCAACCGCTTCTACTAAACGTCTGTGGTGGGTCTCTTTATTGCCCGAAAGGTCAAAAATTTCTTTATATTTTTCTGTCATGGCACGAAGCTTGTCGCGTAATGGCAGTAATTCCTCAGAATATTCGAAATTATCGAGGTCAGCGATATACTTGAGATATGCGCCATTTCCTAAGAAACGTGCTGCTGCCACGACCTGAAGCTGTGAAGTGCCTTCGTAGATGGTCAAAATACGTGCGTCACGATAGAGACGCTCGCATTTGTATTCCTTCATAAAGCCTGAGCCACCGTGAATCTGGATGTCGTCGTAAGCTATCTGGTTAGCCCACTCGCTGGCGAACATCTTCAACACTGGAGTCAACATGTCGGCTGTCTTCTTGTTTGTCTCAACGTAACGTGCTGTCTCATAAAGCAATGAGCGGGCTGCGTCGGTCTTGGCACGCATCAAATCAAGAATGTCCTGAACAGCGACAAACTCCTTGATTTTCTTGCCAAACTGCTCACGCTGGTCGGCGTATTCCTCAGCGTCACGGACTGCTGCCTCAGCGAGTCCAACTGACTGAGCGCCAACACCTAAACGTGCACCGTTCATCAACGACATGACGTATTTTATAAGACCCATCTTACGGTCGCCAACGAGTTTAGCAGGAGCGTTGTTGAACACCAACTCTGCTGTAGGTGAGCCGTGGATACCCATCTTATTCTCGATTCTTCTGACTGTCACAGCTTTTTCTTTTCTGTCATAAACGAAAAGTGAAAGACCACGGCCATCGGTGCTGCCTTCTTCTGAACGTGCAAGCACTAACTTGATGTCAGCGTCACCGTTGGTGATGAAACGCTTCACACCGTTGAGTCTCCAGCAGTTAGCCTTCTCATCGAAAGTAGCCTTCAGCTGCACTGACTGCAAATCCGAACCAGCATCAGGCTCGGTGAGGTCCATCGAGCATGTGTCGCCTTTGTAGATACGTGGCAAATACTCGTCTTTGATAGCGTCATCAGCGAATTTAAGGATTGTCTCAGCGCAGTCCTGCAAGCCCCAGATGTTGGCGAAACCAGCGTCAGCGCGAGAAACCATCTCTGCTGCCATCACGTAAGGCACGTATGAGAAGTTAAGTCCGTTATATTTGCGTGGCAATGCCATTCCGTAAAGACCAGCGTCGCGCATAGCCTCGTGGTTCTGCTGTGTACCCTTCGCGTAAACGATAGCGTTGTCAACGATTTTCGGACCTTCAATATCAACTGCCTCAGCATTCGGGTCGAGAACGTCACCGCAAAGCTCACCGACGATATCCAAAACCTTATCGTAGTTGTCGATAGCGTCTTCCACGTTCTTCGGTGCCAGCTCGTCGTTCTCAGCGTCCACGAAGTCGTTTTCCTTCATGCGGACGATCTCAGCCATCTTAGGATGGTTCAGATAGAAAGCGAGGCTTTTATTATCTTGATAAAAGTTCATTATTTCTTACTATTTGATTTACAATATTTTATCATCTTCGACACAACATCTGCGGCATCACCAGTGATGACGTAGTCTGCGATAGAGTTGATTGGTGCGTGCGGGTCGGTGTTGATAGAGATAATCAACGCTGACTGTTCCATACCTGAGCGGTGCTGGACTGCGCCTGAGATACCGCATGCGATGTACACCTTCGGACGCACTGTCACACCTGTCTGACCCACCTGACGTTCCGGCTCTGCGAAACCTGCGTCGACAGCGGCACGTGTAGCACCTACTTCACCACCGAGAAGAGCAGCGAGTTCGTGCAACAGCTTGAAGTTCTCCTTCGAACCCATGCCGTAACCACCCGAAACGATGATTGGAGCGCCTTTGATGTCGATTTTCTTCTCCTCAAGCTTACGCTCGATGATTTTCACCACGAAATCAGCTTCATTCAGGAATTCTGATGCGTTGAGTTTCACAACAGCTGTATTCTTCTGTTTCTCAAACACTTCCTGTTTCATGACGCCTTCACGCACTGTTGCCATCTGCGGACGCACATCCGGGCATATGATGGTTGCGATGATATTACCGCCGAAAGCCGGACGAATCTGCATCAGATTGCCGTTCTCGTCGATGTCGAGAGCTGTACAGTCTGCTGTGAGGCCGCAGCGGAGATATGATGCCACTCTCGGACCGAGGTCGCGACCGACAGGAGTAGCTCCGAAGAGCACTGAATACGGCTTCTCGCGTTCGATAAGCTTCGTCATAACACTGAAATGTGGCAACGTCTGATAGAAAGACAGACGTGAATCCTCAAGGCAGAAAACAGTGTTCACACCATGTGTAAACAGCTCATTCTCAAGACCTTTGAGATTGTTGCCGATGACAGCGGCATCAACGTTGACGTTGAGTCGGTCGGCCAGATGACGAGCCTTTGAACAGAGTTCCAAGCTCACATCGGCGATTTTGCCGTCGTCTTTTACTTCACAATAAACAATAATGTTATTCATTATTTTGCCTTGATTTCTTCAACAACTTTGATTGCGTCGCCCACTGTGACGATCTTTTCTGTCATGTTATCCGGGATAGTGATTTCGAACTCGCGCTCGATGTCCATGATAAGTTCAACGATGTCGAGTGAGTCAGCTCCTAATGTTGTGACGAAGCCAGCGTCTTCTGTAACCATTGCAGGGTCGCAATTCAGTTTGTTAACGATAATCTCAGTGATTTTTGCTTTTGTATCCATAACTATAATTTTTATTCTTGTTAATATTAAATTTTAAATATTTGAATCTTTAAATTAGAAAATATGTGCTGCGGTGAGGTCTTCTATCAATCCTTTGATACCTTCGTCATCGCTGCTGACTGTTATACTTTCTTTCTTTGTGAGAACGACGTTCTCGATGTTTTTCACCTTTGTTGGAGAGCCTTTTCCGCCCAGACGGTCAAAGTCAGGGTTGATGTCATCGGCTGTCCACATTGGGATTTCGGTGTTTTTCTTCTTGATTACGAGATGAGCGTGGCGTGAGCGGCAATCATGTGCGTTTCCATGAACAGTGACGAGAGCCGGGAGTTTTGTCTCAACCACCTCGATGCCATGCTGAAGCACTCTTCTGAGACGTATCATCTCAGGTGTCACAGCGATAAGCTCGTCAGCGTAAGTGATTTGTGGAACTTCCAGTTTCTCAGCAGTCTGTGGTCCCACCTGTGCGGTGTCGCCATCGATAGCCTGGCGGCCTGTAAACACCACGTCGTAATGACCTAACTTCTTGATAGCCATCGACAAAGCGTATGATGTAGCCAGCGTGTCTGATGCTGCGAAACGTTTGTCGCTGACCACAAAGCCGTTGTCGGCGCCACGGTACAAAGCCTCGCGGATAATCTCGTTAGCGCGTGGTGGTCCCATGGTGATGACGGTCACTTTGACGTCAATGTTTTCTTTCTTTAAAATATCACGGCACATCAAAGCCATCTCGAGAGCCTTCATGTCATCAGGATTGAAGATGGCAGGAAGAGCCGCGCGGTTGATGGTGCCATCGGCATTCATGGCGTCCTTACCAACGTTTTTGGTATCAGGCACCTGTTTTGCCAACACAACTATTTGAAATTCTTTCTTCATTATATAAAACTATTTTTCTGTTCTTGGAACGAGGGCGAACGACAGGCTTCCGCTGACGCACTGTTTTCCGGCTACGCTAAGTTTTGCATCGCAAAAATAGATGTTGGCGCGGTGTGCTGTCAGGACAGCGTCCACTTCCACAGTGTCACCTGGAAGAACCTGGTTCTTGAAGCGCACGTTGTTGATGCCTGTGTAGAATGTCAGTTTGCCCGGAAGGTCGTCCTTCATAAGAAGAGCGCACGACTGGGCCATAATCTCGCAGAGGATGACGCCCGGCACCACAGGGTTGCCTGGGAAGTGTCCCTGGAGGAAGAACTCATCACCCTTGACGTGATATTTCGAATGAGCGACATGCTGGTCGTCAATGTCAATCTCGTCAATGAGCAACATAGGCTCGCGATGAGGGAGGTAATTTTTTAATTCTTCTTTTGTCATATGCTTTTCAATTATTGAGTTTCTTTTTTTAGCTATTTTTAGCCATTAGCCGTTAGCTATTAGCCATTAGCAATGTTCTTCCTAATGGCTAATGGCTAATACCTAATGGCTATTTGATTGGTCGTAAAGCCACTGCGCCATTGTGTCCGCCAAATCCTAACGACTCTGACACTGCGATTGTCAAATCTGCTTTGACAGCCTTATTTGGTGTGTAGTTGAGGTCGCATGCCGGATCCGGCTCGTTGAGGTTGATTGTCGGAGGCACCATGCCGTCGCAAAGTGCGAGCACTGATGCTATAATCTCCACTGCGCCTGCTGCACCGAGGAGGTGGCCCATCATTGACTTTGTCGAGCTTATCATGGCTCTGCGTGCCTCTGTCTCTCCCAATGCCTTCTTCAATGCCGCCGTCTCTGAAGAGTCGTTCAATGCTGTGCCTGTTCCATGTGCGTTGACGTAAAGGAGGTCTTTGCCTTCCTGATAGCCAGCCTCATCCAGTGCCATCTTGATGGCATTAGCGGCATATGTTCCTTCCGGATGTGGTGCTGTCACATGGTGAGCGTCGCAAGTGTTGCCATAGCCGCAAACCTCTGCATATATCTTAGCTCCGCGTTTCTTAGCGTGTTCATATTCTTCCATCAACACGATGCCGGCGCCTTCAGCGATGACGAAGCCTGCACGACGGTTGTCGAATGGCAATGAAGCAGCATTCGGGTCCTCTGATTTTGACAGGGCTTTAGCATTAGCAAAACCTGCGATAGACAATCTATTGATAGGTGCTTCTGTACCGCCTGCTATGATACCGTCAGCATAGCCGTCCTTAATGGCGCGATATGCTTCACCGATAGCGTTAGTACTTGTAGCACAAGCTGTTACGACTGGCAAACAAACACCGTGAGCGTTGAAACGGATTGCCACGTTACCAGCGGCCATGTTTGCGATCATTGTAGGAATCATCAATGGGGAGACCCAACGCGGACCCTCAGCCTCGAGTTTATGCATCTCACGCATCATGGTGTCGAAGCCGCCGATACCTGAGCCGATGTAAACTCCAAGACGGTTCTCGTCCCAGCCATCCTCATTGCCTTGCATGGCCTGCACTGCTGCCGCCATTGCATAGACAGAGAACAAGTCGTTGCGGCGCACAAACGGCGTCTCAAGATTGTATTCCGCCGGGTTGAAGTCCTTCACCTCGCCTGCCACCTTTGAAGGAAGGTCACTGGTGTCGAATTTTGTGATTGGGATGATACCGCAAACACCGTTCATTATGTTTTTGTGGAATGTCTCGATATTGTTGCCTACCGGAGAGACAACTCCCATTCCTGTTATTACAACTCTTCTTTTATTTTCCATAGTTATCAATTTTACCATTTCATAATCATTGCTCCAGATACGAGTCCTGCTCCGAAAGCGCTGAAAGCGAGCATGTCGCCTTCCTTTATACCGCCGGCTCTTTTCACTTCGTCGAGAAGAATCGGGAGGCTCGCTGATGAGGTGTTACCGTATCTCTCGATATTTGTCGGAAACTTCTCTGTCGGCTGACCGAGCATCTGTTCAATGTATTTTATAATTCTTAAGTTAGCCTGATGGATGAAGTAGGTGTTGATGTCGTCGGCACTGACTTTAGCGTCTTCCAGCACCACTTTGAGGTCGTTGACACATGTCGAGGTGGCGAATTTAAACACATCCTGTCCGTGCATCACAAGCGGGAGGTTGGTTGGTCCTTTGAGGTCGTAAGGGCACCACTGGAGATTGTGCATCTCATACAGACGGTCCCATCCGTCGGAGCTTGTCAGTCGCGTGGCGAGAATGTTGTCGCCAGGAGTCAGCACTGCTGCGCCGGCACCCGCACCGAACAGGACGGCACATGTACGGTCATGCCAGCCCAACATATGAGCCGGGGCTTCGGCACACACCACGAGGACGTTCTTAACTCTACCTATTTTATAATATGCTTCCGCGATGTCACATGCATAAATGAATCCGACACACGCTCCGTTGAGGTCAACACAAGGACATTTCGCACCTATCTTCTCCTTCACGATGCAACTTAAAGCCGGCGTCACATATTCATTCACCACATTGGCGCAAATAACGAAATCCAAATCCTTAGGATCCATATCAGCGTCAGCCAACGCTTTCTTGGCAGCTTCAACAGCAAGGTCAAGAACATATTCCGACGAGAGAACACGACGTTCCTTGATACCTGTGCGAGCTGTAATCCATTCATCAGATGTGTCGAGTATCTCCGACAACATTTCATTGGTGACAACTTTCTTTGGAAGCGCACTACCTATTCCTGATATCTTCATTACACAAAATATTTTATTGTTATACTATTTATTTTCTCGTTTTCAAACTCCGCAAAAATACCCCCGTAAATCCACTTGGTGAATTTTTGTGACGAAATCAGAATCAATTGTGACGAATTTCCGATTTTTGTGACGAAATTTCCCATTTTGTGACGAAATTCAGAAAAATTGTGACGAAATTTTTAAAATTGTGACGAAATGGTAAATTTTTGTGACGAAATTTGTCCGTATTTAAATTTTTTGTATCTTTGCATCGTAAAAATTACTCTAATGACAAGAAAAAAACTGCCACATTATCTGATAGAGAAGAACAATCTGATTGTCCAAGTGACAATTTCTGTGCTGTTCGCTATCGCGTTTTTGGCCGTATATATACCTCTTTCCGACACCACAACGGCATGGTTCTCCCTCGAAGAGCAGGACAAATTCATCTATACGGCGTTTTTTATAATATTCTCCACCATCTTTCTCATTTTCAGTAGGGTGATGATGTTTTATATGTCTAAAAGACTAATCAGGTTCACTTTCCCGAAATTCATATTTTGGACGCTCGGCGAGATAGCTATCATCGGGCTGTTCCACGCCTATATCTCATTGGAAATCATGGATATAACAGAGTATTCAAAAGCTCTTATTGTTGGAAAAAGTATCCTGATTACTTTTATCGCACTTGGTTTCCCGTTCATAGTCACCGACCTGAGTTTCGCTCTTATTGATGCCCAACGTGTGTTACGAATTGCCCGCACTGTTATTAAATCCAATGAAAACACCTCTCAAGACGCTCAAAAAGCACCTGCCAACGAGCCGTTGGTGACAGAAAACCCTGATATCATCAACTTCAACGACTACACCGGGACACCGAAATTCAGCGTGATGCTTGAAAATATTTACTACATCAAGGCTGAAGGCAACTACGTCAATGTCTTCTATAATAATAAAGGTGGCATCAGTTCGTTTGTGCTACGCAACAAAATTCAAGCTATTGAAAACACGTTCCTTGGCACGCCTCTCATGCGCTGTCATCGCACTTATATCGTTAACACCAACAATATCAAGCTTTTACGCAACGAGACCGATGGCTCCTACATCGATTTCAATCAAACAGGATTGGAATTAGTGCCAGTTTCCAACACTTATCGCGAAAAGATTTTTAAAAGATTGTCGGGAAACTGATTTTTTTTAAAAATTTTTGTAATATATTTGCCAATTAATAGTTATTTTTGTAATTGACAAATATTAAAATATGAATTTAACAAGTTTTTTATTGCAAGTGCCTGTAATTGAATCAGTTGCAGAGCCCACAGAGATTAGGATGTCGCTATGGAACATGGCTGTCCAAGGCGGCTGGATTATGCTTATTTTAGCTATTTTCTCAGTAATAGCAGTTTACATTTTCGTTAAACGTTTCATCAACATCAACAGAGCGGCAAAAAAAGACGACACTTTTATGGAGGCTATCCGCAACTACATGATGGATGGCAAGTTGGATGAGGCTAAGGTTTTGTGCCAAAAGACAGCATCACCGCTTTCGCGAATGATTGAAAAAGGCATCTCTCGTATCGGAAAGCCATTGAACGATATTCAAACAGCTATCGAAAACGTTGGTAATCTTGAAGTTAGCACGCTGGAAAAAGGCGTCGCCCTCCTAGCCATGATTTCAGGTGCAGGACCTATGTTGGGATTCCTCGGCACTGTCATCGGTATGATTCGCGCATTCTACGACATGTCGATGGCAGGCAATAATATTGACATTGAGCTACTCTCGACAGGTATCTATCAGGCTATGGTGACCACAGTGGGCGGCCTCATAGTCGGTATCATCGCCTTTATTTTCTACAATATCCTTGTGGCTCAAATAGATAAGGTGGTAAACCTTCTCGAGTCGAAGAGTATAGAATTCATGGATGTTTTGAACGAACCGGTGAAATAGTTATGGCACTGAAACGCAGAAATCAGAGAAGAATAGACTTCAATTCGTCGTCGATGTCCGACCTCGTGTTCCTGTTGCTTATATTCTTCATGCTGACATCGACGCTGGTGGCGCCAAACGCTATCAAATTGTTGCTGCCGCAAAGCAACAGCCGCACCATGGACACTCAAAACGTTGTCGTCTCCATCAACGACAAGTTTGAATATTACATAGGTGAGCGTCAAATCAGTGAGGACAGGCTTCAAGCGGAGATAATAGTAGAGTTCAACAAGACAAACACACAAACTGACGGCACAGTGGTGGTACGTTCCGACAGGAGCGTGCCGGTGCAGTATGTTGTCAATGTCATCGACGCTGTCAACAACATCAATCTTGAGAATCATCAGAACCACAAGGTTTTGCTGGCAACAAAGGTTAAGAAATGACACGACAGAACAGAAATAAGGCAATCGCATTAGGTGTCACTGTGGCGGTACATGTCGTCGTGGTGGTTCTGCTCATCATCATGGCACTTACTACGCCGTTGCCATTACCCGGCGAAGCAGGCGTTGAGGTCAACCTTGGCATGTACAACGAAGGAATGGGCTTTAACCAGCAGCCCAAGCCTACTGAGACAGTGCAACCCGCTGCCCCACAGCCTGAGACCAAGGACGAAACGGTGACGCAGGACATGGAGGAAGCACCGGCGATAGAGCCACCCAAGCCCAAGAAAGAAGAGCCGAAGGTTGACGAGAGAGCGCTGTATAAGCCAGCAAAACAACAGGAAAGCACCTCGTCGGAAGGCATCACCAACACACCTGGCGACCAAGGCAGCCCTCACGGCGGTCAGGACATCAACAACTACGAAGGACAAGGCGGTGCTGACGGAGGCATATCTTACAGTCTGGGCGGAAGAGGACATAAGATTCTGTCTAAACCTAAAAAAGAAGATGTTGAGGAAATCGGTGTTATAGTTGTAGACATTTGGGTTGACCGTAATGGAATAGTACAAAGAACTCAAATAGTCAAAGGAACTACCATTTCCAATCCAAGAATGCGTACTATAGCCGAAAACGCTGCAAAAAATTCAGTTTTTAATCCTGATAAAAACGCAGCTGAGTTACAGAAAGGTACTATAACATACACATTTACATTTGAAAAGGAACAATAACATATATCTGTAAATAAACTAAAACGATGAACTACGCTGATACTACAAATTGGATGTTCAATAAATTTCCAATGTATCAAAAAATTGGGGCCGCGGCTTACAAACCGGATCTCGGCAATATCAAGGAATTGCTTGATTTTCTTGGCAATCCGCAAAATAGTTTTAAGACGGTGCATGTTGCTGGAACCAACGGCAAAGGCACCGTATCGCATACTCTGGCATCCATCTTCCAAGAATGTGGATACAAGACAGGCTTATACACCTCCCCTCACCTGCGCGATTTCCGTGAGCGCATCCGCATCAACGGACTGATGATTCCAGAGCAGAACGTCATCGACTTCATCGGAAACAACAAAAAGAAGTTTGAGGAGATGCAGCTGTCATTCTTCGAGATGGCAACAGGCATGGCTTTTGACTATTTTTCAAAAGAAAAAGTAGATATCGCAATCATCGAAGTAGGCCTTGGCGGACGTCTTGATTCAACGAACATTATCAACCCCGAACTCAGCATTATAACTAATATTTCGTTAGACCATGTGGCGATGCTCGGGAACACTCTGGCTGAAATAGCCGCCGAAAAAGCCGGCATCATCAAGCCCAACACCCCTGTGGTCATTGGCGAGACACAACCTGAGACAAAAGACGTGTTCATCAGCAAAGCTAAGGAATGCAACGCGCCTATTTTCTTTGCCGACCAGCTCATTGACTGCGACAAAATACATATCGAATCGCTTGATTATCAGAAGTTTGACATCTGGAAAAACAACGAGTTATACATCGAAGCCGTTGAATTCCCTCTGCTCGGTTATTATCAGAAAAAAAACCTTGCCACGGTGATTTGTGCCGTCGAACAACTCAAGAATAAATTCAAAATCGAGCAAAAAGATGTTGTAAACGGCTTGGAATTTGTAGTAAAGAACACAAATCTGATGGGCAGATGGCAGATTTTAGGCCGACAGCCATTGGTGATTGCCGACACAGGCCATAATGTAGGCGGCGTGAAAGAAATAGCGATGCAACTAAGCGACATGACATTCAGGAAATTGCACTTTGTGTTAGGTTGCGTCAACGACAAAGACATTGACGGTATTTTGCATCTCTTGCCACATTACGCCGATTATTACTTCTGCAAGGCCGACATCCCACGAGGTTTGGATGCTAACATATTGGCTGCCAAAGCATTAGAGGCAGGTTTGCGTGGCAATGTTTACGAATCAGTACAACAGGCTTATAATTCAGCACTCAACAACGCCCATTTCGACGATGTGGTGTTTATCGGTGGCAGTAATTTTACAGTAGCGGAAGTCGTTTGATCAGTTATTCAGATAATTAGTATGAAAGTTGTTAAATTAATATTGTTTTCGCTCATAATCATTGGATTATCGGGCTGCGCTGTCAGGAAATATGTTCCTGAAGGCAAAAAGATATTAGTTTACAACTACGTAGTAAATACTGAAAAAGAATACGACATTTCGAAGGGCGAAATCTCGGATTATATCGTACAAAAACCAAACAAAAATATTTTCGGATGGCTTCCTCGAGTGTGGCTATACTACAAAACGCAGAATAAAACCGACAAAAAATTCTATAAATGGGTGAATAAAAGCTTAGGTGTTGAGCCAGTTTATTATAACGCCTCAAGCACTGAAAACTCGAGAAGAATGATGGAGGCTTATCTCAACAACGTTGGTTTTTTCAAGTCGAAAGTCATGCCTACGATGACCCATTATGGTATAAGAGCTGAAGTAAAGTACGAAATTTATCCGACCAAGCCTTACACAGTAAGAAATCTGAACACAAAAATCAACGACACTGCTATTGCCAACACTATCAATGAGATAAGCAACGAATTACAAGTTAAGGAAGGCGATAATTACAACTTTTTCACGATGTTCAAGGACCGCGAGATGATTGCTACGCATCTTCGCGACAACGGTTATTTTTTCTTCTCAAAAGACTACATTTTTTATGAGGTTGACACCAGCCTCATGCAACGCCAAGTTGACATCACCTTGCGAATTGACGGAGACAAGCACAATAAGTACTTCATTAACAAGGTGTTCATTTATCCCGATTATGATGTACAGGCGCCTAACACCACACTCAACGACACTGTACCGTTTACATTTTCATTAAGAAAAAAAGACACGCAACACAGGTTCGACTTCATTTACAGCAAGAACCCGAAAGTCAATAAAAAAACGTTCAACCAGGTCATTCTGATTCATCCTGGAGAAGAGTTCAGTCAGAAAAAAGTGACACAGACTTATAGGGCATTGGGAAACCTTAAGTTATACACACTCAGCAACATAAGCTTCGACACTGTGCCAGGCGGCAACGATTCAATAAAGTTGTTAAACTGTAATATCACTTTACAAAAAGGAAAGATTCACCATTACAACATTCAGGTTGAAGGCACCAATTCCGGCGGTGATTTAGGCGCATTAGGAAGTATATCATACCGTAACAACAACATTTTCAGAGGCTCGGAAGTTTTAAGAATATCGTTGAGAGGTGGTTTTCAGGCTCAACGCGTTAATGAGTTATTCATTGCAAGCGGATTGTTCAACACCCGTGAATTTGGTGTTGAGGCGAGCATCATGTTCCCACGATTCCTCAGCCCTATCAATCTGCATCGATTTGTAAGCGAGTATCAGCCAAAAACAATGCTTGCGACTGGTTACAACGTGCACATCAGACCGCTGTACAATCGTTACATCATGACAGCGTCGTTTGGTTATAACTGGAGGTCGTCGAGAACTATAGAACACTACCTGACACCTATTAACCTCAACACTGTCAAGGTGTTACCATCAGAATTATTTGCCTATGTTCTTGATTTTGAAACCAATCAGCGTATCAAAGACCAATATACCGACCACTTGATTTTTGGTTTGAACTACTCGTTTATTTTCAGTAACCAAAATGTCAAAAAAGCAAGTAATGACTTCTTCTATTTAAAATTTGACATTGAAACATCCGGTAATTTATTGTCATTATTCAACAACACGCCACTCATCACTGAAAAGGATAACCACCACGAAATCATAGGAATACGATACGCACAGTTCTTCAAATATCAGGTTGATTTCAGGTTTTACCATTATTTCCCTAACAAAACTTCTTTGGCATTAAGAATGATGTTCGGTCAAGGTATAGCGTACGGCAACTCCATCGACCTTCCTTTTGAAAGGAGTTTTTATGCCGGCGGCGCAAACGGCATGCGTGGATGGCAGTTCAGGACGCTGGGTCCGGGTGAGTTCAACAATCCATACGGATATGACATGGAACATATAGGAGATATGCAGTTGGAGTCAAACATAGAATACAGATTCCCTGTTTACAGCTTTTTAAAAGGAGCGATTTTCTCTGATTTTGGAAATATTTGGACGTTAAGCGACAACGAGTCATTCCCCGGAGGTCAGTTTAAATTCGATAAATTCTACAAACAGATAGCCTTGGATGCAGGCTTGGGCATACGCTTTGATTTCAGTTTCTTCCTGATACGTTTAGACGCGGCAGTACCTTTGTGCGACCCCGCCCAAAATGAAGCTCATCGTTGGATAATCAATAAGTTACAATGGAAAGATGTGGTGTGGAACTTTGGTATAGGATATCCATTTTAACATGACACGACAAGAATTATATTCATTATTGACAAAATCTTTCGGTTTTATTCCAACCGAAGGTCAGCGGACTGTATTATACCATCTGGCAGCCTTTCTGCTATCCGAGAAGCCCAATCCCACTTACCTTTTGCAAGGATATGCCGGTACTGGAAAAACCACTTTGGTGACCACTTTGGTAAAAACGCTTCCGCAGATTGGAATGCGCTATCAGCTTTTAGCACCTACAGGACGCGCTGCTAAGGTTTTAAGCGGATATACTGGCAGGGATGCGTTCACAATTCATAGGAAAATATATCGTTTTCAACAATTTGCCAATAGCTCATTCAGAATGAAAAGAGCAGAAAACAAGTCGAAAAACACCCTTTTCATTGTCGATGAATGCTCAATGATTTCTGATGATTACGCCAACGGACGCTCGTTGCTCGACGATTTGATCAACTATGTTTTCAGCGGCGAGAATTGCCGTCTGCTGTTGATTGGTGACAACGCCCAGCTGCCACCAGTAGGATTAGACAACAGTCCAGCCAATGATATAAATGTACTGAAACACAGTTTCAACCTAACCGTGGCATCATATGAGCTGACTGAGGTGATGCGACAGGAAGAAGAATCGGGGATTTTATGGAATGCCACTGAATTGAGAAAGATAATGGCATTAACGCCATTAATGCCATTATTTAATGTCAACGGCTTTCATGATGTCCATCGCATTGAGCCTCAGGAGTTTGAGGAATTGTTATGGCAAGGTTTCAATGGCAAAAACACTAACGATGCGGTTATAATCTGCAATAGCAACAAGCGTGCCAACATGTACAACCAAGCTATCAGAGCCAGGATTTTGCAAGAAGAAGGCAAGATTTCGACGGGCGACAAGCTCATGGTGGTAAAAAACAACTATTTCTGGACCGATGAGGACCAAAAAATCAGTTTCATAGCTAACGGCGATATGATTGAGCTGATGCGTATCAACAACACAGAAGAGATGTACGGATTCCACTTCGCTGATGTTGAAATACAACTCACTGATTATCAGGAAGAACCAAATCTTTCGGTAAAAATTTTGCTGGAAACTTTGACAAGCGACTCCCCTGCCCTCACGCAGGAAGAATCGGATAGACTGTATCGCGCTGTGGAGGAGGATTATATGGACATTCCAAACAAACGCGACAGATACAAGGCGATGCGTCAAAATCCATATTTCAACGCATTACAGGTAAAGTTTGGCTACGCCCTCACCTGCCACAAAACCCAGGGCGGACAATGGCCAACGGTGTTCATCGACGCACCATATATAAAAGACGTAGAGACGCACGGCCGTGCGTCTCTACAGATTGGTGATTTACGTTGGTTTTACACAGCTGTTACGCGTGCGCAAAAACAATTGTATTTCGTCAATTTTAACGACGATTATTTCGTAAATTTGTGATTCTTTCCAGGATAGTATGCCATATCCCCGAGTTCTTCCTCGATTCGCATGAGCTGGTTGTACTTGCAGATACGGTCGGTACGTGATGCCGAGCCTGTCTTGATCTCACCAGTGTTCAATGCGACTGCGAGGTCAGCGATTGTGGTGTCTTCTGTTTCGCCTGAGCGGTGGCTCATAACAGCTGTATATTGGTTGCGATAAGCAAGGTTGACAGCTGCGATAGTCTCAGTGAGAGAACCTATCTGATTGACTTTCACCAAGATAGAGTTAGCGACATTCTTATCGATACCCATCTTAAGGCGCTCCACGTTTGTCACGAAGAGGTCGTCACCGACGAGCTGAATCTTGCTGCCCATTGTGTCGGTCATGAGTTTCCAGCCGTCCCAATCGTCTTCGGCCATACCGTCTTCGATGGAGATGATAGGATATTTCTTCACCCAGTTGTTCCAGAACTCTACCATTTCCTTGGCGTTCAGTTTCTCGCCTGTCGATTTGTGCAGGTGATAAACTTTCTCTTCTGGCAGATAATACTCTGATGAAGCAGCGTCGAGGGCGATGAACACGTCTTCACCTGGACGATATCCGGCTTTCTCGATAGCCTTGAGAATCACTTCGATACCTTCATCGTTTGACTTAAGGTTTGGTGCGAAACCGCCTTCGTCGCCGACGTTTGTCGAATAACCAGCGGCTTTCAACACGTTTTTGAGGTTATGGAAGATTTCCGAGCCCATCTGGATAGCCTGATGGAATGATGTAGCGCCCACAGGCATAATCATAAACTCTTGGAAATCAACGCTATTGTCGGCATGTGAACCACCATTGAGGATATTCATCATTGGAATTGGCAATGTGTTTGCGCTGACGCCGCCGATGTAACGGTACAGAGGCTGGTCGGTGTAGATAGCACCGGCTTTTGCGCAAGCCAGAGAAACGCCGAGGATGGCGTTAGCTCCGAAGTTGCCTTTATTCTTTGTGCCGTCGAGTTCAATCATCTTGGCATCGATGGCGTTTTGGTCTGTAACTTCATATCCTTCAATGGCTTTAGCGAGTTCGTTGTTGACGTGGTCAACGGCTTTGTAAACGCTCTTTCCCATGAATTTTGATTTGTCGCCGTCGCGAAGCTCAACTGCCTCGTGAACACCTGTCGAAGCACCTGATGGCACTGCTGCACGACCGAGGATACCGTCTTCGGTGATGACATCGACTTCTACTGTAGGATTGCCGCGTGAATCAAGAATCTGGCGGGCATGAATCTTTTCTATTCTACTCATTGTTCTATATTTTTTTAAAACCTAATTAATCAAGTTACAAAATTACAATATTTTTCTAAAATATCACCTTTTTTAATAAAAAAAGATAAGGAAGACCCTTATCTTTTAAAACATAATTATAACCTAATATTTCCTACTCGTGTACGAGACGAACTGAGAATCCTTTATATTTATCGTTTTTATCGTAAATATACGGACGATAGTTTGTGAAATAGATATTGCAAGCGTGTTTTGGATCGCCGAGGTCGCACTGTGACCAGTAATGACCTTCTTCGTTGACGTTATAGAATCCGAGTTTGCCGTCTTTCACATAGCGACGACCGCCTGTTGGCAAAAACACTGCGCCTGCAGCTTCCATAGCATTCCAATCAGATACTGAGTAAATATTATCAGTATAGTTGCCACCATTATTATTTGTAGAGTAGTTTATGCTTTCTTTCGTCGGCAGTTTGACACCTTCCGGATGAATATACACGTCAGGGAACAGAATAAGTCCGTTGATTCTGTCGCCTTCAGGAGTGTCGATTCTTGCTCTTGCATAGCGTGCGTTATATACACCATTGAGTTTTGAAGCATTACGTGTAAACATCACATATTCCCATTCGATGCATTTAGGAGCGTGCCATTGGTATCCTTCATCGTTCGGAAAGTTCTTGCCCCAGTCAACATATTCTGAATAATCGGCGTTTCGTACCGAGACGTTATTCGGGAAATTACCTGTACCCCAGCCAAAACGGTCACGATCGACATCAGCTTCACCGTAGGTCTGTTCTGCTGTATTTGTCAGCAAATCATATTGGTGTGGAGCAAATTGCCATCTCGGTTTATCGACACCTTTTGCAATGTACTGTACATTACCACTTGCAAACACCACACGTTTTGAGCCGTTCATTGAGAATTTACCATCAGCGACGGTGGCTGTTTCAACAGAGACCTGATATGGTGTGGTGATAAAGTCATTGTTATAAATCTCACCTATTGCAGGACGTCTGCCCACATAACGATAATCGGCAGTGTATGCTGAGCCTTCATCGCCTTCAGCCATAGCCTGATCGTTTGGAAGAAGTATAGCCCAGTGTTCACCTGCGCCCGGTTTCATTTTAATGAGGCCGCCATCTTCCTGGCTGTATCTGAACGAGCAGTTTGAAAAATCAACATACACCTTATTATTAAATCCTGTAAGGCAAATCGGTTCATCGTCACTACTTGTACTGACTTCAAACTTAACCAAAGCGCATCTGTTGGACAAAAACACTGAATAGTTTGTGCATTCTGATGAAAATTCTTCATTTGAAAGGCCAGATGAAATCACCGGGAGTTTTTCTGTCTGGTCTTCAATAAGCACTGAGCACTCTGTCGTTTTACCACAAGTTATGTTACTTGTTCTAAGATTTCCGAAGAAATAAAAGTAAAGAGGTTCATTTTCGACGGCACCTTCAATAGTACCTTCGAATCTCACACCGTTGTGTTCGAGATAACCCACGACTACTCCGTTGCTTACTGCGTAAATCACATCGTATCTTTCAAATTTCACGGTGCCATTTGCAGTATTGACATTGACTTTTGAGTTGTTTCTCACGTCAAGGCTGATATGTACGGCATCGCTATTTGATAATACGGCAGTATCTGTTTTCTTGCATTGTGTGAAAGTCATGAAGAATGACAATACCAATATAATAATGCTAAGTTTTTTCATAATCAGTCCTCCTTTTTCTTTAACAATGCGTAGCTGGCGCCAGCGAGAGTCATAATGATGAGACCGCTTCCTGCAGGTGTGGTGTTCTGTTGGAATCCACCACCCATGATACCGAAGCTTTGTCCGAATGTCTGGTTGTTGACGTCACCGCAGTAGTTACCGCGGTCATTATAATCCTCTGTTGCAGATGAAGAGGCAAAGAATCCATCAATTCTGGTTTGGGCGTTTGTTGTAGTTGGCAACAGCAGCGTCAGCGCTATTGCCGAGGCCGTTATAAAGGCTTTAAACTTTTTCATTACTGTAAAATTTAAAAGTAAATCGTTTTGCAAATTAAACAATTACAAAAAATTAAATGTGAATAATAAAAAAGAGGTATATATTAGTAGTGGAAAACGGCTGCAAAAGTACTATTAATTTTTGACCTGTCAAGTGTTATTTTTAGAAATACACGGAGACTAAAACGATTTACACGCAGAATAAAAATCTGTACACGGAAAATAAAACTTTGTACACTGAAAATAAAAAAAGAGACGCCATAATGACGTCTCTTAACTATTAAGCTATTAAGCTTATAAACTCTTAAGCTATATTATTCAGCCTTTGGAGCTTCTTCTGCTGCTGGAGCTTCTGCTACCTGGGCTTCTTCAGCCTTAGGTGCTTCAACTTTTTTCTTGCCGCCACGACGTGTTGTCTTGGTTGCTTTAGCAGCTTTCTTGCCATTGGTGTAGATATCGTTGTAGTCAACGAGTTCCATCATGCACATATCGGCGTTGTCGCCTGCGCGGAGACCGAGTTTAATGATACGTGTGTAGCCACCTGGACGGTTAGCGACTTTCTGGCTCACTTCGCGGAACAACTCTGTGACAGCGTATTTGTTCTGCAACTGTGCGAAAACAACACGACGTGAGTTTGTTGAGTCGTCTTTGGAACGAGTGATCATCGGTTCGACGTAGAGGCGCAAAGCCTTTGCCTTAGCTGTTGTCGTAATGATGCGTTTCTCAAGGATCAATGATGATGCCATGTTGGCGAGCATCGAGTTACGATGACCAGCTTTTCTTCCTAAATGATTGATTTTCTTATTGTGTCTCATCTCTATTATTCCTTATCTAATTTATATTTACTGATATTCATTCCAAATTCGAGTCCCTTGCTTCTGACCAATTCTTCAAGCTCTGTGAGTGACTTCTTACCGAAGTTACGGAACTTGAGCAGGTCGGCTTTGTTAAGGGCGACGAGTTCACCGATAGTCTCGACTTCGGCTGCTTTGAGGCAGTTCAGAGCGCGAACTGAAAGATCCATATCGACGAGTTTGGTCTTCAGAAGTTGACGGATATGCAATGAGCCTTCGTCAAAGTCTTCTGACACTGTCTTCTGTTCATCCATCAGGGTGATGCGTTCGTCTGAGAACAGCATGAGGTGATAGATGAGGATCTTAGCAGCTTCCGTCATAGCGTCTTTCGGATTGATTGAGCCATCTGTTTCGATGTCAAGGATGAGCTTCTCGTAGTCGGTTTTCTGTTCGACACGGTAGTTATCAACCTTAAAGCTGACGTTTCTGATAGGTGTATGGATTGAATCGATGGCGATGGTATTGACTGGAGCGTTGAGAACTTTGTTCTCGTCGGCGTTGACATAACCTCTACCTTTATTGATAGTCATGTCGATAGTCAATTTCACCGTTGGGTCCATGTGGCAGATCACGAGTTCTGGGTTCAGCACTTGGAACACTGACAAGAACTTGTTGATGTCGCCGGCGACAAATTCTTCTTGTCCGCCGATGACGACGGTGACTTTTTCGAATGTCTCACCCGGAATCTGTTGTTTGAAACGAACCTGTTTGAATTTGAGCACGATGTCGGTGAGGTCTTCGATGACGCCTGGAATAGGAGCCATTTCATGTTCAACGCCTTCAATGCGGATAGAGGTGATTGCGAATCCTTCGAGCGATGAGAGGAGAACTCTTCTCAAGGCGTTACCGATTGTCATGCCGTAACCTGGTTCGAGCGGGCGAAATTCGAAGACACCGTGTTTGTCTGTCGATTCTACCATGACGACCTTATCAGGTCTTTGAAATGCTAATATTGCCATAATATCAGTTTATATTCGATTATTTAGAATACAACTCAACGATAAGCTGTTCATTGATGGTTTCAGGAATATCCTCGCGGTTAGGATAGTTCATGAACTTTCCTGTGAGGGTATTTGAATCCCATTCTAACCATGGGAAGCTGTTTGAATGGCCTGCCACTGAATTTGTAATAACTTCCAAGCTCTTTGATTTCTCGCGCACTGCTACGATGTCGCCTGGTTTCAGCATTGCTGAAGGGATGTTCATCACCTTGCCGTTCACAGTGATGTGGCGGTGGCTGACGAGCTGGCGGGCAGCGTCACGTGTAGGAGCGATACCGAGACGATAGACGGTGTTGTCAACACGTGATTCGATGAGCTGGAGGAGGATTTCACCGGTGATACCCTTCTTCTTCGAAGCCTTCTCGAATGTGTTGCGGAACTGGCGCTCGAGGATACCGTAGGTGTATTTTGCCTTCTGCTTCTCCTGCAACTGGATGCCGTATTCAGAAACTTTCTTGCGTTTCTTGGCTGCTCCGTGTTGTCCTGGAGGGAAATTTCTCTTTTCGTAATACTTGTCTGAGCCGTAGATTGGTTCACCAAACTTACGGGCGATCTTTGTCTTAGGACCTGTATATCTTGCCATAACTTTTACTTTTTAAACGTTAAACAATTACACTCTTCTGCGTTTTGGCGGACGGCAACCGTTGTGCGGTATTGGAGTGACGTCGATGATTTCAGTCACCTCTACGCCTGATGAGTGGATAGCGCGGATAGCTGATTCACGGCCTGCGCCTGGTCCCTTGACATAAACTTTAACTTTACGTAATCCCAAGTCATATGCTGTCTTTGAGCATTCTTCTGCTGCCATCTGAGCTGCATAAGGAGTGTTTTTCTTTGAACCCTTGAAGCCCATCTTTCCGGCTGATGCCCAAGAAATGACTTGTCCTTCATTGTTTGCTAATGAAATGATGATGTTATTGAAAGAAGCTTTGATAAAAGCCTTACCGGTAGCTTCGATCTTCACAACACGTTTCTTAACAGATTTTGTGTTTTTTGCCATTTAACTTATTACTTTTTTAATGGTATTAATTATGATCCAACCCTTAGGAAGTTACCAGTTACCAGTTGTCAATTACCAGTTATAACTGCAAACTGTCAACTGCAAACTGTCAACTACTTAGTGGCTTTCTTCTTGTTAGCAACGGTCTTCTTACGACCTTTACGTGTACGAGCGTTGTTCTTTGTGCTCTGACCACGCAGTGGTAATCCGAGACGGTGACGGATTCCTCTGTAGCAACCGATATCCATCAAACGTTTGATGTTGATCTGAATCTCGCTGCGGAGTTCACCTTCTGTCTTGTAGTTGTCGGCGATGATGTTACGGATTGCGTTCTGCTCATCATCGGTCCAGTCCTGGACTTTCTTATCAGCTGGGACGTTAGCCTCTGCGAGGATAGCCTTGGCAGCTGAACGGCCGATACCGTAAATGTAGGTTAAAGATATTTGACCTTGTTTGTTGTTCGGGATATCTACACCAGCAATTCTAGCCATAGTTTATCTGTTTTTTATTTTAATTAACCCTGACGTTGTTTTTCTTTCGGGTTCTTTTTGTTAATTACATACAATTTACCTTTGCGACGCACTATTTTGCAATCGTCTGATCTCTTCTTGATAGATGCTCTTACTTTCATTTTATATACTTTTTTTTATTCTTTTCGAAGCATTTATTTTTAGCGCGCAAAATTACAAATTTTTGCGATACCTTTTACAAATTGGTGCAAATTTTTATTTGTACCTGAAAGTTATACGACCTTTTGTCAAATCGTAAGGCGACATTTCGAGTTTTACTTTGTCTCCAGGGAGAATTTTTATGTAATGCATACGCATTTTTCCTGAGATGTGTGCAATGATTTGCAGTCCATTCTCCAATTCGACCCGGAACATAGCATTACCGAAATTTCTTTTTATTGGTTATTTTCTACTGCTTCTGCCCATTCAAAACTTGATAATATTTCGGCTTTGCCGTGGCGCACTGCGATATCGTGTTCGAAGTGTGCGGCTGGTTTTCTGTCGCGAGTGGTGATAGTCCAGCCGTCGCGTTCCTGCACTATTTCCTTCTTGCCGAGGGTTATCATCGGTTCGATGGCGAGCACCATGCCTTCGTTGAGTTTGGTGCCAGTGCCGCGTTTGCCGTAGTTAGGCACCTGCGGGTCTTCATGCATTTTGCGTCCCACGCCGTGTCCGACGAGTTCGCGTACTACACCGTAGCCGAATTGCTCGACGTGGCTCTGCACTGCGTAGCCAATGTCGCCGATGCGGTTGCCTGCCACTGCTGCCTCGATGCCTTTGTAAAGTGATTCCTTCGTGCGTCTCAGCAGGAGTTTCACCTCTTCCGGCACCTCGCCGCAGCAGAATGTGTATGCTGAGTCACCGACGTAGCCGTTCAGCACTGTGCCGCAGTCGATTGAGACGATGTCGCCGTCGCGGAGCTCGTAGTTTCCGGGAATGCCTTTGAAGGCCGGAGTCGCTCCATGGTCTCTGATGAACTCTTCAGCGAGTTTGTCGAGGTCGATGGTACGGACTCCCGGACGTATATGCTTTCCTACTTCGCCGAGGGTTTTGCCCACGAGCAAAGCAGCTTGTCTCAGCAATTCAATTTCATTATCTGTTCTGAAATGAATCATGTTTTATAGAAATTACATCCTTCCTACGCGGCCTTTGATACGACCTGACTTTGTGAGACCGTCGTAATGACGCATAAGAAGATGACTTTCAATCTGTTGCAATGTATCCAGCACCACACCGACGAGAATCAGCAATGATGTTCCGCCATAGAACTGGCTGAACTGCTGGTTGACGCCCATGATAGAGACGAGAGCAGGCATGATAGCCACGACGCCGAGGAACAATGAACCTGGAAGGGTTATTCTCGACATGATGGTATCGAAATAGTCTTTCGTCTGCTTGCCAGGCTTCACGCCAGGGATAAAACCGCCGTTTTTCTTGATATCTTCTGCCATCTGTGCCGGGTTGATGGTCACAGCTGTGTAGAAGTATGTGAAGATGACGATGAGTACGAAGAACACAAAGTTGTACCAGAAGCCGTTCATGTTGGTCATAGCTCTCATGAAGCCGCCCATCTTATCAGGGTCTGAATATCTGAAGAATGTGATAGGCACGAACATGATAGCCTGGGCGAAGATGATAGGCATAACGCCGGCTGCGTTGACCTTCAACGGGATGTACTGACGCACTCCGCCGTACTGTTTGTTACCGACGACACGTTTAGCATACTGTACCGGAATCTTACGGGTACCTTGCACGAGAAGGATTGTCATGATGATAACGAGTACGAGGAACACGATTTCCAAGAGGAAGAAGATAGGGCCGCCTGTACCTTGTGTAAAGCGTGATGCCACTTCAGCGAACAATGCGAATGGGAGACGTGCGATGATACCGATCATGATGATGAGAGAGATACCATTGCCGATGCCCTTATCGGTGATACGTTCGCCGAGCCACATGATGAACAATGTTCCTGCGATGAGGATTATCACTGAGGAAATCCAGAAGAACAATGTAGGGGCTGCGCCGTTGAACGGGTAGATTGCTGTCGCAGGCAGCTGAGCTCTGAGGTTAGCGATGTAACCTGGAGCCTGCACTGCCACGATAAGCACTGTAAGGTAACGTGTAATCTGGTTGATCTTGCGATGGCCGCTCTCGCCTTCCTTCTGCAAACGCTGGAAGTAAGGGATAGCCATTCCGAGCAACTGGATGATAATACTTGCGGTGATGTACGGCATGATACCGAGTGCGAACACTGAGGCATTTGCGAAAGCACCGCCCGAGAACATATTCAACAAACCAAGGAGACCGGAACTGCTTTGGTTTTTCAACGCTGCCAGCTCGTTGGGGTCAACACCGGGGAGAACCACGTATGATCCGAAGCGGTAGATCAGGATGATCAACAGCGTGTAGAGGATTCTCTTGCGAAGTTCCTCGATTTTAAAGATATTCTGGATGTTTTCTCTGAGTCGCTTGTTTGTCCAAAGGAGAGCAGCGATGACGAGGCACACCAGAATAACTATTAATAACTCCTTCATATCTCTTTAGTTTAGTTGATTAAATTTTCTCAATAGTACCGCCAGCCTTTGTGATAGCCTCTTCAGCGCCTTTTGACCATGCGTTGGCTTTCACGTTGACTGCTTTTGTCAATTCACCGTTTCCGAGAATTTTAACAAGTTCATATTTTCCGACGAAACCGTTTTCTTTCAACAGTTCAGGGGTGATGTCTGTGATGCCGCTGTTAGCGAAGTCTTCGAGAACCTCGATATTGACTGCGCGGTATTCCACGCGGTTGATGTTCTTGAATCCGTACTTAGGGACGAGACGTGCGAGAGGCATCTGGCCGCCTTCGAAACCGATCTTGTGGGTGTTGCCTGAGCGTGAGCCAGCTCCTTTGTGACCGCGTGTGGATGTTCCACCGTAGCCAGAGCCTTGTCCGCGACCGATTCTCTTGCGATCCTTTACAGAACCTTCTGCCGGTTTAAGATTACTAAGATCCATGACTATTTTTAATTTCTTAGTTTAACAATTAGATTTCTTCAATTTCAAGAAGGTGTTTCACTTTCTCGACCATGCCAGCCACTGAAGGGTTTTCGATGTCCACTTCAACTGACTGATGCATTTTTCTGAGGTTCAAGCTTTTCAGAGTGTCCTTCTGATCCTGTGGTCTGCCGATGCCACTTCTAATCTGAGTTATTCTTACTTTTTTCATTTTTTCAAAATTTTAGATTATCCGTTAAACACCACATCCAAATCCACGCCTCTCATCTGGGCTACTGTGCGAGCGTCGCGCATCTTTGAAAGAGCTGCGAATGTAGCTTTCACCACTGAGTGAGGGTTTGATGAACCTTTTGATTTTGCGAGAACGTTTTTCACGCCGACGCTTTCAAGAACAGCACGCATTGCACCGCCTGCGATGACACCGGTACCAGGGGTAGCTGGTTGGATGTAAACGTAAGCACCGCAATATTTTCCGTATTGTTCGTGTGGAAGAGTACCGTTGATGACCGGAACCTTGATGAGGTTCTTCTTTGCATCTTCTGTGCCTTTCTGAACAGCGGCTTGAACTTCCTTGGCTTTACCGAGGCCGTAACCGACTACGCCGTTTTCATTGCCGACGACGACGAGGGCTGCGAAGGTAAATGCGCGACCACCTTTGGTAACCTTAGTTACGCGGCCGACGTGGACCAGACGTTCTTTCAACTCGATTTCCGAAGTTTTCACTTTTTTTACGTTGACTTCTGCCATAGTTTTTAGAATTTTAATCCTCCATTACGAGCGCCGTCTGCTAAAGACTTAACTCTTCCGTGATACAAATAACCGTTACGATCGAATACGACTGTCTCGATGCCTGCTGCCTTGGCTTTTTCTGCCACGAGGTTGCCGACTTTAGCAGCCTTTTCAATCTTTGTGATCTTTTCCTGTTCGATGCCGTTCTCTGTTGAGCTGGCTGCGACCAATGTCTTGCCGGCCTCGTCGTCGATAAGCTGAACGTAAATCTGCTTGTTGCTTCTAAAGACAGACATTCTTGGGCGTGCTGCTGTGCCGTAGATGGTCTTGCGAACGCGTCTCTTGATGTTTAATCTTCTTTCAATCTTCTTATTCATCTTTCTTGCATTTTAAAAATTAAACATTATTTACCTGCTGCCTTACCTGCCTTACGTCTCAGGACTTCAGGTTTACGGTATGAGCGGATCTTTGCTGCGACTTGGCCGAGCAACTGCTTGTCGTATGAACGCATCTTGAGGATAGGGTTCTTACCTCTTTCGTTGATAGTCTCGCATGTAATCTCATCCGGCATGACGAAAATCATGTTGTGTGAGAAACCGAGTGAGAGTTCGAGCTGTTTGCCGTTGGCTTTGGCTTCTGCTTTGTAGCCGACGCCGACAAATTCCTGAACTGTTTCGAAACCTTCTGATACGCCTTTCACCATATTGAAGAACAATGCGCGGTAGAGACCGTGTTTGGCTGAAGCGTTAGGGATGTTAGCCGGTGCTACGTGGATGTGACCGTCTTCTACTTTAACGTCGACGTCGCCAACGTTATCTTTGATTGTAACCTCAGTACCTGCTGGGATTGCAATAGGTAATTTACCGATTCTTGATAATGCCATAGCTGTTTCCTCCTATATTATGATACATAGCACAACACTTCGCCTCCGATATGGAGATTGCGGGCTTCCTTATCTGTCATAATGCCTCTTGAGGTCGAGATGATGGCGATTCCAAGGCCGTTCATGACTCTCGGGAGGTTTTCCGAGTCAGCATACTGACGGAGACCAGGGCGTGAAACGCGGTCGATTGTCATGATAGCTGGCTGTTTGGTAACAGGGTGGTATTTAAGAGCGATCTTAATAGTACCTTGCGGGCCTTCTTCTTCGAACTTATAGTTAAGGATATAGCCTTTTTCGAAGAGGATCTTGGTGATAGCCTTCTTCACATTTGAAGCAGGGACTTCCACGATTCTATGTTTAGCGTTAACGGCGTTGCGTACGCGTGTCAAAAAATCTGCTATAGGGTCTGTAATCATAGTTTTAATCCTTTTAATTAATTACCAACTTGCTTTTTTAACACCTGGGATCAAGCCTTTGAGGGCCATTTCACGGAAGTTGATACGTGAGATGCCGAACTGACGCATATAACCTTTTGGACGTCCTGTAAGCTGACAACGATTGTGTACGCGGATTGGTGAAGCGTTTCTTGGGAGCTTCTGGAGACCTACGTAGTCGCCGGCTGCCTTGAGGGCTGCGCGTTTCTCAGCGTATTTCTCTACCATCGCCATTCTCTTGCGCTCGCGCGCTTTCATTGATTCTTTTGCCATATCTTACTATTTTTTCTGGTTTTTAAATGGAAGACCAAACTGTTTCAACAAGGCCATTGCTTCCTTGTCGGTGTTCGCTGATGTCACAAAGGTGATATCCATACCGTTGATTTTGTTGACTTTGTCCATGTCGATCTCCGGGAAGATGATCTGTTCGGTCACGCCGAAGCTGTAGTTGCCGCGGCCGTCGAAACCTTTGTCATTAATACCTCTGAAGTCACGAACACGTGGGAGAGCTACAGCGACGAGGCGTTCGAGAAACTCGTACATCTTGTCACCGCGCAACGTCACGCGCACGCCGATCGGGTTACCACGACGGAGTTTGAAGTTAGACACGTCGTGTCTTGAGATTGTCGGTACGGCTTTCTGTCCGGTGATAGCTGTCATTTCCTCTACACCAAAGTCAATCAGTTTCTTGTCGGCGAGAGCTGCGCCGATACCCTGATTGAGCGAAATTTTCAAAAGCCGTGGAACCTGCATCACAGTCTTGTATTGGAATTCCTTCATCAATGCAGGCACGATTTCGCTCTTGTACTGTACTTTAAGTTTGGGTTGATAGTTCATTATTTAATAACCTCCCCTGATTTTTTTGAATAACGGATTGATTTTCCTTGTTCATCTTTTTTACGACCGATGCGGCCGGCTTTGCCGTCCTTGTCGCACACCATGATGTTGCTGACATGGATGGAAGCTTCTTTTTTCACTATACCACCTTTAGGGTTCTCGGTATTAGGTCTGGTGTGTTTCGAGACGAGGTTCACACCTTCGACGATGGCGCGTTGTTTCTCGACATCGACGCTGAGCACTGTACCTTTCTTGCCCTTTTGGGTTCCGGCGATAACTACTACGCTGTCGCCTTTCTTTACGAACATTTTACTCATAGCTTTTTTCCTTTCTTAATTAGAGTACCTCAGGTGCAAGAGATACGATTTTCATATACTGTTTCTCACGCAACTCTCTGGCTACTGGTCCAAAGATACGAGTTCCGAGCATTTCGCCTTGTCCGTTGAGGAGGACGCATGCGTTGTCGTCGAAGCGGATGTATGATCCGTCGGCGCGGCGTGTTTCCTTCTTGGTACGGACGACGACTGCTTTTACTACTGAACCCTTCTTCACGTTACCGCTTGGAAGAGCGTCTTTCACTGTGACCACGATGACGTCGCCGATACGGGCATAACGTTTCTTGGTTCCGCCTAATACTCTGATGCAGAGCACTTCCTTTGCACCGCTGTTGTCGGCTACTGCAAGTCTTGATTCCTGTTGTAACATTACTTGGCCCTTTCTATTATTTCAACGAGTCTCCAACGTTTGTTCTTGCTCAACGGACGTGTCTCCATGATACGCACGGTGTCGCCCACATTGCAGTCATTGTTCTCGTCATGTGCGAAGAATCTTGTTGATTTCTTAACGAATTTACCGTAAATCGGGTGTTTTGTACGACGTTCAATCACAACGACGATCGTCTTGTCCATCTTATTGCTGGCTACTACACCGATTCTCTCTTTTCTAAGATTTCTTTCCATTTTTATTCCTTTCGTCGTTTATTATTTAACGTTCTGTTCTGCTTTCTGGCGCTTTGTGAGCTCTGTCAGCATACGTGCTATCTGCTTGCGTGTGGCGCTGATTGTGTTCGGATTATCCAATGGAGAAACCGCATGCTGCATTTTCAGCTTCACATACTGTGAGCGGGCTGCGTCGATACGTTCCATCAGATCAGCAGTGCTTAATTCATTGATTGCTTCTTTCTTCATGATGCGTTACTGTTTTTTTTATTCGACATAATCTCTTCTTACCACAAACTTAGTTGCTACAGGAAGCTTTTGAGCGGCTAGACGGAGAGCCTCTTTAGCTACTGCTAACGGCACGCCGGCAGCTTCGAAAAGCATGTGACCTGGAGTTACGCGAGCTACGAAGTACTCGACGTCTCCTTTACCTTTACCCATACGAACCTCGAGAGGCTTCTTGGTGATAGGTTTGTCAGGGAATATTCTGATCCAGATCTGTCCTTCACGTTTCATGTGACGTGTGACAGCTTGACGTGCAGCCTCTATCTGGCGTGCTGTGATCAGGTGCTCCTCAAGTGTTTTAATACCAAAAGTACCGAAGGCGAGTTCATGGCCGCGGTGTGCGTTGCCTTTCATCTTGCCCTTTTGAGGTCTTCTGTATCTTGTTCTCTTAGGTTGTAACATCTCTTATCTTTTTTTAATCTATTACTTTGTAGTACGTTTATTGCGACGTGGAGCGCCACCGTTAGGCTTGCCTGTGTTGCCACCCTTCTTAGGTGCAGCGGCTGCTGTGGTGGTAGGCACCAGTTCCGGACGACCGTAGATCTCACCTTTGCAGATCCACACCTTGATACCGATGCGGCCGTATGATGTGTGAGCTTCCACTAATGAGTAGTCGATATCTGCGCGCAGTGTGTGCAGCGGAATACGACCTTCCTTGTATGTTTCCTGACGAGCCATTTCAGCGCCACCGACACGGCCTGATGCGATGACTTTGATACCTTCGGCACCAATTCTCATTGTATCTGACACGGCTTTCTTGATAGCGCGGCGGAATGACACGCGGCCTTCAATTTGCTTTGCGATTGAACTTGCGACGATGAATGCGTCGAGTTCCGGTCTCTTGATCTCGCTGATGTTGATCTGAATCTCCTTGCCGATGAGCTTCTTCATCTCTTCCTTCAACTTGTCGACCTCTGTACCACCTTTGCCGATGATAACGCCCGGACGAGCTGTGAAGATAGTGACTGTGACGAGCTTAATCGAACGCTCGATACCGATTTTCGAGATACTAGCCTTACCGAGACGGGCGGTGAGATACTTGCGGATCTTATCGTCTTCTCCGATGTTCTTGGCTGTTTCTTTACCACAGTACCAGTTTGAGTCCCAACCTTTGATGACTCCGAGTCTTAAACCTATTGGATGAGTTTTCTGTCCCATTGTAATCTTAATTAATTCTTTTCAACATTAGCTTCTGCTGTCATTTCTGCAATTCTGCTATCGACGATGATAGTCACGTGGTTAGAGCGTTTGCGGATGCGGTGTGCACGACCCTGTGGGGCTGGCTGAATACGCTTCAGTGTGCGGCCTTCATCGACGAAAATCTCTTTTACGTACAGGTTGGCGTCTTCAATGCGCTTACCCTCGTTCTTAGCTTCCCAGTTGGCGATTGCAGAGCGGAGTAATTTGTACACCGGCTTTGCAGCTGCTTTAGGTGAGTATAATAAGGCATGCAGTGCAAGTTCCACTTTCATTCCTCTGATCATGTCAGCGACCAAACGCATCTTGCGTGGTGAAGTAGGGATATCATTGTATTTTGCAATGGCGACCTGCTTCTTAGCTGCTTTTCTAGCTTCTGCTGTATTATGTTTTCTTGCTCCCATATTACTTATTATTTATCTTTTCTGTTACCGGCGTGGCCTCTGAAGGTACGTGTTGGTGCGAACTCGCCGAGTTTGTGTCCAACCATGTTCTCAGTTACGTAAACCGGGATGAATTTATTACCGTTGTGAACAGCGATGGTTTGTCCAACGAAATCAGGTGAAATCATTGAAGCTCTTGACCAAGTCTTGATCACGGTCTTCTTTCCTGTTGCTACATTATCCAGCACTCTCTGTTCGAGTTTATAGTGGATATATGGTCCTTTTTTAAGTGAACGACTCATAATTTCTTTCTTTTTACTTGGTTAATTACTTCTTACGTCTTTCAATGATATACTTGTTGGATGCGTTCTTTGGATGACGTGTCTTGTAGCCCTTTGCCGGCAAGCCCTTGCGGCTTCTCGGATGGCCACCAGATGCACGGCCTTCACCACCACCCATCGGGTGATCGACTGGGTTCATGACGACGCCACGGACGCGTGGACGACGGCCTAACCAGCGGCTGCGACCTGCCTTACCTGATTTCTCGAGGTTGTGGTCAGCATTCGACACTGTTCCAATTGTAGCTCTGCAAGCCTGGAGGATGAGACGTGTCTCACCTGAAGGCATCTTCAAGATGGCGTATTTACCATCACGTGACATCAGCTGTGCGTATGCGCCTGCGCTGCGTGCCATCTTGGCACCCTGACCTGGACGCAACTCGATGTTGTGGATGATTGTACCGAACGGAACATCGCTCAAGAACAATGTGTTACCGATGTTCGGAGTGGCATCCTTGCCTGACATCACCTCTTGTCCGACCTTCAAGCCCTGAGGTGCGATGATGTAACGCTTCTCGCCGTCGGCGTAAACCACCAATGCGATGCGTGCTGTGCGGTTCGGATCGTATTCGATAGTCTTCACGATTCCCTTGATACCGTCTTTATCGCGCTTGAAGTCGATAATTCTGTATTTCTGCTTGTGGCCGCCGCCAATGTTGCGGACAGTCTCTTTACCAGTATTGTTACGGCCGCCAGTGCTCTTCTTAGAAGCAAGCAACGATCTCTCCGGCTTGTTGGTCGTAATCTCGTCAAACGCGCTGATAACTTTGAAGCGCTGACCTGGAGTAGTTGGTTTATATTTCTTTAAAGCCATCTTTAAATGTTGCTAAAAAAGTCAATTGTTTCACCTTTAGCCAAGGTCACGATAGCCTTCTTGAAAGCGTCTCTTCTGCCTTCAATCATACCGGCCTTTGTGTAACGTGACTTGAGCTTTCCATCATATCTCATAGTGTTGACTGATGCCACCTGAACGCCGTAGAGGTCCTGGACAGCCTGTTTGATCTGCAGCTTGTTAGCGCGGACGTCAACAATGAATGCATACCGGTTCAGCTTCTCGCTGATAGCGGTCATCTTTTCCGTAATAACAGGTTTCTTAATGATAATCATCTCTCTAATCTTTTTAATTGTTATCCAAGAATTTCATCAATAACTGCAAGCGAGCTTTCTGTGATGAAGAGCTTCTTGGCATTCAGAATATCATAAGTGTTGAGGTTACGGGCAAGTTCAATCTTTGTGCGCTGGATGTTTCTTGCTGACAACACGACGTTCATGTTTGTCTCTGGGAGAACGAACAGGTTCTTGCCACCATTCACTTTAAGGTTGTTCAAGACTTCGACCATCTTCTTTGTCTTGATTGTGTCAAATGCGAAATCCTCGAGGATCACAATCTCGTTGCCCTGCATCTTGTATGTAAGAGCTGAACGGCGTGCGAGCTGTTTCACCTTCTTGTTCAATTTGAAACTGTAGTCACGTGGCTGTGGACCGAAAACGCGGCCACCACCTCTCAACACTGGTGAGTTGATGTCACCACGACGTGCACCGCCTGTACCCTTCTGACGGAACAGCTTGCGTGTGCTGCCTGATATCTCGCTACGTGTCTTGGCCTTGTGTGTGCCCTGACGCTGGTCGGCCATGTACTGCTTTGTATCCAAATAGATGCAGTGATCATTTGGCTCGATGCCGTAGATATTCTCGTTCAACTGAACCTTACGTCCTGTTGATTCACCGGTAATCTTTAAAACTTCTAACTCCATCTCTCAATTTTTAAATAGCCGTTCTTTGCTCCCGGTACTGAACCTTTTACTACTAACAAATTCTTTTCCGGAACGATTTTCACAATTTGGAGGTTGATAGCCTTCACTTTATGGTTACCCATCTGGCCACCCATACGCAATCCTCTGAAAACTCTTGAAGGATAAGCGCAAGCTCCGATTGAACCTGGTTTTCTCAAACGGTTGTGCTGACCGTGAGTTGCTTGTCCAACGCCATTGAAATGATGACGTTTCACTACGCCCTGGAAGCCCTTACCTTTGCTGATACCACTGACATCAACAAATTCGCCTTCCATGAACACATCGACGGTAATTGTTTCACCCAGGCTCTTTCTGTGGCCTGCTTCGAAACGTGTGAACTCTCTAACCAACTTCTTAGGCGTTGTTCCGGCTTTCTCGAAATGCTTCTGCATAGCCTTTGAGGTGTTCTTCACCTTCTTCTCGTCAAACGCCAATTGGATAGCGTCGTAACCGTCCTTCTCTTTTGATCTTACTTGGGTTACTACACATGGACCCGCCTCAATGACTGTCACAGGCACGTTCTTGCCATTGGCGTCATATACGCTGGTCATCCCAATCTTTTTTCCTAGTATTCCTGACATTGCTACTAATTTAAGCTGTTAATTACTAGATAGTTTTACAATAATTTAATTTCTACGTCTACGCCATTAGGCATTTCCAATTTCATCAAAGCATCAATCTGCTGAGAAGTTGCGTTGTAGATATCCAACAATCTCTTGTAGTATGACAACTCAAACTGCTCACGTGATTTCTTGTGAACGAATGTGGAGCGCAAAACAGTGTAGATTTTCTTGTCGGTCGGGAGCGGAATAGGACCGCTGACGACTGCACCAGTCATTTTGATGGTTTTCACGATCTTCTCGGCTGACTTGTCAACCAAGTTGTGGTCGTGCGACTTTAATTTGATTCTAATTCTTTGGCTCATAAGACCTTTTTTT
>CAJOEP010000018.1 GCA_905233445.1 uncultured Bacteroidales bacterium | reverse complement strand
GGTTTGTATCCTGTCAAGCACCAGGCGTTCATTACACGCCGCCTGCCAATGATGGGACCAAATGGAGGTCCGTTGGATATGATTATTGACCGTCGTCACTATAAAGGTTTCAGCGCTGTTTACGGACAGCAGTGGGCACACACAGGTCAGATTATCGGCTGCGCCAGCCCTGACACCGACGCTTACGAGGCGCGTCAGAACATCAAGTACAACAGCAAGGAGTTCTTGGAGATTGTGTCTGAAGTCTTCGCCGAATGGATTCCGAACCTTGGCGAGGTCAGTTTCTTGGCATGCTGGGCTGGACGTTACACCGAGCCGCGTTACATTGTTGACCCTGAGGTCGGTATCCTAACAGGTCTGCGTGGACATGGCTTCATGCTCGGACAGTATCTCGCAAAGATTTACGTTGACAAATATCTGGGCAAGCCGGTTCCGGGTTATATGGAAGACCTCAAACTCTCAGGTAAGGGATTGAGCGAGAACGCATTCAAGTAGGAGTAACGAAATATTCAAACAACGAACCCGGGATTATCTCTCGGGTTTCGTTTTATTTAACATGCCTGTAATCCAGTCGTATATGGCTTTTGCAGCAAGCGAGATTATTATTGCCTCGATGAAGAAAAGTAATGCAAATATTATGGTTGTCACAGGATTATTGTAGTTTTTCGCCAGACACACAAATTGCCATCTGAACATTCCATGTGTGACAAAAAGCATCATGGAAATATTGCCAATGAAAATCATCACTTTACGTGTGGTTCCTACTTTGGGATTCAGATTGATGATTTTAATAAAAATGAATAAGAAAATATAGGTTATGCTCAAAAACGTGAATGGGAAAAACGCATTGTAAAAGTTTCCTAATATGAAAACTGTCAGTGCGGCAAGGAAAATCCAAAGATTTGAGATGATTTTTTCCTTTTTACCCAGATAAATGCCAAGGCAAAACTCTGGAAAATGGCCAATGCAGTGTTGCATGATGGTAACTCCGCCATGAAAAGTGACATTATTTAGTACTATGAATATTGTCAGGTAAGAAAAAGCGGATATTGCTGCAAAGGCTTTGAAACCATATTTTGAAATCATTTTATAGAGCAGAGGGAAGAAAATGTAAAGTTGAACTATCAAACCGAAAAACCACCAAGGCCCGTTGATCGTCATTGTCTCACCAGGAATAAATATGTGGATGAACAATAGCTTATATAAAATGCTCTTGAGCTCGTCGTTGGACAATAAAGCATAATTCATTGATATTCTTGAGAAAAAATAAAAAACTATACCGATAAGAAGCATCGGATACAATTTTTTTAGTCGGTCGCACATAAAACGTCCCCATGATTTTTCTTTGTGCATGAAGGATTTAGCCAGGCCATAACCGCTTATGAAGATAAAAATCTCGACACCGTAATGTCCAAAAAAACTGAACAAAATGTTGATGAATTCTCCAGGTGAGTCGGCAAAAGAATTGAGAAACTCCCTAACATAGTTTGATGAAAGGTGAAACTCGTTTTCCATGCTATCCATAGGCATTATCCAATGGAAAAAATTGTGGAATAATATTAGTAAAATACCGACGCCTTTAATTATTGACGTTTGGTCTTTTGTGAATGCTGAAACTGTCGTTTTGTTATTCATTTCTTGTTATTTTCAACCACAAAAATATGAAAAATTTGACCTTTATCTGTAAAAAAAAACTATCTTTGCAAAATATTGTTATAATAATGAAATGAAAAAAGTATTATTTAGGAAATCAGTCGTTTTTTTTATAATGTTTTTGGTTGTAATATTTACTGCAAGTTGCGATCAAAACACAAAAAACGGTTTTGTATATCTTGATGATGGTGTATTCAAAATCAAAGGCGAGAGATTTTTCCCGATGATGCTTAATTACAAAGTCGAAATGATGAATTTTGACGGCGAATTGGTGTTTGGCGCCGCAAAATATTATGACGATCCTCTAATTTATGAGACTGCGACCAAGGCTGAAGCTGAAGACCAGTTTTCCGGTCATATGCAACTTATTGAGGAACTTGGATTTAATACTGTGAGACTTTGCACCAATTTGATTTCATCTGATGAAAATGGGTATTATTATAAGACACAGGCTGGGCCAGCTTACTTGAAAAACGATACGGAAAAAATAATTGATGCTGTAAAGGGTATAGTGTCCATTGCGGCATCTCATAACCTAAAGGTAATGCTTTTGCTCAAACCTTCATGGGATGAGGATCTTTCTGAGTTTAATACGAAACTCATAAAAAGTCTGTCGAAGGAAAAAGCGGTTTTTGCTTTTGATTTGATGAATGAGCCGCTTTATTTCGATATAGTAAGAGACCGCAAAAAGGCGGATGCGGTGCAATTGGTTTCGAAATGGGTTAAAGATTCGAAAAGTGTTGCACCCAATCACTTGGTTACCATAGGTTTTGCTGAACCTATTGAGGTATTCAGCTGGGATGCTTCTATGATGCCGATAGATTTTGTGGAGTTTCACACATACACGCCATTGAGTATCCCAAATGAGACGTTGTGGTGGAGCAGATATATAGGAAAACCGTGGATGATAGGCGAGACGTCTCTGCCTTCTGACAATGATTCCGTGACGTATGAGCAGCAACGTTTCTTTGCGGAACAAGCATACCAGTTCGTTATTGATTGTGGTGGAATCGGCTTCGGATGGTGGGAGTTCCAGGATGTGCCTACATCGTATGGCATAAACTATGAAGGCACGTTTTCGGGAGTGCTAAATCACGAAGGAGCCACGACGACCAAAGATGGTCATGTGATTCAAGGAACATTGAAGCCTGTCGCGTATTCATTTGCGGGATTAAAATCATTGAAAAAAGGAGAGCCTTTTGTGCCGGTCAATTATTATAACAATTTCGGCTATCACAATGCAGTTGTCAGAGGCCGTATTGTGGATGATGGCACTGGAAAGCCAATTGAAGGCGCGGCAGTGAGAGGGTGGAACAAAACATGGCGAACAGGGTTAAACACTTGCACTGACAAAGACGGTTATTTCAATCTGTACAGCAACGACGAATGTGTGCATTTCGCCATTTCAGCACCGGGAAAGGACACGCAACGTTTTGACATGAACTTGGAATATCGCGACAAAAACGGGGAGATAAGAGATTTTACTGGACTTCCCGACAGGAATATAAAATCAAGCATGGTGTCGTATCAGACGTTTTTGAAAGATGAAAACAAGTTATTCGAGTTTAAGGAAGGCGAGTTCGACAGGGCTGTGATTTTTGCCGATATGGGTGAAATAAGATTGAAAAAGTTAGAAAGATGAAACACTTTGAGATAAATAAACTTTGGGATGGACTTGGTGTCTGGGTGAAATATGCCTTGTTGTGGCTGGCACTCACCTTTGTCCTTCGTATCGGCTTCTTCATCGTGATGTTTGCATCAGGTTTGGTTCAAGGCTCAACGTTTCTAACTATCCTCTCCGGAGTCTATTTTGACATAGCTGTAGTGCTGGAAGTCAGTGCGATAATGCTGCTTCCGCTGTTGATAATCAATTATTTCCTGCCTAAGACCGCAAAAGTGCTTTCCATTGTATTTATCACACTTTATGTTGTGGCTTACGGAGGTTTGATAGGTTATTATTCCAACGTCAACCTGCCGCTCGACCGTGTGTTTTTTGTTTACGGCATCGGCGAGATGTACAATATCATTGTTTCGTCGGTGAAATTTTCGCTTTTGCCGTTGCTTGGCGTGGCAGTTTTGGTGGTACTTTACTGGCTGTTGTTGCGTTTTTGGAATAGAAAAATCAAAATATCAAACGAATTATCGTTCTGTTTTTTGCTTGTGACATTTGTGTTTGTAATCTTTTTTGATTTTAAAGCATTGATTACCAACGACAAACATTATAAGTCGTATCAGAATTATTGTTTGGCGGCCAACCAAATGGCATATACGCTCAACGATTTTAATGAATATCGAAAAGATCTTGCCAGGGCCGAAGATTTCACTTCATATGACGAGCAAGTGCTTGAAGATGCAAAGGAAATGCAGCGGCTTTTCAACGATTTCAAGTATTTGGACGTTCATTATCCGTTTATGCGTGAGTCTGACGACCCCGATGTGCTTGGCAATTTGATGAATCAGACTACCGACGGCAAAGCTCCTGATTTTGTGTTTATAATAGTCGAAAGCTTGGGTCAGAGGTTGTCATCAAATAGTCCAAAACTGTCTTTTACCCCTTTCTTAGACAGCTTGAAAAAAGAGTCGTTATATTGGCCTAACTGCTTGGCCTTGTCAGAAAGGACATTTGGAGCGCTCCCTAATATCTTTTCGTCGGCTCCATACGGCACAAAAGGATTCGCTCGCACTTGGGAACCCATACCATCTCACAATTCTTTGCTTAAGGAGATGTCGCTCAATAACTATTCGATTTCGTTTTATTACGGCGGCAATGCTTCGTTTGACGGTCAGGATGAGTATATGAAAGCTAATGGCGTGGGATACATCATGAAACCTGAGGAAGCCGATTTTGACCAGGAACAGAAAGAATTGATGAAGAAAGAAAATAGTTGGGGAATGTATGACAAAGATATGTTCAACGCAGCAATCATTCATCGTGACACTACAGCGCGAAATCGTCCAAATACTGATATTTACATCACTTTATCGACACATGAGCCGTGGTGTTTTAAAGGCAATGAACTCTATGCAAAAAAGGTTGAAAACATGGTGGCAAACGCCAAAAATTTTGGTCCTGATGAGAAAAATACTGTACTGAGCAACAAAAAGACCTTCGCAAGTTTCCTTTATATGGACGACTGCGTGAGGATGCTTTTCGACTATTACAAGAGCTTGCCGGAGTTTGAAAACACCATCTTTGTCATTGTTGGCGACCACCGAATGGGACGTGTGTATGTCAACGCTAGCCCTTTGCTGAAATACAATGTGCCATTGATTGTTTATTCACCGCTTATAAAGACTCCGAAAACATTCAAAGCAGTGGTGACACATCATGATATAGCGCCTACTGTAACGGCTTATCTGTCAAATAATTACGATTATGTCTCTGCCGATGAATGTCATTGGCTGGGCACTTCGCTCGACACCACAGCTGATTTCAGAAGCCGTCAGTCGGTGGCGTTCATGCGTAACAGCAGAGAAGAGATAGAATATCTGCACGACAACTATCTTCTTGATCGCGACCGCGTGTTCAAAATCTCCGATTCATTGAATATTGAAGAAATTTATGACAATGCTATTCGTGACAGTCTTACGGAATATCTGCGCCGTTACAAAAACGTCGATTGGTTCGTCACACAGAATGATTACCTCTGTAAGAAGAGCCCGGATGTGGTCGAGTTATATTCTGAAAACAATGATGGTCCGATTATAAAAAAATTCGCTGAAAATGACTATCTCGACATTATGATACCTTATTGCTTTAAACAAGATTTTGAGAATATTTATATAGAAGTTGATTTTGATTATCAAAATGGAAACAACGCTGATTTGGACAAGGTTTTCACCGAATTCAGAATCAAAAGTCAGACGGTTGATTTCTTCAGAAGTTATAAATTTGTAAATCTGTCAACAGTAAATGATGATGGATCAATGCACTATAAAGTTAAGACAACGTTTTTCCTTGCTGGCAATGATGTCAGAAATGCTGATTTTAAGATAGATGTATTTTCAAAGATCGGTTTTGATTTTGAATATAAAAATTTAAAAATTAAAGTTGAGGGACTGCCATTAAAAAAATAGTCGTATTTTTGCAACCTAATTTAAACAATAATCATTCGATGAAAGAAGATTTCGTAGGAGAATTGCGCTGGCGCGGCATGTTGAACAACATGACACCAGGCACAGAAGAACAACTGAAGAAAGAAATGACCACGGCGTACCTCGGCATCGACCCGACCGCCGACTCATTACATATCGGACACCTTTGCGGCATCATGATGCTGCGCCATTTTCAGGCTGCAGGACATAAACCGTTGGCATTGCTCGGTGGCGCAACCGGCATGATTGGCGACCCGTCAGGAAAATCAGCTGAGCGTAACTTGTTGAATGACGAGACGTTACAGCATAACCAAGCATGCATCAAGAAACAGCTCGCCAAGTTCCTTGATTTCGACAGCGATGCTCCGAATCGTGCTGAGCTCGTCAACAACTACGACTGGATGAAGGATTACACTTTCCTGCATTTCATCCGCGACATCGGCAAGCACATCACTGTCAACTACATGATGGCTAAGGACTCGGTGAAGAAACGTTTCAACGGCGAAGGCGAAGGCATGTCGTTCACAGAATTCAGCTACCAGCTTGTTCAAGGCTACGACTTCCTCTATCTGTTTGAGCATAAAAACTGTAAGCTGCAGATGGGCGGTTCCGACCAATGGGGTAACATCACTACAGGAACCGAGCTCATCCGCCGCAAACTCGGCGCCGACAAAGAGGCATTCGCCTTGACATGCAACCTCATCACCAAGGCTGACGGCGGCAAGTTCGGCAAGACCGAAAAAGGCAACATCTGGCTCGATCCTGAGAAGACCTCGCCATACGCTTTCTATCAGTTCTGGATGAACTGCACTGACGAAGACGCAGCTCGTTACATCAAGATTTTCACCTTGTTGAAGAAAGACGAAATCGATGCTTTGATAGCACGCCACCAGGCCGAACCGCATCTCCGCGAGTTGCAGCGCACACTGGCACGCGAGCTGACATTGGTCGTTCACTCGAAAGAAGACCTTGAGATGGCTGAAGAAGCCACGCAGATTTTGTTCGGCAAAGGTACAGCTGAGGCATTGCATAAATTCGATGAAGCTACATTGTTGAGCATCTTCGACGGCGTGCCGCAGGCTAACTTCTCAAAAGATGCGTTAAGCGCAGGTGTCGGCATCGTCGATTTCCTCGTGCAGACAGGCGTGTTCCCGTCGAAAGGCGAGGCCCGCAAGATGGTGCAGGGTAACGGCGTGTCGGTCAACAAAGACAAGGTGACCGAGCAGAAGACCGTCGGCACCGATGACCTCCTCAACGGCAAATACATCCTCGTACAGAAAGGCAAGAAGAACTATTACTTAGTTGTTTGCGAATAATGTACTGGGCTTTCTTGATTCCTACGCTGTTTCTCGTCCTATTGGCGTTTGCCGCGATAGGAATCAAGGCTCTTGTGAAGAAAAACGGCAAGTTCGAGCGGAAATGCGCTCACTCACTCGATCCGGATGCGAAATGCATCTGTGGTGGTGACGAAACTCAATGTCCGAACCATTCCGATTGAATACGTCCGTCATTATCGACATAAATAAAATACGCCTCGACACCTTGATTTTCAAGTAGTTTCGAGGCTTTTTCTTTTCCTACAATCATGCAAATTGTGGCAAGACAGTCAGCCCACGAAGCATTGTCGGCTATGACAGTGGCACTCAAGAGGTTTCGCTCGACAGGATATCCTGTTTCAGGGTCGATGCTGTGTGAATAGCGCACTCCGTCTTTTTCAATGTATTTACGGTAATTTCCTGAAGTTACAATGCCTTTGTCTTTAAGCTGAATCTTGATTTGCACTGAGCGTTTCGAGTCGAATTTTTCGGCAGGTTTTTCAATCCCGATGGTCCATAAATCACTGTTAGGCTTGGTGCCTCGCGCCATAATCTCGCCCCCAACGTCGACCAAATAGTTATAAATCCCTTTGGATTCCAAGAATTTACCAATCAAATCCGTTGTATAACCTTGCGCCACTGCATTGAAATCGAGAGTCATGTTCGGGTTAGCCTTAACAACTTTGTCATCAACAATCTCAATATTTTGATAATTAACGAGTTGCCTTATAGAATCGACCATTTCAGGCGTCATCTCGAGTTCCCTATTATAATGGAAACCCCATGCCGAGACCAAAGGTCCTATTGTTGCATCAAAAGCGCCCTCCGAAAACTCTGAAGCTTTTTTTGCCCACTCGAAATTATCCCTAAATATCTGATTTACAACGACATCCTCATTGCGATTCACTTTTCTGATTATAGAATTCTCATTCCAAAGCGATACAGAATTGTCAACTTCTTTAAAGATGGAATCAATTTCATGCTCAAACTCCCGACCTTCATCATCATAATAAATAATCGAGAAATACGAGCCTTGCGTAATCCCTTCATATTGAATTCTCTGCGGTTGCTTGCTGCAAGAAACCAACAAAACAACTGTCAAAACTATTAACACCCTTTTCATAACTAAAAACTTCAAACTTCAAACTAATGAGCTTTAATAGTTGTATATCCTATCAGTTTATCATAATTCTCATTCGGATCAAACAAATAAACAAAAATATGGTACATATTATTCGTTTCCCAGAAATCGCCATTTATCGGCGCAAGTGATGTTTTGCCAGACGCGTTGTCTTTCACCAAATACATATAATCGTAATAGCCTTGTTTTAAAAGCAATCCTTTCTTGTATCCACGCCGTTCAGGATCGTATTCCATCTTGGAATTTTCATCCAAACGCCAGTCGGTGATGGCTCCTATGATATATACATCTTGTCCAATAAGATACTGTGGCCATTGCAGGAAGAAATCGACGCGTGCGTAGTCGGCTTCGTTGGTGGCGTCAAAACCATCTCGCTCTAAGTAAATGTATTTCTCTCCATATAAATCTTCGTCGTCAATGTAGTTGTGAGTGCTGCGTTTTGCGTCTTCATACAATGTCACAACATAATAATCTTCTTCGCGATATACTGTTCGGGTTTTCTCGGGACGATTCTCGAAATTACTTGTATTTATCCTAAGGTATTGATTACCAGACTCAAACACGGTGTTTGCATTGTTGATATACGACAATTTCTCTGGTAAAACATATGTCGGTTTTAAGCTTGTAACAGCATTGTCCCAGCGCCCGTTTTGAATTATCGTGACGTTGGAATACTGGTCGGCGCGGCTGTTAAACAAGTTGGGATAGCTTATCTCAAGATCGATTTCCTGCTTATTGGAACCCAAATTCAAATCAAAAGGATATCGCGGAATAGTCGCGCTGATGCGGGCAATATTTTCAACAATATAAAATCTCCGTGTGAAGTATATGTCATTGGAATCTTCGCCCGTCACCACAAGCAGATAGTTGCCCGAAAGCTTCGGCATCATGTTGGCAGTCGGAAACACAAGGTCGTAGTGCACATAATTCACGAAAGTGTTGACCGAGAAGCTGAATTGGTCGATTTCCTCCTGAAAAAAACCGTTCAAATAGTCGTTTTTCGGCAAATCTGTCGGCTGCCACTGGTTATCGCAATGCACAAAAGTGTAATACAAATAAGGTGCGTCGTCAGCCAAAATGTCGAATTGCAGATGCAGCTGCTCCAGCATATTGTTTATGTAAATTATCGGTTTGTCCAACTCAAACCCCACCGGATGAAGCAGCACAGTCTGCACCTCCTCGCGGTAATTTTTATCTCCCATCACCTTCGGAGCCTGGGCCGAAAGCTTTATTGTAAGAGATAATAATATGATTATCAATAATTTAAATCTCATAAAAACAAAACTTAATTTTTTGTAAAATTAATAAATTTAGAATAACCATATTATAAACGGAAAATTATTAATTTTGTTACGTCATTAACAAGTTCGAAATGACACCAAAATGTCATGGAAAGAAAGACATTGTTTGTCAACGTGATTTTGCCGCTGCCTGTTCCTGGCACGTTCTCTTACCGTGTGCCATATGAACTCAACGACAGCGTGAAGGTCGGACAGCGCGTGGTTGTCCAGTTCGGCCGTGCGAAGATTATGTCCGGACTGATAAGCGAAGTTACTGAGCAAGTCCCTGATTTCGAACAGGTTAAATATATTTTGGATATTTTGGATGACACCCCAGTCGTCAACGCCAAGCAACTGAAATTATGGCAATGGATTTGCGATTATTACCTCTGCTACGAAGGCGAAGTGATGCAGGCAGCCTTGCCATCAGCGATGAAACTTTCCAGCGAGTCGAAGATAAAACTTTCCGATGAGTTTGAACTTGACTCATTGACACTCAACGATTTTGAATATCTTATCGTTGAAGCTCTTCAGATCCAGCCGAAGCTCACCATTAGCGAAGTGAGCAAAATTATAGGCTATAAAAAAGTTATGCCGCTAATAAAAACGATGATTGAGCGCAAAATTATCGTGATGGAGGAGGAGCTTGACCCTAAATTTAAGGCAAAATATGAGCGTTTTGTGGCTCTTACGAAAGAATATCAGAGCGATGAGAAGATGCATGAGCTGATGGACGAACTCACAAAACGCGCCTATAAACAACTTGAGGTGGTGATGTCGTTTTTCGTGCTTGGTGGCAATGCCGAAACCGACATCCTCGCATCCGATTTGCTGAACAAATCAAACTCTAACAGCACTGTTCTTAAAGCATTAATTAATAAAGGTGTGTTCACCACATACCAAAAACGAGTAAGCCGACTTAAAAGCTATAATGCCTTAACAGATGTTACTTCAATACAACTTACTGATAAACAACAAGTTGCATTTGATGAGATACATTATGGATTTGATGAGAGAAAACCAGTGCTTCTTCATGGCGTTACTTCTTCCGGTAAGACTGAAATTTACATTAAACTGATTCAGGAAGCACTTGACAAAGGAAAACAAGTGCTGTATTTATTGCCTGAGATTGCTCTTACTGAGCAGATTATCAATAGGTTAAAAAAATATTTTGGTGATAGGGTAGGAGTATATCATTCACGATATAGCGATATGGAGCGTGTTGAGATTTGGGAGCAGGTTCTCGACTTCGGAAAATCGCATAGTCCTAAATATCAAGTGATTATCGGCTCACGCTCATCAATCATGCTTCCGTTTTCTGACCTTGGTCTTATTATTGTTGACGAGGAGCATGACACTTCTTTCAAGCAAATCGATCCGGCACCTCGATACAATGCCCGTGACCTGAGCATGATTCTGGCACGTTTTCATGATGCTGATGTGATTCTAGGCTCCGCCACACCGTCGTTTGAGAGTTACTACAACGCCCGTCAGGGACGTTACCATTTCGTCTCGCTCACTGAACGCTTCGGTGGTGTTGAAATGCCCGAAATCGTTGTCGATGACATGCGTGTGGAACACAAACGCAAATTGATGCAGGCAAACTTCGGTAGCGTGCTTGTAGATGCAATCCGCAATACCTTGAACGATAAAAACCAGGTGATTTTGTTCCAAAACCGCCGAGGATTCTCGCTACGTCTTGAGTGCGGTGTCTGTCATTGGGTACCGCAATGCATCAACTGCGATGTCTCGATGACTTATCATAAGGCGCAAAACATCATGAAGTGTCATTACTGCGGCTACACCATGTCGGTGCCTTCCGAATGCCCGTCATGCCATAGCACTGATCTGAAGATGCATGGTTTCGGTACTGAACGTGTTGAGGAGGACTTGACCGCCGTCATTCCCGAGGCTCGCTGCGCTCGCCTTGATCTCGATACCACCCGCGCAAAGAGGTCCTATCAGTTCATTCTCGACCAGTTTAAAAACCGCGAGACCGATGTCCTCGTTGGTACACAAATGGTTACAAAAGGCCTCGACTTCGACCATGTGAAAACTGTTGGTATCCTCGATGCCGATAACATGCTCTCGTTCCCCGATTTCCGCGCCTTCGAACGGAGCTTCCAACTTATGGAACAGGTGAGCGGACGCGCAGGACGAAAAGGAGAAAAAGGAAAGGTCATCATCCAGACGTATCAGCCGACACATCCGGTCATCTTAAACGTTGTGAATCATGACTATGTGCGTTTCTTTGAGGAGCAGATGCCAATCCGCCGTCAGTTCTGCTACCCGCCATATTATCGCCTGATAATGATAAAGTTACGTCATGCTGATGCTACCAAACTCAATCAGGCGGCGGAGTATTTTGCCAAGCAGCTGCGCCCAATATTTAAACACAATATCTTGGGTCCTGAGTATCCTATGGTGTCTCGAGTGAAAAACCAATACATCAAACAGATTCTCATCAAATTCGACCGGAATGATAATTCTAATAAAATCAAGGAAATCCTTAAATCGGAATTGGAATCATTCAAACGCAGCAACGATTATAAATCTGTTAACGTTTCCATTGACATAGACCCCATATAAAAAATGTAGAGACGCACGGCCGTGCGTCTCTACTAATGTCTAACGTCTAAAGACTAATGTCTTAATTACCGCCCTTACGAGTCGAGTAATTGATACGGAATGCACCGCATTTTCTGAGCTCCTGTTTTACGTCAGTGACCAAGCCCATTCTCACTTCCTCATGAATCTTGAGTGATGTGGTGAGGAGTGGACGGTCGGCCTCAGCGCGATCAAGACGTTCCTGTTCGATGAACGGGATAATATCTTCGATACGTGCATAAGAGTCGTTAAGCTGCAGACGAGCTTCTGTACCATAGAGTTTAGCGTTTGTCGGAGGTCCGATATAGATGAAACTCACGAGCGATTTCTTCTCAAGTTTCTGAACTTCCGTTGCCTCCGGTAATTTCATCTTGACTTTCAATGTGGTCTCACGCATAGAGGTTGTAACCATGAAGAAGAAAATCAACATGAAGATGATGTCAGGCATTGATCCTGTTGAAATTGCCGGAACTTCTTTTTGTCCACCTTTTCTGAATTTTGCCATAATTTTCTCTCCTATTATTTGATTTCTTCAGGTTCAGCCTCTGAAATACGTACAGGCACAGCCTTGTTGACCGCATCGATTTTGTCTTTGTCGGTAATGTCGGCATAGTGCTGTTTGAAGTATGTCATAGCGACTTCTTCCCTGAGTTCATTGAAAGCTTTTGCCAATTCATTTTGAACTGCAATGTACATCATGTATGAAGTACCGCGGTCATTCTTAAGTGATACGACGCCTTTGTTGGTCATGAAGTTACCAATCATCTCAATTTCCTTTACTTCGACTTCCGGAGCTTTCTCATCATTCGGTTTAGGAGTGATGAAGTCTCTGGTCTTGTCTTTCAATTCGGTGATGTCGCATGGTTTACCGTTAACCATCAACTTATCGTATTTGTTAATCATGACGTTCAAAATGTTTCTTTCTTTCACTTTGACATCCATGTCTGGGTTTTCTACTGGTGGGGGCAGACGACGGGTGATACCGCTGTCAGTGTCCATCGTAGTGGTAACGAGGAAGAATATCAACAGCAAGAAAGAGATATCAGCCATTGAACTGGCGTTGATTTCCGGTACTTTCTTTTTCTTACGAGCCATGATAATTTCCTTCCTTATTATTTATTAATGAGTTTCGATACTGCTGAATAGATTACAGCTGCGATTGTGCCACCAATGACAATGTATGTGAATACCATGAAGAAGTCAACAAAAGACTCAGTGCCTTGTGTAACTCCCATTGATTCAAGATACTCCACAGAAAGTGTTGCGCCTTTTGACAACAGCAAGGCGACAAGTGCCAAAACTGCTACTATAGCCACAACAATACCAATTGTCTTTACGCTTTTTGGATTGATGATAATCCCATAGATAGGTGCAAACAAAATCGCAACCACAGTCAATCCAAGCATGCAATATGCAAAGCCCATGAATGTTCCAACGCTGGCTTCACCCCCGACAATGGTAATGATTCCGAATACCACGTTGAGTACCATCAAGGCAATAAGAACATATTTGCAATATTTTGATAATTTGTCGACCATGATTTTATTCTGTTAGATTATTATTTCTCTGAATATTTGTGGAGCATGTCCATGAATGTGATTGATGAATCTTCCATATCGTTGACGATACCTTCGATCTTGTTGAGGATGAAGTTGTAAGCGATCTGGAGGATAACAGCGACGATAAGACCGAACACGGTTGTCAACAAAGCGACCTTCATACCGCCTGCAACAACTGTTGGGCTGATGTCACCTGCTGCTGCGATAGCGTCGAATGCAGCAATCATACCGATAACAGTACCCATAAATCCCAACATAGGTCCCAATGCGATGAACAATGAAATCCAGCTGGCGCCGCTTTCAAGGTTACCTGTCATAACTGAACCGTATGAAACAATTGATTTCTCAACTTCATCAAGACCCTCATTGTAACGCATCAAACCCTGGTAGAAAATGCTGGCGATAGGACCGCGTGTGTCACGGCACAAATCTTTTGCCTTCTCAATACCACCTTTGTTCAATGTCTCCTCCAACTGAGCGAGAAGCTTCTTGGTGTTTGTTGTGCTTAATGTCAAATAAATAATTCTCTCAATTGACACTGCAAGACCGAGAACCAAAATCAATAAGATGATGCTCATGAACTCCCAACCACCATCGATGAACTGTTTCTTCAAAACCTCGTGGAATGTAGCATCTGTCTTAGGTGCTGCCAATGGGTTGGTCTGTGTTGTCTCAATAACTTGCTCTGTCTGAGCCTCAACAGGTTGTCCATTTTCTTCTTGTGCAAGAAGTGCGTTGCTGATTCCAAATGTCAAAAAACCCGCAACTGTTAGTAAAGCAATTAATTTTTTCATGATTTGAATTTTGAATTACTACTTTTTAATTTGTTAATATTTAATTTGATTCTATTTAAACTTTCAACTTTAAACTACTCTAAACTCTACACTTTAACTGCGGAGAGAGCGGGATTCGAACCCGCGGTACCCTTTTGAAGTACACACACTTTCCAGGCGTGCTCCTTAAACCACTCGGACATCTCTCCTAGGGATTATTTCTACTCCACAAAAAACCGTGTCAAAATTACAAAAATTTTCTTTTCACTAAACAAGAAATTTACAACAATATTTTATTTTTTTTGAAAAAACACACCCTGTTTTTGTAATCAATTTATTATCAATACCTTGTCATTCCGAGCTCCGCGAGGAATCTCCTAAACTGACTAACTGCCAACTGCCAACTTCAAACTCCAAACTCGTTAAACAGTCATTTCCCCTCTCAACGACATCTGCAAATATTTTTTGATGTCACTTCTGCTGAATCCTTCTCCCAAGAGGTACATCATCTTCGCCAATGCCGACTCCGTAGTAATGTCGTAACCGCTTATAACTCCAATTCTGTCAAGAGTTAAGCTCGTTTCATAACGACCCATCTCCACCGATCCCGACTTGCACTGCGTGACATTGTAAATGATAAGCCCTTTCCTGATGGCGTCGGCAAGTTCATCCAAAAACCACTCCGAGGTCGGCGCATTGCCCGAGCCGAATGTCTCCATGATGATGCCTCTCAGCCCAGGAGTACCCAAGGCATGTTTTACGAAATCATGAGTGATTCCTGGGAAAAGCTTTAAAATACCGACATTCCTGTCGAACTTCTTGTGAACGATTAATTTCCCGTCATGTGGCTTCGCGATGAATTCTCTGTTGTATTTGATTTTTATTCCGACATCAGCCAGCGTAGGATAGTTGCCTGATGAGAAAGCGTTGAAGTTCTCGGCGTTGAATTTTGTCGCCCTATTACCTCTAAGTAATTGATTCTCAAAGAAAATACATACTTCTGGAGCGCAAGGCAGACCATTTATTTTCGAGGCCGCAATCTCAATCGAGGTAACGAAATTCTCGCGTCCGTCGCTTCGTACCATGCCCATAGGCAGCTGCGAACCGGTGAATACTACCGGTTTCGCGAGGTTCTCGAGCATGAAACTCAAGGCCGAGGCGCTGTAGGCCATGGTGTCGCTGCCGTGCAAAACCACGAAACCGTCATATTTCTCGTAGTTTTCCTCGATTTTTTCGGCCAACTCAATCAAAAACTCAGGTGTCATATTCGACGAGTCGATGAGATTCTCAAACGAATAGAAATCTATGACATAGTCGAGGTTGCGCAACACAGGCATGTGCTCGTAGATATTACCGAAATCGAAAGGCACCAGACTTCCGGTTTTCGGGTCTTTCATCATTCCTATCGTGCCCCCAGTGTAAAGCACTAAAATTGATGGTTTTTTCATATTTAACTTAATTACTAGTTTGCAGTTGCCAGTTTGCAGTTGTCAGTTAAACTGGTAACTGCCAACTGCCAATTGCCAACTTGAAAAGTTTTATCGCGTTTTCACTTGTTATTTTACAAATATCTTCTGTCGTTACTCCATATATCTCCGCCATTTTTTCCGCCGTTTTAACAATGTATGCCGGCTCGTTGCGCTGTCCGCGATACGGTACTGGCGGCAGATACGGGTCGTCGGTTTCCAAAACAATCCTTTCCATCGGAATGTCGGCCAGAAAATCCTTCACGCCGCAGTTTTTGTACGTTATCACGCCGCCGAGCCCAAGGTGGAAGCCATACGACAATGCGGTTTTCGCCTCATCGTAAGTGCCGTTGAAACAATGCATTACGCCGGCGAGGCGGCCATCCTGCTCATGGTCTAAAACCTTGAACATCTCATGAAAAGCGTTGCGAGTGTGAATCGAAACTGGCAGTCCCAAATCCTTAGCCCAATGCAACTGCTCGCTCAAAACTTCGACCTGCTCTTTCTTGAACGTGTCATCCCAATATAAATCCAACCCGATTTCACCAATTCCTATAATGTCATCACTAATGTTCTTTTCAATAATCTTTAATAATTCTTTATAGTCATTTCGTACCTCCTCCGGATGCAGTCCCATCATAACTCTCACATTATCACTATGTTTCTCGTAAAACTCCATCATCGGAGCTATCGATTTTTCATCACAATTTGGAAGTAATAGCATCTCTACACCAGCCTCAAGCGCACGTTGAAAGACTTCTTCTCTGTCAGCGTCGAAGGCTTCGTCGTAAATATGGCTATGTGTGTTGATAATCATTGAGTTATATTAATAAAGGAAGTTGTCGTATGGGTATCTGATGGCGTGCATATCGCGAATCTCTGCATAAAGCAGGTCTCTAAACTCTTGATAATGAGTCTTTTCGGCCGCCGAGATGAAGATGCATGGTTTTCCTTTTGCCATCCAGGTCTTCTTCCAGTCCTCCAAAGTGTAGTTTTTCTTGGTAATCGGCGTCAAATCGTCAGCGTCTTTCTCTTCATATTGATAAGCGTCAATCTTGTTAAACACCATTATGACTTTCTTGTCGCCCGCCCCTATGTCAACCAAAGTCTGATTCACTGTCTCAATCTGTGACTCGAAGTCAGGATGAGAAATATCTACCACATGCAGCAAAATATCGGATTCCCTAACTTCGTCGAGGGTCGATTTGAACGATTCTACCAGCTGTGTCGGCAATTTCCTGATGAATCCGACGGTGTCTGACAGCAAAAATGGCAGGTTTTCAATCACAACCTTTCTCACTGTGGTGTCCAAGGTGGCGAAAAGCTTGTTTTCGGCAAACACATCGCTCTTGCTTAACATGTTCATTATCGTTGACTTACCGACGTTGGTGTATCCGACCAATGCAACTCTCACCATCTGCTGACGGTTCTTGCGCTGCACCGATTTCTGCATGTCGATTTCCTCGAGTTTCTCTTTCAGAGAAGCAATTTTGTTACGGATAATCTTTCGGTCGGTCTCAATCTGCGTTTCACCAGGACCTCTCATTCCGATACCGCCTCGTTGCCTCTCCAAGTGGGTCCACATTCGAGTCAAACGAGGCAACATATATTGATACTGAGCAAGTTCCACCTGTGTCTTGGCATATGCAGTCTTAGCATTTTTGGCAAAAATGTCCAAAATCAGGTTGGTTCTGTCGAGGATGCGGCACTCGAGTTCGTTTTCAAGGTTTCTGATTTGTGTGGCACTCAACTCATCGTCGAAAATCGCCATGTCGATTTCTTCCGCCTTGATGTATTGCTTCAGCTCTTCCAACTTGCCTGTTCCCAGATATGTCACGCTGTTCGGGCGCTCAAGCGGCTGCACGAAACGTCCCACAGCAACACCTCCGGCTGTCTCCAAAAGGAACTCCAGCTCGTCGAGGTATTCCTCCGTGCGTTCGCGGTTCTGCTCGTAGGTGCTTACGGCAACTAAAACCGCTCTTTCCTGCTTCTTTTCGTGTTCAATCATTAAAACGGCTTAAACCCAATGATTTCTCTAACTTCTTTAATCGTTTTCCGTGCACTTTCGCGTGCTTTTTCCGCTCCCATTCTCGCCACCTTATTAATATACTCGTCGTTGGCGTCAATCTCACGGATTCTATCGCGGATAGGCGTCACAAACTGAATCATATCCTCAGCGAGCTGTTTCTTCATGTCGCCGTAACGGATGGTCATGTTGTTGTATGCTTCGTCGAAGAATTTCACTGTCTCGGGCTTCGATACTATGCTCATCAACTGGAACAGGTTGGCAATCGGTTCCGGTTTCTCCTGATTCATCTCCGTCGGGCCACTGTCAGTCTTGGCGCGCATCACTTTCTTGCGAATCGAGGAGTCGTCTTCGGCCAAGAAGATGGCATTGCCTTCGCCCTCGCTCTTTCCCATCTTGCCGTTGCCGTCCAGTCCTGGCACCTTAACTAATTGATTACCAAAGTTAAACGCCTGTGGAATAGGGAAGTATTCAACGCCGTAGATGTTGTTGAAACGTGCTGCAAAATCGCGCGCTTTCTCGAGATTCTGCTCCTGGTCTTTGCCAACTGGCACATATTGTGACTTGTGAATCAAGATGTCGGCTGCCATCAATGTCGGGTAGGTGAGGAGGCCGGCGTTTACGTTGTCGGGCTGCTTGCGCACCTTCTCTTTAAATGTGGTAACACGTTCAAGTTCACCGATATAAGCATTCATATTCAGGAAAAGATACAGTTCCACCACTTCCGGCACGTCGCTCTGCACATACAATGTCGCTTTTTCCGGGTCAACGCCTGCCGCGAGGTATTCCACCAAGATCTGACGTACTCTCCCGTGAAGGTCATCTGGATGAGGATGTGTTGTAAGTGAATGATAATCAGCGATAAAGAAATAACAATTGTAGTTATCCTGAAGACGGATGAAGTTTTTCACCGCGCCGAAATAATTCCCAAGATGCAAATTTCCTGTCGGTCTGATGCCGCTCAATACAATCTCTTTCATAGAATGAAAATTTAACTTGCAAATATACAAAAAAGTTAGCAGTTAGCAATTAGCAGTTGGCAGTTTTTTTTTACTGATAATTTCTAACTGCCAACTGGTAACTGCCAACTGGTAACTGCCAACTGGTAACTGCCAACTGGTAACTGTCAATTGGTAACTGCCAACTAGAAAGTGATTTCCTCCCCGTTTTTATTCAGGAAAGTGTACTGAAGGATGTGGAACGACTTGACTTCTTGTACGTGGACAGTCTTGTGGTACTTCCATTTCCATTTTCTGGCGATGGAGAAAAATCCTTTTGTCAGGTAGGCGTAGATGAAAGGATGCACTTGAAGTGTCACTTCTTTCTCGTTCTGGTCGAGGAGCAGATACTTGAGGCTGCTTTCAATCTCGTCGATGTAGATGAGCGATGGTCTGATTTTGCCTGTTCCGTCGCACACAGGACATTTTTCCTGTACGGTGATTTCCGTTGCCGGGCGCACACGCTGACGTGTGATTTGTATGAGCCCGAATTTTGTGGCTGGGAGGATGGTGTGCTTGGCGCGGTCTTTGGCCATCTCTTGCTGAAGCTTCTCGAACAGCTCCTTGCGATGTTTCGCTTCGTGCATGTCGATAAAGTCCACGATGATGATGCCGCCCAAGTCGCGGAGTCGCAGTTGGCGCGCTATCTCCACAGCCGATTCTAAATTGACAGCCAATGCATTCTCTTCCTGAGATGCTTCCTTGTTCACCCTGTGGCCGCTGTTCACGTCGATGACATGCATGGCCTCGGTGTGTTCAATGATGAGGTAAACACCATTTCTGATTGTGACAATTCTGCCGAATGACCCCTTCACTTGCCGCGCTACACCGTAATGCTCGAAAATAGGCTCTTTGCCCTTGTAAAGCTTCACGATGTCGGCCTTTTGTGGGGCGATGGTGGCGATATAGCTCTTGACCTCGTCGTAAAGTGCCTGATTGTCAACGGTTATCGTGTTAAAAGACTCATTTAGGATGTCTCTGAGCATCGCCGAGGTACGGTCAAGTTCGCTCACAAGCTTAGCCGGAGCCTTGCTTCCGTATAACGATTCGGTAACCTGCTCCCATTTGCCGAGCAGGTACTTCATATCGGCATCGAGGTCTTCGACCTTCTTTCCTTCCGCCACTGTGCGGATGATGACGCCGAAATTGTTCGGGCGGATGCTCTGAATGAGTTTTTTAAGACGGCTGCGTTCTTCGCTGCTGCGTATCTTCTGTGAAACCGACACCCTGTTCGAAAATGGCACCAACACTATGTAACGTCCCGCAAAGGAAATCTCTGCCGAGATGCGCGGACCTTTAGTGTTTATTGGCTCTTTCGCTATCTGTACCGGAATCTGGTCGCCGGCCTGGATGAAATCCGAAATCTTACCCGTCTTGTCGATATCCGGACTCAACTTGAACTTGCTCAGCACCGCCTGCGCGGTCTTCCCCTCGTGCGCAAGCTGCGAGAACTGCAGCAACGAGCTGATCTGCGGACCCAAGTCCAGATAGTGTAAAAAAGCATCCTTCTGGTTGCCGATATCGACAAACGCGGCGTTCAATCCCGGCAAAATCTTCTTCACCCTGCCGTAATATACGTCGCCTACAGCGAAATTACTGTTGACTTGCTCTTTGTGGAGTTCAACAAGCTGCTTGTCTTCCAACAAAACAATATTAACCTCTGAAACATCAGAACTTATCACAAGCTCTCTGTTGACTGTCGGAACTGTAGTTGTATTGTCCATAATATTACAAAGGTTTGAAATTCAATCTAAAAGCAATAACACAACATCGTTTATGCCAATGCTGTGTTATTGTACCATAAGAAAAAATCTTAAAGATTATTTCTTTTTGTGTCTGTCCTTTCTGAGGCGTTTTTTACGCTTATGTGTGGACATTTTGTGTCTTTTGTGTTTTTTACCGTTTGGCATAATACAAAAAGTTTATAAGACCAATTTTACTTGAGGTCGTTGATGAATGATTTAGCTGGTTTGAAAGCAGGAACGTTGTGTGCTGGGATAACGATTGTTGCACCTTTGCCACCGTTGGCGCGGATGTTTCTACCCTTCTTGGCTGCTCTCTGTTTGCTCTTGAAGCTACCGAAGCCTCTGAGATACACGTCTTCATTGTTCTTGACAGCCTCTTTCACGATTTCCATGAAAGACTCAACAACTGCCTGGGCGTTACCTTTTTCAACACCTGTCTTTTCAGCAATTTTTGCTACGATTTCAGCTTTTGTCATGACTTTATTATTTTAATTGTTATTGTACTTATTTTTCGGCTGCAAAAATAATAAGTTTTTTTTAATCTTGAACAAAAAAAATAATTTTTTTCATTCATTATCTTACAGATACGATTTTTTTTATATTTTTGCATTATTAATTTATATGTGTTTTTAGTAAAATTTTTGAGCTATGGCAAGTCTGAATAAAGTGATTTTAATCGGCAATTTGGGAAAAGACCCTGAAGTTATATCTTTCGAAAACGGAACAAAGAAAATGACCGTATCTCTCGCAACAACAGAACGTTACCGCGACCGCGACGGCAACACTCAGGAACAAACGGAATGGCATAACCTGGTCAGCTGGGGACCGCTCGCACAAGATATCGCCGACAAACGCCGTAACTACTGCAAAGGCGACCAGATGTATGTCGAAGGTAGGATAAGGTCAAGACAATATGTTGACAACCAAAATGTTACACGTCATATCACAGAGATTATTGTGGATAAAATGATGCTTCTCGGTAGTAGAAGCCAACATCAACAGAATCCTAATGCGTCGTATAACTCGTATGGCGCACAACAGCCACAGTATCAACAACAGCAATATCAGCAGTCGGTCGAAACACCAATGCCGGCACAAGAATATAATGGCGACGACTTACCGTTCTAAACTATGCTTTTGAATCAGTTTTTTCTGGGCATCGACACTGTTACGATAGTCTGTCTCTCAATTCTGTGCGTGCTACTCGTTTTATCGGCCCTCGCTTCAGCCAGCGAGACGGCTTTCTTTTCGCTTCTCCCCAACGATGTCAACGAAATGGAGAACTCCGACCGACGCTCTGATAAAATCACCCTCGAACTGAGAAACAAACCAAAGGAATTTCTTGCTACTATATTGATAACCAATAATTTGGTGAATGTGACAATCACCATATTATCTGCTTATATCATGCACCGTATGTTCGATTATGAAGATAATGCGGTGCTGGCCTTTATTATAAATGTGGTGGTCATAACATCGCTGCTGCTCATATTCGGCGAGATGATTCCGAAAATCACCGCAGCAAAACGTGCACGCCGCCTATCTTCAGCATTGGCTCCGTCAATAAAAGTACTCGTCACTTTGTTTAAGCCCTTGTCAAAAATATTGGTGAAATCAACATCGGTGATTGATAAACGCTTGACAAAAAAGAATGCCAATCCTCTGTCTATCAGTGATTTAACAACCGCAGTGGATATTACAACCGCAGAGGAAACACCTTCGGAGGAACGCTCAATGCTGCAAGGTATCGCAACGTTCGGCGAGAAAGAAGTCAGCGACATCATGCAGCCGCGTGTGCAGCTTTTCGCCGTCAAAAACACCACACAATTCGACCATCTCATAGAGCTGATAATCGAAAACGGATTCTCCAGAATACCCGTATATGAAGATACTCTTGATGAAATAAAAGGTATTCTCTACGTGAAAGACCTGCTTCCGCATCTCGAAGACGCTGATTTCCAATGGCAAAACCTGCTTCGACCAGCGTTTTTTGTGCCTGAAAACAAAAAAATCAACGACCTTTTCCAGAATTTCCGCGCAAAAAAGATACATATCGCCATCGTTGTCGATGAATACGGCGGCACTTCCGGCCTGGTCACCATGGAAGATATCCTCGAAGAGATCGTCGGCGACATCAGCGATGAGTTCGATGCCGTGACCGAAAACAAAAACTATAAACGACTTAATAACAACACTTATATCTTCCAGGCTCAAACCAGTCTTGTCGATTTCTGCAAAGTATTTGATATCAATGAGTTGTATTTTGAAGATATAAAAGGCGAGTCCGACACACTGGCTGGTCTCATCCTCGAAATGGAAGGCCGTATCCCGCATGCCGGATTCTCAACATCGTATAAAGAGTTTGTCTTTAAAATAGAAAAAGCCGACAAGAGAAGGATTATTGAAATAAAGGTGATATACAATGAGAAAACTGACGAATAGCCTTGTGGCGCTACTGCTTCTGCTTGTCGCGGTGTCGTGCGGTGACAACCATCCGCAACCTAAACCGCGTGGCTATTTTCGTATCGATATGCCTGAAAAACAATATCTTACCCTCGATACAATGCGCTATTACAGCTTCGAATATCCCGTTTATGCTACCATAACACCCGATTTTTATTCGGTAGAAGAAAAAGACTGGGCAAACGTGGAATTTCCGGCTTTTAAAGGCACAATACATATATCTTATAAAAATGTTGACGGCAACCTTTCGCAATATGTTGAAGATGCTTATCAAATGATTATCAAGCATATAACGAAAGCTACCGGTATTCGCGACAGCATTATTGTAAACAAAGATAGAAATGTTTTCGGATTGATGTATTTCCTTGAAGGTGAAGGCGTGGCATCACCATTGCAGTTCTATCTCACCGACAGCACAGAGCATTTTCTGCGCGGATCGCTCTATTTTAATTTGTATCCTAATAACGACTCGATGCAGCCTGTCATCAATTATATAACTGAAGACGTAAAACATCTTATAACTACTTTGGAATGGAAATGAAAAAATTACTTTTTACTATCGTTGCTATCTTGTTGACACTCAGCGTAGCGGCTCAAAGACAAAATTATGCCGGAATGATTTCTCAAGGCGAAGACGGCGAGTATTTCTATATGCGCAGCTCGCTCGAGATGGTTTATATCGAATCGGAGAAATTCCCGAATAAGGAACTTGTTGACGCTTCGTGGAACAACTATATGGACCCGATGAAGAACTTCCCGAACCAATATAACAAGCACGGAGCAGGAATAAGCACTGCTGAATTGGGTGGCGACGCAAAACTCACCGATGCCCAGATGGCCGACTTGATACTGAAATACATAGATAGGAATAAGATTGCCAACAAATTGGTGATGAAGTGGTTCGACTATAATCCGAAAGGAACAATAGCCTACGATGTGACAAATCCGGAGAATCCTGATGCCAAGTTGAGTATGAAAACAATCTTCGAAAGAGGTTATTATACAGTGAATGCAGGCGATGAAAACGTCTCGATGTCATCGTTGAAACGTGACCGCGACACACAAATAAAAGAATTGTCGATGAAGCTGTTGCCGTTCACTTTCATGACATTCACAAAGTTCGAGTTCTATGAGAACGAGCCGGTGGCAAGAGCCGTTCGCGACGCCGCTATCTCCACAGCGCAGCTAACTCTTTCCAATGCCATAAAAAATGGAATGAATCCAAAAACAGCAAATTTGATATACAACATATCAGTACACGCCGCATATGCAGCCTATGAAGCCACAAAAGACGGCTACACTTTGAAATCTAACACATGGCTCTATAAATTAGTATGGGACGAAGAGACAGAGTCATATTTTAACAACCAGGTGCTTAAAAACCCTAGTCTGCTTGAAACAAGCAACAAATTCAAAATGGAATATGTCGATTGCCAGGATAATAAAAGTACTGTAATCATTTCATTTACAAGAAGTTTTGACGAGATTATCGACCTTACGATGGTGCGCAACCTCAACAAGGTGTTCCTGGAACTCCAAAAGCGCAACGACGTGTTTAAGGTGTGGACACCTCTTCTCGATTTCTACAGCCTTGTGAGTCCGCGACTTGAAGCTCCTATTACTGTTGAAGGCAAGACTATCACAGCAAAAATAGGCACTAAAGAAGGCCTTCGCGGTGGTGAACAGTTCGCCGTGATGGACGAAGACGGCAATTTCTACGGATATGCCATCGCCCAAAAAGGGAAAATCTGGGATAACAGCGATGAAATAGGTCCCGACGGACAGGATTATTATGTGCCACAAGTAGATAAAAAAGGCAATCCCGTGACATGTACCGTTTTCAAAGGAAAAGGACTTAAAAACGCCCGCACAGGACTTATCCTGACCAACCCTATGCCACCGAAAAAGTCGAGAATCGCAGCACGAATAGGAACGAAGGAAGGACTGGCTGACAATGACAGCTACTATGTGTATCAATACGATGCAGCGACAAACAAGCTCCTGAAAAAAGGTATGGTGAAAGTGAAAAAAGGCAAGGTCTGGGATAATTATTACTACAATAACAACAAAGTCGAGTTTAAGACAGAAAAAATAGTCTTGAAAAAACGCGACAAAGAAGGCCTGCGTACCACCGAGACTGTGTTCTCCGGCAGCTGCAAAGTCAAGCCAGGAATGTTTTTGAGGAAAGCCAAATAACTTTTGAATTCAATTTTTTCAAAAAAATCTTGTTTTTTTTTAAAAATATCCATATTTTTGCACGTTTTTATCAAAAACATAATCGAATGTAGAATTTATTAGCATAAGAAAGGGGGAACAAGCATGATTGAAACTCTGACAATCGGCTCGCTGAAATGGCGTCATGTGACGAATCCGGCGGATGAAGACTTTAAATTTTTAAAAGAGAAATTCCATTTCCACCCCTTGGACATTGAAGACTGCAAGTCGGTCAACCAACGCCCGAAAATAGATATCTACGACGACTACTACTTCCTGATTCTACAATATCCTAACTTCGACCGTCAGAATAAGTTCATCAAGACCAAAGAGGTGAAGTTCTTCTGGGGCAAAGACTATATCATCACTATTGAGAAATCACCTTGGTATGTGAGTCAACTCTTCAACGAATATGAAGAGCGCGACATGGAGGAACTCGAGAAAAACCTTAAGACTTCCGATATCCTGTTGTATCGCATCTTCGAAAAACTGATGATGGAATCTCTCTATCTATTAAAAAAGGTGGGATTGGACCTTGAGTTGATTAACAGGGAGCTTTTCGGAACAAAGCAGGTGAAGATTATCGAGAGAATCAGCGTGACGCGAAAGAATATCATCACGGTGAATACTATCTTCAAACCTCAGTTGAGAGTGTTCCACGCCTTCGAAACAGGTCAGATCCAAGGTTTCGGCGACTTGGAGTATATGGAAGACTACTGGGGTAATATCCTCGACTACTACCAGAAGGTATGGGATATGACGGAGGATTATGAGGATTTGATTGAGGGCTTGTCGAAGACTTTCGACTCAATGCAGACCAATAAGACGAATGAGATCATGAAGATTCTCACTTTAATATCGTCAATAATACTTCCTTTGACATTTATCACGGGTATTTTCGGAATGAATGTGGTGTTCCCGTTTATTCCTGAAGGTTCCACCATGGCATTATGGATTATTGTTGGTGTTATGGTGGTGATGGGAGTGGGACTGACGCTCTTCTTCAGGCATCGTAAGTGGTGGCTTTAAACAAGTTGGCAGTTACCAGTTTATAATTAAAAATAACTGCAAACTGGTAACTGCAAACTGGTAACTGTCAACTTTATTGTATGGTGTAGGAGGTGCACTCGATGTGGTAAGTCACAATCGGTTCGCCAGTTTCTTCGATTTTCTTGCGTAACTCCTTGATTTGCATAAGTTGAGGATTCTCGGCGTTCTCATTTGTTTCGATACCTGCTGCCTTGCTTTCGTGTCCGCAGTGGCCTTCTTCTTCGACTTCGCCATTTGCAAGCTGTTCGTTAATCTCATCTTCCCATTTGTTAAGATATTCTTCGTCAATGGTTTGAGTGATTTTTACGATGCCGTTTACAGTGTAAGTCTTTCCGATTGTCTCCTTGTCGAAAGGCTGCATGTCCTTGTTTGTGAACACCATGACGATAACGTCGTCGTTGCCTTCTTCAGCGAGGAAGAGCTTTCTTCCGCTGTGTGAGCAAATGTGGTTTGCCACGCCTGTGATAACCACCGGTTTGTCAACGAGATTCTTGGCCTGCTCCTTGAAATTGGCTACAGTAACTTCAGTTGGTTTATTGCCGCAGCATGATGCCATAACGAACACAACTATCAATGCTGCTAATGCTGATAATAATTTTTTCATTGTTATAATTTTTAAAAATGTAGAGACGTCATATTATGGCGTCTCTACTTAAGTCTAAGGTCTAAAGTCTAACGTCTAGTGTCTTATTTTACGATAACTTTAGTTGTCTTGCTGAAGCCGTTAGCTTCGATTGTGCAGAAGTAAGCACCGCTTTCGAGGTCGATGTTGATGCTGTTTTCGCCGAGTACAAGGGCTTTGTTGAAGCTCTTAACTGTCTGGCCAGCGAGGTTGACGAAAGTGATAGTTGCGTCTGCGCTCATAGCTGAGCTGACAACGATATGGTCTGTTGCAGGGTTAGGATAGATGCTATAAACGACATCCTGAGCCTCTGTTTCTTCAACGCCAACAACGTCTGGGTCAGCGATGATCTTCATCACGTGGATGATGTTTTCTGTTGCTTCTGTCTGTGTTGCATTTGAACCCCAGTAGAGACCAATTTGGTCGTCACCCTGGAAACCAATCCAGTATTCACCGACATTAGTTACGTTGTCTGCTGCAATTGTGAAGATGCATTCTGTAATCATGTACATGATGTCTTCCATGAGATAGTCAACATCCTGATGCCAGTAACCTTCTTCAGCGTTGTAGTAGCTCACGACAATACCTCTATAGTAGGTGTTTGTCTCACCGTTTTCGCGGCATGTTGTAGGAACTGAGAATGCGCATGCGAGGTTGCCGTTAGGGTCGCATGAAAGAGCTGGCATACCTGACTGACCGCTACGGAATTTGTAGAAATAGTCGTTTTCAATGTAGAATTTGTCATTGTCATACTCAATCAAAGCACCGGTTTCATCATAGAACATTGGCAAGTAACCAATCCATTTTGTTGAGTCTGGTTCCATGTGGACATAGCCGTCGCCTGAAGGCCACCAGAGTCTCAAAGCGTGGTGTGGGTTGCCGTCAACTGATTGGATAGGAGCATCCTGTGTGTCATTCCAATAGTAGATACCGTCAACAGCGCGACCTCTGAATGTTGTATAGGTGTTGCCAATTTCGTCATGAATGTATTCATAAACACTCATTGCTACGTGGACTGTACCATTGTTGTCAATGACGATAGCTGTATTGGTTGGACCAAACATTGTGTCTGTGAAGATTGAGCATTCGTCTGTTGCCCAGTCGCAGCCATAGTATGGGTTTTCCCAGATAATTGTTCTGTTCCATGTCTGACCATCATCTGTTGATTTGTACATGACAACGTGGCTCTGGAGGTCATCGCTGTAAATCATAGCGACGTTGTGGCCGTTAGCTGTGATGTTGTAAGCATCTGCTGAGTAGTGGTCGATGTGTTCGTTAGCATCCTGGAGTGGAGAGTATTCACATGTCCAGTTGATAGCGTCCTCTGAGCGGAAGTAAACCTGATAGTGGTGTACTTCGTCGCTTGATACTTGGTGCTGGATGTCAGCAATCACGTGGATGATGTTGTGGTTGTCGCCTGAAGTGGCTACTCTTGGCCATGAAGCATCATCTGCTGAGTATGGATAACCATCCGGATATGGAGGAAGAGTGCTCATTTCGACCCACTGGCCTTCGCCGCGGGTCTCTCTAACCCAGCAACGGATAGGGCTGTGTGAAAGGAGGATTTCGCCGTTTGCACCCCACTGTGCAATTGTTGGCCAACCTGTTCTGTACTCTTCAACGCGTGCTTCTGGCATTTCGTTCCAATCACTGCCGTCGAAGAAGTTGTAACCTGTACCACGGTCTGAAGCTGTCTGGTTTGGTTCGTGTGACATTGTAGCTGTGACTGCCACTGAACCGTCGCTGAACTGAACCATACGGTTTGAGCACCAGCTGTTTGACTGGAGGTCGTAGAATGTCGCCATTGTTTCGAAATCTTCCATGTCTTCGAATCTGTTCATGACGACACTCTTAGCAGCTTTTGGAGCGTAAGTTGAAGCAGATGTTGTGATTTCTGTTCCAGCTACAGCTTTTCTGCTGTCAACTTTGAAAGCCTTGGAGTCATTTTTCATGACTCTGTTCTGTGCGAATGCACCTAAGCCCATGATAAGGCCTAATGAAAGTAATAAAACTTTTTTCATGTTTGTAAATTTAGTTAATTTAATTGTTAATTAATTCTAAAATTCAATTTTCTAATTTGGGTGCAAAGATAAGCATTATTATAATAGGTGCAGCTATATTTTTCAAAAAAATATTCTTTTTTCTACTATGGTATTGAAAAATATAGTACTTTTACATGGTGAAAAATTAACTGTTGAAATGAAAAGAATATCTTTGTTAGTCGTTGTCGTGCTGCTTCTTGCGGCTTGCACATCAAGTCCAAAAATCGCCGACTCCGGTCGCGAGCCGGCGTCGTATGTTGACAATTTTATAGGAACCGGCGGGCACGGACACACCTATCCGGGTGCCACTGCGCCTTTCGGAATGGTGCAGCTGAGTCCGGATACGAGAATGGACGACTGGGATGGCTGCTCGGGCTATCATATCTCTGATAATCACATTCTTGGCTTTAGCCATACCCACCTCAGTGGTACTGGATGCAACGACTATGGCGACTTCCGCTTTATGCCTATAGTTGGCGAAAAGCATTATAAATCAGACGATTATCGCTCGTCATTCCGTCACGAGACAGAGGTGGTGCGTCCGGGCTTCTACAGCGTCGTTTTGGATGATTATAATATTAAGGTGGAGCTTGCTGCCGGAGAGCGTGCCGCAATGCACCGTTACACTTTCCCGCAAGGCGAAAATGCCACCGTCATCCTTGACCTGAAGGAATCGACATTGTCGGCAGAGAAGATTTACGAGGCTTGGGCAAAAGTTGAAAACGACAACGCCATCAGCGGATTTCGCCGCTCGGGCTACTGGGCGCGCGACCAATATCTGTATTTCTACGCAGAGTTTTCGAAACCGATAAAATCGCATGAACAAAATAAAGAAGGTCTGGTCTATGCCTTTGATTTTGAGAACGATGGCGAGCCTCTACTGATGCGAATCGGTATCTCGGCAGTCGATGTGGAAGGCGCGAAGAAAAACCTTCAGTCGGAAATTACCGATTTTGATTTGGAGGCTTTGGCGGCAAAGACTTACAAATCGTGGAACGACGAGTTGGGCAGAATTGTGGTGAGAAGCGTCAACGAAAAAGATAAGACTGTGTTCTATACCGCTCTTTATCACTCATTTATAGTGCCGAACATATATTCAGATGTTGATGGCCGCTATCGTGGTCACGACCTGCAGATTCATCAGTCGGACCGCCCGAGATACACCGTTTTCTCGCAGTGGGACACTTTCCGCGCCGAGAATCCGCTGCTCGACATGATTCAGACCGAGCGCGCTGTGGATATCATCAACACTTTCATCGACAATTACGAGACCGGCGGGCTGCTTCCGACATGGGAGCTTGCCGCCAACGAGACACACTGCATGATTGGCTATCACTCAATTCCTGTCATGGCTGACGCTTACATCAATGGAATCAAAGGTTTTGATGCAGAGAAAGCGCTTAATGCGATGGTGGCTAGAGCCAACGAAGACATGTGGGGCCTAGAATTTTACAAAAAATATGGTTATATTCCGGCCGATATGGCAGGCGAGTCGGTTTCGACGACGCTGGAATACGCTTACGACGACTGGTGTATCGCGCGAATGGCTGAAAAAATGGGCAAGCAGGACGTCGCCGACGAATTCTACAAACGCGCACAGTATTACAAAAACCTATACGACCCGGAGACGAAGTTCTTCCGCGGACGCAAAAACGGCGGTTTTGTGAATCCTTTCGACCCGCGTCAGGTTAATTTTATGTTAACTGAAGCTAACACTTGGCAATACAATTTCTTTGTGCCTCAAGATGTTAACAGCCATATCGATATGATGGGCGGCAAGGATGATTATGAGAATATGTTGAGCCGTCTGTTCAACACTTCGTCGGACCTCACTGGACGCGAACAGGTGGACATCACCGGACTGATTGGCCAGTATGCACATGGCAACGAGCCTTCGCATCACATGGCATACCTCTTCAATTTTGTTGGAAAACCGGTAAAGACACAGAAAATCGTCAACCAAATCATGAACGAGCTTTATACCGACCAGCCTGACGGCCTTTGCGGCAACGAGGATTGCGGTCAGATGTCGGCATGGTATGTGATGAGCGCAATGGGATTCTATCCTGTGACACCGGCGAGCGGCATGTTTGTCATCGGAGTGCCTCATTTTGAAGAGATGACGTTAAATTTCGAAAACGGCAAGAAATTCACTGTAATCGCGAAGAATCTGTCGCATGAAAACAAATATATCGCATCGGTAAAACTTAATGGTAAAACATTGACACGCAGTTACTTATATTGCGATGAGGTACTTAACGGAGGCAAACTCGAGTTCATGATGACCAACGACCGCAACACAAAATGGGCCACCGATGAAAAAGACTGCCCGGTAATGCGTATCAATGCGGCAAGCATTGTCACTGAGCCGATTATCAACGTTGAAAGATATGTTTTCTACGACAGCTTGGTGGTCAGCATCACGCATCCGAATCCTGATGCCGTAATCTATTACGCTTTTGACATGACCGACCCGACGGCAGGCACCATTCGCAGTGCCTCAAAATACGAAGGGCCTTTCGTCATCAAAGCCACAACAGAGGTCAATGCAGTTGCCGTTGTTGACTATAACTCATCGTTGGTGGTGACCGGCTCGTTCAAGAAAATCGATGCAGGCCGCACAATCTCGATAAAATATCCGTACAGCAACCAATACGATGCCGGTGGTAATATCGCACTCATTGACTTACAGCGCGGTAACGACAATTTCCGAGTGGGAATGTGGCAGGGCTACCATGGCGTTGATGTAGATGCCACCATCGATTTAGGTGAGGTCAGCAGCATAACGCGGCTGGCGGGAAGTTTCTTGCAAGACCAAAACTCATGGATTTTCATGCCTACTCAAGTCGAATTCTTCATCTCAACAGATGGAAAGGACTTCAAATCGGTCGGAGTGATTGAAAACGAGATAGCTGAAGATGCGGAAGACGCTGTCATTCAAGAACTCGACCTCAACAAGAGAATGAAAGCCCGTTATGTGAGGATGGTCGCCAAAAACCGTGGCATTTGTCCTGACTGGCACGTGGGAGCAGGCGAAAAGGCGTGGGTGTTCTGCGATGAAATTATCATTGAATAATTAATCTTCTTCTCCGTCAACATCGCCCTCACCGCCGATTTCTTCATTTCTCTGCTTCTTCTGTTGCTGGTTGATGCGGTAGTTGAAATTGAGCGTGACGGTGGTCTTGCTCCATGAGCCTTTGCTGTACTGCCAGAAGTTGTCACCCCACGACTCGCCGCCGTGTGAGTGGGTTCCGAAGATATCTCTTACGTTTAACGATAATGTCGCTTTGCCGTTCAGTACATCGCGCGAAGCTGCAAAGTCGAACCAGTAGTGTGCCTCGCGGAATCCGAGCGGTTCGTCACGCGGACTTGAGAAGTGGCCTGTAAGCTGCATGTTGCAGACTTTTTTGAATTCGAATTTCGACACAAAACGGCCTTGCATATTATACGAGTCTGTTGTATAGTGGTTTGTGATGCCAGTGTTCGTGGAAGTGTAGTCGCCAACTACCGAAGACCTGAAAACATTGATGTTTCCGTTGAGACTCCACCATTTGAAAATCTTCACCGAGCCGACGAGTTCCAGACCGTAGTCATCGCTGATGCCGAAGTTGTGAGGCATGCCCGTTGAGATGTCGCCGACTACTTCTGTGAAATAACGAATCACATCGGTGCTGTGGCGATAATAGCCTGTAAGGTTGAAGCTGCCTCCTTCCCAGAATTTCAGGTAAGAAAATTCGTAACTGTCAGTATATACTGGCTTTAACGCGGGGTTTCCCACGCGGAAGTTGCGGTCGTCGTTAAATGAACGATAAGGTGCCATCTGCCAATATCCAGGGCGACGGATGCGTCGGGTGTAGCTCACCTGCAGCTGGTCTTTTTCTGTCAATTTGAAATTGACGTGGCCGCTTGGAAAGATATCGTGATAGCTCTGGGTATGCTTGCCGTCAGGTTTGTTTTTATAGTTGGCGAGGGTGTAGGTGTATTCGTATCTAGCGCCAGCAAGGAATGAAAACAGTCCGATTTCAGTGCCGTAGCTTGCATAGAGCGCCGCCACCTGTTGGTTGTAGTCGAAATCGTGGCAATAATCTGTGAGATATTCGCCGTTCTGCATGACGATGGCATTGTTGCTCGGCATTCCGTTGGTGTATTTGGCTCCAGCCTCAATGCTGTGAAGCCCGATATGATATGCAAAGTCAAGCATTCCTTGGAAACGGCGGTGTGACTCGATGGTGTTGGTGTACTGGCGAATCACTGAAGTGTCAATCACAATGTCGTTGTCCATGTCTTCCTGGCTGGCGTAATGCCTGTCATAAATATCTGACCATTCCTTGTTTTGGTTTTGAAAATAGCGGAATGAGGCTTTGAGAAAGTTGTCTTTTGTGTTGAAATACTTGTCGTAATCGAGGGTGAACTCGTTCATTGGCCGGCTATTGTGCCAATCTTCTGAACGTTTTTTGAATTGTGAGTAGCCGTCGAATGGGAACACATCTATATATGTGACCGTCGGAGTGTTGTGGCCTGCGCCTTGGCGGTACATTGCTGAGAACGAAACGATATCATTGTCGGTGATGTAATAATCGAGGCCGCCGCGTAGAGTGTGCCCTTGCATGTGGCGACCGCGGACGGTGGTCTGCTCTGATATTTGAGAGGCGTCGCCATGGTTTTTCAGTGAAGGGTCATAAGGTATGCCACCGTTGAAATACTCGGTTTTTGTATATCCGTCGCTAATGTCGTCGCGATAGTTGAAGTTATAGCTTGCGAAGAAGTTGAATCGTTTGTAGCGGTAGTTGAGGTTTGTTCCAAATCCTGCTTGGAACGGAAATGGCGACGGTTGAGCCTTGCCCCATTCAAACGGTATGCCTCCGCGCACATCGACACTGCCGTTGAATCCGTTGCGTTTGTCTTTTTTCAACACTATATTGATGATTCCGGCAGTTCCTTCCGCTTCGTATCTCACAGAAGGGTTTGTCACCACCTCGATGCGCTCAATCATGTCGGCTTGCAAGCTGCGTAGTGCATCTTGGGTGCTGAGGCCGACGAGACCAGACACCTTGCCGTCAACAAGGATTTGAACGCCGTCGTCGCCGCGCAGACTGACATTCCCGTCAACATCTACACTGACCGAAGGTATGTTTTCAAGCAGCTCTATGGCGTTTCCAGCTGTACTCTGAAGATCTTTGCCCACGTTGAAGACACGCTTGTCGAGCGTCATCGTCATGGTACTTTTTTCGGCCACGATTTCTACCTCGTCGAGCAATGCGTTGTCGGGTATGAGGTGAATCTTCCCGAGATTGATGCTCTCGGATTTTACTGTCACATTCATTGTTTTCAATTGATAACCAATGAATTGTATCGTGAGGTAATAATTGCCTTTGTCAGCTTCCAAGGTAAAAATACCCTTGTCGTTGGTGATGATTCCAGCCACGAAGGTGGAGTCGGAGCGATGGAATAGGGTGACGGTGGCATATTCGAGTGCCTCGCCAGTGTCGTTGTCAATGACTTTTCCAGTAATACTTATTTTGTTCGCTAAAGTATTGAAGGATAATAATGTCGAGATGACAAATATTATCAGTTTAGTCGTTTTCATATAATTATTTTAATGCGCAAAGATACATATTATTTCAATAATACGTAAATTTGTGCGGAGATTTTTGGCATATTTTGCTGTACTCTGGTTGGTGATGCTTATTAAATGTATAAAAATTTTTTGGAAAAAGAGTAGAAATAATATTCAAAAAGTGACAATTTGATAGACAATACTGAAAAAATGCAGAATTAAAATTATTTAAAATAATGATAATCAATATATTAAAAATGAATAAAAATTTTAGTAAAAAATGTTAAACATTGAAAAAATATTTCTACTTTTGCAGCCGCAAAACAGATAGGAAAAACAGTTAAAATTTTCAAAAATGGTAAATGCAAAACAAGTTTGGGATTACATAGCAACCAAGAAGTTCTGGGTTGAGTTCCTTATTATGACATTTGGCATGATTTTAACTGCCATCTGTGTTCACTATTTCCTAGTGCCAAGCAAGCTCATCATCGGTACAATCTCCGGTCTTTCAATCGTTTTGGCGACAGTGTCGGAGAGTTTGTTCGGTGTACATCTTGAGGTGTCAGTGATGATTTTCGTCATCAATGCGATCTTGTTGGTGCTGGCATATTTCCTGATAGGCAAGGAGTTCGGTATCAAGACGGTTTATACCGCATTGATATTAGGACCTTTCACGGCGTTGTTTGAGAAGTACCTGCCGTACCAGATGGTGATTACCAAGCTTTATGGTGAGAAGAGTGCATTCTTCGATGCCACAGCAGCAGGCGGATGGTCACCGGTGGCGGTACAGGACGGTGTTTCATCATTGATGGGTGACCCGTGGTTCGACTTGGTCTGCTTCGTGCTTATCCTCAGTTTCTCTCAAGCCACCTTGTTTAAGATTAATGCTTCGACAGGCGGTCTCGATATCCTTGCGAAGATTGTCAACAAGTATTTGCATTTTGACATCGGCGCATCAGTGACGGTGGCAGGCACAGTTATCTGTTTGACCGCATTTGCCATCAACCCGTTCAACATCGTTGTGATTGGTTTGATTGGCACATGGATTAACGGTATTGTTGTGGATTACTTCACGGCAGGTTTGAACAACAGAAAACGTGTCTGCATCATCAGTCCACAGTACAAGCACATCCAGGATTTCATCATCAACGAGTTGCAGCGTGGTGTGACAATGTATGATGTTACTGGTGGTTACAGCAACCAGAAGAAGGTTGAGATTGAGGCTCTTCTCACTAAAGATGAATTCGCCAAGTTGATGAATCACATCAACGTCAACGATATAAACGCGTTCATTACGGCCGGCAACGTCAGCGAGGTTTACGGTCTGTGGGCGAGTAACAAGAAAAAAACAAAGCAAGAAAGAGTAAAGCTTTGATTTTCATAGGATTAAGTTTTAAATGGTTAATTTGGAAACGGCTTCCCTCCCCAGGAAGCTGTTTCTTTTTTATGTAAACCGTAAATTGCGTGATTGTTAGAAAAGACTGCCTTGGTCAGCTCCTTTGAAGAGGCCGAGGTGTTTGTAGGCGAGGTCGGTGGCGACGCGACCACGATGGGTGCGCATGAGATAGCCTTCCTGGATGAGGAACGGCTCGCAGACTTCCTCGATGGTGCCTGCTTCTTCGCCGACGGCGGTGGCGATGGTGTTCACGCCGACTGGTCCACCCTTGAATTTCTCAATGATTGTCAGTAAGATGCGGTTATCCATGTCGTCGAGGCCGTGTTGGTCAACGTTCAAAGCCTTCAGCCCTATTTTAGCGATGTCGATGGTTATTCTGCCGTCGCCTTTGATTTGGGCGAAGTCGCGGACGCGACGGAGCAGTAAGTTGGCGATACGTGGGGTTCCGCGACTACGTCTTGCGATTTCGAAGGCAGCCTCATCGTCGATAGGCACCTTAAGAATTGACGCTGAGCGTTTTATGATGTTGGAAAGTGTCTTTGAGTCATAGTATTCAAGGCGCATGTTGATTCCGAAACGCGAGCGTAAAGGCGCTGTGAGCAGTCCGGAACGTGTGGTGGCACCAATAAGTGTGAACGGATTCAGTGCAATCTGGACGCTGCGTGCGTTGGGTCCGGTCTCAATCATGATGTCGATGCGGAAGTCCTCCATAGCGGAATAAAGATATTCCTCCACGACAGGGCTTAAACGGTGAATCTCATCGATAAACAGCACGTCGTTCTTCTCCAGGCTCGTTAGCAATCCCGCGAGGTTACCGGGCTTGTCGAGCACCGGTCCTGACGTCATCTTCATGTTCACGCCGAGTTCATTTGCGATGATGTGCGACAAGGTGGTCTTGCCCAATCCTGGAGGTCCGTGGAGAAGCACATGGTCAAGCGACTCGCCACGCTGGGCGGCGGCTTGCACAAAAACCCTAAGATTTGCAACGACTTGCTCCTGTCCGGCGAAACTGGCGAAAGCGTCAGGCCTCAAAACCTGCTCGATTTCCTTTTCAGCCTTGCTCATCGAGGTGCCATATGCGTCGAGATTTTCATTCATATCAAAAAATTATTTACAAAATTACAAAATTTCATATACTAATTTGAAAGTTTTTGCGTAATTTTACAAAAAATTTTGTGTTTTGAAGAATAAAATTCTGTTTTTTGTCATAACATGCTTATTATCAATAAGTTGTGTCGCTCAGAACGGTTTCCTGATTTTGAATCAGAACCCGAGAATCGACACTTTGGTGATGAAACAGCGTCAGATTCATGTCAACGACAGCACAATTGACGGCTTCAGAGTTCAGATTTTCATGGAGCTTGGTAACGATGCACTGCGTCATGCCGACAGTGTCAAGGCCAAGTTTGCGGAAAAACATCCTGAAGTACCGGTGTATCTGGTGTTTGGGCAGCCTTACTACCGCCTTCGCATAGGCGATTTCAGAACACGTCTGGAGGCCGAAAACATGTATCAGCAAGTGAAAAAGCAGTACAGCAACGCCTTTGTGACAGCCGACAGGATTAATTTGCCATTTATCGCACTTTGCTCAAGTGTGGTTGATGTTGATGCTCTGGATTATGATTCCATAAAAAAGAAAATTTTCATAGAAGATGACTTTGTCATTGATAGTCTGTTGTTTGACAGCATTTATCTGAATGATACAATTTACCATTTCGATGATGAGATTTTCTATGATGAATAAAGAGATTAAGGCATGGAGAATGATGATTTGAAGAAACAGATTGACGAGCTTTTCAGGCTTTTCCGCAAGGTGATGGAGAAATACCCGCCTGATGAAGTGCCGGGAATGGATAAGGCTCAGCTGGAACAACTGAAAGCATATCTGACACAATACGACTCGATTAAAGACCAGTTTTCGGTTGAGATGTTCGGCATGATGGATAATGGTATGGCGCGGCAGTTCATCTCGCTCTTGACGAACAAACTTCGTGAGCAGCTTGGCGAAGACGCTGATATTGATGATGTTGTGGAAGATCATATTCAAGATGTCGAGGTCAAGGAGAAGGCTTTTGAGTCGTTGCAGACAGGCGAAAACTATCAAACGCTGATAGAGGCCATCGACGAACAGCTCAAGAATCCGAATTTGACGGATGAAGAGATGGACGTTTTGCTGGATAAGAGGCAGAGGCTTAAGAGTAGAGAGTATAGAGTAGAGATAACAGATAAAAGAGATAAAATATTATGAGAAAGAGTTTTTTATTACTTTTGGTGATGATGCTGATGTCGTTTGTGGCTAAGGCTCAGCTCATTAAAGACCGCACGAATGGACTTATCACTTTGGGTTTTGATGTTTATACCGATATCAATACTGGAAGCAAGTATGAGAATTTCGATTTACGTGCGATAAATCAAGGATTTGGGACATATCTGACCTATAATTTACCGATGGGCGAGTCGAAACATACCGTTTCGCTTGGAGTCGGGTACTCGTGCCATAATTATTATATGAAAAACGCATGGCTTGCTGAGCCCTATGCGCATACAATAACTTTTGTGGAGGCTGAGACTAAGAAGAGCAAGGTGTCTTTTAATTATATGGACATCCCGTTGGAGTTAAATTTCAGAATTGCCGACAAATTCAAGATTTCGTTCGGAGCGAAGGTTAGTTTCATGATGATTGTGAATTCGAAGGCTGTGGGTTATATGTATGGTGACGGCCACAAATGGGAAATAAAATACCGCGACGTGAATGCTGCACAGAGCATTGTGTATTCGGCATTTGCAAGAGTCGGCTACAGATGCGTGAATCTGTTTGTCGGCTATCAGTTCAACAACTCGTTCAAGGAAGGAAGAGGGCCTGAGATACTGCCTTTCTCAATCGGTATTGGTATCAGAGCCTATTAAAGAAGAGAAAAGAAGAATATAATCAACACTGTGGCGAATCCCATGGCGAAGCCTGAATAAATCTGGGCATTGCTGTGGGATTTGAGTTTCAAGCGTGCCGACGCGACTATGCCTGAAATGACGATACTGGCAATAAAATAAGGCAGATAAGCTCGTATTGAGGCTGTTGTCATGATGAAGAGGCTGGCAGTGAAACAACCCCAACCCAGTGCATGGAGGCTTATCTTCCAGAAGATGGTGATTATAAAAGCCAGAATCGTCACCACGATAACAGTCGTAAGGTAGAAGCTGAATATTGAGAACAGTTGTATCTTATTGAAAAACCTTATTGTTCCGTAAAGAAACAATATCATGATGAATAGAGGTGCAAGTCTGTCGTCGCGCTCTTCCATCTCGAACGAGCTGATGACATTCCATTTTTTCATCATCACGATGATAAGGACAGGCAAAAGACAAGTTATTGAAAATGTGATTGTTAGAAATGTAAGGTCGTTGCCTGGGGTGAAACGTGTGATGCCTGAGAGCAGCAGGATTATCATCATCCAAGTGGGGTGGAAGATGGGGTGACCGATTATTGATATGAACTTTGCCGTTTTCATATCACTTTGCGTAGTCGTGCTACCGGAATACCCATTTGTTCGCGGTATTTCGCCACGGTGCGGCGTGCTATGGTGTAGCCTTTTTCCTTTAAAATGGCCGTTAACTCGTCGTCGTTCAACGGGTTTGACTTGTCTTCGTTGTCAACGCTTTCGCGGACTATTTTTTTAACTTCGCGAGTGGAAACCTCCTCACCGTCATCATTGACAAGGCCTTCGCTGAAGAAGTATTTGAGTTGAAATGTGCCGTAAGCTGTCTGTACGTATTTGCTATTGACCACTCGTGAAATTGTTGATACGTCGAGTCCTACTTTATCGGATATGTCTTTGAGAATCATTGGCTTGAGCTTGCCTTCATCGCCAGTGAGGAAAAAATCTTTCTGATAGTCCATGATGGCTTTCATGGTGACGTATAGCGTGCTCTGGCGTTGTTTGATGGCGTCGATAAACCAGTTGGCGGAGTCGATTTTATTTTTGATAAAGTTGACAGCTTCGCGTTTCTCGGCGTTGTCTTTGCCTTTGGAATACTCTTTCAGCATGTCAACGAAATCCTTGCTGACGTGCAGTTCGGGAGTGTTGCGTCCGTTGAGTTGCAGCTCGAGTTCGCCGCCGTTGTTGATAACAGTGAAATCGGGTATTATGTAGTTGCTGTTTTGGCTAATGGAGCCTGTTGATCCGCCTGGTTTGGGGTTGAGCGACAGGATGATGTCGAGCGCGCGTTTGAAATCCTCGTCGCTCATTTCGCTGCGCGATACTATCTTGTCGTAGTGTTTTTTTGTAAACTCGTCGAAATAGTTCCTGATGATATTGATTGCGTTTTCGCAGTCTTCGCTTGGATTCTCGTCGTTGATGCGTCTCAGTTGTATCAACAGGCATTCTTGCAGGTTGGCTGCTCCGACGCCAGCTGGGTCGAAGTCTTGGATTATCTCAAGAACCTCGCGTATTTCCTCTTCTGTCGCGTCGATGTTTTGTGTGAAGAGCAGGTCGTCGGCGATGCCTGAAATCGGCCGTGACAGGTAGCCTGCATCGTCGAGATTTCCGATGATATAAGCTCCGATTTTACGTTTCTTTTCGTCCAGTTTTCGAAAACCGAGCTGTTCCATGAGAGAATCTTGGAACGTGGTCTCGTTGGTGATTGGAGCTTCGTAGTGTTTGTCGTCGGGACTGCTGTTGTTGATGGAATATTTGTACGCAGCATCGTCTTCGTCGTCATCTTTCAGATAATCGTCGAAGTCGTCGAGTGGGTCGTAGTGGTCGTCGTCGCCTTGTTCGTCGTCGAAAGTATCGACTTCGTCGTTGTCGTTGATGCTTTCGCCAGTTATATCGTCCTCATAGTCATGGCTTTCACCTTCTTCGAGGGCTGGGTTTGCAACGATTTCCTCTTTGATACGCGTGCTTAGCTCCATAGTCGGAATCTGCAGCAGTTTCATGATGAGAATCTGCTGCGGCGACAGCTTCTGGAGCAGCTTTTGCGTCTGAGTTAATCTCTGCGAACCCATTACAGTTATCAGTTTGCAGTTACCAGTTTGCAGTTACCAGTTTGCAGTTGGCAGTTACCAGTTATTAGTATAAGCAGTTTTTCGGAGTTCTCGGGAACGGGATGACGTCGCGGATGTTGCTCATTCCGGTGACGAAGAGAAGCAGGCGTTCGAAGCCGAGGCCGTAGCCTGAGTGAGGCACCGAGCCGAAACGGCGTGAGTCAAGGTACCAGTTCATCGATTCCTCTGGAATTCCTACCTCGTGCATACGTCTGAGCAGCTTGTCCATGTCGGTCTCACGTTCTGAGCCGCCGATGATCTCGCCGATGCCAGGGAAGAGGACGTCCATAGCGCGGACGGTCTTGCCGTCTTCGTTCTGTTTCATGTAGAAAGCCTTGATTTCCATTGGGTAATCGGTCAAAATCACAGGTTTCTTGAAGTGTTTCTCGACGAGGTAACGCTCGTGCTCCGACTGCAGGTCGACGCCCCAGCCTGTGATAGGATACTGGAACTTGCCTTTCTTGTTGTAGTTGCAGTTCTTGAGAATGTCGATAGCCTCGGTGTATGTCAAAACTTGGAATGGATGTTCGAGAACGAAATGCAGTTTCTCGATGAGTTCCATTGATTTCTCTTCTTCTTTCTTGTTCTTTTCTTCTTCCAGGAGACGTTTGCTGAGGAAGAGGAGGTCGTCCATGCAGTTGTCTAATGCATACTGAATCAAATACTTGAGCATTTCTTCGGCGAGTTCCATATTGTCATGGATGTCATAGAATGCCATTTCAGGCTCAATCATCCAGAACTCGGCAAGGTGACGTGTGGTATTTGAGTTTTCGGCACGGAAAGTAGGTCCGAAAGTATAAATCTTCGAAAGAGCTGTTGCTGCGAGTTCGCCTTCGAGCTGACCTGAAACTGTGAGGTTTGTCGACTTTCCGAAGAAATCCTGGCTGTAGTCGATCTTGCCTTCTTCTGTTCTTGGCAGGTTGTTGAGGTCGAGGGTTGTCACCTGGAACATCTCGCCGGCACCTTCAGCGTCGGATGCTGTGATGAGCGGGGTGTGGATGTTGTAGAAACCCTTGCTGTTGAAGAAGTTATGGATTGCGAACACCATGGCGTGGCGGATGCGGAACACTGCTCCGAAGGTGTTGGTGCGGAAACGCAGATGAGCGATGTCGCGCAAGAACTCCAATGAGTGTTTCTTTGGTTGAAGTGGGTAGAAATCCGGGTTGGCGGGTCCGAGCAGTTCGATGGAACTTACAGAAAGCTCCACGTTTTGTCCGCTACCTGCCGACTTCACGAGTTTTCCGATGGCTGAAACAGAGGCACCGGCGTGCATCAGGGCGAGGTTTTCCTCCGGAATCTTCTCCAAATCGATGACCAACTGCAGGTTGTTGATGGTCGAGCCGTCGTTCAAAGCGATGAAAGCTACGTTTTTGCTGCCGCGTTTGTTGCGCACCCAGCCTTTTACATTTATCTCATTATCAAGCTCTTGCATTGCGAGAGCAGCTTTAATTTCTGTACGTTTCACGATTTTTTACTTTTAAAATTTCAAACTACAAAAATAACAAAAAATTGCTGAATTGACGCATTTTATTTTTATATTTGCAAAAAAATATGAGATGAGCGAAGGCTTTGACATTAGGAAATGGTTTAAGAATCCCGAGGATTTGCTTGTTATCAGCGGACCGTGCAGCGTGGAGAGCCGCAAGCAGTTGATAGCAACGGCTGAGGGTTTAAGTAAGATACAGGAAGTCAAGGTGTTGCGAGGTGGAATTTGGAAGCCGCGCACTCGACCGGAGCCGTTTGAGGGAATAGGAGAGGAGGGACTGAAATGGATGCAGGAAGCCAAGGAACGCTTTGGTTTTCTCACCATGACGGAAGTTGCTGTGCCGGAGCACGTTGACTTGGCATTGCGCTATGGCATTGATATTCTGTGGCTTGGTGCGAGAACAGTGGTCAATCCGTTCTCGGTTCAGGAGCTCGCTGACTGCTTAAGAGGCTGCGACATCCCTGTTTTTGTCAAGAATCCGATTGCTCCTGATGTAAAGCTGTGGCTTGGAGCCATAGAACGACTTGCCGGAGCCGGAATGACTTGTATTGGTGCCATCCATCGCGGGTTCTCATCCTACGACGAGACCCCGTATCGTAATACTCCGTTATGGGAAATTCCTATCGAATTGAAACGTTTACGTCCTGATATTCAAATAATTACCGATATTAGTCATATCTGCGGATGCCGCGAGTTGTTGCAGGAAGTGGCACAGAAAGCCCTTGATTTCGAAACGAGAGGGTTTATGGTCGAAACGCATTGCAACCCTGACATGGCTTTGACTGACGCCAACCAACAGATAAAGCCGGAAACCTTGAAAAAAGCACTGGATAACTTGATTATCAAGAAGAAAAATGTTGATACTGATGAGTTTGTCCTTCAAAATCTTCGTAAGGATATAGATGTTATTGACGATGAGATTCTGAATCTTATAGCCAAAAGGATGAATGTTTCAGAAAAAATTGGAGATTTCAAGAAAAAACACAAAGTCACGGTGCTTCAGATGGACCGATGGAAAACAATTCTTGAAGACCATATTAATAAAGGTGCTGCACTGGGTTTGAATGAGGAATCGGTAAAACAGATATTTGAGATAATCCACAAAGAATCGATTGACAGACAATTATGAAAAAGTTATTCGGAATATTGTTTGTTTTTGCTTTTCTTACTGTGAATCAAGAAGTTACGGCGCAAGAGTTTTTTGTAACTCAGGGTGAAACAGTGATTTACAAAGTTAATCTTGACGAGAGCATACAAGGCGGAACGGTGTCGGACGCATTGCAGAATCTGCCCGGAGTGCGTGTGGAGGTGGACGGCGAGATAAACCTGCGCGGCGTCTCAAAGGTGGAAGTTTTCATCAACGACCAACCGACACATTTTAGCAATGATGCCAGAAAAAACTATATACAGCAGACACCGGCATCGGAAATAATGGAAATCCAAGTGATGGCGAACCCTTCGGCACAATACACAACCGAAAGCAATACAGGCATTATCAATATCATCACCAAGCAAGAAAAAAACACTAGACATACGCTGAGTGTCGGATACCAAAACAGCAATTTTACAGACCATTCACCTTGGCTATCATATGGTTACGGGAATGACAAACTTGCGATAACCGCAAATGTCAAAGGGACGTTTTATGATGATTCAAGTCATTCTGACACATATGGTTATAGTTATGCCGATCAAAATCATAATGACACTTTGAATGTTTTCCGCAATCATAATATTAAAGAGGCTCGAAACTCAAATCTCAATTTTGATATTCAATTGAATTACAAATTTGACGAAAAAAACTTTCTCGATTTTTATGTCGTTGGTGTTTTGAGTAAGCAGAAAAACACTGCTTATGATAGTACTTATCGCAAGGATAGTAATCAATATCAATATGTTACAAATTCGAACTATGATTTTTTAGGTCTTGACGGACGTATTGGCATGGCATACAAGCATCTGCTCAACGACCAAGGACATGCATTGTCATTGAATGTCAACACTATCTGGATGCCGGGTGAAACAACGAAAATATCGGAAAGGCATTACAACATCGGTGATGTCATCGATAGAACGACTCGCGAGAGGAATATTTACTCTGACTTTCATTGGGATGCAAAGGTGGAATATACCATGCCATACTCGAAAAACGGCAACGTTTATGTAGCTTTTATGAAGACACATAGGCCTGACGGTAATCAACTGCTATTTGATTCGCTTGTGGGCGGTACGTATGTGCGAGACACCTTGCGCACAGAAGTTCGTAATTATTACAGCGACAAAAATGAAATCTTGCTCAATTTGCAGCATCATTTCGGACGTTTTACCGTAAAACCTGGTGTTGATTTGGAATACACTACGCTGAAAGGTGTCTTTCCGAACGAACATTGGTATGATTTCTCAAAAACTTTCATATATGCGCATCCTTCGTTGTATTTAACGTATGCCACTGAAAGTCAACACAATTTCAGCGTAGGATATACCCACAAAACCGACTATCCTTATGTCAGAAAGTTCTCGCCGAGAATATTGTATCAGGAGGATTCCTATGATGTTGGAAATCCTGATCTGAAACCAGCTTCGACCCATGTCTTTAAGGCTGAATGGACAAAATATTGGAAAAAATTCGGCTCGGTCGGTGTCAATGCGTATTACAAAGGATCTTCGGACTACATCAACGACATTCAGCTTTCCACCTATGATCCTATATACGGACGTTATGTGACTTATAATTTGCCGATAAACTTGGGCGGATATTATGATGCCGGCGGCGAGTTTAATATCACATATCGGCCAACGGCAATGCTGAATGTGAGGTTTTATGCCAATTTATATAACTCGCATCTCGAATTGCCACTTTCGCAAGATGAGATTGTGAAAAGCGATATGTTTTGCTATAACCTCACGATGAACATATGGACAAAATTATGGAAGAGATTGGAGCTTTACGCTTCGGCGTATTATAACTCGAAAACACAGGCGTTATATTCATATACGCAGACACCATACAGTTTTGACTGTGGAATGCGGATGGATTTCTTCAAAAACCGATTGTCGTTGTTGATAGACATAGAAGACTTGTTTGATTGGAACAGGACTGACAATTCAATCAACCAGCCTTACTATGAATATTATTCGACAGAAAAGAAAGACATTCGTGCCGTGAGTGTGGAGATTATTTACAGAATTCTATAAATTTAATCATATGACAAAGAAATTTTTGATTTTTTTCGTGCTTTTGATGAGTTTTGGCATGATTTTTGCGCAATCCAGAGTGATTGTGGTGATGAATGAGAGGTATGACGATGTGAATTTGTCGGTCAAGACAAGGAACATGACTAAGTCGCAGCGACGTGATTTTGTGATTCAGGAAAGAATGGCGTTTTGCCAGGCGTCACAGCAAGATGTGATAGAGTTTTTGAATGGTTTTAAAGGCGAAGTGAGCGGCATTGAGCAGTATTGGGCGTTCAACGGCTTCCGTTGCGACGCTTCGGAAGATGTGATTTTGCAGCTTGAAAGACGTCCTGATGTGGCTTATGTGTATCGTGATTCAAAGAAAAAGATGACTCCTGATTTGGTGGCGACACCTGTAGGAAATCGCGATAACGCTTGGCATGTCGATAAGGTCAATGCGCCGGCAGTGTGGAATTACAATGGCACCACCGGATATAACGGCAACGGTGTTATTGTTGCTGTTGTTGACTCGGGTGTCGATTACAACCATATTGATATTGCTGGTGCGATGTGGGACGGAGGTACTAATTATCCTAATCATGGATATGACATTTGCCATGACGATGACGACCCGATGGATGACTATTGCCATGGAACACATGTGGCTGGAATCATTGCCGGACAGGGCAACGCGGGTACACAGACTGGTATTGCGCCAGGTGCTAAGATTATGGCTGTCAAGGTGTTGGATTCGTCAGGATACGGCACGGATTCAGATCTTATCTCGGGTGTGCATTTTGCCATGAATCATGGTGCTGACATCATCAATTTGTCGCTTGGCGATCCTGAGATGGGTCCTTCGGCAGTGTATCGCGATCTTTTCAATACCGTGAAAGATGCCGGCATGGTGGCATCTGTGGCAGCAGGAAATAGCGGTGATCAGCAATATGCTTATCCGGTGCCTTTTAATGTTCAGTGTCCAGGCAACTGCCCTCCGCCATGGCTGCATCCCGACCAGGTTAACCTTATTTCGGGTGGAACTTCTGGTGTGATTAGTGTTGGCGCGACAGATTCGAACGACTCGCATTGCGACTTTTCGTGTGTCGGTCCTGTGACATGGGCAGCCGGCGCTAACGTTGGCGATTATAACGACTATCCATATCAGAATGGCGATGCCTCTCAACCGGGTTTGATTCGTCCTGACATCTCTGCGCCGGGTGCGAATGTCACTTCGTTGAACTATCAGACTGGAAATGGTTATGTGGCATACGACGGCACTTCAATGGCAACACCTTGTGTATCAGGTGTTTTGGCTTTGTTGCTTGACGCTGATCCTGAGCTTATACCAGCAGCACTCGATTCAATTATAGAATTAACTGCGGCAAATGCAGGCAACACAGTGAAAAACAACATCACCGGCTCAGGTCGTGTCGATGCCTTGGCGGCAGTTAACGCAGTGTTTTATCATGGCCCGACCAACCTTACCGCTGATTTGAGCGGAGACTATGTCGATTTGAACTGGACGGCAGCCACCAACGCCACATCATACACCGTTTATCGTGACGGTATTGCTGTCGCAAATAATTTAACATCAACCAATTACACTGATCATCTGACGTATGCGGGCAAATACACATATTACATAAAAGCTAACTTGCAAAATGGTATAGCTACTCTGCCATCGAATTATGTCACGATTGATAAAGTGATCGACATTCAGACAGAAGTGATAAATGAAACTAAGGTCGCGCTGACTTGGGACATGCCAGATTGCATCTACGACGGCTTTGAGTCGGGCAATCTGTACCAAAATATGTGGATTAACGACGGCACGAACCCTTGGGAGGTGACGATGGCTGATGCCAACAGCGGCTCATACAGCGTGCGCTCTACCAACAAGACGATGTTCTCGACAAGTAAGATTTCATTGGCTGTGAATGTTGCAACTACTTGTGTGGTAAGCTATTACGCAAAAATCAGCTGCTTCCCGCTGAACGGAGGCGGTTTCTTTATTGACAACGTGCAGTATGGCGAGACATTGAAAGATATCGTGCCGTGGACACGTTATACTGTGGCGTTAAGCCCTGGAAATCATTTGCTTGAGTGGAAATACGGCAACCAGCTCACCGAAGGCGACTACGAAAATTCATTCTATATTGACGATATCACAGTCGGCAACGCTTTTAACATCTATCGTGCCAATTGCGACGGCAGCGGTCAGACATTGGTTGCAGAAGCGGTTATCAATGCTGAATATATTGATAATGATTGGGTTATGTTGCCAATGGGACAATACAAATATGGAATTAGCATTGATGGCGGATATACAATTTATTGGTCGGAATGCATCGATAAGGATTATCAGGGTGTGGATGATATCGATGACGCAGAGATTTCGGTGTATCCTAATCCTGCAAATGATTATATTCGTGTAGAGACGATGTGCACATCGTATGTACAACGCGTTGATATATATGACGTTACAGGAAAATTGATGATTTCATCTGCCGAAACAGAAATCAATGTTTTGGAATTGAAATCAGGTATGTATTTTGTCAATATTTTGACGGAAAAAGGCGTTGTGACTAAGAAAGTCACAATTGAAAGATAATTATAATCGGTAATATAGGACGAGTTCGAGTACGTCGTTGAACGCTCCAAATTGTCCGAAACGGTGAGTACCGAAATTGCTGAAGTTGCCCGCGTAAGCCGAGTTTATCGAGGTTATTACGCGGGCTCCTAATTGGAGTTTTTTCTTGTCTAGATTAAATTTGATGCCAAGTATCCCGTTGAAGCACAATCCTTTCCATCGGCTTGAAGGCTCGTTTCCGCCGAGGGTTCTCTGGTTGGTGGCGACAAGTACATCAATGCTGGCGCCGGCTTCAAATGCGATCCAGTCGAGTTTGCGGCCGTTGATGTTGAGAAAGCCGAGGTTGGCTGAAGCTACGAGCGGAAGTTCCACATACTCAAGGTGTATCTTGAATTGATATGGGTCGTCGGCACTTGATTTTGCGCCTTTTTGAATGTATTTTATCTCAAATTGAGCCTCGAAAATGTCGGAGAGTTCCAGTCCGACGAAGAAACCGCCGGTGAAACCTATCTTGTGGAAGCCGTTGTTGTGGTCGCCGTCAATCTGGGAAGTGGTGCCGCCTATGGCGAAACCGCCGTAGAAGGGCTGAGAGTGGACCGTCACTCCTATTATTATAAGCAACAATAACATAATGAGATTCCTCGCACTACGTGCTCGGAATGACAACGGTACTATTGATGTATTTGTTGTCATTCCGAACGAAGTGAGGAATCTCGTTTTATTATTCGATTTCATTTTTATTAACAGTTTCTTTTTATGCAATAATACAATAATTTTTCCAAAGTCTCTTTTGCCTCGCAATCTGTTATGTTATTCAATTGATTCTCAGCTTGTTGTACAAAGAAATTCATTTTTTCTTCGCAATATTTGAGGCTGTTTTTCTCGTTGGCTTTTATGATGATTTCGTTGACGGTTTTTGTGCGCTTTCCGCTGAGGCGTATCTTACTGATTATCAGCGTCCTTTCGATGGCGGAACTATTTTTCAGAAGATGGATAAGCGGCAGGGTCATCTTGTGTTCTCGGATGTCATTGCCGTAGCCTTTCCCTGAATGGTTATCCTGCTGATAATCAAAGATGTCGTCGCGGATTTGAAAGGCGATGCCGGCAAAGATTCCGAATTTTCGCATTGCTTCAACTTGTTCAGATGTGGCGCCAGTTGACACAGCCCCTATGGCGCAGCACGAGCCAATCATAGAGGCGGTTTTTTGGCTTTCTCGAGTTGGAAAATCTCGCCCTCGCTCATGTTTTTCACTGTCTCCGAAATCATGTCAAGCATCTGATAATCACGGTTTTTGAGGGCAATCATCATGCCTTTCGAGAGGAGATAATCGCCAGCGAGCACTGCGATTTTGTTTTTATACATCGCGTTGATAGAAGCGAAGCCACGTCGCTCGGCAGCGTCATCAACAACATCGTCGTGAATCAGAGTTGCTGAATGCAATAATTCAATGAATGTGGCGGCTCTGAATGTGCTTTCGTTGACCTTGCCGAAGCATTTGGCGGAGAGGAAAACGAAGAGCGGACGCAGCTGTTTCCCCTTGTGTTTCAAGGTGTAACGCCCGATTTTATCCAATAAAAAGTTGTCGGAATGAAGCGCATCTTTGTAAAACGCCTCAAACTGTTCAAGTTCATTGGAAACCGCTGATTTTATGTCTTCGAGAGTCGTCATCTTTAAAATAAAATGCAAAATTAATTAAAAATTTTGTTATTTGAATAAAAAGTTATAATTTTGAAGTTTGAAATAAAAGGCATATTTCTTTGAGTAAGATTTATAAATAATTGAATATCAACTAATTAAATTTTAACATGAAAAAAGACACAAAGGTTTTTAACCTTATCCGTAAGGAAAAAGAGCGTCAGATGCACGGCATCGAGCTTATCGCTTCTGAAAATTTTGTCAGCGACCAGGTGTTGAAAGCCATGGGTTCGGTGATGACAAACAAATACGCAGAAGGTTATCCAGGAAAGCGTTACTACGGCGGTTGCCAGATTGTTGACCAGACCGAGCAGATTGCTATCGACCGCGCTGGTGAACTCTTCCAGGCAAAATTCGTGAACGTGCAGCCACACTCAGGCGCACAGGCTAACATGGCAGTG
>CAJOEP010000017.1 GCA_905233445.1 uncultured Bacteroidales bacterium | reverse complement strand
TAGGCCTGCCGCTAGCGTTCATCCTGAGCCAGGATCAAACTCTTCATTGTATATTGTTGTACTTTAAATTATTCTGTTGTCCTGGCGGATTCACCTGTTCTATAGTCTCTTGGAATTGAAAGGTTCCTTACCTTTCAGACTACTTTTCATTGGCTCATTGCTTTCAAAGAACTTTCCAATCTTTTTTGTTGATTGGGATTGCAAAGATACGGCGATTTTTATTACTGTCAAGAAAAAAATGAAAATTTTTTAAAATATTTTTTAATGGTTGGTATTCAACAACTTATGTGAAAGAAATTATTCCGGCGAGTGCAAAAAACAGTCTCGAAGCGAGCTTCTAAGGCCTGTTTTTTTGCACTCGCCTCCAAAATTTTACGCCAAATCTCCAGAAATGAAAAAAATCTTTTTGTCGGTCATCTCCATTCTGACCATTCCGATGAGAATAAAATTAACCAAAATTCTCTCGGCTGCTTTTTTGTTCAGATGAGAAATTTCCATGAATTCCTCAAAACTTATCTTATTATGCTCGTTGAGGTAGCGTAAAAGCAGCATTTCCTCGTCTGTGAAGGTGATTTGTATGTTGTTTTTGTCTTTTTCGTGCTTCCATACCTTAATTAATATAGAGTTGGCGACAATGTTTTCGTCTTTTACGCGAACATACACCTTGTATATATTATTATGGTCTGGAGCTTTGTGTTTGTGGTGTCTGCTTTTGGGAATTATCACTTCCAATACTGTTTTTCCATTTATGATCCATTCTTTGGCGGTATATTCGACTTCCGGGCGACAATACATCCGCGCTGCTGTCTGTATCATGTGCTTCTCTTCGTCAGACCTGATTCCGGAAATAGCTCCATTGTCTTTTACACCTATTAATAATCGACCACCATCAGTATTGGCAAAGGCAACCAATGAACGGGCTATTTTCTTGCAGTCGGAAATCTCAAACTTGAAATCCAACATCTGATGTTCGCCTTCCGCTATCAACTTCTGAATGTGCCCAGCCATATTTTCTTTTTTGCAAAAATAATATTTTTTTCTATTGCCTTGTCGTAATGCTAAAATTTTGACAGGATAGGGTGGGAGCTCTAAAAAGCCGTTTTTAGGCGATTTAAGCGTGTCTGTTTTATACAAGCACGCAATACCTTTTTGGCGTAAAAAAGTGTCTTAAATTAGAAATTTATTTTTGTAAAATGCAATTTGTTGGTATATTTATTGTATTTTACAAAAATACAAAAATATTTGTAAATATAAGATAATCAATGAAATAAATAATTGTAAAGTAATAAATTACAATTGTAAAATTTAGTGTTAAAAATCACATGTGTAAATATTGCTAAAAATAAAAGAATTATAAAGTAATAGACAGAAAATCAATATTAAAACAGATTTAAAATAAACAAACACTTTAATAAAACATTGTTTTAACAAAAAATTAATTATAATTGATGATATTTGTATAAAATATTGATATTTAGTTATATATAGATAAAATTAAAGGTTTTTGTTGAAGATTTTATATCAAGGTTATGTGTTTACAAAAATAAAATTGAAAAAAATAACTTTTGTATTGTTTTAATTTTTACTTTTGTAATTTGAATTAATGTTGAAAACAAAAATTTCGGAAGGGTAATAATATGGAAAACATCAAGGATAGACTGTCGCATATTCTCAGAGCAAAAAATCTGACAGCATCACAATTTGCGGAATTGATGGGAATTCAGCCTTCAAATGTGTCGCATCTGCTTAATGGAAGAAACAAACCGAGTCTCGACTTCTTAATCAAATTAAAGGAGATTTTCCCGGAATATAGTTTCGATTGGATCATTTTAGGGAGGAAGCCCATTACAATAAATGAGCCGAATCCTGTTGTCTCTGACAGTAATGATATTAGATTTGAAGATTTGGAAGACAAGCACGTGATTGAGTTCGATGACTTGGATGAGAAAGCTGATGAATCGCATATTGATGAAGTCGAAATGCCAAAAAGCCTGCCAATTGTTGCAAAAAGTGATGATATTGAAAAAATAATACTTGTTTATAATGATAAAACATTCGACATAATATCACCGCGCTAGTTATATATAGGAATACATATTAAATAATAAAATTAATATTGTATCCAACATTGTAATTTACCAAAATTTTGTATATTTGCTTGTTGAAATAAGAGATTAGTGTAATGTCTAAACAATTGTTTTTCAATAAGTTCAAAGAAATTATATCACAATATAAGCATGTGGTGATTGTCTCGCACGTCAATCCGGATGGCGATGCAATCGGGTCATCGTTGGCTTTTTATTATTTTTTGTTGAAATTAGGAATTGATGCTAAAGTTATCATACCCAATGACTATCCTTCGTTTTTGTCGTGGATGCCAGGAATTGGTGATATTTTAATTTTTGACAAGAATCAGGAAAAGGGTGTGGAATATTTGAATTCTGCTGATTTGATTTGTTATCTTGATTTCAATCATCCGTCACGTACTGGATTGGTACATAATGATTTATGCCATTTTAAGAGAATCCCGAGATTGCTGATCGATCATCATAGGGATGCTGATTATTCTCAGTTTGTCGCTTATTTGTCGGAAGTTGAGACTTCGAGTACATCGGAATTGGTAGCGGAACTGATTCAGCATCAAGGATTTGACAAATATTTGGATGATAATATTGCGACATGTCTGTTGGTTGGTATTATGACGGATACAGGCTCTTTTGCGCACTCGATTTATCATCCTGAGACGTTTGAAATATGTGGCAGTATGATATCACCTACTGTTGATTATCAATTGATACACAGTAAGATATACAATACTTTTTCGGAAAACAGATTACGTTTGCTCGGATATTGTATAAGCAATAGAATGAAAACTCTTGATGAGTATAAAACGGCTTATATCTATTTAACCAAAGCTGATTTGGAATCTTTCGATTATCAGGTGGGCGATACGGAAGGTGTCGTGAATTTCCCATTGATGATTGATAATATTAAAATGGCGGTGTTAATCACTGAACGTCAAGGTGTTATACGTTTTTCATTTAGGTCAAAAGGCGATTTCTCGGTGCATGAGCTTGCAAAGACTCATTTTAATGGCGGTGGTCATACTAATGCCGCCGGTGGAACGTTAGATTGTGATATGGAGCAGGCTATTGATACTTTTTTGAATGTTTTGCCACAGTATAAAGAATTGTTGAATAAGTGATGTTGTTAAAGTTGATAAAAATAATCTCATTGCTCGCTGTTTTTAGCTTGATTATCAATGTTTTTGCAGCATGTGAAAGAAACAATCAGCGGAAACAGAGGGCACAAGATGAACAAAAGTTGAATAAAGACAGCATTGAAAGTATTAACAGACGTTTAGTCGCTCAGGAAAAAAAAGCGATAAAAAAATATATTGAGGATAACGATTTGAATGTGGTGGAAACTGGGACTGGTTTGTGTTATTGTATTGTAAATCAGGGAGATGGCGAATCAATAAAGGCAGGGAATGTTGTTTCTTTGGATTACAAGGTAAAGCTTTTGAACGGTAAATTGATTTATTCTTCAGAAGAGAGCGGATATAAAGTGTTTGTAGTAGGGCATGGAGGCGTTGAGAGTGGACTGGAAGAAGCGATTTTGCATTTGCACAAGGGTGATGAGGCAGAAATAATTATTCCATCGCATCTGGCATACGGATTGCTGGGTGATGGTAATATGATTCCTCCTCGCTCGACAATTGTTTATAATATAAAAGTTATTGAAAATCAATCAAATAAGTAGAATAATTTAAAAAAATTAAAAATGAAAAGAGTATTTTTGATGATGACTGCATTGTGTTTAATGCTTTCATTTTTGACTGGTTGCGGAAATGCACTAAAGGGTTACAAAACCACTGGTAATGGTCTTTATTATCATTATCACATCAATAATGGTGGAGAATTGCCTAATGTCGGTGATTTAGTGGAAGTTACAATTGCATGTTATGTTAATGACACAACCACTATCATACCAAAATCAAACAATATAATCCAATTGAGCGAGCCCGGCTATGGAACAGATTTCATGGAAGGCATAGCTATGATGCACAAAGGCGATTCGGCATCGTTTATTGTGAATATCGATTCTACATTCACAAACCTGTTTAGAGTCCGTGAGCTTCCGGCTGAGTTTAATAGTACCGATGTGATGAGATTTGAAGTTAAAGTGAACGATTTCTATCCTGAGAGTGAATATGTTGTGAGAATGGTTGAAGCAATAAAGAATCAATATCCGGAGGAAACAGCTCGCGCATATGCAGAGATGCAGCAGTATTTCGCTGAAAATCAGATAGTTGCAAGTCCAACATCAACCGGACTTTATTATGTAATGACAGAAGAGGGCAACGGTGAAATGCCAGAAAAAGGCGCTAAAGTTAAGGTTCATTACACAGGTAAACTTTTAGACGGAACAGTTTTCGATTCATCGATTGAGCGTGGCGAGCCTATTGAACTCCCTATCGGAGTGGGTTATGTGATCCCTGGTTGGGACGAAGGTATTATGATGATGTCGAAGGGAGAAAAGGGTGTTCTTTATATTCCTTATTATCTTGGCTATGGCGACAGAGGTGCTGGTGCTGACATTCCGCCATTCGCAAATTTGATTTTTGAAGTAGAACTTGTTGATTTTCAATAGTATATGAAAAAAAGACTGCCATCATATCTGTTTTTGCTGATAATTTGTCTCACCTTCATCTCTTGTGAAAAGTCGGGTTTTAAAGGCTTCAAGAAGACGAACAATGGTGCTTATATGCAGTTTTATGAGGTTAATAGCAACGGCGAGATGCCTGAAATAGGTGACTATGTCGTTTTTAGCTTCAGGCAAAGCATAGGAGATTCGATTATCGGTGAGAATGAGTCGGAAACAATGGAACTGACTGAATCATATTTTGTGGGCGATATGATGGCAGGTCTTTTGAATATGCACATCGGAGATTCGGCTACAGTGGCCTTTTTAATTGACTCGGTGTGTATCAAGATGTTGGATATGGACGAAGTTCCTGATTATCTGACATCGGGACAGACTTTCTATATTGACATGAGACTCAAAGACATTATTCCATATAAAGAAGTCGAGGCTCAGCGTAAAGAGGAATTGATATTGAGGAAGCAATATGATGATGATAATCTGGCGATGTATTATTCCAACGAGGATTATAAAATCACAGAAAACGGACTTATCATATTGAGTGTCAAGGGGAAAGGTCGTGGTGCCCAAGATGGTGAGGTCTTGAAAATTAATTTTAACCTCGTAACCCTTGAAGGCGACACTTTGTTGGATTTCAGTAAAGGAGACCCGGTAGCAGTGAGATGCGGCGATATGGATTTGGGCGAAGGTTTTGCTGAAGCAATGCGTTATGTGCCTGAAGGTGGTGAGGCTCATTTTGTTATCCCGTCGTCGTTGGCTTTTGACAGTGTTGGCTTGGAGAATACGGTGTTGCCATATACTTCGTTTATATTAAATGTTAAAAACACAAACATTCTGACTCAAGAGGAGTATCAGGATGAGCAAAAAAGGCTTCATGATGCTGAAGAAGCTGAAAATATGAAGCGTTTGGCAGAAGAACCAGCCAGAATTGAAAAATTTGTAAAAGAACATCATGTTACAGTAGCACCTAGCGAGACAGGAGTGTATTATCTTGAAATTGAACGTGGAACAGGTGAAGTTGTCGAGGATGGCGACATGGTGGCTATACATTATAATATGTATAACATCGACGATAAGTTGATTGAGACCAGTTATGACAGCGAACCATTAACATTTATGTTTGGAATGGGAAATATGGTGCCAGGCATCGAAGAAGCTTTGGGAAAAATGAGAGTAGGAGGGAAGGCTACGATAATAGTGCCATCGCCCATGGGGTTCGGTGATGTGGCAATTGATAAGGAGTTGCCAGCCAACTCAACTGTGATTTTTGATTTGGAACTTATTGACGTTCAGAAAGTTCGTTAGTATCGTAGAAATTTTCTTTGTCGGCATGAAAACAGTCAATGGCTGTTATTATTGCCATGCAACTCCACACTGGGACGGCGAGTTTTTCGGTGTCCAGGAAGTTGTTGAGTGTTCCATGGACGTAATAGCCGAGTAGTGCTAAGGTTGCAGCCAAGACAAGCACTTTCGACTCTTTGTTTTTTGCTCTTTTATAGGTTGTAAGGCCGCAGTACATGAAAACCACGACTATTGACACAACAAGCAAAGAGCCGGGAACACCTTGTTCGGCTAATGTTCCGATATATTCGCTATGAGCGTTGCCCATATCACCGGTGCTGGTGCTGATAATGGTTTTGTTTTTCGATTCCTGATACGGGGCGTAAAGGAACTGATATGTACCTGGTCCCCAACCAAATAGAGGTCTTTCTTTAAACATCCTAATCGCTGAATTCCAACGGTTTATACGCTCAAGATTTGATGCGTCTGTTGATATGTTGGTCATGGATTGGATGTTTTCGACTATATTTCCGGAAGCATCTTGGTCGTTCTTGGAAAGGGAGTCGAAAATCTGCTGCTGGAATGTGAAGAAAAGTCCTATAAGCACGACAACTATTATAGCGACGTATTTGAATTTTATTTTCAGCAGCACTAATGTAAGAACACCGAGTGCTGCTATAATGCTAAGCCATGATGCGCGGCAGAATGACAATATTAGCGCCAGTATAAGCAGACAAAGCACTAAAATAACACCTAAACGCTTGCTAATCTTCATATTAGGTATAAAGAGATAGGCTGCGCATAAAATTATGTAAATGGCTAATGCGGCGCCATATGCCGTGTGGTCGTTGTAGAAAGGAGTCATTACCCAGTGGGCGGTATCGCCATCAAATCCGTTCATTGCGTGGTTGATGATTGTATAAATCACTACGATAATCAATCCTGCGATGTACAGCCACACAAAGCGATTGATATTTCTAGGGTTTTTAAACAATTCAGTGCAGAGGAAATATGACGGAATGATAAACCACAACCTTGACATTATGAATTTTATGGAAACCACCGGCAGTTCGCTTGTTATTGTGGTGACGACCATCCAAGCGAACATAATGAAAATCACTATGGAGATAGGATACCGGGTTATTTTTCGGTCGAATCCTCGGTCGAGGGCTAGTTTTGCGATAAACAGGACGAGAATGCCGGCAAGAAGTGGTTCTGAAGGCAGAGAAACAGCCAATCCGCCCGCCAGACGCTCGATGGTTACCGACAGAGGGGTGATAAAAGCTACGAAAAGAAGCACTTTATCTAATGAAAACACGTATAACAGCAATACGCCCACCACTGCAGGCAGTGCAAAGGCGATGTAAGTCTCTTTTTTTACGAGAAAATAAAGACCTATTGCGACAACGATAGCCGCAATGATATATAATGCTGCTGTTTTTACGAGTCTATGCATTATTTAAAGAGACCTTTTTTGCTTTCCATCAAATAAACAACGATAATGGAGATGAAGCAGGCTGCGAGTCCGCACAATGCGACAACCACCCATCTGACAGGATAAGTTTTTTTGTCAGCGACAAAAGGCTCTGAAATGACGTTTGAGAAAGTCATATTGGCATTATAGAAACGGAGTTCCTGTTCATAATCGAGTTTTACAGCGGCAAAATGGGTGTTTTCTGCTATAATCAAGGTGTTAAGGGCCACAATTTCGGCGCCATACTGTTCGATGTTGGTTTTTATTTCATCAACGCCGTCGGTATTAACTTTTGAACCGTCGTTTGTTCTCAAATACCCTCTGGTGACTTCGCGTGATTGGCTGGTATAGTCCAAAACGCCATAGTTCGTTGATAGTTCAGTCATTCTGGCTTTTAACGAGTCGATATACTGTTGCTTCTCGTCAAGCTGGCGTTTGTACATGTTGACAGCTTCCAATCTCTTGATTTTATGCATTGTTCCGACTTTTTTATCGTACAAGCGGATAATCTCTTTCACCATGCCGCATGCAATTTCAGGGTCTTTGTCCAAAACTTTTATAAGCACTGCGTCATAAGGTGTTCTTGAGATTCTTACGTTATCGCGGTATTGATCAATCAAGACTGTTTTCCAATAAGGATAGCTTTTGCTGATTTTATAATGTTCTATTAGGCCAAAATGCTCGACCACAGAGTCCATTATTTCATTGGACTGCATGATTTGAAGCATCTGCTCCGTGAAAGTCTCATCTGAGTATGAGGAAACATTGCTTGGGTAAAGAATAGCTTCAGATTTATACATAGGTGTGATGAATCTTGAACCTGAGAATATAGCGCCCAAAATAGCAGCAACTACTGTGATGATGACGATGTGCCATTTCCATTTGTAAATGGTCTGAATCATTGATGTGTTGTCAAAATAATTATTCATTATGCCTTTAATTTGTAAACGTAATAATAATCTACAAAAATAGTGAAAATATTTGAATCAAGGCAAATTTTTGAAAATTATTTCTTAATGTTTTTCAAAGAGGAGGTTATGAGTTCTTTTATCTCGTTGTAATTCAACATCTTAGTGATAAATGCGATTATTACGCAAGCGGCTGCTGCGATTAGGAATGATATGAGCCAGTTTATTGACAAAAGTGTTGAAATATAAGCGGTTGTGCTGATTAAGACCAGAAATGCGAGGAGTCGAAACCAGAATGACACTCCGAATTTGAGGTTGAAGATTTTTCTCGCTATGAAGAACTGTATTAAGCAGGTGATGAATTGAACGCACAGGCTTGTGAATGCAGCTCCGACTGCTTGAAAATGAGGGATAAAAGTGCAGTTAAGAGCAATATTTATCACAACGCCGCAGGCTGCGACTATGTTTAGTTGTTTGAGATTGCCATTGGCGGTCAGGAGTGTTCCGAATATGTAAGTGACTGATACTGAGACGAAACTGCCCATCAGAATCATCAAAATTGTGGATGATTCGTTATTGAGTTGGTCAGGATACATTACTTCCATGAAGTTGTGGCTGTAGAAAATGCAAAGCACGGCTATTGTGCACGTCATTGACAGCATGATGCCAAACGATTGTTTCACAAGGCCTTGCAAGTCTTCTTTTTCTTTTATGATAGCTGCAAAGAGAGGTAAAAGAATCACGGAGAAGAGGTATGAGATGTTATTTCCGGCATCGAATAGCCTCCATGCGCGTGCATAGACGCCTGCTTGTGTGGCAGCAATGTCATCGGGAAGGATGCGCTCGATGAGAACCGGCTCCAAACGGTTGTAAAAGCTCATCAAAAGCACCAAAAGAGCATAGGGCAGGCTCTTTTTTATAATCATAATCACAAACGGGATGTTGATTCTGATGGTCAGTTTGCCGGTGTGTTTCAATACTATAGCTATTGCGATGGCGAGTGTGACCACGTAAGAGAACGTTTGCGAATAGATATAACTGTAGATGTTAAAATTCTCTTTGGGAACGAATCCCGACCAGAGCATGAAGCTGCAAATCAATATCATAAGCACCCTATCTAGCACCGATAGCATGCTGTCGGTCTTGAAGAGGAGAAGTGCAGAGATATTTGACCTGACATATAAGATAAATGACAGTAAAACCTGGTTAAAGCCCACAATTGCAAGCAGTTTGAGCTGTTCGCCGCGGTATCCGATCAGCCATCCGATAATGAAAATCACAAGGAAATAGAGAACTGTAAGAAAAATCTTCGCTTGTGATATTCCAACGAAGTGTTTTGAGAGCAGATGGTTGTTCTGCGCTATGTTGCGGTTGTTAAAGTTGGTAAGACCGAGGTCGAGAAGTATATAAAATAGGTATGAGAACTGCGAGATGGCGAGATAAAGTCCGTAAGAAGTGTCGCCTACAAGGTTCTGGACGGCGCGGTCAACGCCCAAAATCCAGAACGGCTTTATCAAAAGGTTGATAAAAAGTAGAAATATAATATTTTTTAAAAACTTATTATTCATCTCGTTTTTCTCAAAAAAATAACGATGATTAATCGGTTTTATTGCAAAATAATTATCAAAAAATCACGTTACAAAAATAGTGTATTTTGAAATAATTTCGTAAATTTGCGTTGAAAAAATTTTAGATTTGGAGAAGTATTCTGAAAAGGAAATATTAGAGATAGAAAAAGCATATAACACTCTTATTCAATCAGTTGGGGAGACGATGACGCTTGAGGAGGTGGGGTATGTGAAGAAGGCTTACGAGATGTGCTGTGCCAAATATGACGGCAAACGCATGCTTTCGGGCAGGCCGATGGTGCTTCATGTCATTGAAGTGGCTCAAATATGCTATTCTGAGATGGGAATGCACAGTAAAACAATTGTGAGTGCCCTTATTCATAATATTACAAAATGCACCGACACCACATTTGATGAAATCAAAGAACAGTTTGGAGATAGAGTCGTATTGATACTCAAAGGCTTAGTGAAGGTGATGTCGTTGAATATGGCGCAAATATCGACACAATCGGATACTTTCAGGAAGCTTTTCCTGTCGATGGTTGACGACATAAGGGTTGTGATGCTTATCATTGCGCATGCTCTTTCGAATTGCCGCCATCAGGGTGATATTGACGTTCAGGGAGGCGTTGACAAGTTTTTTGAGATAATAAAGTATCTTGTAATTCCGATAGTTCACCGACTTGGGCTCTATAACATAAAGAAGGAGATGGAAGAAGCCTTGATGATTTATGAAAATCCGAAGGAATACAATGAAATCAAGGAGAAAATCACCATGACGCATGTTACTCAGGAGGAAAAGATGGCTGATTTTCTTCTTCCGATACGCAGGGAGTTGAGTCAGGAAGGCTTTGATTATACAATTAAATGGCGGACCAAGTCGATTCCATCGATTTTTGCCAAAATGAAGGCGCAGGGAGTGCCTTTTGAGCAGGTTTACGATCTTTTTGCTGTAAGAATCATCTTAAACAGTCCGAAAAAGTCGCAAGAAGTGGCGGATTGCTGGAAAGTGTATTCTGTTGTGACGAATCTTTACGAGCCTAATCCGAAACGCCTAAGGGATTGGATAACAAAGCCTAAGGCCTCGGGTTACGAGTCCCTGCATACAACGGTGAAGCATGGCGTGAATTGGGTGGAGGTGCAGATTCGTACGCAAAGGATGGATGAGATAGCCGAGAAAGGCAACGCTTCACACTGGTCTTATAAAAGCAGTGGCGACAAACATCAGACTCCCGATGAATGGCTAAACCAAATCAGAACGATTCTTGAAGCGACTAACCAATTGGATTTCAATCCATTAGATGACAAAAGAGCGGCGAAAGGCAAGTCGGATAAAATGTACATCATTACTCCTCAAGGTGAAGTTAAGCAGTTGCCTGTTGGTTCCACGATTCTTGATTTCGCTTTCGAAGTGCATACTCAGGTTGGCAGTCATTGCATAGGGGCGAGGGTGAATGGTAAGATGCAGCCGATACGCTATGTTTTGAATAACGGCGACCGCGTTGAGATTCAAATAAATAAGAAACAAACCCCGAAAGCCGACTGGTTGAATTATGTCAATACTGAGAAAGCCAAATCGAAAATCAGGAGGTTTTTGAAGGATGAGGAGATGAAGGAAGCCGAGCTGGGCAGTTCGATATTCCACAGAAAGCTGAAGAATTGGAAGATAGCATTTAATGACAAGATATTCACTGACTTACTAAAAAAATACGATTGCGATTCGGGTATAGAGTTTTACAATAGGATTGCGACAAATCAAATCGACTTAGCCGATATGAAGGCTTTTATTATGTCGCAGACCGAGGAAAAGGAGGTGCATAGACTTGAAGATGAGCAACGCAGGGAGAAAACTGTTGATAGTGAGAACGATGCGATGACTATTGGGGCTAATATCAATGGTTTTGCCTTTAAGATGGCGAAGTGTTGCAACCCGATTCCTGGAGATAATGTTTGTGGTTTCGTACATGTTGGAGGAGGCATTACCATTCACCGTGTTAGCTGCAAGAACGCCATCGCGATGAAGAAACGCAATCCGTATCGTCTTGTTGACGTGAAGTGGCAGGGTGATGTGCCGTCAAGGGCAACGATTCGTGTTGTTGCGAAAGACAGTTTCGGTATTCTCAGCGACATCACTGAGGTGATGAAACAGATGGAAATTAATATCATAGACGCTTCGATGGGAACCAAAAACGGGTTATATGAAGGTCGGTTTGTTGTGAATATGTCAAGTGTGAACTATCTCGAGCAGCTCATTCGCAGACTCAAGTCGTTGGCAAATGTCACCGAGGTGCAGCGAATTGATTGATAATCAATTATTTAGTCATAATATCGATGATTTCTGTATCGGTTTCTTTCATGCCGACGCTGCCTACCAATCCTACATTATTGATAGTATCTTCAATATTGCAACCCACGATGCCGTCGCCGGCTTCAAACTGTTGTCCGTTTTTGTACATATAATATCCGAGAATGCCTGATTCCACTGATGCTGCGATTTTTGCGGCGCACGATGCTTTGGCGCCGTCGCAGATGATGCCGGACACTGTTACTACAGCATTTGTGAGTGTGTGTTCGATAACGTCGAGACTTTCGCCGAGGAGGTAGGCGATGCCGCATGCTGCTGCACAACCGGCGCTCACGGCTCCGCAATATGCCGACAAACGGCCGATGCGTGTTTTTTGATGGATAGATGTGAGGTTTGAAACCACCAAAGCGCGATAAAGACGGTCGTCGTTGATTTTGTATTCTTCGGCATAAGCGATGACAGGCATGGATACTGTAAGTCCTTGATTACCACTGCCTGAGTTGATAATCACAGGTAATTCGCAGCCGTTCATGCGGGCATCGGAGCCTGCTGCTGCGCGTGCCTTAGCCTTAACTTTGATGTCGTCGCCATAATATTTTAATAAGGTGCTTCCGATATTGGCTCCCCAATTGTTTTTCAAACCTTCATCGGAGATGGCTGTATTATACTTTATTTGTCTTCCGATAATTTCTTTAATATCTTGAATATCAACGCTATCGGCGAAATCTACAATACCGGCGATGCTCAGACAGCTGCGGTCGGTGAGTTCTTTTGCCGGTTTTGAAATTGTTTCGCTATGGAAGATAATAATGTTGTCTTTTTGGACATGCACGATGTTGGTGTGGAATCCGCAGATTCGCACATCGGCATGATGTTCGCCGTTGTAAGCTATCACTGTGACATCGAGTTGGTCGCGGCACGTAATATGTTTAACCGTGATAGGTGTGGAGGCAAGATAATCCTCTGTCTTTTTCTTCTGTTCTGGTGTCACATTGGCAATCACTTCGAGGGCTTTGTCGGGGTTGCCGGCTATGATTCCGACGGCCACGGCGGCCTTTATTCCCTTCATTCCGTTAGTGTTGGGAACGATAACACTCTTCACATTCTTGATGATGTTTCCACTTGCGAGGACTTCGACTCTGTCGGGTGTAGCGCCTAGTACCTGATGCGCTTTGGCGGCGGCATAGGCCAGACATATAGGCTCAGTACAGCCCATGGCCGGGACTAATTCCTCTTTTAAGATGTCAAGATACAATTGATAGCGTGAATCAGACTTGTTCATATTAATTACCTTTTGTGATTTCCATTGCGTTAATTTCAATATTTCCGTTTTCAGGCAGGATTTCAATCCATGTGTTATCCTCGCTGAACCATTTGTATTGCGAGCCAATCTTAATAATGAAGTCGTTAACTTCTTGATTTTTAGGCACATTGACAGTGAAACCACCGTTTCTTCCATTCTTGCTGCCGTAAGAAATGTACATGATAAACGGTCTTTCGCCGAGATTTTTTGCTTTTATCAGCAGATAGTTTCCACGACGTGTTGAGGCTTCAATGGGCTGAAAATCATAACGTTTGGTTTCGCTCGAACTGATAGTTTCTGCGACAGTCACCAAATCCATGATTTTGTTTGCCGCCAACATTTCGCCTATTTCCCTGATTTTATTGGCGGGATAGGAGTTTCCGGTGTTCAGTTGCACAGCTTTGGTGTAAAACTCAATGGCTTTGTCGTAGTTTTTCGTCTGTAATTGCGTGTCGCCTTTTGTTATATAGCCGTTATATTCATTGGTCAAAGCTGCCATGCGTTGGTTTTCGTATTGTTGTGCCAACATAAGTTGTTGATTAGCAGCCTCGTCGCCTGGTTTGTTTGCCAAAGCAATGTTAAACTGTTTTATGGCTTCGGCATAATTCCAGCTGTCCATGGCGTATCTTCCATCCGACATTGCGCGATTGTAGTTTTCTTCTTTCTGGCGCTGGATTTCCTCATAAAAACCGGCTATCAGCTCAAGTTTTCCGATAGCAGTGGAGTTGTTTGGATCCAAGACCAGAACTTGATTGAATGTGATTTCCGCTTCAGCGTATTTTTTATCTGTTATTTGTTGATTACCAGTGTTTAACAGATTTTGTATTTGAGCTTGGCGTTGTCTTTCAGCCTCTGCTGCCGCAAGTCGTTCCTGTTCTTTGCGCTGTTGCTCAGCATATAAAATCATGTTTTCTGCATTCTTTTTCTTTGCAAGTGCCTCTGCGTTATTTGGTTTGAGTTCCAATGCTTTAACATAATAGGATAGGGCAGATTCATAATTCTTTTGGCTTTCGGCGGCCTCTCCATTATGCATGAAATTGGCGAAATTGCTGTCAAGTTTAGCCTTATCGTTCTGTATTTTAATGTATTCGGCGCTGTTAACTATCTCGTCGATACGTGATATCATGCCGAGAGCATAGGAATCATCTGGAATGACTGTCAAAGCTCCTTGATAAAGCTCATTGGCTTCATTGTATGAGCGGTCTTCGTAAAGGGCATCGGCTTCTGTGATTTTCGCATTGTAGTTATCGGCAATGTCTTTTTGTATTTGAAGCTCTGATATTTTGTCGGCAAGTTCCGTTTCTTTTGGGAAAAGCTGCAAAGCCTGCTCATAAACGGCGATTGCTTCGGTATATTTTTTTCTTAAAGTAAATTCTTGGCCTTGTGATTTAAGTCTTTCAAACTCAGATACTTTAGAATCATAGGCTTCCTTCTTGTTTTTGGCGTTTTGGTATTTTTCTTTGACAGCTGAATTGTTCGGATAGATTTTCGTGGCAGACTCATATTGCATCACTGCTTCGGCATATTTTTCTTCTGTTAGAAGCCTGTCGGCAATTGCCACCATTTCGTTAAAAGAGTCCAATTTGTCTTTTTCATCCTTGAGAATCTGCGTTATTTCATCTTTTTTGCCAAGGGCATATTTATCTTTAGGAAATATTTTCAAGGCTTTATTGTATTCGGCAAGTGCCTTTTCCAAATCATTATCTGCATAGAAACTGTCGGCATTGTCGATAAACTCGAAAAACTGCTCCTCTTTCTTGTTTTCCTCGCGGATTTTTTGAAGAGTTCTATCGAGTTTGCCTTTTGTGGCATTATCATTTGGCTTCAAACGCAAGGCTTCCTGGTAATATGTCTTTGCCTTGATATATTCTTTGTTTGAGAACTCCTTGTCGCCGGATGCCACCAATGACTGGAATGTGGGGACATTGTCTTGTGCGTTGACGTAATCCGTTGAAAGACAGATGAATCCGAATGATAAAAAGAAGATATATTTTATTAAATTCCGCATATTCTTAAGTTTGTATAAACAACGCTCACTTTAGTTAAATATTGCTTTCGATTTTGCCGTCTTTAATTGTTAAAACTCTGTCGGACATTGTTGCAAGTTCTTGATTATGAGTCACAATTACAAATGTCTGGCCTGTTTGCTCTCTCAGTTTGAAAAACAGTTCATGCAATTCCTTGGCGTTCTTTGAATCCAGGTTGCCGGATGGTTCATCGGCGAGAATCACTGCCGGGTTATTGATGAGGGCTCTTGCCACTGCAACGCGTTGTTGCTCGCCTCCTGAAAGCATAGATGGCTTGTGATTTGCTCTATCTGTAAGATTAAGATATTCAAGTAATTGAGTGGCTTTATTTAAAGCGTTACTTTTAGGTGCTCCTGCGATGAATGCCGGTATGCAAATATTCTCCAAAGCTGTGAATTCGGGCAGCAGATGATGGAATTGGAACACAAAACCGATATTCTTGTTTCGGAATGCTGACAGTTTTTTCTGGGTTAATTCATTCACATTCTGATTATTGATAAAGACTTGGCCTTTATCGGCTTTTTCCAATGTTCCGATGATTTGAAGCAATGTTGATTTGCCGGCGCCGGAGGCACCTACAATGGTGACAATCTCACCTTTATCTATATGAATATCAATGCCTTTTATGACATCGACATTACCAAATGACTTATATATTCCTTTTGCTTCTATCATTCGTCGTCTTTTTTACCGTTTGTTTGAAGTTTTGCTCTTGTGAAAGGTTTATTTCTGTCGAATAGATATCTGAATGTGATATGTGTTTTATAATGATCAGCCCCGACGCGTTCCATTATCTTGAGCATTGGAGGGTTGAAATCGCCTATCCAGTTGATTTGCAGTTCTTTATATTTGAATTTCTTTTTTATTGCCTGATTTTCAAGTGAGCAAACGAGACCTGATTCAAGGCCTTTTTTGCGGTGTTCCGGTACTATTCCGAAAACAAGAGATATGGCGCGGTCGCAAATTCTTGAAATTTTTACTCTCCAGAATATGCGTAACTTGTTGAATCCCTTGTCATTACCATTTAATCCCTTGTATATTTGATTCAGGTCGATCATCATTAGGAAGAATCCGACTGGTTCGCCTTTGTAATATGCGAAATGCATGAGGCGCGGGTCGATTATCGGCTTAAGGCTGTTCAGCAGTGCCAATGCGTGTTGGCGTGTGAGTTTGGCGGCACCTGGGATAATCCCCCATGATTTATTGTATATTGTAAGGAAATCGTCGGCATACCTGTCAATTTTACGTTTGTCGAGGATTTCGAATGAATAATCAGGGTTCTCGTATATGCGTTTGGCTTTTTCATGCAGGATTGGGTCGAATCCGCCTGGGATGAGGTTGCGGCGGAAGGTGAACTGCTTGAAATAGTCTTTAAATCCATAGTTTTCAAATAGTTGTTGATAATATGGATAGTTGTATGGCATATTGTAAACAGGGTCGGTGAAGCCTTCCACGAGGCATCCCCAGAAGTAGTCGCGGTCGCCGAAGTTCACGGGGCCGTCCATGGCTTCAAAGCCTCGTTCTTCAAGCCATTTCTTTGCTGCGTCGAACAAGGTGTTTGCCGCTTTCTGGTCGTTGATGCAGTCGAAGAAACCGCAGCTGCCTGTTTTTTGACCGTTTTCCTCGCGTTCATAGACTCTTGAGGTTTTTTCATCGTAAAACACAGCGATTCTTCCGACAATCGTGCCATTATCATCGGTCAGATAGTATCTGGTGGCGTCGCCGTGGCGGAATAGTTTGTTTTGTTCTTTGTCGAAAACTTTTTCCACCTCATGGTCCAAGGGCCTGACATAATGGTTGTCGTTTTTATATAATTTTGCCGGAAACGCCAGCCATTGCTTGACTTCGCGCTTGGTCGATACTTCGTGCAGTGTATATTCTGACATTAAATTCAATTTTCTATAAATAATCTGCAAAAATAACAAAAAATATGTAATTTTGTTGTTTAAATTAAAAAAAATGAAAAAGATTGATATTCAAGCGAAATACGATGCTTTTGTAGAATATTTTGAGCAAAATATGCCATTGGCGGGGTCGGAATTGAAGTTCATGAACCCGTATCAGCTTATCGTGGCGGTGATTCTATCGGCGCAATGCACCGACAAAAGGGTGAACATGACCACGCCTGCGTTTTTCGAGCGTTTTCCTGATGCGCGAAGTCTGTCGGAAGCTACTCAAGATGATGTTTATCAATTGATTAAGTCAATATCATATCCTAATAACAAGACAAAGAGTCTTATAGGTATGGCGAAGGCGCTGATGGCTGATTTTGATGGTATTGTGCCTTCAAATATTGACGATTTGCAGAAGTTGCCTGGGGTTGGGCGCAAGACGGCAAATGTCGTTGTAGCGGTGGCGTTTGACAAGCCTGCAATGCCTGTTGACACTCATGTTTTCAGGGTTTCGGGACGCATCGGATTGACCAAAAATGCGAAAACGCCATTGGAGACAGAGAAGCAGTTGGTGGCGCATTTTCCTCAGGAGGTGTTGTCGAAGGCACATCATTGGCTTATTTTACACGGTAGATATGTCTGCATGGCGAGGAAGCCAAAGTGTGATGAATGCGGTATTAAAGATATTTGTGATTTTTATCAAAAAAAAGATAAAAAAGTTTGCTGATACGAAAAAAATGTTTATATTTGTAGCGTTGCAGTTTGATTAAAAACTCGTCAAAATCAAGTTGCAGCGATTGAATTTTTAATTATTGTGTTTATTAACTTATTGATTTAAAATTATTTAGAAAATGGCAAAGAATATCGAGGAAGATGTCGAGAAAGTGAGACAGGAGAAACTTAAGGCTTTGGAAGCCACATTGGGAAATATTGAAAAGTCGTTCGGAAAAGGCAGCATAATGCGTTTAGGCGACAACCATCAGGAGAAAATTGATTCAGTATCAACTGGTTCGATAGGTTTGGACTATGCTTTGGGTATTGGCGGAATGCCGCGTGGAAGGATTATTGAGGTGTTCGGACCTGAGAGTTCGGGTAAGACTACTCTGGCGCTGCATGTCATCGCTGAGGCTCAGAAACAGGGTGGAATAGGTGCGTTTATTGACGCAGAACACGCTTTTGACCGTTTTTATGCTAAGAAATTGGGCGTTGACATAGACAATCTGCTTGTTTCGCAGCCCGACAATGGTGAGCAGGCTTTGGAAATCGCGGAAAACCTTATCCGTTCAGGTGCCATCGACGTCATCGTTATTGACTCTGTGGCCGCTCTTACTCCGAAAAGCGAGATTGAGGGCGAGATGGGTGACAGCAAGATGGGATTGCAGGCCCGACTGATGTCGCAGGCGATGCGTAAACTGACGGCAACCATAAGCAAGACTTCGACAGTATGTATATTTATCAATCAGTTGCGTGAAAAGATTGGCGTTATGTTTGGCAATCCTGAGACGACAACCGGCGGAAACGCTTTGAAATTCTACAGCTCAGTGCGTCTTGACATCCGTAAGGTGAGTCAGATAAAGGATGGTGAGAACATCATGGGTAACCGAGTGAAAGTGAAGGTCGTTAAAAACAAGGTGGCGCCTCCGTTCAAGAAAGCTGAGTTTGATATCCTTTATGGAGAAGGTATTTCGCGCATAGGCGAGATTATTGATATCGGTGTAGAGCTTGGTATCATAAAGAAGAGCGGGTCGTGGTTCAGCTATAACGAAACAAAGCTTGGTCAGGGGCGTGACGCTCTTAAGAAACTGCTTGAGGAGAATCCGGAGTTGAGCGATGAACTGACGCAGAAGATTACCGAGGCTTTGAAAGAGACTGATAAAGATCTTTAATATATTGAATATCAAGAACTAATGAAAAAAGTTTTTTGGATTTTCGCATGTATGATGCTCCTTGCGAGCTGTTCTGAGCGGGCTAATAATAATAAGACTGACAATAAGAAAGTCGCTGTTCAGACGGAGGTTGTTGCCGATACCTTGGACGTTAACGGTTATATCGACCGTGCGAGATGGTATTTGGCGAATCAGCAGGTGGGCTTTGCTCTTCGTGACATAAACAGCGCATTGTCGCTTGACGGCAAGAATGTTGACGCGCTGTTGGTGTTGTCGGATATATATTATGAATTGGGTGATCAGGACAATATCTTGCTTACATTGAATAAGGCGACTGAGGTTGCACCGCTTGACTCGCGTCCAATATTGAAATTAGCTGAGTTGAGTTTTTTACAGGGTAATGGCAATATGTCGAACGCATATATTGATAAAGCGTTGGAACTCAATAGTATAAATCCGCAGGCCTACTATATGCGAGGAATGATATGTATGTCAAAGAATGATACTGTTCAGGCTTTGAAGCAGTTTATGAAAGCGAGGAGTCAGGATGATACATTCATTGATCCTGCATATCAGATTGCGAAGATATACTCAGCCCAAAGGAATCCGATGGCCAGGGATTTTTATGCATTGGTTATTCAGCTTGCGCCTGACAATTGGACCACATATTATGATTTGGCGATGTTTCTGCAAGATAACGGGGATCCGGAGAAGGCTTTGCAGATTTATGACACTCTTGATGTCAAAATACCAGGAAACTATCAGGTTCAGTTCAATAAAGGATATGTCAATCTTGTTTATTTGCTCGAATACGACACAGCGATAGAGTGTTTTGATAAGGCTTTGGAAATCAATCCTAATTCAATCGATGCGTTGTTAAACAAAGGTGTCGCTTACGAACAGAAGGGAAATTACAAGCAGGCGAAAAGCATCTATCTCCAGATTTTAAAGGATAATCCAAATTATCAATTGGCGATAGATGCTTTACGCAGAATTGACGAGTAAAATTATTAGTCAACGAACAAGTTGGCGAGTTGCTCGAGGTTCTCATCGAGTTCCTGTTCGACGCCGCTGAGTTCATTGATGTTGTCGAGGGACTCGTTCATGCTGAAGTAGAACTTAATCTTAGGCTCTGTGCCTGAAGGTCTTACGCTGACTTTGATTCCGTCTTCGGTGAAGAACTGAAGCACGTCGGATTTCGGTAGATTGATGATGGTGTCAACACCGAAGTTGACGTCTTTGCTGATGCCGAGTTTATAATCTCTTATTTCGGAAATTCTTGAGCCGAGCAGGTTCTTTGGCGGGTCTTTTCTGAAATCGAGCATCATTTGTTTGATTTCCTTGGTGCCACTGATGCCTTTCTTGGTCAAAGAAACGAGTTTTTCGCGATAAACTCCAAATTCCTTATAGATGTTTTTGAGAATCTGGTAGAGTGTCTTGCCTTGTTCTGCTGCCCATGATGTGGCTTCGGCGAGCATGAAACATGTGATGATAGCGTCTTTGTCGCGAACGAAGTCACCGACGAGGAAACCGTAGCTTTCTTCGCCTCCGCAGATGAATTTCTCATCTGGTTTGTTTAAAATCTTGTCGGCGATATACTTAAAGCCGGTGAGAACGTCGTAGGTCTTGACGTTGAATTTGTTGGCGATTTTAAGCAGTAAGTCGCTGGTAACTATTGTTTTGACAATAAATTCCTTGCCAGTGAGCTTGCCGAGTTCATCCCAACGGGTGAGGATGTAATATGTCAAGATGCTCGCGGTCTGGTTGCCGTTGAGGAGTATGAATTCGCCATTGTCGTCTTTCACTGCGAGACCTACGCGGTCGGCGTCGGGGTCGGTAGCGAGAACTACATCAGCATTCATGGCTTTGGCTTTTTCAATAGCCATATTCATCGCGGCCTTTTCTTCAGGATTCGGTGAAACGACAGTAGGGAAATTGCCGTCTGTAACCATCTGTTCCTCAACAGGATAGAAGTTTTTGAAACCTGCTTTTGCAAAAAGCTTCGGCATTACCTGTCCGCCTGTTCCGTGGATTGGGGTATAGACGAACGAGAGGTTTTTGTGCTTTTTGATAAGCTTAGGAGAGAGCGAGAGACTCATAACCTTGTTGAGATAAATCTCGTCGAAACTATCGTCGAGCATTTCAATGAGTTTTGCGTTTCTTTTGCGTTTTACCATTGAGATGTCGGTTATTTTCTGCACTTCGGCGATGATGTTTTTGTCGTGAGGTGCCACAATTTGTCCGCCATCTTCCCAATAGACCTTATAGCCGTTGTATTCTTTGGGGTTGTGTGAAGCTGTCACTACAATTCCGGATTGGCATTTCAATTCGCGGATTGCGAATGATAGCTCTGGCGTTGGACGTAACGCGCTGAATAAGAATACTTTAATGCCGTTAGCTGTCATAACGTCGGCAGTGATTTGTGCGAATTCTTTGCTGTTGTTACGGCAGTCGTAAGCGATGGCAATTTGCGGCTGTTTCATGTCGGCGAACATCATTTTGATGTAATTTGCCAATCCTTGTGTGGCCATTGCTACGGTGTAAATGTTCATTCTGTTGGTTCCGACGCCCATAATTCCTCTCAATCCGCCTGTTCCGAATTCAAGGATGCGGTAAAAACTTTCCGTCAGTTCGTTTGGGTCGTTGTCGATGAGATTCTGAACTTTTTTTCTTGTTTCCTCATCGTATTGGTCTGATAACCAAGAATTTGCCTTTGCAAGTATCTCAGGAGAAACGTTACTCATAATACTTATTTTTAATTACTGATTTTATTATCTTTATTATCAACTGCAAATTTATATAAAAAAGTAATACCAAGCGACTCTTTAAATTGAAGAATTGGTTTTTGTCTGTCGTCAATTGTAAATCTCACGTTATCGTCGTAGATGAGGTGGACATTGATAATCGTTGATACTCTTTTATTTATGATGAATTTTAGGCCTGTTTCCCAATCCACGTCAATATTCCATCTGTTGGATCTGTTAGCGTCCATATAATTGTTATAAAGGTTAAGATTTGAGAATATTGATATATTATTTTTAAAATTCTGCTTGTATTTTATCAAGACGTTGAAGCCAAGCTCGCCAAGGAAACGCTTGCCTGGAATCCATGTGCTGTCGTTATCTACGATATTCCAGTAGCCGGCTTCTACACCGAAAGAGCCTTTGTCGGCCAGGTCTTGGTCGTTGACAAATGTGAATTTTCCTGCTGACGGGCTTATGAAGATACTTACGATGTTGTGTATGTTGTAAGTATAACCAATTGATATTGTGAGATATGCAGGTGCGAAGAATCTGGAAATCGGGATAGAGTCGTTGGGATAGGAATAGCCGTTTGTGAACTGTGTTTTAAGCATGGCTATCGATGTGAAGGTCAGATTCTTATTGTTGTTGTGAGTCATCGTCATCGATAGTTCCAGACGGTCTTCGGTTTTTTCGTAGCGTTTGTCTTTGGCATAACCTTGTGCGCCATAAACGAACAGTCCGGCGGTGACGTAATTAAACATCTTGCGGTTATATGTGTATTTGAAATCACCGGAGACTTTGCCGCTCATGTTGCTTTCACCGCCCGCTGCCCAGTGGGTTATAGCTAATTGGTTGACAGTCAGTCCGATGCTGCCTTCAAATTTATGCCAGACCACGCGTTGTTGGGGTGCAACAGTATCCTGAGACATGCATATATATGGTTGAAACATAATAAAAATTACGCCCCAAATGCATGTCAGTAATACTTTAAAAAGCTCCGAATCGCGTTTAAATACTGGCATTTAAGTAAAAAATCATTTACACTCGTTTTTCGTATGCAAAATTATAAAATATTAATTATATTTGCAAAAAAATATTGTGTGGATTTCATAAAATTTTATCGATGAATAAGAAATTTTACGATGAGTATGAAGAGAGGGAATATGAGATTGAGATTCCTGACGATTTATATAAGAAAGCATACGAGGAAAATGATTATAATGCCTTGTATGATATTGGGATTATTTTGGAGACAGAGACTGAGATATCGCTTGCTGTTGTGGCAGAAATCATGGAAGATGCATATGCTGACGGCGAAGGAAGTCAGGATGCATATGAGTGGCTGCTTGATTACCGTCATCCCGATGGCGGATATGACGCTTGGGCTTAGCTCAGTTTGTTAGTTAAAACTTCTGCTGTATAGCTCTCTTTGCATTTGGATAGATCTTCAGGAGTGCCGGCAAACACAAGGTATCCGCCTTTGTTGCCGCCTTCAGGGCCGAGGTCGATGACCCAGTCGGCCGTTTTTATGACATCGGGGTCATGTTCGATGACCAGCAGGCTGTGTCCATTGTTGAGCAAAGCCTCGAACGCTTTCAGAAGTTTGTTAACATCGTGGAAATGCAAGCCTGTTGTAGGCTCGTCGAAGATGAATAATGTGGGTTTTTCGTTTGTCCCGTTGACTAAAAACGAAGCCAATTTGATACGTTGAGCCTCGCCACCTGAAAGGGTGGAGGAAGGCTGTCCCATTTTCAGATATCCCAGGCCTACATCTTGTAATGATTTGAGTTTCAATACGATGCGATCAGTCATGTTTTTGTATTCGTTCGGCTGGTTGAAGAATTCAATAGCCTCGTCGATGCTCATTTCTAGGATATCGAATATGTTTTTGTCGAGGAATTTTATCTCGAGAGCCTCTTCTTTATAGCGTTTTCCGTGGCACACATCGCATTCGAGAAACACGTCGGCCATAAATTGCATCTCGACTTTGAGAATGCCTTCGCCTTCGCAGTTGTCGCAGCGGCCACCAGGCACGTTAAATGAGAAATATCCGGCTTTATTGCCGCGCATTTTGGCGAGTTTTTGTTCAGCAAACAGGTTGCGAATATCATCAAATGCCTTGACGTAAGTCACTGGGTTTGAACGAGTTGACTTGCCAATAGGATTTTGGTCGATCATTTCGACTGAGCTCAGGGCTTGCAGGCTTCCCTTCATACCTCCGAAAGATCCGGTTTTGTCGGCAGTGCCGCCGAAATGTTTTTTCAACGAGGTGTAGATGATGTTGTTGACAAGCGAAGACTTACCTGAGCCGCTGACACCAGTCACTACGGTGAGCACATTCAACGGTATTTTTACGTTGATATTCTTGAGGTTATGTTCGAGGCAGCCGGTAAATTCGACGGAGTTGTTCCACTTGCGGCGATATTTTGGTACCGGAATCTCCATTTTGCCCGTAATGTATTGAGCAGTAAGCGATTTACCGGATTTTTCCATCTCATTGATGTCTCCTTGGAATACCAGTTCACCGCCGAAACGGCCTGCATAAAGCCCGATGTCGATAATCTGGTCGGCGGCTCGAATGATTTCCTCGTCATGTTCTACCACGATTACAGTGTTGCCGATGTCGCGGAGACGTTTCAAAACCTTTATAAGTTGCTGAGTATCACGTGAATGCAGACCGATGCTCGGTTCATCCAATATGTATGTGGAGCCGACCAGGCTGCTTCCGAGTGATGTCGCGAGATTGATTCTTTGTGCCTCGCCGCCAGAAAGGGTGTTGGAAGCGCGGTTTAAAGTGAGGTATCCGAGTCCGACTTCCATCAAGAAGCCGATGCGGTTACGGATTTCAACGAGTAGTCGTTCGGCGATGGAACTCTCTGATTCTGAAAGAGTTATGTTTTTGAAAAACATCTGGAGCTCGCTTATTGGCATAGTGACGAGGTCGGTGATGCTTTTCCCGTTGATTTTCACATAATTAGCTTCAGTGCGAAGTCGTTTTCCATGGCAGTCTGGGCATGTGGTCTTGCCGCGGTAACGTGAAAGTATTACTCGATACTGAATCTTATATGACTGACTTTCGACATCTTTAAAAAAGTCGTTGATGCCCATGAAATACTTGTTGCCTTTCCAGAGTGTTTCTTTTTGTTCGTTTGAGAGTTCGAAATACGGTTTGTGGACTGGGAATTCGAAATGGTGTGCTGTGCGGACTAGCTCGTCGCGGTACCAGCTCATTTTGTCGCCTCGCCAGCAGGCAATGGCGTTGTCGTAGATTGAAAGCGACTTGTCGGGAACCACCAGATCCTCGTCGATGCCGATGACTGTGCCGAATCCTTCGCATGTTTTGCAGGCTCCATATGGGTTGTTGAAAGCGAAAAGATGTGTTGTCGGCGGCTCAAATGTTATGCCGTCGGCCTCGAAGCGTGATGAAAATGTAAATTCTTCATTATCAACGAGAATGATGCAGTTATCCTTGCCTTCGTAGAACGCTGTTTGCACAGAATCTGACAATTGGCCAATCAGTTCGGAAGAGCTTTCGCTGACTTTTAGGCGGTCAATCATGATTCGGATATCCTTGGGCTTTGTTTTGCCATCCTCTTTGATGAAATCTTCGATTCTTGTGACTTTATTATTGATAATCAGTCGGTTAAAACCTTGTTGAAGTAAGATATTAAGATGTTCGGCTAGTGTCCTGCCTTCTGGAATTATAATAGGAGCGAGGATGAAGACGGCTTTTCCTTTCTGTTCGAGGATGAAATCGACCACGTCGCTGACCTGATTGCGTTTCACTTCTTTGCCGGAAACCGGAGAGTAGGTCTTACCGATTCTGGCGAATAGAAGTTTGAGGTATTCGTATATTTCTGTTGTTGTTCCGACGGTAGAGCGCGGGTTGCTCGTCATGGTTCGCTGTTGGATGGCGATGGCGGGTGAGAGGCCAGTTATCAGATCGACATCAGGTTTGCTTAGGCGGCCCATAAACTGGCGGGCGTAGGCGCTCAGACTCTCGACATAACGGCGCTGACCCTCGGCATAAATCGTGTCGAACGCCAATGACGACTTTCCGGAGCCTGACAGACCGGTGATCACGACAAGTTTATTCTTTGGAATTCGTAAGTCGATGTTTTTCAGGTTGTTAACTCTTGCTCCGTGGATTTCTATATGCTCTAATTTGTTCATCGTAAACTAAGATACCTCAAAAAAATTGCACGAAATTACAATTTTTTTTGGCATCGTATTAAAAAATGTTATATATTTGCAAAAAAATTTCGACATAACACTATTGTTCAACCAATAAAAATAGGAGAGACGCTATAGATAATTTTTACCCTTTTTGATTGTATAACCTTAAAAAAGGGGGACTTATGTCAGAGATATTAAACGATGAGGAACTGGTGCTGCGTTATCAGAATGGTGATGTTGCGAGTTTCGAGGTATTGGTTGGTCGTTATCAGAACAAGGTTTATTCATACATAGCGATGCTTGTCAAGGATAAGCAGCTTGCTGATGATTTGTTTCAGGACACTTTTTTGAAGATTATCCGCACAATCAAGGCTGGAGTTTACAAAGAAGAAGGAAAGTTCATACAGTTCGCGATGCGTATCGCGCACAACCTTATTATAGATTATTTCCGCAAGGCTAAGCGTTTGCCGATGGTTGACCCGACGAAGGAGGACTACGACATGCTTGACAATGCGAGGTTTACCGACCCTTCGATAGAGGAGCAGATTATCACTGACCAGATTCATGACGACATCCGCAAGATGATTGAGTTTTTGCCAGATGAGCAGCGCGAGGTTCTGCATATGAGAATGTACGCCGACATGTCGTTCAAGGAGATTGCCGATGCCACAAATGTGAGCATCAACACGGCATTGGGACGCATGCGCTACGCGTTGATTAATCTTCGTAAGATGGCGAAGGAGAAGAACTTACAGCTTACGGTGGCTTAATTGGAAAGATTTTTTAAAAATATTTTCAATGAGATAAAATAAAAGGTGGAATTCGGGCGTTAAGATTTCAGAAATAAACGAAATCGAGTGCCTATGGTATTAAATTCTACACTTTCATTTGAAGAAGAGGTAAGAAAAGTCGTGCGTGAGATGTGCGCCGAAATGAACCCCAGCCGCAAGACTTTGGATGCGATTATGCAATATGCGGCAAAATGTGAGTTTCCGAGCTGATGAGCAGGGGCTTTATCAAAGAGGGCGACCAGGAAGAGATTCCGATGGTGCCGCCGAGGGCTTATCTGCCGAAAGGCATGCCCAACTACGTGACACATGAGGGTCTGGAAGCTTTGAAAAAAGAGTGCGAAGACCTTGAAAATGAACGTGTTGCGCACGCTGGGAACTACATAATGAGCAATTTTATCGATGCAAAGATGAAGTTGCTCATTGATCGTATTAATACTGCCGTTGAGGTGGATGTGTCCAAGGCTGACAAGGAAACCGTGAGTTTCGGAGCGTATGTGAAATATAATGGGCGCACAGTTCGTATCGTTGGTGTCGATGAGGCCGCTTATACGAAAGGATTGTTGTCGTTTATCTCGCCGGTGGCGAAAGCGCTGGTCGGGAAAAAGGTGGGTGATAAGTTTGAGATTAAGGTGCCGAAAGGAACGGAAGAGATTGAGGTTCAGGGGATTTGGTATGAGGCGGTGGCGTTGACGATAATAGACACGGAGACGGATCCTGTGCTGAATAATATACAACAGAATCAGTCTTATCAACCGAAAAACGATGAAAAACGAACACGGATTTCACGGATTGAACGGATTTTGCCGGACGATGTAGAGACGGACGGTCGTCCGTCTCAGGAAACGGATTTTCATCTGTCTCTACAGCAGGACGACCCAAAAATTTTCAAACCTGAGGAAAACATTATGGAATTCTTGCCGGTGGTGAATGAGCGGGGCATTATTGTGGGGCGGGCTTTGCATATGGAGCTGCATAAAGGGAATAAGATTCTGCATCCGGTGGTGCATCTGCATGTCATTAATAATAAAGGTGTCGCAAATTATAAATATTGGTGGCATGTGGCGTTTGGCGACACGCCAGAGAAGACGCTGAAGCGCAAATTGACGGAAACATTTGGAATATCTGGCGTTAAGCCGAAATTGAAGAAGCAATATATACGTGAGACGAAGACCGAAAAAGAGCTGGTTTACGTCTATATTTTAAATTCTGATGAAAATTTATTGAAAACTCCCGAGGGTAAGGAATATTTTGATATTTTTGCAAAAGATTAATGTAAAAATATTGAAAATGGTTTTTTCTCCGAAACTTTTCACTTGTTTGAAAAATTACACCAAGGCGCAGTTTACGGCTGACGCTATGGCTGGTGTTATTGTTGGTATTGTGGCGTTGCCGTTGGCGATTGCATTTGGTATCGCTTCGGGTGTAGGTCCGACAGAAGGTCTTGTTACGGCTATCATCGCCGGATTTTTGATTTCGTTTTTAGGCGGCAGCAAGGTGCAGATTGGCGGTCCGACGGGCGCGTTTATCGTTATCATTTATGGAATCATCCAGCAGCATGGCTTGGGAGGCTTGATGATAGCCACCATTATGGCTGGAATTTTGCTGATTTTAATAGGTGCTTTCAAGCTGGGGAACGTCATTAAATTCGTGCCATATCCAGTGGTTGTCGGCTTTACAGGCGGTATCGCGTTGACGATTTTCTCGACCCAGATGAACGATTTGTTTGGATTGGGGATAGAGAAAGTGCCGGCCAACTTCATTGACAAATGGATTTGTTATTTCCAGAATATGATGCATATAAACTGGTGGGCGTTTGGCGTTGGAATCGTCAGTTTGCTGATAATCATATACAGTCCGAAGATTTCGAAGAAGATTCCGGGCTCGCTGGTGGCGATAGTGCTTGTTACACTGGTTGTATGGATTTTAGAGCGTTTCTGCGGTGTTACGGGTGTCACGAAGATAGGCGATTTGTATGAGTTGCCTACATCTATTCCGGCACCTAAATTGCCAGAATTGGGCTTGGCTGATGGAAAGTCGTTGATTCAGCTGATGACAGATTTGGCGCCTTCTGCGTTTACCATCGCAATGTTGGGAGCTATCGAGTCGTTGCTTTCGGCTATGGTTGCCGACGGTGTTATTGGCGACAAGCACAACTCAAATACAGAATTGATAGCTCAGGGTATCGCAAACATCGCATCGCCTTTGTTCGGTGGCATTCCTGCAACTGGAGCTATTGCAAGAACAATGACTAACATCAATAACGGTGGTAAGACGCCTGTTGCGGGCTTGATTCACGCGGTGGTGTTGCTTCTCATACTGCTGCTTTTCGGTCGTTTGGTCGGCTTGATTCCAATGCCGTGTTTGGCGGCAGTGCTTATCATGGTTTCGTATAACATGAGTGGCTGGCGCACGTTCAGGATGCTGGCGAAGAACCCGAAGTCGGACTTTGCGGTGCTTATTGTAACATTCTTATTGACAGTGGTTTTCGATTTGACAATCGCCATCGAGGTGGGTTTGATAGCATCAATCGCATTGTTCTTGAAACGAACCAACGAGGCCACTGTTATCCGCACATTCAGTGAGGAAATCGACCCTGGTGATAATACCGACGTGGCTATGAGCAGCGAGGAGAAACTGCACATTCCTGAAGGCGTTGAGGTTTACGAGATTGACGGTCCATATTTCTTTGGAATCGCCAATAAATTCGATGAGATTGACAAGTCGGTGATGGGTAAGGAAAACAAGGTGCGAATCATCAGAATGAGAAAGGTCTCATTTATTGACAGTACCGGAATTCACAATTTGGAGTTGTTGTGCGACACTTGCAGGCAGCGTGGCATGATTGTGGTATTGTCGGGAGTTAATGTGCATGTGAGGGCGACGTTGGAGAAGGCTGGATTCATTAAGAAACTCGGCGAGGAGAATGTTTGTTCGCATATCAACTTTGCTCTGAAGCGCGCGGAAGAGATTGTTGAAAGTTAGCAGTTACCAGTTAGCAGTTACCAGTTAGCAGTTGGCAGTTAGATATGAGGAAAGTTTTATTATTGTTTTTTGCGCTTTTTTGTTCGATTGTCGGATATGCGCAATTGGAAGTCGTTGGCGACTCATTCAAGGAAATTCCTGGTTTTGTTAATCAAAACACTGAGATTTATGATGATGACAACAATGTGCTATTCGCTGTCATTAAGGTTCGAACAGAGAACTTAAATGACAAGCAGAGGCATCAGTTGCTTTTTCAGGGCAATGCGGCGACATTCATCGAGTTGGAATACAAGCAGGATGAGATTTGGGTTTATTTAAGCAGTATTCCTGCTACTTATCTTAAGATTTCGCATCCAGATTTGGGTTCTACGGAGTATAATCTGCCTTTTGACTTGAAGCCGCAGAAAGGCTATGAGATGCTGCTTGTGAATAAAACCGTGGCTGTTTCCGCATCTGGCTCGTTGACTGTTATTACAAAACCTGAAAATGAGGCAACGATATCGTTAAACGGTCAAGTCTTGAGTCAAACGACCCCATATACCAACGACATGATTTCGGCTGGGCAGTATGAAATCACTGTTTCAAAAGAAAGATACAGGTCTGTCACAAAAACTGTAATGATTAAAAATGGTGAAAACAAAACCATTGAAATAGATATGCCTGCGATACCCGGATCTGTCAGTGTGACATCGGAACCTTCGGGAGCTGCAGTGTTTATTGATGACAAACAGTATGGTGTGACGCCTTGTGAGATTAAGGAAATCATTATAGGACAACATAATTTAAGGGTTGCCAAAGAAGGCTTTCTTACGGTGAAAAAACAAATTGTTGTCAATGAGAACGAAACATCGCAAGCAAATGTAGTGATGGCAAATTGTCCTGAAGGCGCATTAAGCGGCGTGTTTTCAATAGGACCGAACAGAAAAATCCTATTTTCAAAAGGAAATCTGCAATATCAGGCATCGACGAATACATGGCGTTTTGCCGAGAAACAGACGGATATGATTGGCGATGACAACAGGAACATCTCGTCAAACTACAACGGGTGGATTGACTTGTTTGGCTGGGGTACGGGCAACAATCCGACCAAAATTGTAAAAGACGACAATAATCCGACATTTGTTGATTGGGGAAATAATAATATCAGCAATGGCGGTGGTGCAAGACAATGGAGAACACTTGATGTCAACGAATGGGAATATTTGGTCAATAAGAGAGAGACAAAGTCGGGGATAAGATTTGCAAGAGCGGTGGTTGACGGAGTGAACGGAGTAATATTGTTGCCTGACAATTGGGATGCGGAAACATATCAACTTGATGGTATCAATGTGGCTGCTTCGTTTTCCCGGAATGTCGTCTCAGCATCAGATTGGACTGAAAAGTTGGAGGCTAATGGCGCGGTGTTTCTGCCGGCTGGCGGCAAACGAATGGAGAAAAAAGTTGATTTCATCGGGAGCTACGCGCAATATTGGTCAAATGTCGTAAAAACACCAGTGACGCCTGCTGCACACGCATTCTATATAAAATTTGATTATCCTGTAAAATGCACTTCAAATTATCATATGAACGGCTTGAGCGTGCGACTGGTCCGTTCGGTGGAATAATGTGAAAATATTATGAAAAAAATACTGTTGCTTTTTGCAGTCCTTTGTCTTTCGATAGCCGGCTATGCCCAGCTTGAGGTTAAGCCTGGGTCGTTTAAGGAGGTTTTGGGTTTTGTGAATATCAATACTGATATTTATGAGGATGACAATAACGTGCTTTATTCCGTCATCAAGGTTAATACCGTGAATATCAACGACGAACAGCGTCGAAGACTGATATTTCGCGGCAATGAGTCGACATTTATTGAATTGGAATACAAAGTGGGTGAGGTGTGGGTCTATTTGAGCAGTAAGCCCGCGACTTATCTGGAGATTTCGCATCCCGAGTATGGCTCAACGGAGTTTTGGTTTCCGTTTGATTTGGAGCCAAAGAAGGGATATGAAATGATTTTGGTCAACAAAACGGCTTCGAAAACTGCCGGAACGGGTACTTTGACTATCAAAACAAAGCCTGAGGACGGGGCAAAAATCAAGTTGAATGGAACGTTTTTGGCTTATAAGACACCATTTACCTATGATATGCTTGCGGCCGGACAGTATGAAGTGACTGTGTCGAAGAAAAAATACAAGTCGGTTACAAAAACAGTGAATATCCAAGACGGTGATAATCAAGTGCTTGAGATTGAAATGACGTATGATATGGCAGTGATTACCGTCAATGCCGATGAGGAGACCACGGTATATATCGACGACAATTATATGAAGAGAGGCACGTGGAGCGGAGAGCTGGTTAGCGGTCAGCACAAGATATATTTGGAAAAACATATGTATCAGGTCGCTGAAACAACAATACAGGTCGAGGGCGGTAAAGACCAGACCATAAACCTTGAATTATCTAACGAATACGCTGAGATAACCCTCAAAAACACTGATGGCACCGGTCTTTTTATCGACGACAGGGAATATTGGACTGCTGCTGATCCGACTCTCAAGATATCGCCAGGTATGCATGAGATAAAATCTGTGGTGAGATTCTGCAATCCCGATTCGCTGATGATAAATGTCGTAGCCGGACAGCCAGCCACATATGAGTTCCATTACACTCCGATTCTCTGCAAGGTAAGTGTCAAATCGGAGCCTTCGGGAGCCACTGTATATCTTGACGACAAGAAATGTGGTGTCACGCCGTTGGAAGTCAATGTGAATCAGGGCGATTTGTTTATCGTAAGAATAGAAAAAGAAGGCTACATCCCGTTAAAAAGCCAAAAAGCGCTGATAGATGAAAAATATTTGGAAATAAATCAGAATTTGACCAAGATAAAATCTATCGAAAATGCGATAAACGCCGTGTATTCAGTCAGTCCGACGAATAAGGTATATTTTGCCAAAGGCAATATTCAGTACCATCCGGCAACTTGGACGTGGAGGTTTGCTGAGCATCAGTGGGATGTTATTGGGGATGCGAACAAGAACATATCGGAGAAATACAACGGTTGGATAGACTTGTTCTCGTTCAGGGTAGATGGCGATTCCGATTACAACTCGGTGGAGGCGATGAATTCGACATATGTGGAGTGGTGTGAAAAATACAAAAACAACACTGGTATTGAGGGACTTAAATGGAGGGCATTGAAGGATGAGGAATGGGATTATGTGCTTTACAAAAGGAAAACAGCTTCGGGCATAAACCATGCTTGGGCGACGGTTAATGGCGTTCCGGGTATCATATTATTGCCCGATTCATGGAACGTCAGCAAATATGACTTGCAAAAAGCCAAAGACGGTCAAAACAAATATTCCGACAATATAGTCTCTTTGACGGATTGGACCACGAAGCTGGAAGCCAATGGCGCGGTGTTTCTGCCTGCTGCCGGCATGCGTAGGCTGGTGACGGTCGATTCGGCTGGCAGATGCGGTTATTACTGGTCGTCGAGTTCAAGCAAGGAAAAAGTCAAGGGAACGAGATTTTACGACTGGTTTGCCACAAGTTTCGTCGAGTCGGAGGGCAGGGCAAATGTTAAGTTCCATGCGCCGGGGCGTTATGGTCTCTCGGTAAGGCCTGTATGTCCGTTGGAGATTTGGTTTTAAGGATAGCCATTAGCCGTTAGCGTGGCTGAGACGCCTCAATAATCTATAACCAATAATTTTTTTTAATAAACTTCTTGACAATAAAAAAATTGTTGTATATTTGCAGGTGTAAATATCATTAAGTTGAATTGTAAGATGTTATATTGGTTATAAATATCATTATAATATATATTAAAAAAACAAAAACATGTCTGATTTGTACGAATATTCTACACCAGAGATAGTGAGACTGTTGGGGCGGCGTTTTAAAGAATATAGGATGCGTTGTAATTTTACTCAAAAGGATGTTGCAGAACGTTCAGGAATAGGGATGACAACAATTCACAAATTTGAGAATGGCACGGCCGGTAATATTTCGCTTTCAACTTTTATACTGCTTTTAAAGGTTGTTGGTCAGATAAACGCATTGGATTATGTCATGCCTGAGTTGCCTGAATCTCCATATCTTATTCGCAAAGATGATAAGAAAGCGCAAAGAATCAGACACCCAAAACAAGATAAGATATGATAAAAGCATTAAAAGTTATTTTATGGGGAGAAGAAGTCGGGCGTTTGGCATGGGATGAGCGTAGAAAACTCTCATATTTTATGTACAACGATGAGTTCGTTAAAAAAGGACTGAATATATCGCCTTTAGTTGCACCTATTGATATGGTGCGAACTTTGATGCCAGTTTGGGGTGAAGATGCCAAAATATATCAAAAGTTGCCATCGTTTGTTGCCGACTCCTTGCCTGATGCGTGGGGCAATCAACTGTTCGATCTATGGCGTCAGCAAAACCGTTTGGCTAATGCAGAGATAACCCCATTAGACAAATTGTCGTTCATTGGCAAGCGAGGCATGGGAGCTTTGGAGTACCAGCCTGAGTTGTCGCATGTCAGGAAACCTGAAAAGGTTGACATGAAATCATTGGCGGATTTGGCAGCACGCATCTATGATGAGCGAGAGAATGTCAAAATCCTTCCGGAAGAATCTATTACTATGCAGTCGTTGCTGACTGTCGGCACTTCTGCCGGTGGACGTCAGCCGAAAGCAATAATTGCCATAAACAAAGAAAGCGGAGAAATACGAAGTGGTCAGATAGGCGGATTGAAAGAATACGATTATTATCTGTTAAAATTTGGTGATTCTCAATATAGTTCTGCAGAATTGGAGATGACTTATTACGAAATGGCAACAATTGCTGGCATAAGCATGGCGCATTCTGAATTGTATTCTGTTGAGGGAAAGAATCATTTTATAACCAAACGATTCGACCGCGAAGGAGCAGAAAAAAAGCACACGCAGACTTTAGCGGCGATGTATCCCGATGCCAACAGTTATGAACATATTATTGAGGTTTGCCGTAAGCTTCACATGCCGGAAACAGATTGTCAGGAGGTTTTTCGTAGGATGGTTTTTAATATTCTGGCAAATAATACCGATGACCATAACAAAAATTTTTCGTTCATAATGCAAAAAGACGGTTCTTGGCGGTTATCTCCGGCTTACGACATTACATATGTTTGGGATAATGGCGGTTTTTTGCCCAGCGAGCATCATTGTTTATACATCAGAGCAAAACTTAGTGGTATTACACGCAATGATGTCATCCAGTTCGCCCACGACAATGGGATTCGCAGACCGGATGCGATAATACAACAGGTAGCCGATGCGTTGAGTCAGTACAGACCCATAGCTGTCAGAAATGGCGTAAGCAACGAGCTGATAGGAAGAGTCGAAAAGACTATTATTGATCATTTGCGGGCTTGGGGTTTGAAAGAGCCGCAAGAAACGGAAGTTTTTTATGACAAAGTTGGACGAAAAATCGAGAATTTCCGCATTGAGCAGCAGTTCAAGGGCAATTACCTGCTTCAGGCTATTGTTGACGGCAAAAACTGGAGATATATCATCAGGAAAGGAACTCCGGAACATGAGCAGCTGACGGAGATGGGGATAGCTAATGTGACGGGGGAGAGGCTGGAGGAGATTGTTATGATGGTTTTGGGGTGAGGAATTAGCGTAATCGTAGCGTAAGCGAATTGTTAAATCCATTTTAAGAGGATTTTTGCGGTATAATTAGTGGCTGCCTTGCAAAAAGGGGAAGTTTGCATCTTTTTCCCGAACAGTGTCAACTTATTTGGGCGTAAGATATTTTAAAAATTTTTCTTTGATATTTAAATAATAACATTTAATTTTGCAAAGTGTCAAGTAGAACCCTCTCGGAGATGTAAGGGAGATGTCACGGAGATCTAACCGAGATCTCACGGAGGTGTACGCTTCGGATAGCGTAGGGATATCGTTCCGCTATCGTAGCAAAGGCGTAGCGTAATCGTAGCATAGGCCGAGCATAAGCAAAAAAATAATAGAAAACAAACAAGTAAAACAACAATATGGCAGGCAATAATAAACATAGCATAGAAGAACGTGTGGAGGACTGGTGTAAACAGCAGTTCAAAGGACAGAAGTACTACACCAAGACTGAGAGCATCAACTCTGAAATAGAGGAGGCTCTCCGTAAGGCTCCAAGCAAAAAGGGCGGAACGGGAACAAACTTCCCCGACATCAAGTGCTTTATACAAACGGCTACTATGCGCCGCATACCTGTGATGATTGAGGTGAAGGGAACGAGGGGGGACTTCATCAAATTGGATGCCAACGGCAACATTGACAATAAGAAGAAAGACAATGAGCCAAATTATACAAATATAGCCAAGTATGCTGTGAACGGAGCCATACACTATGCTCATGCCATACTGAATTACACCGAAAGTTACAAAGAAGTTGTGGCCATCGGAGTTAATGGTTATGATACTGCAAGCGGATTGACTTTAGAGATTGGCGTTTATTATGTGTCTAAGGACAATCTGTTTGTACCAAAACTTGTCAGCGAATATTCCGATTTGTCATTCCTGCTCAATGAAAACGTAGAAGAGTTTGTTCGCAAAGTTGACGAGTTGGAACTAACTGATGAAGAAATAGAGAACAAGAAGCTTGAGTTGGAAGATGACATCGAGCGTAAGCTGAAAACGCTGAACCAAAAGATGCATGACGAGCTAAGTATAGAGGTTGGCTCGCGTGTAAAATTAATAGCAGGTCTCGTAATGGCAGGTTTGGGCGTACCAGGCAAAGTGGCTCCGCTGAAAGTGGAAGACCTCAATGGTGAGATAAGCGATGAGGATAATGATGGAGCCAAGGTGATGCGTAAAGTCTCATCCTATCTGAAAGAGAAACGCCTTCCCAAGGAAAAGATTGAGATGATTAAGAGTGTGCTTAGCGTTGTTTTTGTACACTCTAAATTGGCAGAGCCTATAAATGGAGAAAGCAAACTGCATACGTTGTATAAAGACATCAAGCAGGATATTATGCCTTTCCTCACAGGTGAACTGCACAATATTGACTTCACAGGCCGCCTGTTCAATGTCCTTAATGAGTGGGTTGATGTACCTGATGGAGCCGAGAACGACGTGGTACTTACCCCACGTTATGTCACGCAGATGATGGCCCGTCTCTGCAAGGTCAACAAGGATAGCTTCGTCTGGGACTTTGCCACAGGCTCTGCGGGATTCCTTATCTCTGCTATGAACCTGATGATTGCCGATGCAAAGGCCAAAATCATCAGTCCCAAGGAACGCGATAAGAAGATTCTTCAGATAAAGATGGAGCAGCTGCTGGGTATCGAGAAACTCCCTGATATCTATCTGTTGGCAGTACTCAACATGATTCTGATGCAGGACGGTAGTGCCAATATCATCCATGCCGACTCGCTGACGCAGTTCCAAGGCAACTATGAGCAGGGGGAGCACAAGGGAGAACCATTCCCGGCAACAGTGTTCCTGCTCAATCCACCTTATTCTGCCGAGGGCAAGGGCTTTGTTTTCGTCCGTCGTGCCCTTCAGATGATGAATGACCAAAATCGCCACGGACGTGCAGCCATCCTGATACAAGAAAATGCGGGCAGCGGTAATGGACTGCCATTTACTAAGGAGATTCTGGAGCAGAATACACTGTTGGCCTCCATTAAGATGAGCGACATATTCTGCGGCAAAGCCAGTGTGCAGACAGCCGTCTATGTGTTCGAAGTTGGCACGCCGCATGAAGTAGATGGCACGGTGAAGTTCATCGATTTCACCAACGACGGGTACACCCGTCAGAATCGCAAAAAGTCGAGCCAGAGCGTGAATCTGCGCGATACCGATAATGCGAAAGAGCGTTACGATGAGGTAGTGCGAATCGTGAACCATCGCGGTTCAGTGGACGGCATTCTGAATTATCTCCAAGGATGCTATGTGGAAGACACCATCACGCTTGACGGCAACGACTGGACTTACAGTCAGCATCGCAAGATTGACACTCGGCCTACGGAAGAGGACTTCCGCAAGGTGGTGAAAGACTATCTGGCTTGGAAGGTTTCTGAAATCATCAAACAGGACGGGGAGAGCGGCCTGGGAAAATAGATAGCCTCCGCCTTGATAAATTAGATAAGATATTTATTGAGAGCGGAGGCGAATATCGGAAATGCTTGGCTTCATCATTGTTTGAAGTAAAGGGCAATCCCCAACTTGATAAAGACAGTTTTACGTTTAGCAAGGACTCCAAGTATCCTTATTTCACTAGGACCGTGTTCAACAATGGTATCCTGGGTTATGTTGATTACTTGGATGATGACCATCTAATTAAAGGCAATTCTCTAGCCGTGGGTATGATGGGGATGCGTTTCTTCTATATGAAAGATGATTTCTACGCAGGTTAGTTTACGAAAACAGTGTTTCCGCTCTTTGATGGATTCACCGAATCTGTAGCATTATGGTTTATTTCATGGTTTAACAAGTCAAGTGCCAAATATCTCGGACTTTTAGTTAGAGATTTTGAAAACGCATTCAATAATACCGAACTAATAGTTCCATATAAAGACGGAAAGGTTGCAGTTGATTATATCGAGTCGCGTATCCGCGAACTCGAAGAGTCGCGTATCCGCGAACTCGAAGCTTACCTCATAGCAGCAGGTTTCGAGGATTGCACTTTAACGCAATCCGAACGCGATGCGCTTCGCAACATTGCTGTAGGAAAGAAAGAAATGCGAAAGTTCAGGATAGTTGATGAGTTTACTGTGGCAAATTCCCATAATATCCTTAAGTCTGACGTGGTATTTGGCAGCGGCACTACGCCATACGTTACAGCCAGTGAAGGCAACAACTCCGTTGTGTCTTATATCTCATATAAGCCTGACATGATTGAGAAGGGGAATTCTATCATGATTGGCGGTAAGACGCTGGTTGTAACCTATCAGCCCAATGACTTCTTCTCGAACGATAGTCATAACCTCGTGCTTACTGTCAGCCATGAACCCGGTCGTACTGAATCCGCTCAACTCTTTATGGTCGCAGCCCTATACAAAAGCCTCAGCCCTAAATACTCGTGGGGAGACTCAATCTCAAAGGCCAAGATACAGAACGACGAAGTTTTTCTGCCAATAAATGCCGATGGTACCATTGACTTCGAATTCATGGACACATACATAAGTGCCATCAAGAAGCAGTGTGTCGCAGCATTGAAGCAGGAGATTTCACATGAGCATAAGGCATACGAACAGGCTGTAGGAGTCGACTTTGCCGAAAACGAAACAGGGGAAAAAGCAACCAAGATAATCGTACTTCCCACGTATCGCGAGGGATGTGTCCCCCTCTACACCCTCCGTGCCGCTTGCGGCTACTTCGAGGGCGGCGAAGTGCCCGAAGAGGAAGGCTGGATAGATGCCTCCGGCAACGGCTTCACACCCGACCCCAAACGACACTTCGCCGTTCACGCCAAAGGCGATTCCATGCAGCCCAAGATACAGGACGGTGACATCTGCGTGTTCGAATGGTACAAAGCCGGCACCCGCAATGGCGAAATCGTCCTCACCGAATGCAGCGAGAAAGACCTTGACTATGGCGGCAAGTACACCATCAAGAAATACCAAAGCGAGAAACACCAAACCGAAGAAGGTTGGCAGCACACCAAGATAGAACTAATCCCGCTGAACAACAACTACAACACAATCGAACTGGACAGCGAGGCTGATTACAGAACCATCGGAGTGCTGAAGTGTGTGATAAATAAGGAATCGTAAAAATCAACAAGCAAATGGAGAACAAATACGACATATTTATAAGCTATCGTCGCGATAATGGCGAAGATAAGGCTCGTATCCTGAATCAGTTTTTGAGTACCGTTGGTTACAGAGTGTTCTTTGACCACGAATCAGGAATGACTGGTGAATTCGAAACAGAGATATTGGCTGCGGTTGAGATTGCTCCACTTTTCTTGATGCTATTAACTCCTCACTGTTTTGATCGATGCAATGAAGAAGAAGATTGGGTTAGGCGAGAAATAGAAAAAGCCACATTATATGAGAAAGATATTATACCAATCCGACCAAACTATGACGATTCTATGTTTAAGAATCTCCCTGAGGGTGTTCCTGACTGTGTCCTACGTCTATCCAAACTTGAATTTGCAGAGATAGACTTTCACAAAAACTTCAAGGCTACTGCTGGTAATATGGTTGAGGAACAGATAAAGAAAGTTGTCCAACCGAGTATTGCCATAGCAGATACTGGTAATAGAGGCGCGAAGATTCATTTCTTCTCTGATATTTCATGCCGTGTCCTTCATTTCGGGACTCCCATTGCAGTTACGGATGCAACAGATAATTCAGTGGGAGCAATTGCACGATTACTAAAAGGAGATCATCGGCTTGAATATAAAAGTATTGAGCACGAGGCTGACGCATATACACAAATATATAGTGTTCCAGATAACGATTATGAAAGTTTCGTTAATATTGAGCTTCAACCAATAAAAAACAAGCGTAAAAAGAAAGAAGAAGAATTAAAAGCAGCGGAAGAGCGAAAGGCAGCAGAGGAGAAGGAAAGAAGGATGAGCCGGATAGAAACAGATGATAATAGACGTTATAAGTATGATGTATTCTTCAGTTATTCCCGCCAAGATGCTCCTGTTGCTAGACGTGTATACCAATACTTAGTTAATGCTGGATATCAATGCTGGCTAGATATGGATGAACTTGCCAGTGGTAATTTTGCCCAAAAAATCATTGCGACAATACAAGAATCGAGAAACTTAGTGTTTTTTAATTCGGAGTATTCTAATAAATCAGAATGGGTAGGACGCGAAATAGATTTTGCAGTTAAAAATAATAAAGGTATAATACCTATTATGCTTGATGAATCGCCTATTAGGCGAGAGTTGTCCATGTATCAATTCATTCAATACTCTTCAGAATTCTTTGATGCATTTATGGATAGATTAATTGATTATATAAACCACAATTGAAAATGAATAAAACCAATTGTGACATAAATATAAGTTACCACCACAATAATGGTGAGGAAAAAGTTCGAAAGCTTCACAAGTTTTCGAATGCCGTTGGCTATGAGGCATTCCTTTACCCCTCCTTTGGTGCTCCTTTAGTCCTCCTTTGGTCTCCTTATGGTGACTCGGAGGATGCACGCTACATTCACGGAGGATCCTCGGAGCTCTCTCGGAGGTGTCACGGAGTTCTAACGGAGGTGTACGCTTCGGGCAACATAGGTGGAGTGGCCAATGAAGCAGGCTTCAATGGCTCGCGAACCTGTGTTCATGGGCGGATGAACCTGTGTTGTGGGAAAGGGATTGTTGTGGCATCAAAAACGAAAGAATTATAAATCATAAATGTAATAATAATCAATTTTTTAAGCTTATGAAACGTTCAATTATTTTTTCAATTGTTCTTCTACTTGCAATTCTTTATCCCCAATTAACCAAAGCTCAAATAGAAAAATGGACTGACGAGAAGTATGTGGTATTCTTGGAACGCCTAATAGAACAAAACGATTACGATGGCGCTAAAGCCGAATTGGAAAAACTCTCAGAACAAGGAGACGATCAAGCAAGTTGTTGCCTTGCTGCAATGCTTTGCTTTGGAGATAAAAATGATCGGGATTATGCACAGGCATTGGAATTACTAAAAAAAGCCGCATCCAATAATTATGAACGGGCAGAATATTTATTGGGAGCTTTTGGAAGTATGGAGAGGTCAAGAGAGTTTCTGAGATTAATCACTGGTGACGACTCTGCTATTGAGGAAGCCGACAATGGTTTCTGGAAACAATGTTTCAAACACAGCAATTCTGAGGTTCTCACGTTCAAAGATGCTTTTTATTGGTTCCTTATGAAGGATGGCAATTGGGGTTACAGAGATATAATGTATTATAGTGCTGTACAATTTTTAAATGGCTCATACGGTATGGTTGACATTAAAAAAGCAATTAAATGGTTAAATAGATCGAAAGACCTTGGCAGTCCTGAGGCGACAGAGCTACTTGAACAAATAGAAGAAGAAATTAGAAAGCATTTGGATGATTAATGCCGATAATAATAGACAAATCATAGCAATTTTATATGAATCATGATGTATTTATAAGTTATTCGAGTCAAGACATGGTGGCGGCACAGGCTATCTGCCATGTACTTGAACAGAATGAAATTAGGTGTTGGATGGCTCCACGTAACATTCCGCCTGGTTCAGATTATGGTGATGTGATAGATGAGGCCATTAAGTCCTGTAAGGTGGTTGTTATATTGTATTCTGAAAAAGCCGCTGCCTCTCCTTGGGTTACCGGGGAACTCAATGTCGCCTTTGAAGAACAAAAGACCATTATTCCTTTTAGACTTGACAAGACTCCCCTGAAGGGACAGACACGAGTCATGCTTAATCAGCGGCATTGGATTGATGCATATCCTGATTATAAGACAAAATTCAATGATTTGGTTGCGGCAGTTGCAATGTCTATAGGAAAGGAGATTCATTTGGAACCAGTCGCGGCTGAAACTTTACTTAAAAAATTAAAGCATTACAAAAAGCCCCTTTTAATAACTGCAATTATGATTGCCGTACTGGCTGCGATTGCTGTGGTTTATCCTGTTGTTGTCAAGCAATTTCATGTTTGTGTTTACGATAAACAAGGTTTACACGTGAAAATAAAAGGCCTAACCTCTCAACAAGAAGATGCCTTGACCTCTATTTTGGAAGATATGGTTTTGGTAGATGGTGGAACTTTTGTTATGGGTAATACTCCAGAAATGGAAGATTACCTCACAGAGCAGGACTGTTTAAGCGTCAATCCTCATGAGGTTGAATTAGACAATTACTACATCTGCAAGTATGAGGTTACACAAAAGCAATGGAGGGCATTTTTGCCAACAGAGGGAAAGTGTATTGCTGATGGTGAAAACACAGCAATGGACATGTTATCATGGGAAGATGCAAAAGCATTTGCTGATACGCTTTCCGCTATAACTGGACTTCAATTCGCATTACCCACCGAAGCTCAATGGGAGTTTGCTGCAAGAGGAGGCAACAAGAGTCATCGTTACATTTTTTCCGGCCACGCATGGGATGCAACGGAAGTTGGTTGGACGTCTTTTGAGAAACTCACATCCGCTCACGAAGTAGGCGGGAAAAGGTATAATGAACTTGGACTTTATGATATGACAGGTAATGTATTTGAATGGTGTGCCGACTATTTTGAGCTATATACTACAGAAAAAGCGATCAATCCTCAAGGGCCCAGCAAAGGATTGAACCGTGTACTGCGTGGTGGTGATTTTCGCATTGGCAATGACTTTGATATGAAAGTTTCAACAAGATACCATGATGCTCCATTTGTAAATAGAAAAGGGGCGGGACTCCGATTGGTAATAAACATCCAAAAATAGGAAAGTATGAAAAAGATAGCTATTATAGTTTTTGCATTAATGACAGTTTGGTCAATGAATGCACAGGAAACAGAAGAGCAAAAAGATGCAAGAAGACGTGCATTTATTGAAGACTTCCTTGCAACCTACGAAGCCGCATACGAGAAAAAAGAGATTGAGTATATCAAGAATTTCTTTAGTGATGATGCATTGATTATCACTGAAACAATGAAACTTAAGCCCACAGGAAGCAAGGAAACGGTTCCATCAACAAGAAAGTCTCGTCCATATCAAACGATTGTGGAAAATCGTATGGTATATATTAAAAGGTTGCAGGGTATTTTCGGTGCGAATATCTCTATCAAGTTGAGTATTTCTGGAGTAAAAATTCGTCAGCATGCAAAATACCCAGAGATTTATGGAATCAATTTCACTCAGGTTTGGAAAGATCAAAATGGGGGAGACAACCTCGAAAACCAAATGCCGGGCTATGTCTTTCTTATGATTGATTTCAAACACTCAGAGCTGACTCCTGTTATTCATGTCCGTACTTGGCAGCCCAAAGATAATATTGAAAAAGAACAAGACAAGTATTTTCTAAGAGACTTTATGATTTATGAGACGGAGTAACACATTTGTTATCATGATTTGGGGACTTCTATTGTTGATTTGTTCCACCACGAATGCTCAAACCTTACAGGTTGCATTAAGTCCCGACAGGTCCAAGGTTGACCGCAATGCCAAGGACGGCATGGCAACTATCCTATTTGAAAGTAATGTCGAAGATTTGAGTATCGTATGCACCGAAGAAAAACCCGAAGAGCCAATTGTCAAGGTTACAAACAACTTATGGTATACTCATATCATTGTTAAGAAGGATATAGTTTCCGACGGAATTTGCTACCGCAACTTTATTTTAAGGAGTCCAGCTTCGGCAGAGTATTTTCTTACAACAGAACCAATTAGTTCAAAGCAAGTATTATACTACACGATTGCCTTGCCGAACGAATTAGAGCCAAAACTCCAAGAAGAAAAAGCAAAGAATATTGCGAAAATCGCAAACACACTTACTGAGGAAGGGGATATATTTCTTGCAATGACCCTATTGATGGAGGTTTGTGATACAATGCATGCCGTTGTACCCGAAGTTGAAGATGCTATGAGAAAAGCATTAGATTGTTATAACACGCCAGGATACAAATGTGTTGGTGTGCTGCCTCACAAAGGAATGGTGTTCGGCGGGGATTATAGTAGAGATGGGACAACAATTGTTACTGGATCCGAAGACGGTTATGTCAGATTTTGGAATGCTCAAAATGGAGAATATTTAAGATCGTTGCCAAGACAGAATGGTTTTATTTATAATGTTGAATATTACAAATCAAATGACCAAATATTGTTTTCTACAGACTCATACTCCATTTTATGGAATCTTAATAATGAAACCTTTAGGCAACTTAGAGGAGGTAATGCTTCTTTCGAAATGAATGATAATTTTGTTTTTACAAGGGATGAAAACAATTTTCGTTTGTGGGACACAAAAAGTGGTGCCTGTAAAAGAACCATTCCAAGAAAAGGATTTAGTGTGGGAACATACACACCTGACGGGACTTTCCTTTATCTTGCCACTGCGTCCAGCGCTTTCTTTTTAACAAGAGATTCGGCCTATATTGTTCAATATAACGCTGAAAATATGCGGGAAATATCCCGGTTTTTTGGACACACAGGTACTATACATAATATCAATGCTTTAGAAAACAATTCTCTTATTACTGGAGCATATGATGGAAAAGTCAAGTTTTGGGATCGTCAAACGAATATTACAAAAACAATAAACTTGAAGGCAAATGTTTATGATATATCCAAAGATTCCAAAACAGAAAGAATAGGTATAAGTACGGATAAATATGATGCTTGGATTTGGAATTTGAATACAAACTCCTTGGACACACTTAAGGGGCATTCTCAATGTGTGCAAGCATTAAGGTTTTCTCCTTTAAATAATGATGTTGTTACAATGTCAAATGACAAAACGGCAAGAATATGGCATAAAACAGACTCTTTACCTGATATTGTAATAGCTAAAGATGGTTTCTCCTGTTATGGCTGTTCATCAGACGGAAATCTGATGGCCTTTGGTAGTTATGACGATTATTTGTATTTTTATGATGTTAGTACAAATCTTCTTTTGTGCCAAGAGTCCCCTTTCCCGGATGTTAGAAGTATTCGTTTTAGCGAAGATAAGACGCATATTATAGCAACATGTGGAGATATGGCACCACAATCCTGCACTTTCATCTACGATATTCAGAAAAATGTCTCCCAAGACTCCACATTTAATAATATGGATGTTTTTCAGAATTTGCACTTTAGTTCCGATTTCGACATCAACGGCCGTTATGCTTATTCCATAATTGGCAGCTCATTGACTTTATGGAAATTAGATAATTGGAAATTGTCTACTTGTTTATTAGAAGATTGGGATCGAGTTATTCCTTCTGCTGCGTTTAGTGAATCAGCAGTCTATTTTGCATATTCATATAGAGATAATGATTGGCACGGAGTGCACATATTGAACTTGTTAACAATGGAAAGTTTTGATGTTCAATCCAATTCATCTCGAGATATTGGTAAAATACGATTTATTGGTGATGATGAACTGCTTTTGGTATCTAACAATGGTATTGAATTGTTAAATCTCCAAACTAAAGAAGTAACTAAAAACTATTCATATCAAAGTGTCAGTTTTGGTGATGTGTATTATCTCCCTGATAGTAAACAAATAGTTGGTCTTCCAAATCTCGCTTCTGATAATAGCGATATAGTAGTTTGGGATAAAGAAAGTGGTAAACAGGCATATTCAATTCGCAATAGAGTGATTGTTGAAGAGTCATCACTTAATGATAGAACATTATACCTCTTTGGCTTTGGCGACGGAATTCTTAGCAAATTGGAAATAGAATACTTCCCGTCAATTTATCGTCGCGTAAAAGGCATAATAGGAAATCGGGTGTTATCAACAGAAGAAAAGCAAAAGTATAATTTGGATTAATTCTAGTGAAACAAATGAAAAAGTTACTTTTTGTTGTCATCATTCTTGTTTGGGAACCGTACATTTCTTTATATTCCCAAACACTGCAAGTGTCATTAAGCCCAGACAAAACGAAAGTGAACCGTTCCGCAAAAAATGGTATAGCAACTGTCTTTTTTGACAGTAATATAGAGGATCTAAGAATTGTTTGTACCGATCAAAACCCAAATGAGCAAGTTACAAAAGACGAGAATGATGACAGTCGATGGTATGTTAAAATAGATGTCAAAAAGGACTTAGAAGAATACGGATTCTGCGAACGAATTTTTCTTCTAAAATGTTCGGCTTCTGCAGAATATCAACTCACTATAGACTCCATAGCTCCTAATCAAGTTCTATATTATACTGTCACATTGCCGAATGAGTTGGAGCCAAAACTATTAGAAGCAACTTCAAGACGCATAGCTTCAAAAGCCTTGGATTGGACAGAACAAGGAGATTCATATTTGGCTCGATTATTGGCTTTGGAAGCCTTGGCACCAAATATGCCTTATACGTCTGAAGCAGAGTCTGCGCTTCGACATGCAAATACGTCTAATGACGCAAGATTCATAGGACATACACAAAAAGTAAATAGTATTGCCATTAGTTCGGATGACCGCTATTTAGTTTCTGGAGCAGATGATCATAAGGTCATTATATGGGATACAAAGAATGCGAACAAATTAAAAGAGTTAAACATTCACAAAGACAACGTCGTATCCGTTCAGTTTAGTAATGATGGACAATATCTATTAACTGCATCATCTGATACTACTATTTTTTTGTTGGATGCAAAACAAGGTACAATTATTCACACTTATAAGAATGAGCATTTAGCAGAGATTTCTGAGGCTCTTTTTGGCCCTCATTCCACAATCATATCTGGCGATTGGAATGGAAACGTAGTAGTGTGGGATATGAAAACTGAAAAAGTCTTGCATAAGTTCAAAGCCCATGAGAAAGGAGATCTTGGTTTGGCCGTAAGCGGTGATTCTCGTTTTTTGTTAACCTATTCGAATGCACAACAATACCCCATGAAGATTTGGGATATTAGTACTTTTTCTATTATTAAACGTTTTTCGCTAGAAGAAAAATGTAGTGTGAATAAAGCTGTATTTAGTCCAACCAGCAAACAGTTGCTAGTGACATTAGGCGCTGGTAAAATGAAGCTTTACAGTACAACTAACTGGGAAGAATTAGAAGAAAGAGAAATAGATTTGCTTGGTTGTAAGTCTGCCTGTTTTTCTCCAGACAACAAGAAAATTGCATTAGGATCGACTTATGGGCATGACATTACGATTTTAGATGCTGTTACGTTTGATACATTAAACGTATATCAGTGTGAAGATAAGGTGCGTGATGTTATCTTTTCACATGATAGTCGTATGCTTATTGCTTGTGATAATAGCAAAAAGATATATTCATGGGATCTCAATTATCCATTTCCATACGAAGCATTAATAAAAGTCGATGATATAAAAAAGGTAAGGTTTTCTAATGGTAGATGCTTATTACTATCATCGGGCAATAAAATCCTCGAATATTGTAGCTTTCCTGATGCGAAAATGAAACTAAAGAATTCATATACAACAAAATCAAATGTTTTTGAATTATTCTGTTCCAGTAATGGAGGTGCCTATTATAGCGTTGTTGAAAAACAACTTGTTGATTCGCATAACAATGTTATCACAAAGTCTTTTCCGGGTGCCTCTGTTTTTGCAAAAAAGCAGACCGTTGTTTCTTTGTATGATTTGTATACAAACAAAGTGTTGTTTGAGAAGGTTTTTGAAAACGAGATACAAAATGTTACAATATCTGAAGATGGATCTCTTTTGGCCGTTTCTGATGCAAAAGGTGTGGTGGCAATCTATGATTTACGAAATTGCAACCTTTTGGAATCATGTGATGATCTACACAAACGCGGTATTACAACTATCGCATTCAGTAAAGATAATGATTATCTATTAACTAGTGATTACTCAGACAATACATGCCTTTATCATAGGGGGGCAAAAACAAAATATTATTTTAATGAACATACTAATACTTGTTATTCAGTTTTTGGAGAGAATGGATTGTTTGCTACTTATTCTGGAGATGGCTCAATAATAATATGGGATGCTCACACACAAAAAAAACTGAGTGCGGATATTACTGGATTGGGTTGGCATTCAATCAAAAAAGTCAACTTCTTTAATAATGACAATCGAATTATTGCAGCGTATAACAATCGAGTTAGTATATGGGACGTTCCTTCTGGGCTGATAATTGATAGTTTCGAATACCCTGGTGTTCAGGACGTGTTCTTCGATGATAATGCAAACATAATGTATATTTTGGCAGATGATTCATTAAAGGCATTCCGATATCCTACTATTCAGGAGCTAATAGAAACAAATACAAAAAAAATGAAAGGAAGATTGCTTACACAAGAGGAACGAAAAAGCAACGGTCTTACGGATGAATAGTACCTATATGAAGATATTATTCAAAAATAAAGGGACTTTAGAACGGTTCATGAAATAGAAGAATGACATTATGAGTTATAACTACGACGTATTCATTAGTTACTCACGAGAGGATATTCATACTGCGAAAGCAATATTCAATGCACTATCTTCGGCAGGAATCTCATGCTTCTTCGATGAGAATCTGGACAATCCTGACGTGTGGAATAGAATAGTTGAAGGAATTGATAATTGCAAAGTATTCTTATACCTCGGTAGTAAGAACACGGCAAAGTCTCGTTTTACGCCCAAAGAACTGACCTATGCTATAAATCATAAAAACAAGTCATGCATATATCCATATTTCATAGACGACACGCCATTACCCAATACTCATGAGTTTCTTCTATCAGATATCAATTGGCGCAAGAAAAGCATTTTTCCTGTGGAAACACGGCTGATTCCTGACTTGAAAAAAATTATTCTGCTTGATGGGGAGATGGGCATTGGGGCAAAAATGCATAAGAAAGAAGAGGTGTATGATGTATTCATAAGCTATTATAGAGATACGGGTCTTGAATTTGCGAAAAGTATTCATCGGTTGCTAACAAAAGAGGGATATTCTGTCTATTTTAACGAGGATTCTGTTCGAGATGGATTTGAGGATGAAAACACATTGATACATGTTAAGAGATGTAGAGATTTGATATTGATAGTCGACACTCAGTTTGCCAATAAAATAAACTGTCGAGAGAATGATTGGGTAAAAACAGAACTAACTGAGGCAATCAAAAGGGGGGATGGCATTGTAAATATCATCCCAATTCTTATACAGTCAAATACGATCTTACCAAATGATATTTTAATCAATGACGATGCAATAAGTTTTCCCGAACCCGTTAAAGTCTCCGAATTGATAGGAAATAGCAACACGTTATTTGACAGATTAAATAGTCGTCGTATGTATGTAAACGAGAGAAATGCTAAGAGATTACAAGTTAATTATGATTATAGCACAAATACGGAACAATCAATACGGGAAATGACAAACAACCCTTTATTTGCGGCTTTTGTCCAACTTATCAAATCATCAGAGGAAATCTAAACAATAAAAGTATATGACACTATCATACTTCACAGGCGAACAGCATAGCGAAAACTTTGAACAGATTATCTTCCTTGCAGAAAAACTTGGATATTCGGTCCGGGTATATGAATCAAAGGAAGCAAATCAATTTGATTTCTTGCAGGCAGTGTATCGGGATACGGCAACTATTGTGGATGCTACCATCTCTAATGACCTGACACTGTCAACAGTCTATCCTCTCTTGACGGCACATGTCAACATCCTTGACCATATCCTTGTGTTCAGCGAAAAGCATTATGAGGACGGGTCTGAAATCTTGCCATTGAACATCACACCGAAGAGAACGAGAAACAAACATGAATACCTGCTCGAATGGCTTGAAAAGCAACTGCTCGAATTGAAAGAAGAAAGTCTGTTCGACAGGTTCTTAATTGAATCGCCCGACGTCGTGGTTAATTACATGAAACGAATGGAAGAGGCGATTGTCAAGTCTCTTGAAAAGTACGAGCAGAAAAGAGGGGGTAAGACTCGCGTGATGATCAGCTATCGCAATAGCTGTAGCAAAGAGGTGGAACGGTTCAGACGAGAAGAAGAGGCCAAAGGAAAAGTGGAAATCAAGGTGCTTCCCCCAGGTTCTCTCTGTGGTGACTATGAGGCACACACGCCAATGCGCAGGTGGATGTTGGCCGGATTGCTCGACGACCATATCAGGGAGGTCGATGAGGTATGGGTCTATTACAATGACACCTATACGAATTCATGGTGGACTCTCGCGGAATTGGTACTGGTGGCAAACGTCAACAAAGACCGAAGCGACGATAAAAAGGTACAGATTAAAGTGTATGATGCCAAGGAAAAGCGATTCTTGGAAGAGAAGGACTATCCTTTGTTCGTCGGTGTGAGATTGACCGACAATCAGCATAGAAGGTTGGCCAGACTGTTGTCAAATACCCGTCCCGACACAATGGGGCCAGAGAATCTGGACAACATTGTTCAATTAAGGCAGGTTGTGCCGATTCTACGGGTCATGACGGATGAGATGCGTGAAGCTTTTATCGAGAACATACGACCGATGTTGGAGATTGGCATTCCTCAGACACTGCCCGACGACCAAAGGGAATTGATGCTTCAGGACATGTTGAAGTTGTATAGCGACCCCGATGAATTGGAAAGGTATGTCAATGACGATGTGTTTCAGGATGTGTTTTGGGGCAACATCTCGTATCAGACGGAGCGCGTGACAGCGGCATTCAAGGACGGAACCATCGATGTGGACACATTCATGGACACACCCATGCGGGAACTGACTAAGTTCAAGGACGAGAATCTCCGTACCGCAGCAGACACCAACGCGCAAATCAAACTGAAGGGCAACAAATACTACGTGGGCGAAGGCAAGAAACGTTATCTCTGGCTCGCCACCCGCATGGGTATGCCCACCGTGAAGGACGCCCCAGGCATTGAAATTGTGCAGACGTATAATCTGCTGACCCACGACCAAATTGTGGGGATGGTGATGAATAAACTGGTTTAAGACAAATAAAAATTGAATACTGACAGATAGTAACAACAACGAAATCTGGGTATTACCTTCTCATTCCACCAAGGATTATGAGAATGTGCTTTACAGCGAATCCGGCACATTTTATATAGACTGCCTAGGTATTGTGCAACGTTTCGAACCGGTAGCTGACACGACGCACAGGTCTATTCGTACTTTTGTTGTGCCGGAAGGTGTTAAAGGCTTCGACAGAGGCTTTATGGGAGTAACAAGAGTTATTGAGCGGTTTGAACTCTCAGATGGCCAAGTACGCGGGTATTAAACTTGGAGTTTTATGAATAATTATCGACTTTTATTTGGAATTGTCAATATTATTGCATAATTTTGCACATTAAAATTTTTTATTATGAATATCCATTCTCTAATTTTTTTGATTGTCGGATTGGCTCTTGGGCTTGTCATTGCTTGGCTTCTTTTTCGCAGGGTTTCAAAGTCGAAAATAGAAAATTTTATTGAAAAATTCAAATCTAGCGATGAAACTGTTAGGCAATTTATGGCTCATTATATGACCGAAACGGAATTGCAAGATTTTGTTGAAAAAGTAAAAAGCGAGCTGAGTAGTCAGATAATCGCCAAGATTTCAGACAAATCGTTTGGTGAAAAAGTGGCGAATATGGCTATTGAGCATGTAATAACATCATTAGGCAATGACAATCACCAGCAGGAAAGCATTTCGTTATTAGGAGGATTAAGACATGCAATAGGGGATGCTTTAAGAAATAATGTAGGGCATATTCTTGAATTCAATAAGGATATGATTACCGACATTATGAGCAACAAAATCAATGAAACAATACAAAACAACGCAAATCAAATAGTCACCGAAACAGTCGACAAGGAGGTTGACAAGATATTGGACAAGAGCATCAAGGAATTGTTAATGGGGAGGGAGTATTTGCTGGATAGTTTTAAGGATAAGATGACGAATATGGTTAAGCCGGGTGGAAGATAATATAAAATAGTCATTTCATGAATGAGACAAAAAAGTATTTTGCTTTTATAAGCTACAAGCGGGACGACGAGCAATGGGCCAGGTGGCTGCAGCACAAGCTGGAGCATTACAAACTGCCGTCGAATCTGAACGGAAGAACTGATTTGCCGCGAGAGATACGTCCTATATTCAGAGATAAGTCCGACTTGGCTGGCGGAGTGCTGGCGGAGGAAATCAACAATGCACTTGAGAACTCAAAATATCTGATAGTTATATGTTCGCCACGGGCAGCGCAGTCGGAGTGGGTGAGCAAGGAGGTGCGGACTTTCATTGAACTGGGGCGAACCGATAAAATAATCCCGTTTATCATCGGAGGCACGGCACATTCTGAAAATCCTGAAGACGAGTGTTTCCCGATGGCATTGCTGGAATTGCCTGCTGAGCAGGAGGTACTAGGCATTAATATCAACGAGATGGGTCGCGATGCCGCTGCAGTGAAGGTGGTGGCACAGATGTTCGGGCTTAGGTTTGACGAGTTGTGGCAAAGATGGGAGAGGGAACAAAAGAAAATAAAAAACAGGAAGACCACGACAGGTATTCTGATATTACTTGCAATAGCTGGAGTTGCTCTCTGGATGTATGCACAATGGCAAAAGACATTAAAAGCCAATTGGAGGATGATGGAAAACCAGTCTCGTTTTGTTGCGGAAAAAGCTAATGCTTTAGTAGACGACTGTGATTCATATATGGCACAAAGGCTATTGTTGGAGGTTCTGCCTAATGATTTTGTTAATTTGGACAAACCATATACTGATGAGGCAAAACTATCCTTTATGAAAGCCCACGACAAAGACAACACAATCATTAAAGTTCACAACAATACAGTAACTGCTGCAAAATACAACCATGACGGCAGTAGAATAGCAACGGCAGGAACAACATACCCATGGACCGACTCCAATACCATAAAGGTTTTTGATGCAAAAACAGGAAAAGAGCTAAAAGCTATTGGTGACAGTACGGGATGGGTATTATGTGTTGATTACAGTCCTGACGGCAAACATATTGTGGCATCTTACATGAGCAATTTGGAGATTGAAGATATTTCTATAAGGATTTGGAATGAAGAAAGCGGAGAGTTGATTCAAAAATTGCAAGGTCATACTGCTGCAGCAACTTCTGTAATGTACAGTCCCAAAGGAGATAAGATAGTGTCGTCCTCTTTGGATAGCACAATACGTATCTGGGATGCAAAAAGCGGGGATCAACTTAGAAAAATCAAAGAATCAACTTATTATATTAATTCTGCGAGTTTCAGTCCTGACGGGAAATACATCGTATCCGCATTGGGTGATGGAAAAATTAGAATTTGGGATGCCGAGTCGGGAGAAATTGTTAAATCATTATTAGGACACACTTCCATCGTATATTCTGCCCATTTCAATCCTAATGGAAAATCCATAGTCTCTGCATCAGCAGATAGTACTATACGAATCTGGAATATTGAAACAGAGGAAAACACAGTCATTTCGCGAAGCCAAACGAATGGTGTCTGTTCGGCTGACTTTAACCTTGACGGCAATTACATTGTTGCAGTTGCAAAAGATGGTCTGGTTAAAGCATGGGACATTCATGGGCGCGAGACCTTTTCCTTGGAAATAAACAACTTCGATTATGAAGGTTCCTTTAATGCATTTGTGATGCCAATGTGTATCAGCCCTGATGGGAAACAAATCGCATTTAGTCTGAATGAAACCGTTGTTAGAATAGAAAAACTTACATATGGAGACGAATTGAAAACAATGTACGATGACCACCCTATAGCCTCTGAGTTTGCTTCTTTCAGTCCGGATGGCAAATTGTTAGTCAGTACTCATTCTGATGGTTCGATTAAACTGTGGGATGTCGCAACATGTAAAAAATACAAAGAGATTTCTGGACACGATGGATGGGTAAAATCGGCATCTTTTTCGTCTGATGGCAAGATGATTGTTTCCGCTTCAGGTGACAACACCATCAAGATATGGGATGTTGAGACGGGAGATTTAATAAAAACACTGGAACATGATTTTGCAGTAACGTCAGCATTTTTTATCAATGACGACAAACAAATCGCATCATCATCATATGACAAAACTGTAATAATATGGGATATTAGAAGCAAAAAAAGGATAAATGTCTTTCGTCACGAAGGTGTTGTTAACAATTTGGCAATCAGTCCCAACCAACAATACATCGCGGCTTGTTCATATCTTTTTAATAGCCCAACTAAAGGGGTTGTTTATATTTGGGATAGAAAGCAAGACAAAGCCATCCGAATAATGAAAGGTCATAATGGCGACATTTGGTCATTATGTTTTAGTCCTGACGGGCAATACATTGTATCATCTGGAGACCGAGAAATCATTGTTTGGAATGTGTCAACAGGAGACACCTTGCATACTCTTACCGGTCACAATGGCAACATATATGACGTATGTTTCAGTCCCGATGGTAATAGGGTCGTATCCTCATCGGAAGATGGGACAATTAAGATTTGGGATGTCAAGACAGGTAAAGAATTACGGACATATGGCGATAATAGTATGGGTGGAGTCAATGCTATAAACTTCAATGATGTCGGATCACTTTTCGTTTCTGCTTCCGATGATGGTTTCATTAGAATTTGGCGTTTTGAGACTGCCCAAGAAATCATCGAAAAGACCCGCAAGCGATTCAAAGACAATCCACTGACACCTGATGAACGCAGGCAATACTATCTTGAATAAAAAATAATTATGACACAATCATACTCAACAGTCAAGTTTTTCATCGCCCCCAAGGCCATCATGCCTTATGCCAATGATGCGATATTCAAGGACGAGAACCTCCGCACTGCTGCCAACAGCAACTTGCAAGTCAAGCTGAAGGGCAACAAATACCATGTTACCGAAGGCAAGAAGAGGTACCTCTGGCTCGCCACCCGCATGGGTATGCCCACCGTGAAGGATGCTCCTGGAATCGAGATTGTGCAGACATATAATTTGATCACCCATGACCAGATTGCGGGGATGGTGACGAATAAGCTGGTTTAAGACAAATAAAAATTGAATACTGACAGATAGTAACAACAACGAAATCTGGGTATTACCTTCTCATTCCACCAAGGATTATGAGAGATTGCTCTATAGCGAATCCGGCACATTTTATATAGACTGCCTAGGTATTGTGCACACGACGCACAGGTCTATTCGTACTTTTGTTGTGCCGGAAGGTGTTAAAGGCTTCGACAGAGGCTTTATGGGAGTAACAAGAGTTATTGAGCGGTTTGAGCTCTCAGATGGCCAAGTACGCGAGTATTAAACTTGGAGTTTTATGAATAATTATCGTCTTTTGTTTGGAATTGTCAATATTATTGCATAATTTTGTGCCAAATATTTTCACTATGGCAACAATAGACCTTACAAAACAGGAAGTTGTTGATGTGCTGGCTGAGTTTGAAGAACGCTTGCCGAACATCGGGACCGAGCTTTTTCAACCTGATCCGAACATCACTATGTTCGATCTTGCCAATATAAATCGTGAAGCATCAAGAATGCTTAGTTTTATGCATCTCGATGGATATGTGCCGATAGTGAGATTAACGGATTTGTCAGGAAAATCGGCTGCCGGGCTGGCTTATATGGGCGATAACAGCGATGGAGTTTTCGAAATAGATATCGACAATCGAATTATGCACGATTACAGGATGCTGTATAGGGTGCTGGCACATGAACTTTGTCACAAATACCTTGAAATTCACGGACTTTATTCGAAAGTTCTTCCGAAACTTGACGAGGTGAGAGCGGAACTGTGTACCATATTCATGGGATTCGGACTGCAAGTGCTGAACGGCTACACTGAGACGTCGGGCTACCTGAACCTTGAGGATTTCTGCCATGCATTTTGCGTGGTGTATCTGAGCCGTGGCATGTCGCAAGAGCAAATTAGGAAAATTGTCCCTGAAAGTTGCAAGACTTATGTTGACAATATCTTATCGGACATAAATGTGTTGGAGTCGCAAAAGCTTTCTGATCTTATAATAGCCAATCAGTCAGCTGATTATGAGTTGCGACGCAGGATGCGTGTCTTGCAGCTGGTGTATGAAAACATGACTGATATCAGCGAAAAACACAAGAGCTTTGACAAAATATTCAGAAACAAACAGAAAGAGCTGGGCGATGACAAGCATCCGATATTGAATATGCTTTTGCGCGAAACGATGGCAATTAAGGCATTTGACGACGAACGATTCAAAGATTATTGTGCCGAAATCGACAAACTGATTGCTGAAATATGCCAAACGGAAAAAGTGGATATTGCCAATGTGTCGGCTGGATTGTCGAAAGACATCACTTGTCCGGCATGCGGATATGTGAACAGCAGCACCATCGTTGACGGGCTGAAAGCGTTGAAATGTCCGCAATGCCACCATTATTTTGTGTGGGACGGCAGACCGTTAAACATGGACTCATTGAAGAAAAACACCAAGAAAAGCTTTTGGAAGAGGATTTTTAAGAAAAATCCGAAATAATTATAATTACATTTATAAGCAAAAATCAATTACATATCATGAAAAAACTATTGTTTTTCACAATCACTATGCTGTTTATGTCATCAGCAGCGTTTGCCCAAACTCAAAAAGGCTATGTGAAAACCAAAGGCCGTCTTGATAATGAAGGGAATTTGATACCAGGTGTACCGTTGAGCGAAGTTATCGTTAAGGTAAAAGACCGTAACGAGGTGATAAGCAACAAAAAGGGTAACTTTTCATTTCCGATGCCGTACGAGAGGTATTATCTTGAAAGTGTGAAGAAAACTGGATATGTCCTGACAGACCCGGACATCCTATCGAAGCAGTACTTCTTTTCGTCGAACAATCTTGTGATATCTCTGGAGACTAGGGAGGAACAGCTGGAGGAGAGAATGAACATAAACGACAAGATTATGAAGGCGCAGAAAGAGATGATAGATAGTTTGAGGACGGAGGTGAAGCGGCTGAAGGCTGAGAACAAGATAACGGAGGAGGAGTACTATAAGCGTTTGCCGGAGATTGTCGACATGCAAAACGAGAACCAGAAGCTTGTTGAGGAGATGGTAGAGAGATATTCAAAGATAGACTTTGACCAGATGGACAAGTTTGACCGTCAGATAAAGGCTTATATTTTAAAGGGCGAGTTGGTGAAGGCCAAAGAAAATAAATGAGGCAAATGCAAAAGAGCGCGATGAGCTGACAAAGAGGAATAAAAAGCTCGAAAAAAGTGAAGCTCTTGCACTTAAAGAGCGTGACGACTTGGCAAATGACTATTACAATCTGTTTGAAATCTACAAGATGGAGCATAAGAACGACTCGGCAGCGTATTATTTGGAAGAAAGAGTGAAGTTGGATACTTCAAATGTAGAGTGGCTGTTGGATATGGGGACTTTTATAAGAAACTATATTGCAGATTTTGATAAGGCACAGGAAATATACTACAGTTCATTGGATAAGTCTTTGCTACAATATGGAGATATGAATTGTTTAACAGCGGAATGTTATAATTGTATAGGTCTTTTATTAAAAGATATGGGAGATTATAAAAAAGCATTGAATTACTGCAATAAAGCATTAAATATGTATAAAACGATTTTAGGAGACGATCACTTGGATGTTTTCTCTGTTTATTGTAATCTTGGCATTATTTATGATTTTTTATGTGAGTATGATAATGCTTATAATTGTTATGAAAATGCATTAAACATAGGCGAAACGTTATGTTTGGATGATAATAATGAACATTTAGCTTCTGTTTATGGTAACTTGGGGTCAATGTATGCTAAATTAAGTGAATATGATAAAGCGTTAGAATATCATGATAAATCATTAAAAATTAGAGAGTTTTTATATGGAGAGAACAATCCTGATGTTGCAATAAATTACAGCGAAATAGGTATTATCTATCTTTATAAATCAGATTTGGAAAAAGCTTTGGAATATTTAAACAAATCACTGGAAATAAGACAAATTATTTTGGGTTGTAATCATCCTGATGTTGCAGATTGTTATTGTAATATTGGAGCAGTGTATGATAAAAGTGCACGATATGATAAGGCAATAGAATATTACAACAAGGCTTTGATTATTTTTAATAATTGTTATGGTAATGATAATTTTTATACTGCAACGATGTATAATAACATTGGTGTTTCGAATTATTATCTATTGAATTATAGCGAAGCTTTGGAGTATTATGAAAAATCATTGAATATAAAACATGCCTATCTGGGGGATAACCATATTGACGTAGCATCGACTTATGCTAATATTGGCACTGCTTATAATTCGTTGAAAGATTATTCCATGGCCTTGGAATATAACAACAAAGCATTAACAATAAAAATTAATCTATATGGTGAGAATAACAAAGATGTAGCCAATAGTTATTATAACTTATCAAATGACTATCTTAAGCTAAAAGATTATATAAAAGCCATGGAATGCTGTGAGAAAACTTTAGAAATACGCAGAGTAATATTTGGTGATGAAAATGTTGATATAGCAAGATGTTTTAATATGATGGGTCTCATTTATCAAGACCAGAAAGAATATAATAAGGCTATTGAATATTATAACAAAGCATATAATATGTGGAATAATATTTGGAAAGGTAATCATTGTGATGTTGGTATAGCACTGAATAATATTGCATATGTAAGTTATTTGAAAGGAGAATATCACACAGCGGTAGATAAATATGAGAAAGCATTAATAATATTTAAATCTGTTTATAATGAGAATCATCCAAACATTGCTATCGTTTGTTATAATCTTGGTGATGTTTATTATGAGTTGAATGAATTTGAAAAGGCGCTGAAATGTTATGAACAGACTTATGAGATTAGATGTATTAAATATGGAGAAGATGCACCTATAACCATCAAAACAAGAAACAAAATCTCCGAAGTCCAGCAAAAACTCCAAGAATCTAAAAAGAAATAAATTTTCTCAAATCAGTTGCATGTAATAAAAAAAACGTGTATCTTTGCAACAAAATTATTAGTAATAAATTAATTAGTAATAATGTTATTACATCATGAAAACGCCTTTTGTA
>CAJOEP010000016.1 GCA_905233445.1 uncultured Bacteroidales bacterium | reverse complement strand
GTCGAGGGCATTTTGCCAGACTTCTTGAGCCTGCTGCACGGTGTCATCGACTCGCCAGATATTCCTTTGAATGTGAGCCGTTCGTTCCTGCAGAATGATCAGAACGTGAAGAAGATTTCGTCTTATATCACCAAGAAAGTGGCTGAAAAACTTGAGGAACTCTTCAAGAAAGACCGCGAGGACTACGAAAAGAAATGGGACGATATCAAGATTTTCATCGTTTACGGCATGATTGCCGACCCGAAATTCTTCGAAAGAGCTGAGAAATTCATGCTTTTCAAAGATACCGACGGCAAATATTACACCATCGAGGAATACAAAAAATTAATTGAAGAAAATCAGAAAAACAAAGACGGAAATGTCGTATATTTGTACGCGACAAATCTCGATGAACAATATACGAACATTGAGAAGGCTAAGGAACGCGGCTACAATGTGTTGATGCTCGACGGAATGCTTGACTCGCATTTCATCAGCACGTTTGAGCAGAAATTCGAGCATACCTCATTCGCTAGAGTTGACTCGAACACAATCGACAAACTCATTGAGAAAGAGGAAGTTAAGAACGAATCGAAGCTCGACGACAAGCAGAAGGAAGAGGTGAAGAAGGCGTTCGAGGACATCATCGACAAGACGCATTTCAACGTGGAGTTCAGCACTTTGGGCGAGAACGACGACCCGGTGGAGATCATCCAAAACGAGTGGATGCGCCGTTACAAGGAGATGAATCAGATGGGCGGAATGCCGATGTGGGGCGACATGCCTGACAACTACACCCTGATGCTCAACACCAACAACGCCGCCATCGCGACATTGCTCGACAAGCCTGAAGATGAGAGAAAGGCTGTTATTAGCCAGTTGTACGACTTAGCGAGATTGTCGAAGAATTTGTTGAAAGGGAAAGAGTTAAGCGAGTTTATAAATAGGAATTTCAACGGTATTAACTAATTTATAACAACATGAAAAAGAAAAGTATTGTAACAATTGTCATCATTGCTGTAGTCGTTTTGGCTATTTATCTGTGGTTTAAGTCAGGTTACAACGCAATGGTTGAGAAACAGGAGACCGTACAGGCTCAATGGGCTCAGGTTGAAAACGTTTATCAGCGTCGTGCCGACCTCATTCCGAATCTTGTGGCGACAGTGAAAGGCTATGCCCAGCACGAGCAGGGAACTCTGACAGACGTCATCGAGGCACGTTCAAAGGCTACCGGCATAACCATCGATCCGACAGACCTTGACCCAGAGGACATCGCAAGATTCCAGGCGGCACAAGACCAGTTGTCAGGTGCATTGTCTCGACTCCTTGTTTCTGTGGAAGCTTATCCTGAACTCAAGGCCAACGAGAACTTCATGGCATTGCAGTCGCAACTCGAAGGCACCGAGAACCGCATCACCGTGGAACGCCAGAGATTCAACGAGACAGCGAAGGATTACAACCAGTATATCAGGAAATTCCCTCGCAACATCATCGCAGGCATGTTCGATTTCGAGAAAGTCGGATATTTCAAGGCTCAGGCAGGTGCTGAGACAGCTCCGAAAGTTGAATTCTAACACATTGATTTTCATCGTGAACGGCGACATCATCATAAAAAACGGTTCGGTATTCCAACACGAACGCCAGATTCTCAAGGACATTAACCTTGAGATTGGCAAGGGCGAGTTTGTTTATCTAATCGGTCGCAGCGGCTCCGGAAAATCATCATTCCTGAAAACGCTTTATGCCGATTTGCCTGCCAAAGACGGAAGCTTTAAAATCGCAGGTTACGATTTGAACAGCATGAAAAGAAAAGAGATTCCGTTTTTGAGAAGGAAAATCGGCATCGTTTTCCAGGATTTCCAACTCCTTTACGACAGAACAGTAGAACAAAACCTGTCGTTTGTGCTGAAAGCCACTGGCTGGGAAGACGAAAGCAGCGTCAGCCGGCGTATCGATGAAGTACTGCAACTCGTTGGCGTTCAAGGTAAAAGGAAGTCGATGCCACACCAGCTTTCAGGTGGCGAGCAACAAAGCGTTGCCATCGCTAGAGCACTGCTCAACAGCCCGAGTGTCATTTTGGCAGACGAGCCCACAGGCAACTTAGACCCTGAGACGACGAACGACGTCATGAAGCTCATAATGAAAATTCGCGACAACGGCACCACCATTCTGATGGCGACTCACAACTATAATCTGATTTTGAAATATCCTTCGCGCGTGATAAAATGCTCCAACGGCACCATCACCGAATCAACCAAGTAATTCAACAAGTTTGTCGGTGGTGCGTGAAGAATTGTAAAACGCAGCCATCCTGCTCCTCCTAATCTCGACCTGCTCCTCGACGAAAGGCTTCGTCATGAGGTTTGAAACAATGGTTTTTATCTCGTCAGCAGTGTTGGCGACCATACATAAGTCATTGATATCCAATCCCTCAACCATCTTGTCGTTCACCACACAGTAACGTCCGTTAAACAATGCATTAAGCAATTTCAGCTTAAGTCCAGTGGATTGCGCCGTAACAAGAATATTGATTTGCGCATTGCGTATAAGTTCCTGCAACGTATCATCATCAGGGTTTTCAATCAACTCCACATTCGGTTGATTTTCAATCAGTTTAGACAGGTGACCAGGAGGATTCATGCCGGCAATCTTCAGTTTTATGTCAGTTCCTTGGAACACATCTTTTATAAGAAACTCCGCGGCATGGTAGTTTTCGGAAATGTCAAGATTTCCATGATAAAGCACATAGTCACCCTGTCCTTCCAGCACATCAACCTTGTCGAAGCCTGCGTATGCTGGAATCAGATAAACATTTTCGTATGACTGCTTGAAATATTCGTAATCTTTATTGGAAATGGCAAGAATTCCTGTTGCTTTAGCCAAAATCGGCTCAAAGTTGCGAAGTTTTCGAGCTTCAATCTTCAAAAACAGCTTTTTGCCCAGTTTTTTCTCGGTTTCAGCCAGATATTGGTAGTAATCGTGCTCCACGTTATGCGTGCGGACGAAAATCTTCCGGTTGCGCATCCTAGGATCGAGCAAAACGCCGCAAGAATGCAGACCTTCGAGAAGAATCGGATAGTCATCCCGCATCAAGTCCTGAATCAATCTCTCTGATATTCTTGAAGTTACGATAAAAGGCTTATTACTGACCATATTTCTCAGCGACATATTCCTTTTATAATAATGCGTCTCAAAACACAGCGATTCAAGCCGCTCGCTATGCTCGCGGCCGTACTCGAAACAATGAAAATGCACCTTGTATCCACGCTCAACGAGTGCTTTTAGTTTGAAAAACACGTCGATGACTCCGCCATAATTGACGGGACATGGAATGTCGAAACTGACTATATGTATATGATTATCAGACGTATTTTTCATATATCTTCAGCAGAACCTCTTCTTCATTTTCCCAACATAGCTCCTGCGCTGCAAAGATAAGATTATTTTTCCATTCCGCCAACTTCTTTTCGTCATTCAACGCATTTTTAATTGTGTCGGCGATGGTTCGAGGCTCGTGATTTTCGATGAAAGCGCCTATGTTATAATGAGTTATGATACGTTCTATCTCCGTCAGATGCGAAGCGATGATTGGTACGCCTGCTTGGATATAATCGAACAATTTGTTGGGCAGACTGAAGCGGTAATTCAGATTCGTGTCCTTGTCTAGCGTGAAACCGAGGTCGGCGAGCTGCGTAATTGCCATCATTTTTTGGTAAGGCATACGTGGGAAAAACTTCACTCGGTCGCCCCAATGATTTGCCGCGACTTTCTCTTTCAATATTGGCAGGACATCTCCCCCGCCAATTATAACCAATTGACAATCACCGAGATATTGCATCGCATCGACAAGTTCTTCCGAGCCGCGGTGGATGTTGATTCCCGAGCCTTGCAAAACAAGGATATGCTTATTCGGGTCGAGACCAACCTCTTCGCGAGATGCCGGTGTTGGAAGCATTTTGCGCATCGGGATGTTGCGTATCACATGCACTTTTACGCCGTATTTCTCATGGAAAAGATCGGCAATCGACTGGCATACCGTTATCATCTCAGGCAATTTCGGCACGACATATTCCTCAATGCGCTTCCACACCCGCTGAACCTTCGGACGACTCACCAATTCTGGTACTTCCGTGAAATATTCATGGCTGTCGTAAATGAGCGGAACACGTTTAAACTTTGAAATCCAGAAATTAGGCAAAAGAGTATCTAAATCATTGGACAGCAGACAGTTACAACGATGAAAAAGTAGAAATATGAATAGTCGGAAATTAAACTCGGCGTAGAACAGCGGGCCTTTTTCGAACAGCAGTTTCATGCGGTGCGATTTATATGGACGCTCATCCATCGGAGGCGATTTGCGTTGGCGACGGCCCACAAGAAGCACCTCAAACCCCGCCTGTTGGAGGGTCAGGCACGACTTGTTGACACGCTGGTCGGTCACTAAGTCGTTGATTACCGAGACGATAACACGTTTCACCACATCAAAATTTTCAAGCTATAAAATTACAGATTTTCTATTGTCGTTTGACAAATTTTCTTTATTTTTGAAAAAAATTTCAGGAAATGGAGAAAAATTTTTCATTGCGGGAGCTGAACACATTTGGTTTTGATGTCAGGGCGCGGTATTTTCAGGAATTGAAAACAATGGATGATATTCATGAATTGTTACAGAATCCTGAATTTATCGCCTGTAGAGGTGCGATGAATCGCGTATTAATCCTCAGCGGTGGCAGCAACATCCTTTTTTACGATGAATTTTACGATGGTTTTGTCGTTTATCCGAATCTGAAAGGCATTGAGGTTTTGTATGAAAACGATGAAACCGTGATGATTCGCTGTTATTGCGGTGAGGTCTGGAAGGATTTTGTCGATTACACCGTTTCCAGAAACCTTTACGGTTTGGAAAATCTGGCAGATATTCCAGGTAAGGTCGGAGCGGCGCCCGTCCAGAACATCGGGGCATATGGTGCCGAGGTGAAAGACGCTGTGTATCAGGTTCATACGATTGATTTAATCACAGGACAAAATAAGGTTTTCAGCAATGAAGAGTGTCGGTTTTCATACAGGAATTCGATTTTTAAGAGTAAAGAGTATGGAGTAAATAAGAGTAAAAAGTATGGAGTAGAGAGTAGAGATTTGATTTTTGCGGTGGATTTCGTTTTAAAGAAAAAAACAGAGTTGAAATTAGATTATGGGAATATCCGCAATTATTTGGCGAACAACGGCATAACAAATCCGACGATACAGAATGTGGCAGCAACTGTGAAAGCCATCCGTGCCGAGAAATTACCCGAGGTCGGTATCGTAGGCAGCGTCGGCAGTTTCTTCCAAAATGCGATTGTGACAATAGACAAATATCAGGAAATCAAGGAATTATACCCTGACGTGCCGTCATATCCTATTGATGCCAATAATATTAAAATTCCATCCGGCTGGCTCATTGACCGTGCCGGCTGGAAAGGCTATCGCGAAAACCACGTCGGCGTTTGGGACAAGCAGGCGCTCGTCCTGGTGCACTATGGTGGCGGCAAACCTCAGGAAATCCTCGATTTGATGAAGAAGATTCAGGAATCAGTTTATAACAAGTTTGGAATTGAGATTAAGCCGGAAGTAAATATAGTTGGCAGTTACCAATTACCAGTTAGCAGTTAAAAGTTAACTGACTAACTGAGAACAAGTCCCCCTATCAGCTCATTCACATCTTTCACCCCTTGTCTCTCACAATACTCCACAATGCCCTTTGCGACTTTGCCGGAAATTGCAGGGTCGATAAAATTAGCGGTGCCAATTTGGATGGCTGAAGCACCAGCTAGCAGGAATTCTATTGCGTCAGTTGCTGATGAGATTCCTCCTAAACCAATTACAGGTATTTTAACCGCTTTGGCAACCTGCCACACCATGCGCAGGGCAACGGGTTTAACGCAAGCGCCTGACAATCCGCCTGTTACCATCGAGAGAATCGGTTTTCTTGTCTCGGAGTCAATAGCCATTCCGAGCAATGTATTAATTAAGGAGACGGAATCGGCACCGGCAGCTTCTGCAGCGAGCGCGATTTCAGCGATATTGGTCACATTCGGCGAAAGTTTCACCATCAAGTGTTTGTGATAGACCTCACGAACGGCCTTCACCACCTGCTCGATGCCCGAACAGGTCACACCAAACGCCATGCCTCCTTGCTTCACGTTGGGGCACGAAACGTTAAGTTCAATAGCAGGAATATCCTCCAGTGCATCAATTTTTGCGGCAGCAGTGACGTAATCGTCTATGTTTGAGCCACTTACATTGACAAGCACATTGGTTTCAAAATGTCTGATTCTTGGATAAATCGTTTCAATAAAGTAATCTACACCTTTGTTTTGGAGTCCGACGCAGTTGAGCATGCCCATCGGCGTTTCTGCCATCCTCGGATAAGGATTGCCCTCGCGGTGATGCAAAGTGGTGCCTTTCACGATGATGCCACCAAGTTCCGAAAGGTCAACAAAATCAGCGTATTCCTCGCCGTATCCGAACGTCCCCGACGCTGTCATGACGGGGTTTTTGAGGGTCAGACCCTTGAGTTTGATTTCTGTCTTTACCATAGCAACCTCTCAATATTAAAAACCGGACCTTCTTTACAGACGCACAGATTACCTTCTTTGGTGTTTTCCACACAGCACAGACAGGCACCGATGCCACATGCCATCTGATTTTCCAAAGAGACCTCGCACCAGATACCTTTTTCACGTGCCACCTTTGCCACAGCCTTCATCATCGGCATCGGACCGCAAGCGTATATCTTATTGATTTTCATTGTATTCCACAATGAATGGTCGGTCACAAAACCTTTCTCGCCCATCGAGCCGTCGTTAGTTGTGATGAAGACGTCACCCTCATTACGAAAACGATCAAGGAGCATCAGGTCGGACTGCGTGCGACCACCCAACAAAAAATGCACCCCGGCGCGAATCGTCTTCGCAAAATACAGCAACGGCGCAATTCCGATTCCTCCACCTATTAATAATATGTTATCGTCCTTCTCAGGCATGGTGAAACCGTTGCCTAATGGCAGAACCACATTCACCTTGGCGCCTTCTGGCAATGCACACAGGGTTTTTGTGCCTTCGTGCTTCTCCTGAATGAGCAAATCTATCGTATTTTTCTGATAATCAACGTCATGAATTGAAATCGGACGACGCAGATAGGCCTTGTCGCAACCGTCAACACGGACGTTCACGAACTGGCCGCCACGGATTTCAGGCAACGGCGTTGATGATTTCAATTTCAACAACGCCGCACGCTGAAATGATTGTTTCTCGATTATTTGAAAATCAATAATTTGTTTCATGCTACTAAACGACTAAAGTCTAAAGTCTAAGGTCTAACGACTAATGTCTATTACACCTTTTTCGGTTTCTTTGTTGACTTTGTCGCCGGAGCGGCAGCTGCTTTCACGTTTTCCTTCGGTGCTGCCTTAGGAGCCGCTTTCTTTGCAGGGGCTTTCTTCACCTCTTTTTTCTCAGTAGGAGCCTCTTCCGTTGTCTCTTCTGCCTTTTCCTCAACAGTGAAATCAAGGATTCCCTTGTCGTTGAGAAGCTGATACCACTGGAACACCTTCTTCATATCTGACTGATACACAGCGTCTTCGTCGTAGTCAGGCAACACGAGCAAGAATTTCTCTCTCAACTCGACTGGCGATGCCTTCTTCGGGTCGAAATCGAGTTTGTCGCCGATTTTCTCATGAATACTCATGAAAACTTCCTTCAGAGGCTTGTCCTCACCTGTCGTGAAGATGCTGATTTCCTCCAAAGAGCTGATTTTATCGTTCGCGAAAGCAGGGATGCGTTTTCCATCCAATAATGACTCAACAATAAGTTTTCCGCCGCCGTTTGTAGTGACGAGGAAAAGTCCCGGTTTGCCAGAAATGGCAACAACTTTACTTAAATCCATAGTTTTCTTTTCTTATAATTTAATTTTTGACGCGGGACGCGGGACTTCGGGACACGTGACAAAATGTCTCATGTCTCACGTCTCATAGTCTCATGTCTATTATGTTAATAATTCTTTTCATTTCAATTATTAAACGACTGCAAATCGGTCAACCGCTTGTAAACGCCGCCTTTTTCGATGAGTTCCTCATGCTTGCCGCGCTCCACAATCTGTCCTTTGACCAAAACCAAAATCTCATCAGCGTTCTGAATCGTTGACAGACGGTGTGCTATCACAATCGAAGTCCTGTTTGTCATAACCTTCGCAAGTGCCTCTTGCACAAGGCGTTCCGACTCGGTGTCGAGCGACGAAGTGGCCTCGTCCAAAATCAAAATCGGAGGGTTCTTCAGCACTGCGCGGGCGATGCTGATACGCTGTCTCTGTCCTCCCGAGAGGTTCATTCCGCGATCGCCAATCAGCGTGTCGTAGCCGTTCTCCATCTCCATGATGAAGTCGTGGGCGTTGGCAATCTTTGCCGCCTCGATGACAGCCTCGCGCGTGGCGTGCTCAAGTCCGAATGCTATATTATTAAATACGGTGTCGTTAAACAAGATGCTTTCCTGCGAAACGATGCCCATCAAGCCGCGCACGTCGCAAATCTTGAAATCGCGCACGTCGGTGCCGTCGATGGTGATGCAGCCTTCGTTCACGTCATAGAACCGAGGCAACAGGTCAACCAAGGTCGATTTTCCACCGCCGCTTTCGCCAACGAGCGCTATCATCTTACCCTTCGGAATGGTCAAATCGATATTTTTAAGCACATTGACTTCGTTGTAATGGAAACTCACATTATTGTATATAATGGAGTCTTTGAAATCTGGCAGTGAGAGTGCGTTGTCTTTTTCAACGATAACCTCTTCAGCGTCAAGCACTTCGAAGATACGGTCGGCTGAGGCCATACCTTTCTGCAAACTGTAGAAACCTTGCGAGAACGACTTAGCAGGCGAGATTATCTGCGAGAAGACGACGATGTAAGCGATGAAATTCGCCGCAGTGATGCTCGGCTCGGCTCCAGGAATCTTGGCGGCATCCAAAATCAAAGTCGCGCCGAACCAAATCACGATGGAGATAATGATTGACGACAGGAACTCGCTCATCGGGGAGCTGAGGTCGCGCTTGCGGTTCACGAATTTGATTACGCGAGTGTATTTACCGTTCTGTTCGTTGAATTTCTCGCTCGAGTAGCCTATAGCATTGAAAGCCTTGATGATACGAAGTCCACCGATGGTTTCCTCAATGGTGGCGAGCATTCCCGCAAAACGGTTCTGTCCGTCGAGGGAGTCTTTCTTGAGCGATTTGCCTATCCAGCCGATGATGAGACCGCCGATTGGGAGCAGAAGCACCACAAACAAAGTCAAACGCCAGCTTACACCAAGCATATATGCGAAATATGCCAGAATGGTCAGCGGCGACTTGATGAAAACGTCGAGATAACTGATAATCGAAACCTCAATTTCCTGCACATCGGTGGTGATTCGTGCCATGATATCGCCTTTTTTGTGCTTACTGTAGAACGAAAGCGGCAAAATCATGATTTTTTTGTACAAATCATTGCGCAAATCCTGGATTGTTCCGGCACGCGCCCCGACCATGAAATAAAGAGCAAAATAGGTGGTGATATTTCGCAGGAAGAAGGCCACAACAAGCAGCAAACAGATGAAAATCAACGCCGTTTCCTGTCCTTTCCATGTGATGAGATAGCTCACATAATAGTCGAGCATCGCCAGCAAAGTGTCGGTGTCGAGGGCGAATTCCGGCTTGACAGTGGTAAGGTTGTCAGGATTGAACAAGAGGTTCAAAAACGGCACTATCATTGAGAAAGAGAACAATGAAAACACTATTGCCAGAATATTGAACACTATGTTCATCAAAACGCTAAACCAGTAGGGCTTTACGTAATGCATTATCCTGCGAAAATTTCTTTTTTTACCCATTTTTGTCATTTTTAGTAATTAAAACCGGTGTAGTTTTCCGGCGTGATGGCATGCATCTCCTTCTTAACTGCTTCACTGACAGGCAGTTGGTCGATAAATGCGTCAATCGACTCGCGTGTCACCTTCTCGTTGGTGCGCGTGAGTCCTTTCAAGAGCTCGTAGGCTCCTTCAACCTGCTCGCGGCGGAGAATCGTCTGAATAGCCTCTGCCACCACAGCGTAGTTGTTTTGCAAGTCGGCGCGCAACTTTGCCTCATTCAAAATCAGTTTATCCAAACCCTTTGACAATGAGCTTGTTGCAATCAAAGTATGAGCCAGCGGCACACCGATGTTACGTGTCACCGTCGAGTCGGTAAGGTCGCGCTGCATTCGGCTGATTGGCAGTTTTCTGCTAAGATGCTCAAAAATCGCGTTTGCCATTCCGAGGTTACCCTCAGCGTTTTCGAAATCGATAGGATTCACCTTGTGCGGCATGGCCGATGAGCCCACTTCACCGGCTTTTATCTTCTGTTTGAAGTAATCCATCGAGATGTAAAGCCAGATGTCGCGCGATAAATCAATTAATATGGTATTTATGCGTTTGATGGCGTCGAAATACTCTGCCATAGTGTCGTAATGCTCAATCTGCGTTGTCGTTTCCTGACGTTTCAGTCCGAGTTTCTTGCTGAATTTCGCAGCGAATTCTTTCCAGTCGAACTGCGGATAAGCCACTTTATGTGCATTCATATTGCCGGTGGCGCCGCCGAATTTGTTCTCAAACGGCAATCTCTTCAGCTCATTCAGCTGATTTTCGAGGCGTTCGACAAACACATATATCTCTTTTCCGAGATGTGTCGGGCTTGCAGGCTGGCCGTGTGTGTGTGCCAGCATCGGCACGTCGCGCCATTCTTCAGCAAGCTCACGTAAACGATTGATAATCTTTTCAATAGCAGGAACAACGAGCTCTCGGTTCGCCTCTTTCATGGTAAACGGCACAGCGCTGTTGTTGATATCCTGTGAGGTCAGACCGAAATGAATAAACTCCTTAAACTGAGTCAGATTCATCGCGTCGAAGCGGCGTTTCAGGAAATATTCCACTGCTTTGACGTCGTGGTTGGTGGTCTTCTCAATTTCCTTAATCTCAAGAGCGTCATCGACTTTAAAGTTTTTTACAATATTTCTCAGCTTGCGGAAATACTTCGGCTCAAACGATGCCAATTGGGGCAACGGCAGCTGGCAAAGTGCGATAAAATACTCCACCTCCACCATCACTCTGGCGCGAATCAGTCCAAATTCCGAGAAATACTCGTCGAGCCGCTCAACTTTCTTGCGATAACGGCCGTCAACAGGCGAAATAGCAGTTAATTCCGATATGTTCATTTCAAAAAATCCTTGTCAATTAAAACTTGCAAATATACGGAAATATTTTTTATGTATATAAAATAATTTAGCCGGCCAATGACAACGATCTTTTACTATTTAATTTTCAAATTTTAAATATTGGATTTTAAATCATATAATAACTCAATGTTTTCCACATCAAAACCTTGATTTTTAATGTTTTGCAAGATATTTTTCAATTCAGTTTCATTGTACGGAAGTCCTTTAGATAATATCCAAACCTTTGATTTTCTTCTATTTGTCAAAGCTACCAATGTCATTGCTTGATTATTTGCTATGACAAAAAATTTCTTTCTCCAGAGGCCTTGACGAATAATCAAATAGTTATTTTTCAATTTTATGACAAATTTGCCATGATAGCAACGTGTCAGGCGACGGTTTATCTCATCGAACGAGACGTAAAGCAGGTCAAACATATTGTCATGAGTCATAGACAGATACATAAAGACATCGATTTTCTTGAAGAGTTTTCTCTCTCGGGTGCTGGCCACCACATACCATTTCTCCGACATGCCGGAATGTGACATCGGCATAAGCGGATTATTGAAATAATCAGCTAACATAATTTAAATAATTAAAAGGAACAAATTTTTTGAAAAAAATTGCTTTTCGGCAAATATTAACATGGAGAAAATTCTCCACTAACAATGTTGCAAAGATATGAAAATTTTTTGTATTTTCGCACGATAAAATATTTTTGATTAAAAATAAATTAAAAACAAACATAAATCATTGATAATCATGAAGTACGATGTTATTGTAATTGGTAGCGGACCTGGCGGTTATGTGGCTGCTATCAGAGCTTCGCAGCTCGGAAAGAAGGTTGGAGTTGTTGAAAAAGCCGAAATCGGCGGCACATGCCTCAACTGGGGCTGCATCCCGACAAAGGCCTTGCTGAAGAGCGCAGCGGTATATACATATATGCAACACGCTGAGAATTACGGCATTAAGCTCGAAGGCGAAGTGCATCCCGACATGGAGGCCGTGGTCGCCCGCAGCCGTGGCGTCGCCGACGGAATGAGCAAAGGCGTGCAATACCTCTTTAAAAAGAACAATGTCGAACTGATTCCAGGTCTCGGCTCACTGACAGCAAACAAGACCGTGAAAGTCGTTGATGCTGAAGGAAATACAACAGAATATGAGGCCGACCACATCATCCTCGCAACAGGTTCGAGAGTGCGCCAGCTGCCGGCAATGCCTATCGACGGCAAGAAAATAATAAGCTACCGCCAAGCTTTGGTGCTCGACAAGCTTCCGGAGACAATGGTGGTCGTCGGATCAGGTGCCATCGGCTCTGAGTTCGCTTTCTTCTTCACCTCGATGGGCGTGAAAGTGACATTGGTCGAATTCCTGCCAAACGTCGTCCCGAACGAAGACGAAGAGGTTTCAAAGCAAGTCGAGCGTTGCTTCAAGAAACTGAAAATGACAGTGATGACCGAGGCTTCCGTCACCAACGTCGATACTACAGGCGAGAAATGCGTTTGCACCATCAGCACCAAGAAAGGCGAGAAAGTCGTTGAGGCTGACATAGTGCTTTCAGCTGTCGGAGTGCAGACCAACCTCGAAGATCTCGGTCTCGAGAACCTCGGCATCGCCAACGAGCGCGGCAAAATCACAGTTGACGACTATTACAGAACCAACGTCCCAGGCGTTTACGCTATCGGCGACATCGTGCACGGACCGGCATTGGCGCACAAGGCATCACACGAGGCTATCATCTGCGTCGAGAAGTTCTGTGGCTTGAATCCTAAGCCGTTGAACTACAACAATATACCTGGTTGCACCTACATCACTCCTGAGATCGCATCAGTGGGCTTGAGCGAGGCTAAAGCCATAGCAGCAGGCTACGAGGTGAGAATCGGCAAGTTCCCGTTCACAGCATCAGGAAAGGCGGCAGCAGCAGGTAACAAAGACGGTTTCATCAAAGTGGTGTTCGACGCCAAGACAGACAAATGGCTCGGTTGCCACATGGTCGGCGAAAACGTCACTGAGATGGTCGCCACAGCAGTGCTGGCACGCGAACTCGGCGCCACAGGACGCGACATCATCGAGAACATCTTCCCGCATCCGACAATGTCGGAAGCCATTATGGAAGCAGCAGCGGCAGCATACGGCGAAGTGGTTCATCTGTAATGGAAAACAAAAAAGTTGTAATAGCACTCCAGATTGCCGTTTTGGCAGTCGGAATCGCAGCTATTGTGGCATGTATCGTGGGCATCAGGGCGTTGAAGATAGCCGAAAAACGTCCTGTTTCCCTCGACCAGATCGCTTTGCGTAGCAACGACATCGAGTTCACCGAGGATATCACATTCGCCGACGAGCGTGTGCCTTTGGAGATGTTCAACATCCGCGAACGCTACGAACGCGAGCTGCTCTCGACATGTTATTTCCACAGCAACACCATGCTATTGGTGAAACGCTCAAAACGCTGGTTCCCAGTAATCGAGCCAATCCTGAAGAAATACGGCGTCCCCGACGATTTCAAATACCTGTGCGTCGCCGAAAGCACATTGACAAACGCCGTTTCACCGGCAGGAGCCGTGGGATTCTGGCAGTTCATGGAACCTACAGGCAAGGAATTCGGACTCGAAATCAACAAAGAAGTCGATATGCGCTATAACGTCGAGCTGGAAACAGAAGCAGCATGCCGTTATTTCCTCAAATCGTATGAGATTTACCATAACTGGACACTCGTGGCCGCTTCGTTCAACGCCGGAACACGCCGACTTAACAAGTTTCTGAGAGAACAGAAAGTTCACTCCTACTACGACTTGCTTATGGCCGACGAGACAGAACGATACATTTTCAGAATTCTGGCTTTTAAAACAATACTAAGCAATCCTGAAAAATACGGAATATATGTAAGTAAAAGTCTTGAGTATCAGCCATTTAAATATAAAACAATTGTCATTGACAAAAGTGTTGAAAGCTGGGCCGATTTTGCACTTGAACATAATATAACATACAAGCTTCTAAAGATTTTCAACCCTTGGCTGCGTTCTCAATCGTTAAAAGTCAAAAAAGGTGTTGTCTATGAAATCAAAATTCCTGTCAAGCCGTTCAACCTCACGACAGATTACTGCAACGAGGCCACTGGCGGTGATATCATGAATTTTGAAAACGACACAATTCTTGAATATTTGAATTGATTATTATGGCTGAAAAAGACAGAAATATTGCTGAAGACGAGTTTATCGAGATTTACGGGGCGCGTGAAAACAACTTGAGAAACATAGACTTACGCATCCCGCGCGACAAACTTGTAGTGATAACGGGCTTGAGCGGCTCGGGCAAATCGTCGTTGGCTTTCGAGACCATCTACGCCGAAGGCCAACGTCGATATATGGAGTCTTTTTCGTCCTATGCACGCCAATTCATCGGCAGCATGGAACGCCCTGATGTCGATGAAATTAGAGGCCTCTCCCCTGTCATCTCCATAGAACAGAAGTCGGTGAACCGTAACCCGCGCTCAACAGTAGGAACCATCACCGAGATATACGACTTTATGCGACTGCTCTACGCCCGCGCGTCGGTGCCGTATTCGTACAATACCGGCGAGAAGATGGTGCGTTACTCCGAAGAACAAATCACAACAATGATAATGGAGCAATACAAAGACAAGAGAATCAATGTGTTAGCTCCAGTAGTAAGAGGACGCAAAGGTCATTACAGAGATTTGTTCGAACAAATCAGACAACAAGGATATATTAAAGTACGTGTCGATGGCGAGATTCGCGAGCTCACATTCGGAATGCAGCTTGACCGTTATAAAACCCATGATATTGAGATTGTTATAGACCGATTGGTCGTTCATGAAGACTTCAAAGAACGCATAGTGAAATCGGTGGAGTCCGCATTCCGCCGAGGCAAGGGCATGCTGATGGTGCAGGAAGAAGGCACCACCGACGCTCGTTATTTCAGCAAGCTTCTGATGTGCCCCACGACAGGCATCGCTTACCAAGACCCGGAGCCTAACACGTTCAGTTTCAACTCACCGTACGGCGCCTGCCCGAAATGCAACGGCCTCGGCACAGTCATCCAGGTCGATATGAACAAAATAATCCCCGACCCGAAACTGAGCCTGAAAAAAGGAGGCCTCGCTCCTCTAGGAGAATACAAAAACAACAGTGTTTTCAGCCAACTTGAGGCTATCGGCTCGAGATACGGATTCACTCTCGACACACCAATCAGCGAGATTCCGGAAAACGCCATGAGCATCATACTTTACGGAAGCAGCGAGTCGTTCACAGTCACCAGAGAATACCTCGGTACGCAATCAACGTATTCAACACCGTTCGAGGGCATCATCAACGTCATCAGGAAAATGAACGAGGAGAATGCACCGGCTTCGATTCTGAAATGGGCAAACAGCTTCATGAACGAGACAGAATGCCCTGAATGTCATGGACATAGACTCAAAAAAGAAGCTCTTTATTTCCGACTTAACGGGAAAAATATCGCGGAGCTTGCCGACATGGATATCAATTCGCTATCGAAATGGCTCGACAACCTTCCAAAGCATCTCGATGACAAACAAAACGAAATCGCACACGACATTCTCAACGAGATAAAGAAACGAATCAGCTTCCTGCTCAATGTAGGAATCGATTATCTGAATATGAACCGTCCCGCCAAGAGTTTGTCGGGGGGCGAGTCGCAACGCATTAGATTAGCGACACAGATTGGCTCTCAACTCACCGGCATCCTTTACATCCTCGACGAGCCTTCCATTGGTTTGCATCAGCGTGATAATCACCGACTTATCGAGTCTTTAAAGGAACTGCGCGACATTGGTAACAGCATCATCGTGGTGGAACACGACAAAGACACCATGCTTGCCGCCGACCACCTTATCGACATTGGTCCAGGAGCTGGAGTAAATGGCGGAAACGTAGTGTTTCAAGGCACTCCCAAAGAAGCGATGCATGGCAAAGGCCTTACTTGCGACTATCTGCGAGGTAAGAAACGCATTGAAGTGCCAACGACCAGACGAACACCGTTTGAAGGCCAGCACCTTAAACTTTATAACGCATCGGGACACAACCTTAAAAACGTCGATTTAGACCTTCCATTGGGCGTAATGATTTGTGTGACAGGCGTTTCCGGCTCAGGAAAGTCAACGCTGATAAACGAGACACTCTACCCTATCTTGAGCAAACATTTTTACCGCTCAGAGAAAAACCCGTTGCCATACGATCGCATCGAAGGCCTTGAGTTTATTGACAAAGTCATCGAAATAGACCAAGCGCCGATTGGCAAGACACCACGTTCCAACCCTGCGACATACACAAAGGTATTCGATGAGATAAGAAAACTTTACGGCGAACTGCCTGAGTCAAAAATCAGAGGCTACAAGTCTGGACGATTCTCGTTCAACGTGAAAGGCGGCCGCTGCGAGACATGCCAAGGCGCAGGTGTCAGAGTCATAGAAATGAACTTCCTGCCAGATGTGCACGTGCAATGCGAGTCCTGCCAAGGCAAACGCTACAACCGCGAGACACTGGAAGTGCGCTTTAAAGGAAAATCAATCAACGATGTGCTGAATCTCACAATCGACGAGGCTGTTGTCTTCTTTGAGAATTTCCCATCTATCCTACAGAAAATCAAGACATTACAAGATGTCGGACTCGGTTACATTACCTTGGGACAGCCCTCGACAACGCTTTCAGGTGGAGAAGCGCAACGCGTGAAACTCGCCACAGAACTGTCGAAACGCGACACTGGCAAAACCCTGTACATCCTCGACGAACCTACGACAGGTCTGCATTTCGAAGACATCAAAATCCTGATGGAAGTGCTGAATAAACTTGTAAACAAAGGCAACACCGTGCTCATCATCGAACACAACATGGATGTCATCAAAATGGCCGACTACATCATCGATATGGGACCGGAAGGCGGCGAACGCGGCGGTAACATACTGTGCGAAGGCACACCCGAAGAGATTGTGGAAAAAGCAGTGGGCTACACCGCCAGATATCTCAAAAAAGAACTCTAAATTACTGATTATCTTAGAATTATAGTATCTCCAACATGGAGTTTCGAGGTCTCGTCCAGACCGTTCATTTTAAACAGCCGTTGCAACTTTACTGCATACAGCTGAGAAATCTTCGACAAAGTCTCGCCAGGCTTAACGACATGAGCATTATAACCCGAGGCCGCCTTATATCGTTTCTGCCCGATATAAAGCACCTCACCCGCCGTAAACGTCGTCTTCATCTGATTCAAATTATTATATTTCCACAGCTGCTTCTTACTGATTTTCAATTCTTTAGCTAGATTTTCTATATCATCACCGTCTTTTGTCAACACAAACTTTACCCCAAAATTTTCTCTTATGTAATGATGGTCTGATGTCATTGCAACAACTTTACAATCCGATAGAACAGGAACGGCCCCAACAACTTCCTTAACTTGTTTCTTGTTGATTTTCTGGGATTTAAGTGTTTCTTCAGACTTCTTTTCGACCTCTTTTTTAACCTCTTTCTGCTTTTTCTTTGGCTTAAACTTATTATTCACGACCATTTGGTCATATTGCTGTAGGTTGTAATCCTCGATAATCTTGATTAAAGCCGACGCATAAACCGGTGATGTCGCGTAACCGGCTTTTTTCAAACCCTTTGCCCAAGCTCTATAATCGGTGATTTTCAAATCAAAAAGGAACGCGTAACGGCTGCCGTTCTTCAAAAAATTGGAATGGTCACGATACGACTCCTCTACACTGTTGTACACTCTGAAACACTCACCTTTGGCATCATCGTCATAATACGTTTTCTTTCCAGTCCAACTAGAATGGCATTTGATGCAGAAATGATTGTTGCTCTTCACCGCCAGTTCAGATGTCCCGTGTCTTGACTCAAGGATAGCCTGAGCCAATTTTACTGAGGCAGGAATCTTGTTATTAACCATCTCCTCCATCGCCAAATCCTTGTATTTCTCAATATATGCAACAACTTCCTGATTTTGCCCGTTATTCTGGGCAAAAACAGTCATCCCCCACATCATGAATAAAATAAGGGCAATATTTCCAATTCCTCTCGCCATAAAAATTTAACGTGTAAAATTACACATTTAATATATATGGCAGAAGTTTTTTTTAATTTTTAACTTAATTTATTAAAATAAATTATTTTTTGTATTTTTGCAGATTATGGATTATCAAATAGTAAAAAGATATTTTTCCAACCTCACTGAAGCGCAAATGGCTCAGTATGAGAAACTTGCGCCACTTTATGAGGATTGGAACAGCAAAATAAACCTCATTTCAAGGAAGGACATGGACAATTTCTACGAGCATCATGTCCTGCATTCGCTGGCAATCGCGAAATATTTCGAGCTGCTGCCAGGCATGAAAGTGCTTGACATTGGTACTGGTGGCGGTTTTCCGGGTATTCCATTGGCAATCATGTTTCCGCAAACCCAGTTCCTGCTCGTCGATAGCATAGGCAAAAAGATTAAAGTGGTTCAAGACGTAGCTGAAAAGCTTGATTTACAAAATGTTAAGGCCATTCAAGAGCGTGCTGAGAACATCAAGGAGAAGTTTGACGTGATTGTCAGCCGTGCTGTCACACAACTCCCCGATTTCGTGAAATGGTGCAACAACAAACTGCGTGTCACCAACGACATCGAGGCTGGAGGAATTTTATATTTGAAAGGCGGCGACATAGAGGAAGAGCTACGCAACGTGCCGAAAAACTGGAAACGCAAGAGCACTTCGATTACGAAATGGTATGAAGAACCCTATTTTGTTGAAAAATATGTGATTCATTTATATTGATTACAATTGAATTTGATAGTAATTTTAATATTTAAAACATGAAAAAAATCTTCTTATCAGCAATGTTCATCGTTGTTATGGCGATGACAAGTATCGCCCAGATGGCAGCGCCATGTCCTATGGACACTGCCGTCAGGTATGGCAAACTCGACAACGGCATGACCTACTACATCCGTCACAATGAGAAACCGGCACAGCGTGCTGACTTCTACATCGCACAGAAAGTCGGCTCCATCCTCGAAGAGGAGAGCCAACGCGGTCTCGCCCACTTCCTCGAACACATGGCGTTCAACGGAACAACCAACCTTCCGGGAATGATGCTCCGCGAGTACCTCCAGAGTCGCGGCATCAAATTCGGTGAAAACCTCAATGCAGGAACAGGCATCGACGAAACCGTTTACATGGTTACAAACGTGCCGACAAACCTTCCTGGTCTCGTTGACACATGCTTGCTCATCCTCCACGACTGGTCAAGCTTCATAGCTCTCGAAGAAGAAGAAATCGACAATGAAAGAGGTGTCATCCTCGAAGAACTCCGCACACGCGAAGACGCAAGCCAGCGTATCATGCAGGAAATCCTGCCAATCATGTATCCAAACAGCCCTTACGCCAACCGTCTGCCTGGCGGACTCCCGGAAGTCGTCGCCAACTTCGAGTATCAAACACTCCGTGATTACTACAACAAATGGTACCGTCCTGACCTTCAAGGACTTATCATCATAGGAGATATCGACGTTGATGCAATTGAAGCTCGCATCAAAGAAATGTTCGCCGACATCAAGGCTCCTGTCAACCCGGCTCCAAGAACACGGTTTATGATTGAAGATAACGTCGAGCCTATCGTGGCAATAGCTTCAGATCCAGAAGAAACAGCATATCAGGTTAACATTTTCTACAAAACAGAAGCATTTCCTGATTCATTGAAAAATGACATGAACTATTGGATTGGACAATATGCGCTTTCAATGATTACCACAATGGAAATCAACCGTTTACAGGAAATCACCAAGAAAGCTAACCCTCCGTTTGTCTATGGCTACAGCTATTATTCCAACTATTACATCGCGCCTACCGAGGACGCATGGTGCGGCATGGCAATGGCTAAAGACGCAGCAGGCATTGACGAAGCACTCACAGCTCTCGTGAAAGAAAACAATCGCATGGCACAATACGGATTCACAGCATCGGAATATGAAAGAGCCAAGGCTGATTTCCTAAAACGCATTGAAAGCCAATACAACGAGAGAAACAACACCGAAAACAGAGTATATTATAACCAATGCCTCAATCACTTCCTCAGCAACGAGCCTATGATGGGCATCGAAACCGAATACGCTTTATATCAACGGTTTGTACCGAATCTTCCTCTCGAAGTGATTAACATGGTTGCACAACAGCTCGTGCATAACGACAACCTCGTCATCACTGTGACAGCGCCGAAAAAAGAAGGCGAGAAACTTCCAACAGTTGAAGAAATCCTCGCAGCTTATACAGCAGCCTGCGAAGCAGAAGTTGAGCCTTACACAGAAGAGGTGTTCGACGGCCCTATCGTGGAAAAATTGCCAAAGCCAGGTAAGATTAAAACAGAGACCGAGATGCCTGAATTCGACGCTAAAGTGTTGACACTCAGCAATGGCATGAGAATTGTTTACAAGAAGACCAATTTCAAGGAAGACGAAATCAGATTCACCGCAACAAGCAAAGGCGGTATTTCAGTTTTGAAACAAGAGGACTTCTTCACTTTGCAGGAACTCAACGACCTCATCACCTTGGGCGGTGTTGGTAATTTCAGCGCGACAGAACTCCCGAAGGTATTAGCCGGCAAGAAAGTGCGCGTCAATCCATATATCGGAACTTACTCAGAAGGCATGAACGGAAGCTGCTCACCAAAAGACCTCGAAACAATGATGCAGCTTATCTATCTGTACTTCACCGCACCACGCGCCGATGAAGAAGCATTCCTGTCATACGCCCAGCGCACCAAGGCAGCTCTTGAAAATCAAGAACTCAACCCAATGATAGCTTTCTCAGACTCCCTCACAAAGGTGTTGTACAACAACCATCCGCTCCGTATGAGAATGAAAGCCGAAGACGTTGACAAACTCGACTACGCAAAGGCAATGAAACTCTATAAAGACCGTTTCAAAGATCCTAACAACTTCACATTCTATTTCGTCGGAAACATCGATGAAGAAACATTCAAACCATTGGTTGAACAGTACTTGGCCTCTCTGAAGAAAAAGAAAAACAAAGAGACTTGGAAAGATATCAACCTCGGTATCCCTGAAAACGACTACATCTGCAAATATGAAAAAGAAATGCAGAATCCAAAGGCCACCATTTATATGATTATTAATGGAACGATGGAGCACAACTATCGTAACGAACTCTATATGAAGGCTTTAAGTGATGTCATGGACATATACTACACCCGCACAATCCGTGAGGAAGAAGGCGGCACATACGGCGTCGGAGTCATGGGACAAGTATCCGACAAACCAAAGAACGCTTACCTTTTCCTCATCGCATTTGACACCAACAAAGCTATGTACGAAAAACTCATGGGCAAAGTTTATGAGGGGCTCAACGATGTGGCACAAAACGGTCCGGCACAGGAAGACTTGACAAAAGTCGTTGAAAATCTTTACAAGAAACGTAAAGAAAATCTCGAAGAAAACAGCTTCTGGATGAATGCCATCGAGACCTATGAAGACGACAACATCAACATCGTGGCTGAATACGACGAAATAGTAAAGAGCATTACCCCTCAAACCATCGCCGACTTCGCCAAAGAAGTGTTGAAGGGACATAAGAAAGAGGTGGTACAGCTTCCAACCGAATAAGTTAGTCAGTTGTTCAGTTAGTCAGTTAAATTTGAATATTAATTTTAAACAAATATTGTTATGACAGAAAAAATTCAGACATTACGCGACAATGCGGCCATGAGATGGACTGCATTGCTGCTGTTGGCGCTCGCAATGTTCTGCGCCTACATCTTCATGGACATCTTGTCCCCTATCAAAGACTTGATGCAGACCGAACGTGGCTGGGACAGCTCGGCATTCGGCACAATGCAAGGATCTGAGACATTCCTCAACGTCTTCGTGTTCTTCCTCATCTTCGCAGGTATCATCCTCGACAAGATGGGCGTGCGTTTCACAGCTGTTCTGTCGGGCGCAGTGATGCTCGTAGGCGGCTTAATCAAGTACTACGCCATCCATGAAAACTTCGGTGGCAGTGGTGCTGAGTTATGGTTCAACGAGAACCTCAACTACATCCCGCTCTTCGAGGAACTCGGCGTCTCTCCGTTCTACAGAGGCATGCCGGCTTCAGCAAAGGTCGCAGGTATCGGCTTCATGATTTTCGGCTGCGGCGCTGAAATGGCAGGTATCACCGTCAGCCGCGGTATCGTGAAATGGTTCAAAGGCCGTGAGACAGCATTGGCAATGGGTTCAGAGATGGCATTGGCACGTCTCGGCGTCGCCACATGTATGATCTTCTCACCTTATTTCGCAAAACTCGGCGAAGAAATCAACGTCAGCCGCTCAGTGGCATTCGGCGTGGTGCTTCTCTGCATCGCCCTCATGATGTTTGTGGTTTATTTCTTCATGGATAAGAAACTCGACGCCCAGACCGGCGAGGCTGAAGAGAAAGACGACCCGTTCAAAGTCAGCGATATCGGCAAGATCTTGTCAAGCCTCGGTTTCTGGCTCGTCGCTTTGCTCTGCGTGCTTTACTACTCAGCAATCTTCCCGTTCCAAAAATACGCTGTCAATATGCTCCAGTGCAACCTCACCCTCAACCCTGGCACAGGATTCTGGGCAAGCAACTCAGTGACAATCGTGCAGTACATCGTGATGTTGCTCGTCGCTGTCTGCTCGTTCGCAAGCAACTTCATAAAGACCAACAAAGGTCTCAAATACGGTTTGATGGGTCTCGCAGTCGTGGCTCTCGTGGTTTACTGCTACATGGGTTACATGCGTGGCACAGCCGAGACAATCTTCGCAGTGTTCCCGCTCCTCGCAGTGGCAATCACACCTATCCTTGGCAACTACGTTGACCACAAAGGCAAAGCCGCTTCAATGCTTATGATTGGCTCTATCCTCCTGGTTATCTGCCACCTCACCTTCGCTTTCATCCTGCCTATGTTTAAAGGCAACGCAGCAGGTGGGACTATCGTGGCTTATGTCACCATCCTGGTTTTGGGAGCATCATTCTCACTCGTCCCGGCAGCTCTGTGGCCAAGCGTCCCGAAGCTCGTCGACGAGAAGATCATCGGTTCAGCTTACGCTCTCATCTTCTGGATTCAGAACATCGGTCTGTGGCTGTTCCCATTGCTCATCGGCAAGGTTTTAACCTCAACCAACCCTGAGGGTGCCCTCGCGCACGAACTCGACTACACCTGGGCTTTGGTGATGCTCGCATGTCTTGGCGTGGCAGCATTGCTCATCGGTATCTACCTCAAGGCTGTCGATAAGAAGAAACACCTCGGTTTGGAAGAGCCGAATATCAAGGCATAAGCCATTAGGTTTTAGCCATTAGGTTATAGCCGTTAGCCATTAGAATTAGCTATTTGTTAATTTCTAATGGCTAATGGCTATTTTTACTAATAGCTATTTTATTTTTTTCTTGCATTTTTCATTTTGATTATATATCTTTGCAAGGTTAAAACTCATTAAACATGAAAAAACTATTTTCTATTATTATCGCTTTAGCAGTGACGTTTACTGTCAAGGCTCAGTGGGTCAACAATCCGGTGACCAACACTTTCCTTGCCAACACCTCGACTGATGCTGGTGAGATTTATATTGCTACATGCCCTAACGGCGACACCTACCTCCAATGGAGCAGTTTCGTAGGAGGCAACGGATGGGCACCAACACTCCAGAGAATCAATTCATTAGGCGAGCCACAATGGGATAACGACGGTGTCCACCCAAGTTATCACCAGATGGCCAGCTGGTCGCAGGGCTTTGCAATGGCTGCAACAAGCGACGGCGCTGTAGTGACATGTTTCGCCACCGAAGCAGGTCATACTGTTGCAACAAAAATAAACCCTGACGGCTCCTATGCCTGGGGCGAGCAAGGAATCACACTCTTCGACGGCTACGGCGAGTCACGCACCGAGCTCCTCGCTGGCGATGACGGCGGCGTGTGGGCTCTCGGCACCAGCGTTGACCTTGGAAACATCTATGTTTGCTACATAGAAGCCAACGGCACACTCAACCCGACAATCACCATCAGCGATGATAGCGGCAAGCTTTGCATGTTCGGACTTATGGTACCTGCACCAAACAACAACGTGTTTGTGGTTTATGAAAAAGAACAATGGGCATATACCTATTTCTACGAGAAAGACATCCGCGTGGTCGGTTACAGCAAAGACGGCACTCAAATATCAGACGACGTCCAGCTCATGTCACCACTGACAATAGGCGGCAGCTATACTCATTATGTCGTTCCCGATGGTCTTGGCGGCGCATATGTTTACATCTGGCATCCTGCAGGTCAAGGAGGCTCTTTCAACACATACGTGTTCCATTTCAACCAAAACGGCGCCTCAACAATCCTCGATCTCAACGGAATACCAGTACATTCAACAGATCCAGCCAATTTCTATCTGAATGCATACGCCACTGTTGACCCTGTCAGCCACGACCTCATCATTGCTTACAGACAAACCGACGAACAGTTTCAAAGCGAATCGAGAGTCTATGTCAACCGTTTCAACGAAACTGGTGAAAGGTTATGGAATGAAGGCTTCGTTGTCGTTGAAGAAAACGGACAGACCCATTCCGACATTCTAATCGACGCTTTTGAATACGGTGGCGGATACACTGTCTTCTATACCGAAGGCGACGGTTACTACAGCACTGTCAAAGCCATGGGCATCAATGACAATGGAACACAGATATGGAACACCACCATGAGCTCAAACAGCTATCCACGCACAATGTGCCGAAACAATTGCGGATACCTCGAAGGTCAGAATATCATAGCTTGGGTCAACGTCTCTTCTGGTGGATTGTACGGCCAAAACATCGGTCTGAATGGCGAGATGGGCGAAATCACCCCTCCAACACCACCCACACCATGCTATCCGCCTACCAACTTCGAAGGCGAAGCTTATTATAACCCTGAAACACAAATCAGCGCAGCAATACTCTCTTGGACTGCGCCAGATCCACTTCCTCTCCATTACAACCTATACTGCGAAGAAACTAAAGAAATAATAGAAATTGATGCCGAATACACTTCATACTATATTGAAAGAGAACCCGGTGATTATATCTTCAAACTCACAGCTTGGTACGAAGACTGCGAGTCAGACTTCGCTCACTCTCCAAACGGCGAAAACTATCTCATCATCGAGATTCCAAGCCACGAATCAGTTGCAGAGATAGAATACGACGAAATAGTAAAAATCGTTGAAATATACAATATCAACGGGCAACTTACAAACACATCAAATATCAATGATTTAAATCAAGGCGTTTATATTATAAAAGGTGTAACTGAAAGCGGAAAAATGGTAGTGAGGAAGATAATTAGATAATAGAGTATAGAGTATAGAGTATAGAAAAAGACCAGTCGCATGACTGGTCTTTTTTTGTGGAAACTGCTGGGTTCGAACCAGCGACCTCCTGCTTGTAAGGCAGGCGCTCTGAACCAACTGAGCTAAGCTTCCAATCGCCTTATTTTTGCGAGTGCAAAAGTACTGCTTTTTTCAATACACCCGACATTTATTTTCAAAAATATTTTTGAGCGGATTACGGGTCTCGAACCCGCGACCTGCAGCTTGGGAAGCTGCCGCTCTACCAACTGAGCTAAATCCGCAACTTTACAGGCTGCAAAAATACTAATTTTTTTTAAATACTTTATTATTTTTTCGAAGATTATTAGTGTCATTCGCAGAAATGCGACCTACCACAGGGTACTGCGAGCATTTCGAAAATGGCATTAAAAATCTAAACCGATCAATTATTTTTTGTATCTTTGCAAAAATAAATATCAAGTCATGAATTTTGTAGATAAAATAAAAAAAGCTATTGAAACAAGAAATTGGACAGTCACAAAAGCCAACGACTCCTGGTCGGTGTTCAAAATAATGTCGGAATTCGTCAACGGTTACGAAACACTTTCACGAATTGGCCCATGCGTGGCAATCTTCGGCTCTGCCCGTATCAACGAAGACAATCCATTTTATCAGAAAGCAGTGGAAACAGGCGCAAAACTTGTTGAAAAAGGCTTCGGAGTCATCACAGGCGGAGGCCCGGGTATCATGGAAGCCGGCAACAGAGGCGCACATGAAGCAGGCGGCAAAAGCGTAGGACTCAACATTGTGCTACCCCATGAGCAACACTCAAACCCATACATCGACAGCGACAAATCTATCAACTTCGACTATTTCTACATCCGTAAGACGATGTTCACGCGCTACGCCCAAGGATTCATAGCTTTTCCTGGTGGATTCGGCACACTCGACGAACTGTCAGAAGCCCTCACGCTCATGCAGACAAACAAAATAGCCAACTTCCCTATCGTGATGTTCGGCTCCGAGTTCTGGAACCCACTTGTCGAATGGTTCCGCAATACCCTACTCGAAAATCAGATGATAAAAGAAAACGACTTCGACATCTTCCATGTGGTCGACGATGTCGATGAAGCGGTGCGCATAATCGACGACTTCTATAAAAAATCCGAACTCAAACCAAACTTCTGATGTCACGAGTACTCATCATCGACGACGAACCCGCCATCCGCAGAGCAATGCACGGCATACTCGAAAACGAAGGCTACACCATCAACGAGGCGCCTTCAGCAATAGAAGCGCTGCCCATGCTACATAACGACACCTTCGATGCCATTTTCTGCGACATAAAAATGCCTCAGATGGACGGCATAGAGTTCCTCGAAAAAGCAAAAACAGTCACCGACACACCTATCATTATAATATCAGGTCACGGGACAATCGATATCGCCGTCGAGGCCATCAAAAAAGGAGCCTACGACTTCATCGAAAAACCCATGAACCTCAACAGGATGCTCATAACATTGCGTAACGCATTGGACAAAAACAAACTCGTCAACGAGACAAAAGTTTTGAGAAACGCCGTCAGCAAACAATATGAGATGGTCGGCAACTCACTGGCAATGAAAGAGTTACGTAACATGATTGACCGAGTGGCATCGACCAACGCCCGCGTACTCATCCTTGGCGAAAACGGCACCGGCAAAGAACTCGTAGCTCGCCAGCTTCACGAACTAAGCACTCGGAAAGACAACGCCTTCATTGAAGTCAATTGCGCAGCAATACCATCCGAACTTATTGAAAGCCAACTATTTGGACACGAGAAAGGAGCTTTTACATCGGCCATCAAGCAGAAAAAAGGCGATTTCGAACTTGCCGACAATGGCACATTGTTCCTCGACGAAATAGGCGACATGAGCCTGGCTGCACAAGCTAAAGTACTCCGCGCACTCCAAGAAAATAAAATCACACGCGTCGGCGGCGAAGAAGAAATAAAAGTCAACGTCCGTGTCATCGCGGCAACAAACAAAAACCTGCAGGAAGAAATTGCCAAAGGCAACTTCCGTGAAGACCTCTACCACCGCATCAGCATGATAATAATGCGAGTGCCGCCACTGCGTGAACGACTCGATGACATACCTTTATTAATCAACAACTTCGTGGTGAAATCCGCCAACGAAATGGGCAAACCAATACCGGTTTTCACCGATTCCGCCATAGAAGAACTGAAAAAACAGCAATGGACTGGCAATATCCGCGAACTTCAAAACGTGGTCGGACGCCTCGTAATCCTCTGTGGCTCAACAATTTCCGATGACGATGTAAAAAAATATCTATAATTCGGAAAAATTTCGTACTTTTGCACGATTTTTGATAGGAAATCAATGTAACCTGGGGCTGACCGGTTTTGACAGCTTGTAGAAGGGTTATGTAAGCATACCGAGCCTTGCAGTGACGCTCGTAAATCTTGACTGCAAAAAATTAATTGGCGAAAATACTTACGCTCTCGCTGCTTAGTCGAAGCACAGTAGACAAGCTTCATCCTTTCACAAGGTGAGAGGACGAGACATCTCGCGGATGGAGACTCCCGATTCCGGTCCGACAACGAGGTGCTCAGCAATTTCGGGATAGCGACGCGGAAACTCCGGCAACGTCGTGAAACTCAAGGAGATAAGGTTGCGATTAGGATGTCTGTTTCCTTGCACAACTCGAAAACCAACAACAGAATAAGTATGTAGAAAGCATAATTGTTCCTTGTTTGGACGAGGGTTCGACTCCCTCCAGCTCCACAATAAGACCTTAGTCGTTAGACTTTAGACCTTAGTAATAACTGCTAAAGTCTAAGGTCTAAGGTCTAAAGTCTGAAAGGGCCCCGTAGTCTAATGGATAGAATTAAGGATTCCGGTTCCTTCGGTCCGGGTTCGAATCCCGGCGGGGTCACTTCTTTTTATCAGAAATCATCACATCAATCGCCCCTACTCCGAACCTCGAAATCGACGCCATCCTGTTCGACGTATTATCGTAATTTTTCAACTCCTCAATAATGGCATTCTTCAAAACACCATTGCCTACACCATGGATAAACGTCACCTTCGAATAGTCGTTTTCTATAGCACTGTCTAGCATTTTCTTGAAATAGCTAATCTGCACCCTGAAGATATCATTGCTAGACATTCCTAAAATATTGTCAACCAACTCCCCAATGTGTAAATCCACAATAGCCTCACCCGGCTCCGTCTGATGCCTGTCAATAGCAGCCTCCTTCTTAACTATGTCCTTGTTTGCCTTAGGCTGCATCACACCAGCTTTCATCAACTTGGTGTAATCGGTTTCCGAACCTTTTAATGCCGCAACCGTCGATAAACAAATCATCAGTGCCTTCTCACCCAGCAACCCCGACTCGATAAAACTTCCGTCTTTGAAAAACCTGCTGGTTCTCAATGAGAAAGGAGCATGCAACGGATGATAAACAAAATCGATGTCATCCTGACAAAGCACCACCTGAATCACACCCTCACACCAATGCTCGATATCGTCACGCGAAATAGCTTCAACAACCACTTTCGAAAATGGAGCTATACTTCCGTAATCAATGTTAGCATATTTCTCCTTTTCTTTCAGATTAAAACTGTACAAAGCATCAGCCGAAGTGTTGTTTACAACAGCCACATCAATCAAACCGGTCAAAAGCCATTGCTGGTCATGCGGAATGAAAGCCAGATATATACCTTCCTCTTCTGAGTTTCTTGCAAATCGTCGCAACTCACTCCTCCTCGCCTCATTCTTTGTCTCTTCTTCTATAATCTGTTGATTCTTAATCTCTTTTTGCACATTATCAACCATCTGCTGCTGTCGTGTCGGTTGCGCCCTGAAATCCAACACCAAATCGCTCATCAACACAGGCACGTTGAAACCTTCTTCAATTTCCACCTCAGCCATTCTCGTGTCGATAATCTTTTTAATAACACCTCCACCCTTGTCATTCAAGAAGTTAACTCTATCTCCAACTTTAAAACTTTCCATTGCAGTAAAAATTTATTGTGCAAAAATACAAAATATTATGAGATTCCTCACTGCGTTCGGAATGACAACAAAAAAAATAATTGTTTCCGTCCCCCTTTAGGGGTGAGGAACCCCATAAACTGCAAACTGGTAACTGCAAACTGGTAACTGTCAACTAAAAAAAAATCGTATCTTTGCAAAAAAATTACAATATGTTCCCATGGCACGATAATCGTCGTTTCAACTCCTACTCGTCGTATATGATTCGCGAGTTTGGCGGTCGTGTACAGAAAATAAGCATCGACGCCGGTTTCAGTTGCCCTAACCGCGATGGCACGATAAGCACTGGCGGCTGCACCTTCTGTCGCAACGATGCCTTCAACCCATCCTACTGCCGACCAGAGAAAAGCATTCGCCAACAAATCGAGGAAGGCATAGAATTCCACAAACGCCGCTATCGTCGAGCTTCATCGTATCTCGCTTATTTTCAAGCATTTAGCAACACTTACAAACCTGTCGCAGAACTCGAGAAGCTTTATCGTGAAGCATTATCAGTTCCCGGCATCATCGGTCTCGTCATCGGTACCCGTCCTGACTGCCTCACCGAGGAAATTATGGAGCTGCTGCAAGAAATCAGTCGTATTAGTCCTCGCCATATTAGTCCTATTATCATCGAGCTCGGCATTGAATCCGTTTACGATTCCACATTATCCCGAGTCAATCGCGGTCATGATTTCGCCACCGCTCGTAACGCCATCGAGATGGTCCACAATTATGGTTTCCATTGCGGCGGCCATTTTATCTTCGGACTCCCCGGTGAATCTCGCGAAATGATGCTTCATACAGCCGATATCATCTCAGAATTGCCTCTCACAACAGTGAAATTCCATCAGCTTCAGATATTCAAAGACACAAATATGGCCGACGAATATCTCGCTAACCCCTCTGATTTTCATTTGTTTACACTTGAAGATTATATCGAATTCGTCATCGATTTCATCGAACGCCTAAACCCCAATATCGTCATCGAGCGTTTCGCCGGTGAAGTACCACCCCGCTACCTGGTCTCCAAGCCCTGGCTCAACCTTCGCTACGACCAAGTGCTATCTTTAATCGAAAAACGCCTTGAGGAAAGAAACACATATCAAGGCCGCCTCTATTCGTCCTATCAGCCCTATTAGTCCTATCATGTACCTCAAATCAAACACTTTATTTGAAAATTCTCATCCTGAGTCTATTTACGATTCCATCCCTCGCCCCATCATCCTCGCCGACAACCTCCTCACACCCGACAATATGGGTGCCATGATTCGTCTTTCCGACAATATCGGAGCCTCAGAAATGATATTTCTAGGCAAGGAACCCACTAACAGCCTCGGAAGGGTGAGGAAATGCGCCGCTTCAAGCAAAGACAATATAAAATGGTACTTTACCGAGGAAAACGACCTTCGCGAACTCATCCCACAGAATAAAAAGATCGTCGCCATCGAAACAGCGACAAACGCCACCAACATATACACAACACAGCTGCCTTCCGATGCGGCATTCATCGTAGGCAACGAGAGCCATGGCATCCGTGAGGAAATACTACAGCAATGTGATATGGTGGTTTACATACCCATTCCCGGCCCCACACGCTCCCTCAACGTCTCTCACGCAGCCTCCGTCGCCCTCTTCGAATGGTACCGCCAACACTCTAAACTCTAAACTAAAAAAGAAAGGATGCCTCATCAGCATCCTTTCTTTTTCTGCTCGTTAATAAATCTCAATATTACTTAACAACAACTCTCTGAACTGTTGTATTGTTAGCGTTGTCGATGATATTGAAGAAATAGACACCTGTGCCGAAGCTGCTCATGTCAACTCTGTTGTCGCGAACGACGTTGATGAGCTGGCCAGCTGCACTGTAGATAGCGATAGCACTGATGTTTTCACCTTCAACTGTCACCATACCTGTTGTTGGGTTTGGATATACATTGAATGCGCCTTCTGCTGTCTCAACAACACCTTCACCAGAAACTGTAAGTGTCAAAGGAATATCAACCTCTTCATGGTCTGGATCGTTTGTTATAAATTTAATCATTGCATTCATAACATCACCTGCCGAATAACCGATTGTGTTCAAATTAACTGTAACAACATCTGAACCACCGATAGGCATTTGACCTTCTGGTTTGCTCAAGTTTGCCCATGTTGCATCAACTGGAGCACCCTGAGTATTCATACGGATGTGGAAGTTACCATAAATTGTTGAGAACACTTCTGAGCATTTTCCAAATGCGCCACCACCATTGGTACGATAGTAATCACCATGTTCAGCTGGTGTACCACCGTCGAATGACATTGCATAACCGTCAACAGCCTGTGTGAACTCAACTGTCACCCATACGTTGAAACCTGTAAGGTCAACTGGAGTGTCAAATGTAGCAACTGTCCAATCATCAGCAACGATTGAGCCATAAGGAACAACCTTTTCTGCAAGAACTTCACCTGGCTGGCCATACAGACCCTGACCGTAAACACGGAATGTGAGAGGAGTGTTAGGCTCGATACCTGTTGTACCAGTTGACTCTGTGAAGACAACATACTGTGCGCTCACAATCTTTGTGCCCATTGCTGCGCCAGCATATGCTGAACCCGGGAACATTGCACCAACCTCAACGAGTGTTGGATCATCAACACTCAAACCAACGAGTGATGAGTTCTCACCTGGTTCTGCGTCGTAGTTGATCTGGTGGTTGCCTGTTGTCACTGTGCTTGCACCAAAGTCAATCCAACCTGTCCAACGACCGATTGATGTACCTGCTGCATTGCTGATGTTGATGTCAACACCATCCACGTCATCTTCTGCAACAAATGCGTTAATCTCGTCTGTGTCAAATTCGAGAGAAGCCTGTGTCACTTCACCGATTCTTGTGTAAACGAAGTTGTCGAGATAGTAGCAACCGAGTGTTGAGTGTGGTGCATAGAAGTCCATAGCGTCCATCTTTGGACCAACGGTGTGCTCACCGAAGCTGTCCAAGCTCCACTGCCATTCAACGATCAACTGCTCCTCTGGATAAGTTGTAGCTGAACGATAGTACAACTGTGCAACGTCCTCGTCGCAGTTAACGCGGATTCTGATGAACATCCACTCGTTAACAACTGCCGGGATATCACCATTGCTGTTTGCACCAGCGTGAACTGTACCGTGACCGACTGAATAAGTTGTTGTGCTCTGACCGTTGTTTGTTGCGTTCAAATAAGCCTGCATAGCCCATGTTGAACCTGAACCGTTGAACTCATGAAGGATGTTGAAGTAACCATACTTGCCTTCATCGCAGTAAAGAGCGAATTCGAGGTCGTATGTACCTGCTTCCTGACCACCAAGAAGGAGAACGTTGTCGTTGCTGCCTGAGATGTAGCCGCACTGTGTGCCGCCAGCCTCTGCGACAACACCGTCTTCACTGCCACCTGGGTGGTTTGTCCATGTTGTCCACCAATCGATACCCTGTGCCTGTGCACTCTGAGCGATCTTGCCACCAAGAGGATAAGCCTCAAAGTCATCATTGATGATAACTGTCTGTGCAAATACGTTGCCAAATAAGAAGGCAATCATTGCAAAAAGTAAAGAAACTTTTTTCATGTGATTTAATTTTAGTTAAACAATAATTTCTAATTCAAATTCCTAATTTGTTATTCATATTTGAACTTGCAAATATAACAAGTTTTTTTAATCGTTCGTACTTTTTTTTAGTTTTTTTTATTTTAAATATGCCAAAACCGAAACCTGTCCAGTGATGTCATCGCCAATTTCCACTTGAATATCAGCGTCAATCGGCAAAAAGAAATCAACACGCGAGCCGAATTTTATCATGCCGAATTCTTTACCGACTTCTGCCTTGTCGCCTTCTTTAATGTTGCAAACAATCCTCCTCGCCATCACTCCAGCAACCTGTCTGAACAACACTTCCCTACCCTTTTCATCCTTGACAACCACAGAGTTACGCTCATTCAATTCCGACGATTTCGGATTGATAGCAAACAACTTCTTGCCCGGATGATACTTCACATAACTCACCACACCATTCATCGGGAACCAGTTGACATGCACGTCGTATGCCGACATGAACACAGACACCTGAATCCTCTTATCGTGGAAATATTCCTTCTCTTCAACTTCCTCAATAGCTACAATCTCACCGTCGGCGGAAGAAACGACGGCGTTTTCCTCATGAGTGATCTTTCTATTCGTCGGAACTCGGAAAAATGTTATCGACCAAATAAAAATTATTACACCTATTATTATAACGCCGGCAAGAATAGTCCAATGCGTCGTTTCCAAAACAGCATTAAGCAACATCAGTACGCCCACGGTGATTAAGACAAGCACCGTAAACATTGTTGCAATAACACCGTATCCTTTTTTATGAATATACATATCTTATTGATTTACAATAACATCAAATAACACCAAACAAACGGCACAGCCAAGAAGGTAGCGTCGAATCTGTCCAAAATACCACCGTGACCAGGGATGACATTACCCGAATCCTTCACTCCCGCCTGACGTTTCATCATCGACTCGCAAAGGTCACCCAAACTACCGAAAACCACAACAACCATTGCCATTCCCATCATCTTCCAGTCGCCCATGATATGCAACCAAAAATGATTGACTAAAAATGCAGTCAGAATCGTCATAACCAAACCACCCATACTGCCTTCTACCGTCTTCTTCGGTGAGATACGCTCAAAAAGCTTGTGTTTTCCAATGGCCATACCAGTCAGATATGCGAAAACATCGTTTATCCAAATCAAGCAGAACAATACGATGAGCAAATACTTACCGCCTAACATTACAGGCATCCTGTAAATATCCATCATCAACAAGCATGGCAAAGCCACAAATAACATTGCCGTCCAACAACTGACAGCGACTTTTTCAAATGAATGATTTTTAGAGAATAATGCTATCAATAAAGGTGTAAGCATCAATAACATTTGTATTATATGTTCAGACGAGAAGAAAACGACATTCAGCGCATAAAACAGTGTCGAAAGGACCATTATCCATGGCGTCAGACTGCTTTTTTCTTCTTTCAGCATTAGCTTGGCAACCTCATTAGAACCGATGATTACCGTCAGCAGCATCACTGCAAAAAACGCCCAAAAATCCAGAAGAATGCTTCCAATCACTATGATTACAAACAAACTCCCGAACACCGTTCTTTTTGCCAATTCACTCATTTTTAATGCATTTTAACCTGCAAATATACAAATTTTTATTCGCTTAACAAGATTTTTTATCTTTCTTATCCTATTTATCCTTCTTATCTTCCTTAACCATCTTCTCCTCCTGCTTCTTCGCTTCATTCCAAAGCGCATCCATCTCGGCGAGAGTCATATCCGCCACGCTCTTTCCCATCTCGCGAGCCTTGTCTTCGATGTATGTGAAACGCTTTTTAAACTTGGCATTTGCATGCTCCAACGCCGTATCGGCATTCACTTTTATGAATCTTGAATAGTTCACGAGAGCGAACAAAAGGTCGCCAAATTCCTCATCTTTCCGTGCTATCGGACCGTCGTTCTTCACCTCTTCCTGAAGCTCGTTCATCTCCTCCAAGACCTTCTCCCAACACTCCTCCTTGTTAGGCCAGTCGAAGCCCACACCAGATGCTTTATCGGTCATTCTGTATGCCTTCAAAAGCGGCGGCAAACCTGCAGGAACACCGCCCAAAACGCTCTTGTTTCCCTCTTTCTTAATCTTTATCTTTTCCCAGTTTTCCAGCACTTCTTCAGCCGATTCCACCTTCACGTCACCGTAAATATGCGGATGGCGAATGATAAGCTTGTCACAGATGCTGTTTATAACGTCTGAAATATCAAAAAGTCCTCGCTCATCGGCAATTCTTGCATAAAAAACAATGTGCATAATCAAATCACCGAGTTCTTTCTTAACATCTTGATAATCAGAGGCTAATATCGCCTCGCTCAACTCATACGTCTCTTCAATCGTAAGATGACGCAAACTCTCAATGGTCTGCTTTTTATCCCAAGGACAACCTTTACGCAAGTCGTCCATAATATCCAAAAGTCTCTTAAAAGCCTCTAATCTTTTATCCATGATTAAAATTTTTGCAAATATACATATTTTTTCATCATTTTGAGTGAAATCGTGAAATCCTTTTTTGTATCTTTGCATTGTGAAAAATGGTTTAAGATATATAGTTTTATTATCATCGTTTTTGTTGATAACCAATATGTTATCAGCAAAAAGCAACGATACAATCATTGTAAAAAATTTTCAAGTTGAGTTTAAGGCGAGTTATGGCTTCATCATTTGCCATCATCCGGAGATGAAATATTTCCAGTCGCATTTTCCAATCTTCGAATTAAGTTTCCATCAAGTCACAACGGGCAGAAAATCTTGGCAATCCAAGTCAAATTACCCTTCTGTAGGATTCAGTTTTTTATACACCGGAATAGGTGAAATGCCTGAGATCGGCAGGGCTTTCGCCGTTTTTCCGCATATTGACTTCAACTGTTTGAAAAGCAAGAGACATCAGATAAATTTCAGTTTTGGAATAGGTGTCGGCTATGTTACGCAGAAATACGACAGAATTGAAAACCCGAAAAACACTTTTATAGGTTCGCATGTCAACGCCGCCATCAATATTTCCGCTGATTACAGCTACATGGTTACCAACCGGTTAGGTCTCTCAGCATTCATCGGTTTCACACATTTTTCAAATGGATCGACGCGCTCGCCTAACAACGGAATCAACATAGCACACGCCGGCATAGGAGCAAAATATTTTATTCAGGATCCTAAGCCAAGAATAGCGAAGCAAACAACTGATAACAAACAATATAGAAGTTGGATGAAAGAGAATTTCACGTTCAATTTCGCTGTTTTGGTATCCAACAAAGACATCAAGCAGTTTATTGGATATGGTAAGCATTGGCAAGTTTATAACATCCAATTCAACGCGTTGAAACACGTCACGGAGATGAGCAAATTCGGCATCGGTTTTGATCTCGTTTATGACAATACCGACAAAGAACTTTTACGCCTTGACGGCATTGAATTCACTGATATTGAAATACTTAAGCCTGGCATAAACGCTGCCTATGAGATTTCTTTTGGCAACACATCTTTCAATATTAATTTCGGTTACCATTTGGCTGGAAAAGAACTTTGCGAAGGTCGTATTTATCAGAAATTGGGAGCCATGCAGAACATCTGGAAAGGTCTGTTTGCCACAATTCAGCTCACCACTCACTTTGGCTGGGCTGACTATATAGGTATTGGAATCGGATATAGAATAAATTGACATGAAACATAAAATATTGATAATAATGGCATTATGTTTTCTTGCAACATTTTCAGCATGCAAGAAAGCGCCTCTTACTGTCGGTCCAATCGTTACACAAACGAGAGAGCTTTCCGACTTCAATGAAGTTAGAATCTTTGACAATGTTAAGATATCGCTGGTTCGTTCCGACACATGCTATATCGTAATTACAACAGGCAAAAACATAATCGACAACATCACATCCGATGTTAGTTGCGGCGTATTAACTCTTAAAAACACAACAACTTTAAACTGGATAAGACCATACGATTATGAAACAAGTGCAACTCTGTACTTCAAAGACATTAAAAAGCTCGTTTTCTCAGCTTCTGGCGCTTTGACTACAGAAAACAACTTCACAGGTCCATTAAATGCTAATGAATATTACACCATTGAAGTTGACGACGGTTGCGGCGACATAGATCTTAACATCAACGATTGCGCTGATTTCCGAGTTATTTACGGATTCGGATCAAGTCGACTGACCTTACACGGTGAAAACAACAAAAATCTGTCTATTCACAAAAAAAGTTACGGTATCATTGACGCCTTAAACTATGAAGCACAATATGTTGATATCGCCAATCACGCCCAGACAGACTGTTACATCAATGCGAGCGGAATGATAAACGCCCGCATCACCCACTTAGGAAACATATATTATAAAGGTGACCCGGATAGCATCCAAGTCACCTATGGGGAATTTGCCAGAGGGCAACTACTTCCACTTTAAAAAGATACGAAAGATAAAAAGGATAAGCGCTATGCTGATAAACGTATCCTTCTTATCCTTATTAATAAGCCTTGGCGAATATAACTCTTCTCTTTGAAGGTTTTCCAGAGAGTACGTCGACTCCGTCTTCGTAGTCGTCATCCAATGGGATGCAACGTAACGTAGCTTTTGTCTCTTCCTTGATGGCGAGTTCCGTCTCTGTTGTGCCATCCCAGTGTGCGTATGCGAATCCGCCGTTCTCGATAACCTGTTTGAACTCATCCCAAGTATCGACACGGTGTGTGTTGGCCTTGCGATATTCAAGAGCTCTGTTGTATAAGCTATCCTGAATCTCATCGAGCAAACCAAGGATGTGGTCTTCCATCTCAGCCTCTGAAATCGACTGTTTTGTCAAAGTATCGCGGCGAGCGATCTCAACTGTCTGGTTCTCAACATCGCGTGGACCTGCTGCAAGACGTACCGGAACGCCCTTCATCTCCCATTCAGCGAATTTAAAGCCAGGTTTCTGAGTGTCGCGGTCGTCGAATTTCACTCTAAGTCCTTTAGCTTCAAGACGTTGCTTCATCTTTGAGCAGTAGTCGAGAACGGCCTGCTGCTGGTCGTCGGTCTTGTAGATAGGAACGATAACCACCTCGATTGGAGCAACCTTTGGAGGCAAAACGAGTCCGTTATCATCAGAGTGAGCCATGATCAAAGCACCCATCAAACGAGTTGAAACACCCCATGATGTAGCCCAGACGTATTCGAGTTTATTCTCCTTATTAAGATACTTCACGTCGAAAGCCTTAGCGAAGTTCTGACCGAGGAAGTGTGAGGTACCGGCCTGCAATGCCTTGCCGTCCTGCATCATTGCCTCGATGCAGAATGTCTCGACAGCGCCTGCGAAACGCTCGTTAGCCGACTTAATGCCGCGGATGACCGGAACAGCCATGTATTTCTCAGCAAAATCAGCGTAAACGGTGAGCATTTTCTCAGCTTCAGCCATAGCCTCTTCCTTTGTGGCGTGAGCGGTATGACCTTCCTGCCACAGGAACTCAGCGGTACGAAGGAACAAACGAGTACGCATCTCCCAGCGCACCACGTTAGCCCACTGGTTGCACAAAATCGGGAGGTCGCGATAGCTCTTAATCCAGTTTCTATATGTGTCCCAAATGATGGTCTCTGATGTAGGACGAACTATCAACTCTTCTTCCAGTTTTGCCTCAGGATCGACGACAACACCTGGTCCGTCTGGGTTTTTCATCAGGCGGTAATGCGTAACGACGGCGCATTCCTTAGCGAAACCTTCAACGTGGCTCGCTTCCTTGCTGAAGAAACTTTTCGGGATGAAAAGCGGGAAATATGCATTGACGTGACCCGTGTCCTTAAACATCTTGTCGAGAGCGTCATGCATGAACTCCCAAATAGCATATCCGTAAGGCTTTATCACCATACAACCTCTCACTGCGGAACCCTCCGCCAACTCTGCTTTATTCACTATATCATTATACCACTGTGAATAATTTTCTTGACGTGTTGTAATTTCTTTTGCCATTTTTAAAAGTTTGGTACGATTTTTGTTAGTATTTCAGTGTGCAAAATTACAAAAAATTTTGCAATGTATAAATAAAAAGTGAATAATTATGAAACGGATTATCATCATCATCGCAGCCGCAGCAACATTGTTAACTGCCTGTGCCTCAAGCAATAACGTTATCAACGATGACGCGTATTACTCACCATTCGACACAAAAACGCCATACGACAGAGTTTTGGTAACCTCAAATTACGGATATTTTGACGCTAACATGGTAAACAGCGTATCTGAAGATATCCATACCGAATACACAGCCATCGACACCATCGAGAGAGTCGTTGACACAGTTTACATTGTCGAAGAAGAACCCGAAACACGAGTGACTATTGAACTCGGCGCTGGTTTCGGCTTAGGATTCTACTACGGCTGGCCATACACCTATTATTATGGCTGGGATCCTTATTGGTATCCGTATTACAGACCATATTGGGCATATGCCGGTTTCTATCCTCATCATCCTTACCATCCTTACCATCCGTATCATCCATATCATCCGTATTATCCATATTTTTCAGGCAAAACAAACAACAGCCATCATGGAGTCATACATCACGGCAATGGTTTTTACACCAACACAGGCCGTCGTGCTGCAGGCAATACTGTGAGACCAAAGTCCACAACAAGAACAAGAACAACGACAACAAATACAACTCGAACAACTACAACTCGAACAACTACAACTACGAGACGCCCAGCAGGCACTACAACGACAAAATCTGTCACAAGACCAGCCACCAACACCAGGACGGTTCAACCACGCAAGCCGCATTCGGAATACGTGCGTCCTAACGGCAACACCGTAAAAAGAACAACTACAACTCCAAGAACAACAGGGACTCCAGCAGTGAGAAACTCTGGAACTCTAGCACCGAGAAACTCTGGAACTCCAGCACCGAGAAACACCGGCACGACCGGCGGTGTTAGAAGTGGCGGCGGCACTAGAAGCGGTGGTGGCAGAAGATAGTTCTTAACAGAACGACGAACAACAATAAAAATGTTTCCGATATGAAAAAGCACTTGTTAATCATAATGATATTACTTCCGTTCTTTGCGAAGGCACAGGAGGATACCGATTTATTCGATTTCTCATCAGTCATAATTCAAGGGACGGCCAAGAGTGCCGCTATGGGCAATGCAATGGGTGCAGTCGGCTCCGACTTCTCATCAATGGCAATAAACCCAGCAGGCCTCGGCATGTTCAGAAAAGCCTCATTTATATACACTCTGGGTATCAACGCCTCTGGCACTAATTCAACCTACATGGGTAAAAGCAGCTCAGACCGCGCATTCAGAATGCCGACTCACAACATCGGTCTCACCTGGACCCAAGACATCAACGACGGAACCTTGAAAACTGTCAGCTTTGCGTTGGGAATCAACACCTTGAACAATTACACGCAAAACTCGTTTGTTAATGGCGATAATCCTAACACATCTTTAATCGACGCTTATCTTGCCGAGATTGAGGACAACAATATCACCAACGATTACGAATTGGAGGATTTTTCTCCAAACAACATGTTCCCGCTCTGGGAGACTTATTTGCTTGATTTCTATGACGACGGCTCGTGTGGCAGCCCTGTACCTCAAGGAGGATTGAACCAACAATACGGGCTGAGCAAACGCGGCATGTCGCGCGAGTTCAGCTTTGCATCAGGATTAAACTTCAACGAGAGGTTCTTTTTAGGAGTATCGGTAAACATCCCGTATTTCGACAGGTCGGCGACACGCGAATACAAGGAAAACAACCTCACGTCTGGCCAAAGCTTCAGGAGCTGGAGTCAGACTGAAAAAATCGTCAACTCAGGCTGGGGTATCAACGCAAAAATAGGAGCTATTTTATATCCCGCCAAATGGGTCAGGATTGGTGCGTCTATACACACACCTTACTTATATAAAGTCACCGAAAGCTGGTTCACTGAGACCAATTCGGCGTTCAGCGATGGGGCATATTCGTACACTTCACCAACAGGAGCATATTCATACACTTTGACAACGCCTTTGCGCTTCAACGCCAGCGCCGCCTTTATTTTCGGAAACTTCGGAATGATAACAGGCGACTATGAATACGTCGATTACAGCAAGATGCGTGCATCGAGTTATGACTACGACTACAACTACCTCAACGATTTCATCAAAGAAAAATACACCGGCACTTCTAACATCAGAATAGGTACGGAGTGGAGATGGCAGACACTCGCCTTCAGAGCAGGTTACGCAATTTACGGCAGCCCGTTCGGTTTCGGAAAAGAAGCTTTGAGGACAACGTCTTATTCCTGCGGATTGGGCTACACATACCATAAGTTCACCATTGACGCGGCATACGTCTTCAGTCAGCGCAAAAATTCCTATGACCTATACGCGCTATATTCATCATCTCCAGCCTATTACATCGCATCCGGAGGCGATTGGGCTATTGACGACACAAAAGTAAAAGAGACGACCAACAACAATCAGGTGGTCATCTCTTTAAAATTCAGATTAGACTGATAGAATCAGTTTTTTGAATTGTACTGGTCGATGATGTCTTGGTCAACCAAGATACGTCCGCAGTATTCGCACACGATAATCTTCTTGTGGATGCGGATATCGAGCTGGTGTTGTGGCGGGATTTTGTTGAAGCATCCGCCGCAGGCGTCACGTTCGATTTTCACGACTGCCAAACCGTTTCTTGCACCTTTTCTGATACGCTTGTAAGCGGCGAGCAGACGGTCTTCAATCAAAGCTTCGCTTTCCTTTGACTTCTCGACCAGATCTTGCTCTTCCTTTTCAGTCTCTTCAACGATTGACTGAAGCTCAGACTGTTTCACCTGAAGGTCGTTCTTACGTTCGGCGAGTTTCTGTTCGGTAGCTTCAAGATTAGTCTTGATATCATCGATTTTGATTGTCGCATCTTTGATTCTTTTTTCGCAGAGCTGAATCTCAAGTGATTGATACTCAGTCTCTTTTGTCAAGGAATCGTATTCACGGCTATTACGCACCTGATTCTGTTGTTCCTCGTATTTCTTAATCAAAGCCTGTGTCTCTTTGATTTTTATCTTGTAATTTGTGACATCGGTGTTCAACTTTTTCAAGTCCTCGTTATAGTGACTGATACGGGTCTCGAGACCAGCCACTTCGTCTTCAAGGTCCTGAACTGCTTCCGGCAACTCGCCGCGCACGATGCGAATTCTATCTATCTTAGAATCAATCTGTTGCAGGGTATAAAGCGCAACCAATTTTCTTTCAACGGTAATTTCAATCTGTTCTTCCTCGTTGATTTTAATTTCCTGATTATCAGCCATTTATGTTAAATTTTATATTTATACAAAATAATTTATCGAATTCGTTTTCACGCTCGAAATTGAAACTGCAAAGTTACAAAATTTTTTAATAATAGCATCAGCAATTAATTCTTTTGTAAATTGTTCTGTTTCATAATGTCCCGCATCGACTACAAGCAGCTTGCCATCGGCTTCAAAAAAGTCATGATATTTTATATCGCCGGTGATGTAAGCATCTGCGTTACAATGCTTTACGTTATCAAGCAGGAAAAAACCCGAGCCGCCGCATACTGCGACTTTTTTGATTTTTTTGCCTAAAAAGTCGGAATGACGAAGTGCTTTCGCGTTAAGATTTTTTTTCACAAGACACAAAAAATCAGTCTCATCGAGGGCATTTTCGAACTCTCCGACCATTCCGCCGCCAGTCACCACGTCATCTTCGGTAGCAATCGGCTCCAAAATTTCAAGATTTTTAAGTCCAATCCTATCGGCGAGCCATTTACTCACTCCGAGATAGCTATTATCGAGATTAGTATGCATACATGCTATTGCAATATCGTTTTTTATCGCTTTAATAATGATGCGCTCGATGGTGTTTTCCGGTAAAACATGCTTCAGCGGACGGAAAATCAGAGGATGGTGGCTGATTACCAGATGAAAACCCTTTTCAAGCGCCTCATCAATGACTGCCTCTGTAACATCCAGTGTTATTAAAGCCTTGTCTATCAGCATATTAGCATCGCCAACAAGAATTCCTGCATTATCCCACGACTCTTGCCATTTCAATGGGGCGATATCGGTTATGCAGCCTACAATTTCACTAACTTTATACATTTCAAAAATTTTCGCTAAAATAATAAAAAATATGACGCGTGAATCAAAAATAATTTATATATTTGTACGTTTATATTAAAAAAGCATCTGATGAACAGATTGTTAGCACCTGTTGCATGGCTTTATGCGCTAATTCTTAACGTCCGGCATTGGCTGTACGACATCGGGATATTGAAATCGAGGAGTTTCAGTGTCCCGACGATTTGCGTTGGCAATCTCGCCTTGGGTGGAACCGGAAAAACTCCGCACACCGAGTATCTTATCAGGCTTTTAAAAGACAAAATGAATGTGGCAGTATTAAGTCGCGGCTACGGGAGAATGACGACTGGCTACATTCTGGCCAAAGACGACACCGGCTATGAGGAAATCGGCGACGAGCCGCTTCAATATCACATGAAATTCAACGACATTCTTGTAGCCGTTGACGAAAACCGCTGCGAAGGCGTTGAAAATCTGATGGATTTTGCGCCGGACACGAATGTGATTCTCCTTGACGACGCGTATCAGCACCGGAAAATCAAGCCGGGGTTGAACATTTTGCTTACAGAGTATTACAATATCTACAAAAAAGATATGCTTGTCCCGGCCGGCAAGCTTCGCGACGTGAAAAATGCGGCAAACCGCGCCGATATTATCATAGTTACGAAATCGCCGTTGGTGTTGTTGCCTTACGACAAACGCGATGTCATCAGTCTGATTGACGCCAAGCCACATCAGAAGATTTTCTTCACACACATTAATTTTCAGACACTTACTCCCGTCACAAAGTCTGCGAAGGAAACGCATCTGCAGGATATAAAGTCGGTTTATCTGTTTTGTGGCATAGCCAACCCCTACCCTCTTGAAGATTATCTTAAAAGGAAATATAACACATTGATTACCAATTACTATGATGACCATCATTGCTTTACAGACGCTGATGTTGACGTGATTCTTGACGGTTATGACAATGTGATTGGCAAAAACAAAATCATTGTGACCACAGAAAAAGACCTGATGCGACTGACAAAAGCGACATATTTGAAGAGATTTGAAAACGTGCCGCTTTTCATCATCCCGATAGAGGTTAGTTTCAATGACAAGAAAGAAGAAGAAACATTTAATAATTTGATTTTAGAATATGTTGGAAAAAATTCTTGAGACAGTAGATTTTATAAAATCTAAGACAAATGGTTTTGAACCAGAAGTTGGTATTGTTTTAGGCTCAGGCTTGGGCGGATTGGTAAATGTTATTGATACTCAATATACTATATCATACAAAGACATACCGAATTTCCCTGTTTCCACAGTGGCAGGCCATCAAGGCAAGCTTATTTTGGGTACTTTGAGCGGAAGAAAAGTCGTGGCAATGCAAGGCCGTTTCCACTATTATGAAGGCTACAGCACAAAGGAAGTCACCTTCCCTATTCGCGTGCTTAAATATATGGGCATCAAGCTGTTAGTACTTTCAAACGCCAGTGGTGGCGTCAATCCCGACTTCAGGGTTAGCGACATCATGTTCATCACCGACCACATCAATCTGTTGCCGAACCCACTGATTGGTAAAAATGACGACAGGATTGGCACACGTTTCCCAGAACTGAGCGAGGCTTACAATAAAAATGTGCTCGCTTTCGCGGATAAGATTGCAGATGAGCTGAAAATTCAGGTACAACACGGCGTTTATGTCGGTGACACAGGTCCGACTTACGAAACACCAGCCGAATACAACTATTACCGCATCATCGGCGGCGACTGCGTGGGAATGTCAACAGTGCCTGAGGTTATCATCGCGCGCCACTGCGGTTTGCCGGTGTTTGCAATGTCAATCATCACCGACCTTGGAGGAAAAGACATCGCTGTGCAGGTGACGCATGAGGAAGTCATCAACGCGGCCAACGTGGCAGAGCCTAAGATGACTGCTATTTTGAAAGAGATGCTCAGACGTTTGGACGAGATAAAGTTCTGATAATCAACAATGAAGAAGATTTATTTCGCCACAGATTTTCATCTCGGAGTGCCGACTTTGGAAGACAGCCAGAGGCGCGAGAAGATGCTCCTCATGTTTCTGGATTCCATTAAAGACGACTGTGAAGAATTGTTTCTGATGGGCGATTTGTTCGACTTCTGGTACGAATACAAGACTGTTATTCCCCGCGGACATGTACGTTTGCTAGGCAAGCTGGCCGACTTTATTGACAGCGGAATTCAGGTGCATCTTTTTGCCGGCAACCACGACCTATGGACGTTCTCATATCTTCAGGAAGAGATTGGTATTCAAGTACATAGAGAGCCAGAGGTGATGATGCTCAAGGGCAAGAAATTCTTCCTTGTGCATGGCGACGGACGCGGTGAAGGTGATGGCGGATACAAGTTCCTGAAAAGTGTTTTTGAAAACAAGTTTTTACAATGGTGTTTTCGGCACGTCCATCCTGACTTTGGAATAAGAGTCGCATTGAAATGGTCTCATAATCACAGGGTTAAGAAGCTGAAAAAAGAATCGGAAGGCAATTATTATAATGAGGTTGAGAATACTCGGCTTTATAAATACGCGATGGCAGAGTTGCAAAAAGACCCGACGATTGACTTCTTCGTGTTCGGGCACCAGCACAAGCCTATGCAGTACAAAACAGGCGAGCACGCTGTGACGACGGTGGTTGGGAACTGGATCTGGGATTACACGTACGCGGTGTTTGACGGGGAGACGATGACACTCAAAGAATGGCGTAAACCATCATGAGGTTCCTCACCCCTAACGGGGTTCGGAATGACAGCAGAACTATAAATGAAACCGTTGTCATTCCGAGCACGGAGTGCGAGGAAACTCATAAAAAGAAGTAAAATCAATTAAATTATTAGTATCATGAATAAAATTCAAAGTTACATTAAAGCAAACGAACAGCGTTTTTTGGACGAGTTGTTCGGACTGATTAGAATTCCGTCGATTAGCTCGGAATCGGCTCACAAACCGGATATGATTAAGGCAGCGGAATATTGGAGAGACAGCATTTTGAAGGCAGGCGCCGACAAGGCCGAAGTGATGCCGACAGAAGGCAACCCGATAGTTTACGGAGAGAAAATCATCGACCCTGAGAAGCCTACAGTGTTGGTTTACGGTCACTACGACGTGATGCCAGTCGACCCGATTGAGTTGTGGCACACCGACCCATTTGAGCCAGTTATCAAAGACGGCAAGATCTGGGCTCGCGGCGCTGACGACGACAAAGGTCAGGCTTTCATGCACGCCAAGGCATTTGAGACAATGATGCAAACCGGCACCCTCCCCTGCAACGTGAAGTTCATGCTCGAAGGCGAGGAAGAAATCGGTTCAGGCAGCCTCTCGAAATGGATTGAGGAATACAAAGACTTAGTAAAAGCTGATGTCATTTTGGTTTCCGACACCAGCATGATTAACCACGACACGCCTTCTATCACTACAGGTTTGCGCGGTTTGGCATACTGGGAAGTCGAAGTCACAGGACCTAATGCCGACCTGCATTCAGGATTGTTCGGAGGCGCTGTTGCCAACCCGTTGAACACCTTGTGCGAGATGGTTGCAGGCGTGATGGACAAGAATAACCACATCACCATCCCTCATTTCTATGATGACGTCGTTGAATCATCAGATAGAGAGCGCGAAATGCTCAACAAGGCACCTTATAACGAAGAAGAATTCAAGAAATCGTTGGGTGTTAAGGCTTTACGTGGCGAAGAAGGATACACCAAGATTGAACGCACAGGTATCCGTCCGACATTCGATTTATGCGGAATCTGGGGCGGTTACACTGGCGAAGGCTCAAAGACAGTGCTTCCGTCGAAGGCATACGCAAAGATTTCGTGCCGTTTGGTGCCTAACCAAGACCACGAAAAAATCGGTAAGCTGTTTAAGGAATATTTCGAGAGCATAGCTCCTGATTATGTGACAGTTAAGGTCACGACTCTGCATGGTGGCGAGGCTTACGGCTGCCCGATTGAGCTTCCGGCATACAAAGCAGCAGAGCAGGCTTATTTCGACACCTACGGCAAACTGCCTATCCCAATGAGAAGTGGCGGCTCGATTCCGATTATCGCCCGTTTCGAAAAAGTGTTAGGAATCAAGTCTATCTTGATGGGATTCGGATTAGGCGAAGACGCCATCCACTCGCCAAACGAGAACTACAGACTGGATCATTTCTTCAAAGGAATCGAGACTATTGTGCAGTTCTATCAGCATTTTGCGAAGAAATAGTCTCACGCAGAAAGCGCAGAAATAGCAGATAAGAGACAAGGTTGTTTAGTCTTGTCTCTTTTGTTATTTTCAGACAGAATTTATAAGATTGACAAGATTATTTCTTTCTCAAGTCCCATTTTTGAAAACGCAAATACGCTTTTCCCTAAGTCTTTAATTGAGGCTCCGATATGATATACGTCATCATCAATGATTAAAAATCTATCGTGAAATTTCTTGAAAGTTTTAATGTTTATTGGTGAATATTGCGAGTTATGTTTCTTCAAATCCAATTGTAGTTTTTCAGATAAATGGGCGGTATAAATCGTTGCGGAAACAGTTTTGTCTCGTTTATCCAAAATTTTAAGAACTGAATCGTCAACATAATTGTCGATTAGAATAATATCTTTTTTCGCTTTTCTGATTAATTCGGATATTAAATTATAGGCATCGAAAATTTGACCGTTGAAGAAGATGCCTTCAACAGGAGGCAAGGCTGTTTTTACAAAAAAATCTATTTTCTCTTCGGTTTTACTTACCCTTTGCTCTAATCTTTCGAAACGTTGATTAACAGCATAACCTCTCAGCATATAATCTTTAATTACGGGCAGAGCCCATTTGCGGAAATCTGTACCACGCTGTGATTTCACACGGTAGCCGACCGCAATAATAACATCGAGGCTGTAAAACATGACTGGTTTGTCCGAAAAAGCAATGTGCAAAAAACGCACATTGCTTTTTTTATCAACCTCATTAGTTCTAAAAGCATTGTTGATATGACGGGTAATAGTCGTCCTGTCTTTCTGAAAAAGATCTGTCATTTGTGCTTGCGTCAGCCATACATTATCATCAACTAATTGTACTTCGAGTTGTATCGTCCCATCATTACTTCTGTAAATGACTACCGATTTCTCTGTCGGCTGAATCCCTACAGGTAATTGATTTGTGTTTGTCTTATCCATTGTTAAAATTTTAAAGATTTCACAATAATTATCTTGAAACTTGCCGCAAAGATAGCATTAAAAACAATACGGTTTTTGGTTTTAACAATTTTTAACATAATTTGCAGAAAAATGAAAGAAATGTTAAAAAATGTTAACAAAAAATCCGGAGCCTTCGCCAATCTGTTTCCGCAGAACCACTACCAGCACCGGATTTTAGGCGGTTCGCGACCGCTCGTTTTCGTTTGATTAAAACCAAACACGACATGAACATGTTTACTATGACAACATCCATCACTCATATTAAGCTAATGGAGAACAACGCGGAATCCGTTGTTGTTGTTACGGTTGTCTGGAGTGTTGTTGTTCCGATTCGAGACTCGACAGTTCTTAGCGTTGTTGTTCCAGCTACCGCCGCGAAGGACGCGGTTCGAGCCTTCTTGCTCATGCCGTTATTACTTTGCCCCTCAACCTTTTTGAATATGATTTCAAAGTATAGGATAGCAATGGCGTTATATGGTCGTAATAATCGTTTTCAGACCAATATCCTTCATTTAAAAAACTTGTATAATTATTATTTTTCTTGACAAACCTTTTTTTGCTTCTCTGAGTTAGCAATACTTTGTGAGGAAACAATCGGTAACCCAGAAAATCTATTCCGTTATCAGATAAAACTATAACAACAGGTTTCAATGTAAGCTCAAGTTTACCAATAGCGAAATCGTTTATCTCTTTGACATAACGCCTGATTTCATCAATATCATTTGAAAACACCAGAAAATCATCCATATACCTAATATATTCGGGGACTCTCAAAGACTCTTTTATCCAATGGTCCATCTCAGAAATGTAATAATTGGCGAAATACTGACTTGTAAGATTTCCAATAGGTATTCCCTTCCCTTCTGATTTTGAATAACTTTCGATAATTTCAGCCATTATTCCAAGAAGTGTTTTATCCTTGAAAAGACGTGCCAATTTTTTGTTAAGAATCCGATGGGATATTGAATCGAAATATTTTCTAAAATCGAATTTTGCAACATATTTGTATTGTCGCATAGCAATTCTGGCACGGTCTATAGCCTGGTATACACCTTTCTCGGGACGAGTGGCATAAGTGGTTTCAATAAGATTTCTCTCGAAATACTGATGGGACACATTCATTATAGCATGGTGAAGCACTCTTTCCTTAAAAGATGCCGCACAAATCAGCCTTAATTTCGGATCCTCGATATAAAAATACTCGTATTCGCCTACACTAACATCACCTGAAAGGATTTCATTTCTCAATTCAAGGACATTCTCCTCAAAATTCTTTTCAAATAATAACACTTCACGGCTCATGCGTTTACCTTTCATAGCTTTATAAAAAGCAAACATGACATTATCCGTATCAGCTATCTTTTGTATCAAGTTTCCCGCTCTCTTCATTTATTTTTGACAGTAATCTTTGTGCATATTTTTCTGTTCGCTGTGTTCCGATACCATTAATTGATGAGATTGTTTTAGCATTGATTTCTTTAAGCTTTGACATTTCAGCAAGTTCTGAATCAATAAACACGGCAAATGCAGGCACAGCATCCTCGTCTGCAATAATCTTTCTGCATTTCCTCAAGAGGCTGAATATCTTAAACTGATTCTCATCAAGTAAATTCTTGTAATCCGTCTTCTCTTTTTTTTCGCCTATTGGAGTTGATAATGGCGGCAATATATATTGCACGCAAAAAGTCCAACATGCCTGTTCCCCCATTGTTACAAGCTCTTTGTCGACTTTCACGACTTTGTTAGCACGAAGGAATTTGTTGAGGTTCTCAGTCTCAACTTCACTTCCGATTATTGGAATTGTAAAAATTTTATATTGCATAATAATCCAGCTTTCGGTTTATTATTATTTCGCTCCGCTTGCCTGCTCCATTCCATTCCGCGGCTTGCTGCACTTCATTATAATAAACCGCTTTCTTTCAGCTTAATATGAGTTCGGATTATGCCATAGTATAACTAATGGAGAACAACGCGGAATCCGCCGCTGCTGTCACGGGCGCCTGGAGTGCTGCTGTTCCGACGCGAGACTCGACAGTTCTTAGCGCCGTAGTACCAGCTCCCGCCGCGAAGGACGCGGTGCGAGCCTGAACCAGGTCCCATAGGGTCTGTCTGGCTTGCGCTGCTGTAGTTGCCGTACCAGTCGAGACACCATTCCCAGACATTTCCGCTCATGTCGTATATGCCAAGTTCGTTGGCGCGCAGTCTTCCGACAGGATGCGTCTGGCTGCCGCTGTTGCCATCATACCACGCCACATTGGCGACACTTGAACTTCCGCTGTATTTCGCATTGGTCGATTTCTTGCCGCCACGTGCCGCGTATTCCCATTCAGCCTCTGTCGGCAAAGTGAATCTTCGTCCCGTCATGCGGCTAAGCTCGGCACAAAACTCCATCGCATCATTCCAGCTAACAGTCTCCACAGGACGGTCGAATGCTTTCCAGTTGCTCGGGTTTGTGCCCATCACAGCTTCATAAAGCTCATGCGTAACCTCAAACTTTCCTATGTAATAGTCTTGTGAGATAGTAACGCGATGGTATGGGCTTTCATCACTGTCGCAGTCTCCTCCCTGTTCGCTGGTGCATCCCATGGTAAAGGTGCCAGCTTCAACTTTAATCATTTCGAAGTTGACTCCGCCAACGGTGAATGTCAATGTTGCCGCGCCTTGGCTGCCGTAAGAATTGCCACTTGTATATGAATTGCCGCCTGAACTTCCGACATAACCAATCAGTTCCTGAGCCAAATCCTGGCAAATCTGATATAGATTTGCATACGTGCCGTCTTTCAGGATGCCGTATTGGGTTGCAGGGTTGGATATTTCACCTGTCTCAACATCGATAAGATATGCTTCCAGGTAGAATTCAGTGTTGCTTTTTGTCAAAGTAGAGACACAGATGTAGTTGGCACCTGACATTTCTCCAATTTTCGCTCTTTGTGCATCGGCCACCATACCTGAATTCTGGAAATTATGTTCTTTCATCAACTGGTCGATGTCGGTGCGTGTAAACGCCTGATAACCCATCTGGTTGCTTATTGCCTTTCTAAGCTCACCTCTAACCATGTTTAATTCTATCAACTTGACTCCTGCGGTCTTGTCACCATTCAAAGGCTCCAACAAAGCCACTTTTTTTACATCTTGTGCCATTACCAATGCCGAAAGCATCATCAGAACTGTAAAAACAAAGAATTTTCTCATATTTCAACAAGTTAAATCCGATTATTGAATTTGCAAAGATAGCAATTAAAATAAAAGTTACAACAAAAAAAGGTAGATTTTTGTTAAAAAAGAGAGTGAAGTATTAAAAAAACTCCACTCTAATATGGTTTTAGAAGATTTCTCCACTACTCTTCGCTTCGGTCGAAATGACAAGAGAAGAATTACTCGTTGATATTCCTTACAGAAACGCCGTTTTTGAAATTTTCCAAGCCTTCTTTAAGGAACTGGACGAAGCCGTCTTTGTCGAGGTTGTAAGCACGAGGCTCGTGGAGAAGCTCGCCGTTGTGGCCCATCAGGCAGTAGTAAGGCTGGGCGTTGGTGCCAAACTTTGTGATTTGGAAGTCGGCATATTTACGGCCGATGGTCTTCTTCATCTTGCCGTCTCCACCCATAACCCATTCTTCCTCAGGGAGTTTGGTCTTGTCATCGACATAAAGTGCCACGATGATATAGTCCTCACGCAACATCTTCAAAACACGCGGATCGCTCCAGACGTTAGCCTCCATCTCACGGCAGTTCACACATCCGTGACCGGTGAAATCGACATAAAGAGGCTTGTTTTGCGCCTTGGCACAAGCGAGAGCCTGCTCATAATCGAAGTAACCTTTCAATCCGTGAGGCAGATGGAATATATCCTCAAAACGTGGTGATTCGCAAAGCTCAGCAACAGGTTTTGCC
>CAJOEP010000015.1 GCA_905233445.1 uncultured Bacteroidales bacterium | reverse complement strand
GTGAGCACACGCAATACCTCCTCGTAGTACTCGTTGTTGCCCTTCATCTGGCAATAAGCCTCAAGCAGCGGCAGATACTGATTGTTGATGTAGCTCTTGCTGAATTTGTAGATATTGACGGTTTTGTAATACTTGTCGACTTCAGTCTGTTTAAACTCCTTTTTCGATATGAAATTCAATATGTTACAGTCGTCGTCGATGGTCACCATGGTGCCATCCATCCATTTCTCGTATTTTGCCACGAGAGCCAGGTCAGGTTGCTGATTATCAACGAGTAAACGCAGCATCGACTCCTCATAAATCAGGTCGGATTCAAGCAGGAGAGTGTCGTCTTCCTTGAATTTGTCTTTCGCCAACGCAAGCGAATAAATGTTGTTTGTCTTGTCGTAAATTGTGTTCTCGACAAACTCAACATTCAAGTTACCATATTGATTTTCAATATAGTTGACAAGATTTTCAGCTTTATATCCCACCACTATCACTATGCGTTTCAGGTTGAGATGCGAGAGGTAGGTCAACACGCGGTCGATGAGTTTCACTCCATTGACTTCCACCATGCATTTGGTGTTGTTTTTGGTGAGTTCACCGAGGCGTCGCCCCATGCCGGCTGCTAAGATAATCGCTTGCATATCACTTAGTTATAAGTTTTTTAATCTTTCTTTTCAAACCAAACGGAATCAGTTGGTTTATACGATTGTATAAAGTGTTGTTGTTCTTGTAGAAACATTTGTCGAAGCCATAGTCAGGAACCACATATTTCGGGTGCTGCAATGGAAACTCAAGTTCTTGCGATGCCAAGTAATCCTTGGCATCCGTGCTAAACGAGGTGTGTGTGGCGCCTTCACCGAAGCCTATGTTCGAGATCAGGCTCACTTTCGGGAAAATCGAGAGCTGGTTTTGTGCCGAGAGTGTCAGGTACCACTGCCAATCCCAAGCGCTGACATGTTTGGCATCGACAGCTTTCAGGCGGTATTTCCAATAACGCACATCCCAAGCGCAATAGCCGATGTTTTTGATGATTGAATCCTCGTAATGTGAGCCGCGCCATGTCATGTTCAAATCCATGTTTTTCCAGGCCCTGCGCCAGGTTCCCCAGCCATTAGTCGATTTATATTTCGAGAAGCAATAACTGTCTTTTATCTGATATTTTTTGATGTAATTGGCTCCGTCGACCATTCCGATACGGTCGTCATCCTTGTATCTGACCAGCATCTCCTCCATAAACGGGAAAAACGTCTTCTGTGGCAGACAGTCATCCTCCAAAATTATTCCGACTTCCTCGTTTTCAAACAGCCAGTCGATTGCGGAACTCACGCCATGCGAACAGCCCAAGTTTTTATCCAAGAAACGAGTCTTCACCTCGCATTCCCAGTCGACTTGCTTCAATAGCTTATCTCTCAGATTATCAACTACTTCCTTCTCTCCTTCGCGGTCCTCACGTGCTCCGTCACAGGCGAGATATAACTTCGACGGCTGAGCCTCACGAATCCTCTCAAACGTTCTCAAAGCCGTGTTTTCACGGGTAAAAAACACCAATAATATAGGAATATTATACATAACCTATCAACTTAAATTCTTAAAAACATCATCGATAAAAGCCCCAACAGTATGGCTATCACAATAATTACAATCGTTTATATCAATGTCTTCCAAATCATTCAAACTATTGAATTTCTCCACCGCCCTACCAATGTGATAATCTTCCACAAGTTTACCTATCAATCCCTTCGCCGGCACATATACCGGAGTCTTAAACTGCGCGCAATATCCGATGATTCCGCTACTTGCATTGACGATTCTGTATGGCAAGACAACTTTGTCGGCAGTGTAAACCAAACTCCCCATATAATCGTATGGCAGAAACTCTATCTTCGTTATTATTTGAATTTTATCTTTCAATAATTCAATTCTATTGAAAAACTGCTCTTTAATATCATTATCAATGCGACCTGCGAATACAATACAGTATTTCCGACACTCATCATCCGGCGTATTCTCAATCATATCAGTCACTTCCAGCGTTCCTTTGCGCTCCTCCAGATAGCCCAGATGCAAGATTATCTGTTTGTCTTCAGCAACATCCAACTCATCTCGCAAATCCTTAATTTCCTCAATTTTAAAAGGAATATACGGATCCGTCAAATCTTTGAACTTGTTGGTCTTCCAAATCTCATTCAGCTTCAAAACAGAATCATTATCATTCAAAATAAACACATTTTCTATGCTTTTCTTGCGTGATAACAGTCTGTATTTCAATTTGTTAGATAATTTATTCAAAAACGAGGCCGTAGCCAGGTCATGCAGATAAATCGAGTAAATTATGCCCGAGACCTTGCTTTCCCCCACGGAATAAGGCAAAAACGGCATGAAATTCATCAAAGTGTTGAGGAAAATCTTGTCGGGCTTAACCTCCTTCACCACCTTTTTCAACTGCCTGTTCATCCGCCATGATTTCTTCAGTATCCCACCTTCTCCCTCTTCATTTTCAAGGTAAATGAAACTTATATTATCAGATTTATCCCATTGAAAATCAACGCTTCGCTTTTCAAAATCTTTGCCGACGGCGAAAACAAACTTGTCTTTTGACTCAAGGGCACCCTGATACAGATGATGAAGGTACTCGATATGATGTCCTTCGGTCTTCAAGTCATATATCAAAATCTTCGCCATCTCAATGAATTATTTTCGCTTTAATTTTACTCATATATCCCAGCACCACACCGCGTTCGTCTTTGTTCATCAGGAGGTAAAGACTGCTTAACGAAAGCAGACCCGACAACACAAGATTCACGCAAAGCCGCAGCCAGCCTTCATCCATGAAGCGGTTAAGCAACACGAAACAGCCCACCATTATCGCGCAGAAAAGTACACTTTGAAGCATGACTTTCACCACAAATTCCATCACTCGGAAGCTAAAAGTCCTTTTTGCATAAAACAATGTTATCAGTATGTCGACTCCAGCTAAAACTATTGAAACATACATCGTTGTGTAGAAATTGTAACCCGATCTCAACATCAGATAAACCACTCCTAGCAACAAAATATAACTGAAACTTGTCATTATTGAATGCCCGGCCACCCTTCCTGTTGCCTGAATAGCCTGTATCACAAAGAAACTGAATGAGTTAAGCACACTGATAGCAAAGCCCAACTGCACAAATCGCGTCGTGAACTCCGGCGGCGTCTTAAGCCATACCTTCAAGATGAAGTCTGTCTCGAAAATCACCGGCACCGCTATCAGCAGCGACAACACAAAGGTTATTTTCGTCGCGGCATATATCAACTTGTATAGTCTCTCGTCATTACCAGCGGCCTGACTCTCCATCAGCTGCGGCACTATCGACTGCTTGAAGTTGGCCAAAAACCTGTCGACAGCGGTTTTTATCTGGTTTCCGATACCGTAAGCGGCATTGATTGCCACCCCGAAGAAGACGTTAATCATCATCACAAGACCCTGCCAGTAAACCATCGACGAGGCAATGGAAAACAGCAACAGCAGGGAGAACGAAAGCATCTTTAAAAACAGCTGTTTCTCGTAATACACATACGGTTTCGTGACTTCCCGATAAAGCTTGTTTGCCATCAGCCACACCACCAGGTTATACAGCACCGTGACCACAAAAGTGAGAAATGCCAGAGTCCACAGCTTGTCAACCGGACTGACATACAAAAGGTACAGAATTCCCAACCTGCAGAAAGCCTCAGCGATATCAAGCACCGCAAGCTTTGAGAACTCTTCCTTCGCTCTCAGATACGCGAACGGCGGCACCGTGATGATTCCCAAAATCAGGTTGACCGAAGTGAATTGGAACACCCACTGTGCCACATTCATCCTCTCTTCCGGGATGTTTAGCCTGTGCAGGAAAAATATCGCAAAAACCTCCAAAAGTATCAACGTCACCGCGCTTATCGCGATATGTATCAGCATGGCGCTGCCGAAAATCTTCTTGGCACTCTCTCCACCCTCCTTGGCTTCCTCCACATTGTAGAATCGCTGCACCGCAGTGCCCATCGACATGTTCAAAAAGTTGAACATCGTCACCACGCCGCTGATGAGGTTGTTCAAGCCGTAATCGTCCACGCCGAGCTGCTGCAGCATCACCCGCGCCGTGATAAAACTGATAACCATCACGATAAACGTACGGATGTACAACGCGATGGTGTTAAAAGCTATCCTCGAATTACGGTCTTTAATCATTTTTTGTTGTAAACGTTAAACAAATCCCAATACACTTCACGCAATTTCAGTGCCATTCCTTTATTTCCAAACAACTCGTCATTAGTTTCCAATGCATTGTTTACCAATGTGTTAGCCAGCTCTTTCGAATCCATCACTTTAACCATATTTTCCGCCAAAGCCTCATGATCACCCACAGCCGAAAGCAGCACGCTCTCTCGTTTCTCGTTCAAAGTCGGCGTTCCGGCCGTTATCGTGGTCACCACAGGCAAACCGCATGCTATCGCTTCACGAATGGTACCGGATATGTAATCAATCTTCAACGGCAACAGCGCAAACTGAGCTTTTTTAATCTCCTTGATGACATCGTCATGAGTCTGCAATTTACCAGTAATCACTACACTTTCCGTGATGCCTAGCTCCGCGATTCTCGCGTCAAGCTGACGTTTGAAATCCTCGTCGTAATCACCCACAACAAGTAATTTTATCTCAGGATACGCCTTCTTTGCTATCGCAAAAGCTTCAACCGCCAAATCCGCCGCCTTGTTGATATTCAACGAGAAATACACAAAATCATATTTCTTTTCACATCTCTCAAGATGCGGCTTCTCGCCCACTAACAACTTGGTATCCAAGAAGATAGCATCAGGATTTATCTCTCGCCATACAAAATTTTTGTATTCTTTAATGGTCGAGCCAAGATACTTTGCGTGCGCCAATATCTTTCTTTCCAAACCAGCTCTGCAAGCATACGACTCATCCGAAATCGGATATTTTTTCTTAAACTCCGGATCCGACATCAAAGTCTGCAGACTGACAAGCAATGGTGTCTTTTCAACGTCGACATCCAAAGCAAACGCTGCATATTGCGGCGACTCAGCTCCGTACAGATGTATCACATCCGGCTTGATTTTTGCCAAAATTTCATTGATAATCTGCCTGTTTTTATCATAATCCGAACTGACATATTTTCCCGTAATTTTATTGAAAAACTTGCCGACCGCAGTCAGATCGTCTTCCGACTTAAAGAAGTGATAATATATCCCATCTTTTTGAAAATCAATGACTTTCTTATTGATATGCGAATGCAGCGAGATGACATGAACCTCAATGTCGTCAAAAGCCTTAAACTCCTCGATAGCATTAGTTATCCACATCCCGTAATCATCCAGATGACGCGGTTTATGCATGATTTTCCGCGACACCAAATCGATGATGTTCTTCGAATATGTCAGATTCGCCCTGATCTCAGGGTTGGAAACCTGACAAACCCATGCCACTTTTATCTTTTTGTCTGTCATTTTCTGATGGTTTTCAAATATTCATTCCAATCGCCGATGTCGGTCCACGATTTCTCGCTCACCGGGAAGCAACCGATTCGTCCGTTTTTGCTTCTAACTTTCCCGATCAAATCTGTAATATGATAGAATGTGTTCTCAGGAATATCGTTAATCAATTGAGGTTCAATGATATACACTCCGGTATTTATCATATAACTGATGTCAGGTTTCTCCGAAATGCCTCTCATCAGTCCGTTTTCACCAGTCTCAATGACACCGTATGGAATATGGAACGACTTGATAGCCGTCACCACAGTGATGTCATTTTTGTTATTGACATGATAATCATACACATCGCGATAATCTTGGTCAACGATAATATCGCAGTTCGACACGAAAAACGGCTTGTCGATCTTGCCTTTCAAAAGCGACACGCTGCCAATCGTTCCGAGAGGTTTGTCTTCTTTCAAGAAAGTGATGTCGTATTTTTTATCAAGATGCTCAAAATAATATTCAATGATTTCGCTTTTGTAATTCACTGATATATAATACCTTGCACAGCCTACTTCTTTAAACTGATCGATTATGGTCTCCAAGATAGTCTTTTCATTTATCGGTATGAGCGGCTTTGGAATGATGTTTGTTATAGGCTTCAGTCTCGTGCCCAAACCTCCTGCCATTATGACTACCGGTACATCTATTTTGTCAAGACGAACGTGCTTTCCATCGCTGAACATCTCTTTCCAGAAATAAACGTCGAGCAGATTGTTACCGTCACCCACCAAAGGCATGCATTCCGACCTCAATTCATACATCTTTTTCTTAATGATTTCAAGGCTATCCGAGATTTTCGCGTAAATCTTGTTCTTATCCAGAATCGACAAAACCGCAGTGTTCATATCGACGTTCTTGATAATCGCTCTCTGGATGTCGCCAATCGTCAAAATGCCGAGAAACTTATCGTTTTCGAAGACAAAAAGCATTTTCACCATCTCCACATCCATCTTTGTCAACGCCTGGATTACTGTGGTGTCGGCCGATATGACTCTATTTTTGATTTTGTCTAAAACATTCATAATCATTGTTTTAGTAATTAAACAACTCTTTATACAACCCTCTGTCGAGGTCTTTTTTATAGTCAATCATCATCGTTCGGAAAGATGAAAATTCAGGCTCAAAACCGAAGTCGCGCTTGGCTTTTTCCATAGAAAACAGGAACGAGCGCGGATTTCCGTTCGACTTATCCACCTTTATGAGATTCGATTTCTTACCTTCACAAAACACGTCGGCAATGATTTCAGCCTGGTCTTTCATCGACACACCTACGCCCGATGTCATATTGTACAAACCCTTAGCATTTGCTGACTTTATCGCAAGATAAAAAGCCCTCGCCACGTCTTTCACGTAAACGAAATCGCGGATAAATCTCTCATCACCTTCAAACACGAGAATGTCCTCGCCATTCTTTGCCTTATCCATGAATTTCTGTATCGCTGATTTCATCAGAACTCCATTGACATGATAATAACCGTGAGGACCTGCTCCATAAACCGGCGGCAGACGGAAAATCGCATTCGACATCCCATGCTGACTGTTGTAATACAAAAGCATGTCGTTTGCGGCGTTTTTCGAAAACACGTACACCGCATGGTCGCCATCGTAACGATATGAGCGAGGCTCGTCTTCCGTCACCGGATGCTCGGCATTCCACGAGTTTATCACATCGGCGTAAGAGCATGTCGATATCACCTTTTTTATGTCGTTTTTCCTGCAATATTCAAGCACATTGATGGTACCTATGGTGTTTATCTCGAAATAATCGGCGGCATTTTCGTCGGTGTCAAGATTAACCGCTGTGTTGGCCGGAAGCAGTCCACCAAGCAAAATCACACCCTCAACACCAGTTGTCGGCAGATTATCAAAGTCTGCTTTATTGCGTAAATCAAGGTTAACATATTGAACGCCAAGGGTATCGTAATGCGACTTGAACTTGTTGTTGCGCCCAGTCACCACGACCTCACATCCCTGACTCAGCAGATAATCGACGGTGTGTACGCCTATAAAACTCGATGCTCCAATTACTATTATCATTTTATAACTATTTGTTTATCAATGATTTGATTAAACATCTCAATATCTTTTTCCAATTCTTCCCGCGTATCGGCAACAAAAACTGCATCGCCATATCTGTCAAGACTATTCTTGATTTTTTTGACCGTATCACCTTCTTTTAAGCCGAAATAGTAAAAATGCAGGCCTTTTATCGTTTTCAACTCGTCCAAATTGCCAATTTTCTCGATTTTTCCTTCCGGAAGATTAAAGAAAACCACGCCTGAACATCTGTTTTTGACTGGCCGTAAGTCCTTGTTTGACAATTTGTTACCTATCGAAATCTCGATTAGCAAATCGTCAATGTTCAGTCCTGTCGACAACGGCACAAGCGTCGATGTGATGAAATCGCCGCCGAAACGCGGACTTGTCTCAATAACAGTGATGCCTCGAGACCCTATTTTTAATTCGGTATGCGAACCGCAGTTATTGAAATTCAATGCCTTAGCGATTTTTTCAATAATCTCACGTATCTCGTCTTTCATCTCATCCGACAAACGAGCTGGCTGCATATGTCCGAGCTCCACGTTATATGGGAAATCAGTTGTTTTCTTCTCAGTAAACTGTATAACCTTCGACTTGCCGTCAAAATGAATGCTCTCAATACTATATTCCTGACCCTCAATAAATTCCTCAACTAAAACAGTGTCTAAATGCGAGAATTCAAGCGCTTCGTTGATGCATTCCTGCAGCTCTTGTTTGTCGCAGCACAGCTTCACGCCTCTCGAACCGGAGTTGTCACGTGGCTTCACTATGACAGGAAACACGAAATCGCTAACGTCGTCAATGGTTTTCGCAAGTTTTCCTTTGGCAAACGGCACGCCGCCAAGCATAAAACGTTGCTTCATCTGGTATTTGTCGGTCGACCATTGCGCCGTCTTCACAGAATAAAACGGCAGATGCAACGCCTCTGCAACTCTTGCCATCATCACCAGCGGTTTGTCCGTTGCTGTCGTTATCACTCCAGCAACGTCATACCTCTTCGCAACCTCCAGCGTTTTCTCGTAATCCTGACCGCCAACAACCTCAAAAATATCAACATCGTCTTTGCACACCGCGTCCTCGCATGGGTCGATGCCAATGGTGTAAAGACCTTTCACTTTGCACCTGGCAATCAACGATTTCTGCAAGAAACCAAGACCGAATATCAATATCGATTTCTTATTCATTTAATGCTTTGTAAAGGGTTTCAACAATAAAATCAACGTCGTCATTTGTTAATGAGGCATACATCGGAAGTGTTATCTCATTGTCAGTAACATATTCAGTAACAGGCAGTTCTGCCTTAAAATTCTTATAAATAGAGAACCTGTGGATAGCAGGATAATGCACGCTGGTCTGCACTCCGCATTCATGAATCTTGTCACGGATGGCATCACGTCTTTCCTTGGTGGAGTTGGTCAACACCACCGGCATTATGTAATTGCTAACAAACTCAGTGCAGTCGGCAAACGGAACCACCACGCCTTTCACGTTGGCAAGTTTCTCCAAATATCTATTTCTCACCGCGATACGTTTCTGCAAATCGCCTGGCAACTTTTTCATCTGCTCGATAGCGATAGATGCGCGGATGTCGTCCAAGCGGTAGTTGTAGCCAAGCTCCACGATATCGTATGTTGTGGCATGTCCGCCCGCTCTCTGATACGACATCGTCGTCATGCCGTGCGAGCGCAAAAGTCTTGCTTTCTTGGCAAATTCCTCGTCGTTGGTGATGAGCATTCCGCCCTCTCCCGTGCTGATGTTTTTGTTCGAAAAGAAACTGAATGCTGCCACATCGCCAATAGTGCCCAACTTCTTGCCTTTATATTCAGAAAGCGGTCCGTGACAAGCGTCTTCAATCACTTTAAGGTTGTTTTTCTTGGCGATAGCCATGATTTCGTCCATCTTCGCAGGGAATCCAGCCATGTGAACCACCACGATAGCCTTTGTGCGTGGAGTGATTTTCTTTTCAATCTCTTTTGGGTCGATATTCAGATGTTCCGGACTGACAATGTCGCAAAAAACCGGTGTCGCACCTACATATCTGATGCAGTTCACCGATGCCGCGAATGTCAGGGAAGGACACAGCACCTCGTCACCGGGACCAAGTCCGCACAGCATGCATGCCAGATGCAAAGCGCCAGTGCAGTTGGTCACCGACACTGCATATTTCACGTGAAACATGTCGATGAACATCTGCTCCAACGCCTCGTTTTTCGGACCCGTCGAAATCCAGCCGGAGTTGATGGTGTCGAACGCCGCCTGCGCCTCTTTCTCGTCGAAATTCAGTTTAAACAATGGAATTTTATAGCCCATATCGCTTGTTTTTACATTTTCTGATCCAAATTTTTCCCTTTTTCCTCATGCTCGAAGTTAGGGATAAACTTCTTTATTGCCTGCACAACCTCGTCTTTTGTGAAATCAGCTTTCGCGAAGATTTGCTCCATCTCTGCGAAAAAGCCGTCAATCTCCTCCATCGGCCGTTTCTTCACTTCCTCAATGACACCAAGGCTTTTGAAACGGTTCATGTCGATTTTCTCACCCTGCACGAAGAACTCTTCGTATGCTTTCTCGCCTGTAGTGTCGCTTTTGAAATAAACCACAGGATACTTTTTGCTTCCGAATGGCATTTCATTTGCGAATTTTTTGGCGTCTTCATCATTGGAAAACTCTTCTTTCTTTGCTCCCAAATCAGCGACAAACTTATCGCAAATGCTTGAAAACGTCAGCATCTGCTCCTCTCCAAGTTTCGGGAAGAAAATCTCGCCGTTTTTACCCAAAATGCAAGCCAACATGCAAATCTGGCCGCTCTCCTCAGGTGACACGAAATACCGTTTCACATCGTTTGGAGCTGCCAACGGCTGTTTCTTCTCAACTCTGTTGATCCAGCCATCGGGCAAGGAGCCGTTTGAGAATGCCACATTGGCAAAACGAGCTGTCGTCACCTTGAACTTGGTGGTGTAAGCCATGATCATGTCCTCCATGATACGCTTGCTCGCTCCCATGATATTCACTGGATTTGCAGCCTTATCGGTGCTCACGCAGAAGAAGTGCTTCGGTGGGTATACTGCCAGTAAATCAAGGAGTTTCTTCGCTTTGATGTCGTTGTTTTCAATCAAAGCCTGCACCGAATATTTGTCTTTCTCACTCCTCACATGTTTGTGTGCCGAGAAGTTAGCCACTATGTCGAAACCCTTTTCCTCACGGAAAATCCGTTCAAAAATAGGGTCAGCGAAGTTCAAAGTGTAGGCGCGGTATTCCTCAGGGACAAACATCCCGTAAGTGGAGCGCAAATCGCGTGTCAGCTCAGCCAAACCGTTCTCGTTCAAGTCGATAACCACGAGTTTCGAAGGCTTGAAAGGCAACACCGCCTTGATAAACGACGAGCCAATAGAGCCCGCGCCGCCTATCACACACACGCTCCTGTCCTTGATTTCCGTTGAAAGCCTGTCTCTGTTGGCCTCTATGTCAGCCAAAAACATGCTCTCCTTGCGGAAAGTGACATTGTCCGATATAAATTGTGATTTGTTAAACATCAAAAATCATAATATTTTCTGTCCAAACTCGTCCTTATTCCAAAACTGAAGATAAAATCACTCTGGTCGTCAAGACCTTGAGCTTTGAAACTGCGGTGCGTCACTTCGGCAAAAACATTCATGTTATAAGCCGGATTCACCAGATACGACACTATCACATCATTCAGCATTACCGTGGTTTTCCTTCCCGTCAGAAGAAAATGTCCGTCGTTGGTGTCATAGCCGTCTATCTGAATGGCTGTATTGTAGTCGTTGTAAACACTATGTCCGTAGTTTGCCCAAACGTTGTTTTCCACATCCCAGTCGTCGCCATACTGTCCGTAGTTCAGCTTATACTGGAAATACCAGCGATTCCAGTTGTATTGCGCTCTTGCCACCATCTCCCAGAGGTTGCCGCCCCATGGATGCGCCAAAGGCTCGTTGTAATGTGCGTAATTGTCTTCTCCGACAGCATTTTCAGTACCCTGCGGCGTATGCGAATACATATAAGGCCTCACAATATTGCCTTCCAACTGCAAAAAGAGATTTTTCACACCAAAACAATCGTAGCTCTTAACACCGAGCTGATATGACTGTTTGTTGCCTGAATAGCCTTTCATGGCAATGAATCTCTTCACCGTCATTTCGTCGAGCACAAACTGTCCGTAAATGGTAGTATGCTTACCTAAAATATAGCTGACGTTGATGCCCAAAAGCGCGTTGTCAGGCGAATTGCCTGCGTAATATTCTGCCGAGCGAAGGAATATTATCGGGTTAATATACTGAAAATCAAAGCCTCTGCGCATGTCTATTGTTGCAGTGGTTGTCGTAGTGTCGTTAACAGGCACCACAACCTTCTTATGCGTTTGCGCCGATGCAACCAGAGCGTCGAATAATCCCACGTTCAAGCGTTTTGTGACCGCAAAATCCAGATAATGTATCACAGCCCACTTGCGAGCGTAGGTATTGTCAGCCAAAACAGTGTTTCTGTCGGTCATCTGTGCATACAAACATGTATATTGAATACGCCAAAAGTCAGCGGTAAGCTTCAGGTAAGGATATGCAAAAGCATTGTCCGACAACATCATAGAACGATAGCCATCGCCAATAAAGTTCTTTCCATAGCCCAAAGTGGCGTTAAACCAAGAAACCGGACGCACAGTCACGTATGCCGAAGCATTTGTGTAGTCAAAACCTTTCTCATGAAACCTCTTCGACCATCCCTGACCCGGAACAACTCTGTTTTTAACAATATAATCGTCAATATACATCGGGAAAACCGCCTGATTTTCGCGAATATTCATGTAAAATGCGAAATATTTGTCAATGGTTCCTTTGATTTCCGCACCTCTAGTGTTTACCCAAGTGGTCCTGTCACCAGCCTTGCCAACCTGAAAATCAATGTACGGATTGATGGCAACATAGTAATCATCGTTTTTCACACGCACAAAATCGTCATTTAACAACGAATTCAGGATGTAATTCGAAAACTTGCCTTTTTTGTTTATCTTTATGCGATATAACTCATTGACACTGTCTAAGTTAAGCACTTTTTCAAATTTCGACTCATTCCATCCCTTCATCGCGGTATGAAACAGATAACCAGAACTATAAGCCGCCGTCTGGACCTCCATCTCATAGTCGTCATTGAGAGGAATCAACAATTCCTGCGACCTCGCAATGAAGGCGGCACAAAGCAATGTAATTACCAACAAATACTTTTTCATACGAATATTAAATCTTTAAATTTTTGAATCTTTAAATGACATAACAAACAGCAGCGAATTGAAGAAACAGAAGAATATTATTCCCATCTGAACCTCAAATATCGACTCAAACAACATGTTGAAGCCTATCATCATCAAAAACGAGAAATACAACATGTCAAAACTGCTGTTTTTTATCCAGAGAACCAATGGTATCACAAAAAACGCAAGCAAAAGCAACACCCCGAAAATTCCGACGCTTATCAAGGCCTCAAAAAACATGTTATGAGCATTGATTTCGCGGTCTATTGCATATCTAATAAACTGGTACTCAACGAGATTGCCAACCACTACATCAGGGTCTTTGCCCATCTCAACGGCTTTTTCATAAACATATTTTCTCATGTTCTCTGACGGCTCATACCATTGATTATCAATCACATCATCAATAACAACGGCCATTTCCGGACTTATCTTCTCAACAATGCCTGCTTTGTATTTGTAATAAGCTTCTAGCGTTGCGTCGCTCCTGTCACCGGTACCAACGCCGAACAGCCAATTTTCCTCCATCACTGATTTATAACCCTTGAACTGCACAAGCCTGTGGTCGGAGGAATGCTCCGAACCGAGGTTCTTTATCGTATCCGTAATCCTCGACACACTTTGGGGGAAAGCCACGCATGCACAGGCCACAACAATCACAAAAACTCCGCCCATTATCAAGCCTGCTTTTTTCTTTTTCATAATGAAAACAAGCCATACAAACTGAAGGACAAATGTCAAGACCAGCCACAACAATCCCGCCCTCGACCTTACCAAAATTATAAACACAACAAGCAAAAAATATGCTATAATATTGATTATCTTAGCCTTACGATTTGTATCCTCAAAAATTCCCATAAAGCAAAACATCAATCCGAGGCTGGCGTACATTGAGAGATAACTGTGATGTACATAGTAAAGCTTCATCAGATCCTCGTCGAAGAAACGTCCCGTTGAAGCCCCGTTGAACATCACATCATATAGCGCATGGAAAAAATTCATCAGGAAAAACAATATGCATCCCAAAATGAGCGAGTTTCCGATGGCCTTTAACCTGCTTTTGTTCATATATGACATGTCGGAAATGACAAATATCACTGGGAAAAGCAGAAATCCAAGCTTCTTGCTCACTTGATTCCAACCAAACGAAACATTTTGCGTATGAATCATCCCCAGAAGATATATCACCCATGTCATGGCAAACACGATATAAGCCCATTTCAATTTCCATTGACTCTCATTCACCTTCATTTTCTGGTCGAAAACAAACTTCAAAACCGCACAAACAAACAGCAAAACCTCGCAATATTGCGCCGCGAGCCAATAAAACGGGATTGAACAAGCCAATAACATCATTATCAGAAGCTCGACCTTCTGAAACGCTCTTAATCCCTGAAAAATATCTTTCATATCTATCTTATTGATTATCAATACTTTTTTGATAATAACAAACAAAAAAGTCCTATTTTAAACAATTTACAAAAATAGGACTTTTTTTTAAATAAATATAAATAAGTTAAATTTTTCTGAACACTTGTCTGATTTGGTTATTAAAAATCCAGCGCCAATCCGACATCAGGATGCGTACAAACTCGCCGAAATCGAAGAAAAAGACATAGCTGAAATACAGGAAAACACTGCCTAAAACGGCAATTTCCCAAGGTGCGAGACAGAACAACAGCGTACTGCCAACCGCCATGATTAATGGATGCAAAACAAGTTCGACACACAAGTTCACTGTATTTCGAAAAGCTTTGTCTTTCAATCCTTTAAGGATAAAATATGCTACAATCCAAATCGGGCAAGTCACGGCTGCAGCAACAACAAAAAACGGCAATCCCAACAGCATCAGCAAAGTTTTCAAAAGCACCTTACCGATTGACGGCATGTTTTCCACCGTTTTGACTGATATCTTACGTTCTTTTCTCTTTTTTGTAAACTCCAATACATTATCGAAAAGCGTTTTTGCTTTTTCCGGCTCTTTCTTTTTAAAATCAATGATTTCAGCAATGTTTTTTTGATTTTGCTCAAGCCGTTTATCCAATGCGCACGGACGTTTCCCAGCTTTGATTTTTGTCATTTCCCAAATGGCTTCATAGTCTTCGTCATTGTCGGGGATAAATGATATCAGTTCCGACATCCTTTGCGACAAAATAGCTTTTAAATCATTGATAATCAATATTTCATTCTCATTCTCACGACCTTTAGCGAGTTCTGTAACATTTATCGGTTTGCCATATTTCACCAACAAAGTTGAGCGGAACCTGAAATAATCGCCGTATTCAAGTCCGACGGGAACGATATAAACAGGTTTTTCGTTGCCAAAATTCCTGTTTGCCTCCAGGGCGATGTGAAAAATGCCTTTGCTGATCGGGCGCAACGAATGTTTTGTGCGATGAGCGGCCTCTGGAAACAGGTATAACGGCACCTCGTCGTGGATGACATCGACAGCCTGCTCGATGGTGTCGCCGTTCTTGTCGCGAACTGCCCCTATGCCGTCGCGCATCCTGAAAATCGGCAGAATCTTGGTCCATCGCAACAATTTCGCTATAGTAGGTTTATTGAAAATGTCGCCGCGCGCAATGAAAACTTTCTTTCCCTTTGTGGAAGCCAAAAGCACCAGCGCGTCCATCAACGTGTTACAGTGGTTCGAGCCGAAAACACACGCCCCTTCAGTCGGGATGTTCTCTCTACCAATGACTTGGTATCTCGTAAAACTCTTTCTGGTATGATGGTCAACAAAAGGTTTTAACAGCGAATATAATTTATCGTCATTCTGAATTTTTCTCATTTTTTGAACTTTTGAAACGACAAATTTACGAAATTTTCTTCAAATAATAAGATTTTTTGTAATTTTGGCACCGAAAATGTTCTCACGCAGAACTCGCAGAAAACGCAGAAAAGTCTTCTGCGAGATATGCGTGCAAAAAATTAAAACAACTAATATGAAAACTATCAAAATCTTAAATTATCTCTTCGTCGCAGCCCTTGGTTTCTTCGCTGTCATGTTCGGTCTCGACCGTTTCGGAAACGACTACGCCAACCAGACTGCCGACACTATTCTTTATACAGAAGAATACTGCCAAGACATTATCGGTTTCAATGGCGTTATTCCCCTTGAAATCACTATGGAAAACGGCGTAATAGCAAACATAAATGTTTTGGAGAACAAAGAGACTCCGAGCTTTCTTAAGAAAGTCACCAATTCCGGCATGATAGAAAAGTTTTACGGTTTGACACCACGCGAAGCCGTCAATCTCGACATTGATGCCGTCAGTGGTGCCACATTCAGCTCAAACGCCATCATCAAATCGGTGAAAGCCCGCATGGCGATCTACGACAAGGAAGTCAACCCGAGCCCATGGACTTGGCAGCTCATCGGCATTATATGCTGCGCGATAGTGCTGTGTGTTTTAAGCGTTTGCAGGAAAAGATTAAGCCGCGGCTAAAAAATGTAATTGAACCCGATATACGCCTTCATTCCTTCGCCGTCAAGCTTGTTGAGGGCTTTGGCGAATTCGGCGGAGACTACAAAATTCTTGTTCATGATGAGCTTCAAGCCACATCCTGCTGAGGTGTGGAGACTCTCGCTTTTACCACTGTAAATCAAGTCGTATTCTTCCTCTGTGTCGTAGGTGATATGGTTCAGCTGTTTCATCGCAGCCTTTTGTTCCTCGAGACGGAATGTCTGTGTCACCATGCCTGCGTCGAACATCGGATTAATTGCCACACACCAGTTCTGGTTTATGAATTTGAAGTTCGTAATTCTCCAACGCAACTCAGCGTTTAACCATGCCACACCCTGACCGATAACGCTGTTACGGTTGATACCACGTCCAGTCGTCGAGCCGCCATACGCTTCGGTGTATATCTTCTTGTAAAACATGAGGTTAGTGTTCATCATCGCATAGAATGGGATGTCGCCAGCGATAACATTCTGAGCGCCAATACGATAGCTGAACGTTAGATGATCGCCCCAAATCGGGATGTAATGATGAAACACGCCTGTGAAAGTCAGATGGTCATAGCCGTGACGGTCAATAAAATCAGGCGCTGCAGTGAATGTAGCTTCAAAATATATTCCACGAGTCGGATCGTTTTCATAGTTTTTCGAGTCGTAGATGATGCCCGCCTTAAACTGTGTAACATGTCCGCCACCTTGCTCGTCTTCGCGGATAAGACCACTTTGACAATATAAGGAGTAAAGCGAATATTGATCTTCATATTTCTTGATAGTCATCGGTTTGAATTTGTAATCATAAAAAGCTAATCCAACTCCATAAGACAGATGTTCCAGATTTCCAATCTTTTGCCTCATACTTAGCACAGCTCGAAATTGTCGTCTGTCCATGTAATACAGTCCGCTTTCTTTCATTCCAGGTTCAGTGATATGACCAGGATAATGCAATCCTACATGATTAACCCTGTCAATATTCACCGCAACATCTTTATAATATGGCGACGCATATCCGTTGAAACCGTAGAAATCGAATTTTTTATCTATGAAATAGCCAAAGTCAGCAAAAAGTATGCCTTTCGGAATTATGTTGTTCCAATAAGAATATGAGCGAAAGATACTCGAACCCTTAGTATATGTTGACACTTCAAAGTTCATCTTGAAGTTATAATTCGGGTATTTTGAGCCATCGCCATAGTTGAAGACATCAAGGCAAACTCCGTATTGGAATCCCATATCGCTGTTGTAGCCGACCACTGGCAGCGGTCCGAAGTTCCAGCCTTTTTTAATGATTTCACCTTTTTCGTTGTAAACCTTGTCGTTTTTTTGTGCCACCAACACTAGTGGCAGCAACAATGCCAAAATCAAGAATAATCGTTTCATATATTATATTCCTTTCATTTTATTTCTATAATCTCTCACAGATTTCACAGATTTTTTATCAAGATAGTTTTGAACCTTATAGTATCTTTTGGTCGAATTTTTCCTGATTTCGTCACAAATAGAGGAATTTCGTCACAAAATAGTATCTAAAAGTCGAAATTTAGTTGTTAGTCGCTAGTCGTTAGTCTTTAGTAAATCCACTAATGTCTAAAGACTAAAAACTAAAGACTAAAGACTAACATCTTTCCCTTCTAAAATAATAACTATCTCCCCCTTAACCTCTTTCTGCTTAAAATACGTTATCACCTCTCCAAGCGTTCCTCGAACGTTCTCCTCGTGAATCTTCGTCAATTCGCGAGCCACTGAGACCTTGCGTTCGGAGCCTGCCATCTCGGCAAGCTGCTCCAATGTCTTTACCAGTCTGAATGGCGACTCGTAAAGTATAGTAGTGTATTCATTCTCAACGATTTGCTTTATCTTAGTCTGGCGGCCTTTCTTATGCGGCAGAAATCCTTCAAATATAAAATGGTCGGCTGCCAGACCCGAGTTGACCAAGGCAGGCACAAAAGCAGTGGCGCCAGGAAGGCATTCCACCTCCACGCCACGTTTGATGCACTCGCGAACAAGCATGAAGCCAGGGTCGGAGATGGCCGGCGTCCCGGCGTCGGTCACCAACGCCATGCGCTCACCGTTGGCGATGCGCTCGGCGATACGCTCCACAACGACATGCTCGTTATTCAGATGAAACGCCTGCATCGGCTTGCTTATCTCATAGTGTTTCAATAAGTTACCGCTAGTACGGGTGTCTTCCGCAAGAATCACATCGACCTCCTCGCGCAGCACACGCAACGCCCTCAAGGTGATATCCTCAAGATTACCAATCGGTGTCGGAACTAAATATAGTTTCATGTTTTTTGTTTTTATTGCACTTCGTGCAAGAAATTTAACAAATTTATAACAAATTAAACAAAAAAAATGAGATTTGAAAAATTTGATTACAATTTGAAAAATTTCTCGCCTTTAGGCGATTAAACAAATCGTCTCTCTACTAAATCATTAAGCATTTTATAAGCTGTTGACTCCAGATCCCATTGAAGCTCAATCTGAAGCTCGCTCATATATACCTTGGCGCCAGATAGCGTCGGGAATTCGTTAAGAGCGTCTATCGACTTGTTGTAACGCTCAACTGAACCATTAAACAAATCGTTGACTATCATCACTTTATCGTTGATTCCTATCGCCATTCTGATATCCGAGACATGTGCACGCTGCAAACGCGCTACGAGGCTATTGTCTTCTGGCTCTTTATTTTCCGGCTCTGGCTCAGGTTCCGGAGTCGGCTCAGGCTCGGGTTCCGGCTCTGCCACAGGTTCAGGTGTCGGTTCCACTCTGAACATCTCGTCATCCTCATCTTCCCAGTCCTCTTCGTCAATATCATCTTCGTCAACTTCCAAAATGTGTTTTGTCACAACTGGTCTATCTTCAACTAGTTCATTTTCAATAACTTCCGCTTCTTCCTGCACCTCTTCTGTCTCAACAGTTTCTTCAGCTATAGGTTTTTCTTCCTGAGCTTCGATTTCAGGCTCGTTCAAAACCTCAGCTGGCGTTGCTATTTCCAGCTCCACCTCGTGTTTTATCACCTCGCCGCCTTCATTGATTTCAGTGACCACGTTTTCTTCGGCCGGCACATCTGCTGTCACCTTATCCGCTTGATAATCACAGAGTAAGTCGTACAAATCGCGTGTGCGCTCCATCAAAATATCGAGGTCAAGACGGCTCATCTCGCGGTCGTTGCGATACATATAGTCAACCTGCACCATCATGCGCCCCAGCTGGTGTTTCAGCTCAAGCACAATATTTTTTTCATCATTTTTTTGTGTTTCCATGATAAAAATCCTTATTTTTGTAGCTACAAAATTATAAAAAATTTAAACGCGTCGTATATGTTTCTCGAAAAAGATTCTCATAATAAATCGCAAGGATGGATTGAAGTGGTGTGCGGCTCAATGTTTTCAGGCAAAACCGAAGAGTTGATTCGTCGTCTGAACCGAGCCAGAATCGCCAAATTAAGGGTCGAAATCTTCAAGCCCGGAATCGACACGAGATACTCTGAAGAAGACGTTGTTTCCCACAATTCCAATGCGTTACATTCCATTCCGGTGGAAAACGCACAGCAGATTCTTTTCTATTCTAACGAGTGCGATGTAATCGGCATTGACGAGGCACAATTTTTTGGAAACGAACTTATCGATGTTTGTCAACAGCTTGCTAATCAAGGAATTAGAGTTATTATAGCTGGCTTAGACATGGACTTCATGGGCAAGCCGTTCGGCCCGATGCCGCAACTTATGGCAATTGCTGAAGATGTAACAAAAGTGCACGCCATCTGCATGCGATGCGGAAGCTTGGCGCAATATTCGCACCGCACAATCGCAGGCGACAAACTCGTGGTTTTGGGCGAGACAGAGAGCTACGAACCTCTCTGCCGCGAGTGCTACAACAAAGCCATGGCGGAAAAAGCCAAAGAAAAATAATAAACGACCGCGGATTAAACGGATCTACACGGATTTAAATAAAAAACACAATAAATCTGTGTAAATCCGTGTTATCCGTGGTAGAAAAAGAAATAAATATTCTGCTTATGAAAAGAATCGCTTTTTTCATTATAGCATTAGCTATATCATTGAATATCAACGCTCAAGACTACCAAAAACTTTGGAAAGAATACAACGAAGCCATTGAGAATTTCCTTCCGGAGACAGCAGGGAAAAACCTTGACAAGATTGAAAAGAAGGCTCTGAAAGATAAAAACGACGTACAATTGCTTAAAACAGTCATCAAGCGTTGCGAGGTTCTTGCCATGACGGCTGAAGAACCTCAGGACACGATTCCAGGATTCTGCAAGACTTATCTTCCTAAGCTTTCAAAGGCGTCGCAGGTCATTCTAAACGTCGAAATCGCCAAGTACAGCAACAAATTCGACGATATTCTTTCCTATCAGGACGATGATTTCATCAAGACCGTCTCGATGAAAAAATATGCTGACATTTTCCAATCGGAAGACGACCAAACCATATTCGACATCCAGCTTGAGCCCACGCTTTACGACTACGTAATGCATTGTCTTATAAACGAATACTATTGGAATGCCAACAAACAAGAGCTCTATGAAAAACTTTTGAAGTTCGACCTCGAAAACAATTTCGTCAAGGCTTATTATAATAATAGGATAAACCAACTCGGCCAAATTTCCGAGAAAAACTATGACGATTTCACACAACTTGCCACAGAATGCCCTGATAATGAATTGGTTGCAAAGATTAAAATCAGACAAATCGAGTATTTGACTTATGTCAATGTCGAAAGCATCAAGGTTGAAAACGCCTATGTGAAAGCAAAACAACTTTGTGAAGAAGTGTTGGAACTTCTTGACAAAAACCATCCTTTATACCAGCAATGTCAGGATTATATCAACAGTCTGACAGAAAAAAATATTGTCGTTCAAATCAATAATGTTTGTGTGCCAAACCAGACAATTCCTGTAGGTTTGACTTACCGCAACACATCCAATCCGTCATATAAAATTTTCAAGGTGTCATCAAATGAATTCAGGGCTTTCCAAAGATTTGATGACAAGGATTTGTATAAAGCTCTTTTTACTAGAAAAGCCATTGTTGAAAACACTGTGAAAACACCAGTAGAAACTGACTATGACGAGCACTCATCGCTTATAGCGCTCCCTGCTTTGCAAAACGGACAGTATTACCTTGTTTTTTCCAATAATAATGGTTTTGATAATATTGAAGAATTGCTATTTACACCATTCCAAGTTAGTAGATTATCATATTTTTCGCTCGATACCGGTGATTTTATGAATGTTTACGTTGTTGATCGCGAATCGGGCGAACCCATGAATAATGTATCAGCAAAATTTATAGAAAGAAAATACAAATATCAATCCAGAACTTACGAATACTCACAACTTGGTGAGGCAATCAGCGACAAAAACGGTTTTCTTGTCGCGCCTTTTGAACATTCATTCGGAAATTTCTTCATCGACTTGTATGATAAAAACGACACTTTGATTGCGATTAATCTAGAAGATTTTAGCAGAAGTACGTTTAAAGACAATTTATCAATAAACACTTATATTTTCACCGATCGTGCGATTTATCGTCAGGGACAAACCGTACATTTCAAAGGTATTGTCATTGGTGAGACCCGAAAACGCAGCGAGATCATGCCAAATTATGATGTGATGGTTAATTTTTGCGACCCGCTATGGCAAGTCATTGATTCCATTAAAGTTACATCAGACGAATTTGGAGCGTTTTCCGGCAGTTTCATCATTCCGACTGACAGGATGAGGGGCAGATATCAGATTAATACAAATCACATTGGCTGGGCAGAGTTCAAAGTTGAAAACTACAAACGTCCGACTTTTGAAGTAGTTTTTGATTCACCTGAAAAAGAATATTGCATTGGCGATAATGCCAAAATTACCGGTAAAATAACAGCATTATCAGGATTCGGCCTCGACAACGTCAAATACAGTTATGTGGTGAAAAGGCAAACAGCTTTCCCATTTAGATTGACGTATTTCTTACCATATCATATAGATGATGAGATTATTGCGACCGGCGAGAACATTACTTTAAATGATGGAAGTTTCAGCCTTGATTTTTTGATGTCACCGTCAGAATATGTGAAAGTTGCCTACATTCCGCAATATACATATCAGGTAGAGATTACAGCCACTAATAAACAAGGTGAGACCCAGAGTGGCAGATTCAACATTGCAGCTACCTATAATAAATATAAAATTTCATTAGACATTCCAAATCAATCAGTTGACATAAAAGATTTTAAAGATGCGCTTGTCAAGGTAACTAATACAAATGGTAACCCCGTTAATTTACAAATAGAATGTAAGATATTCAAAATCAACGACAATGACAGATATGCAAAAGATTTGGGCAATTTCGACCGACAGCTTTTGAGCGACCAACTTCTCAAGGCATATTTCCCAAATTTTGACTATTATGCTAAAGAAGAAGACTATAATAACCCTGTGTATCAAGGAGTTATAGACGTTGATGGGACGGCAAGACTATTACAGAATAACATAAAATTCTCTCCCGGAAGATACGTTGTCGAACTTCGTGCTGTTGATGACAGTCTCTCGGTTTTCTCAGACAAATATGTAGTTTTTGATGCAAAATCGAAGAATATGCCATATAAATCGATGTATTGGACAAATATCGACAAAACCAGTGCTCTTCCTGGCGAGACCATCAATTATTATGTCGGTTCTTCCGAGAAAAACGTCTCCGCACTTGTTATTATAAAACGAGGTAAAACAACATTAAAATCAGAGCGTATATTATTGAATAACAATGTTGTAAAGGTATCATACAAGGTTCGCGAAGAAGACCGAGGGCGATTGGATTTTCAAGTGGCGCTTGAAAAATATAACACAGAGATGCGAAATATTGATTACGTTGATGTGCCATATAACAACTTGGATCTTGACATTACGCTAAACACCATGCGGAACAAGGTTCTTCCGGGTTCTGAAGAGACATGGAGCGTTACCATTAAAGACTATAAAAACAAACCTATTGACGCCTCTTTGATGGCTGCCATGTATGACGCCGCTCTCGACAATTTTGTTAAGCACAGTTGGTATTTAAACACTGAACCTCATCAATTTTCAAGCAGCAAAATTCAGTCGGACAGGAGTTTCAATACGATTATGAAATACCAGCCTGTCAATATTGCGCGTTTTTATTATGATGAAAATAATGTTTTTTCAAACTTCTCGCTACTTCCTAGCCATTTTTACATGAGAGGATCGCGTTTATCTGATAATAACAACATATATTATACTACAAAAAGTACCATTTTAGATGCTGTTGCCACTGAATATCGTGAAAATGAATCTATTGAAGAAAGTTCTCATGACAATCCACCGGCAAAGATTAGAAAAGACTTCAACGAGACTGCCTTCTTCTATCCGGATTTGCGGACCGATAAAAACGGCGACGTAAGCTTTACTTTCACCATGCCAGATGCCCTAACTCGTTGGAATGTAAAGCTTTTGGCATATAGCAAAGATTTGAAAGTCGGACAGTTTGAGACGACTGTGGTCACGCAGCAACCGCTGATGATTATGGCCGACATGCCTCGTTTTGTTTACGACGAAGACACTCTTTGGATTGCTGCTAACGTCATAAATTTGTCAGAAGAAGCACTTTCGCCAACCGCCAAACTCGAGATTTTTGACGAAGACAATAATCCAATAGAATTGATTTTGTCTGATCAAAATATCAATATTAGTGAAATTCCGGCCGGGCGCAGTCAGAGTGTGCGCTGGAAGGTGGCGATGCAGAAAGACCTTAACCCACTAACGTTCAGATTTTCAGCAATCACTGATGGTTTCAGCGACGCAGAGCAGCATCTGCTGCCGGTGTTGGGTACCGATGTCTTTTTAACACAAACCTATTCTCTGACTGTCGATGCCAACACGTTGAAAGAATACGAATTCAACATCAGCAAAGAAGGCGAGAGAAATCACGACATCAAATTGGATTTCAAGGCAAATCCGGTGTTTTATGTGATTCAGGCATTGCCATATATCGCTGAAGGAGACGAAAAACACGCGACGACAGCTTTCAACAGGTATTTTGTCAACATGATGGCAAAACAAATCATTGAAAGCAATCCGAATATTGAGGAAATGCTGGCAGGACACGAAGATGACACCTTGTCGGAGCTGCAGAAAAATGAAGAAGTGAAGGCTATATTATTAAAGGAGACGCCATGGGTATTGGATGCCAAAAACGAGGCTCAGCAACGCGCAAATGTGTCGAAATTGTTTGATACTGAAGCAATTGATAAAAATATAGCATCTGCATTTGATATTTTGGCTCAAAAACAGACTGTAAACGGAGGCTGGTCGTGGATGGATGGCATGCCCGAAAGCGAGTATATCACTCAATATATTCTGAGTGGCCTCGGTCGTCTTGGCATCGATGACCCAATTACTGAAAATGCATTCCATTTTATTGAAAATCAAATAGTTGAGAGGTATTTGAAACTCGATACACAGAAAAAGAAAGACAATACTATCTGTGATTTTATTACGATGCGCGACCTCTATGCGATGAATTATTTTGCTTATACTACGAGCGAGCAGTTTAATGAATCTAAAGCATTCTATATAAATAAATTACGTACCGAATGGCGACGTTATGGTGTTGAAGAGCAGGCTTACATCGCATTGATTTTTAACAGAAACGACGTAAAAGATATATCCAGATTGATTATCAAGTCATTACGTGAGCGTGCTATCAAGAACGAGCAGGGAATGTACTGGCGCAACATAAGCGTGGAAAACGAGGCGAGAATTTTGGAGGCGTTCAACGAAATCGAACCGAATACTGAAGACATGGATGCCATGCGACTGTGGATTCTCTCGCAAAAACGCACCAACATGTGGGAAAACGACCGCGCCACAGTTGAGGCTATCTTCGCCATCATGAACAGAGGTACCGATTGGAGTGTTGAAGACGCCAAAGCCTCAATGATTGTTGGGGATGACAGCGTGAAGGTTGTGGTCGATAACACCTCAAATCATGTGGTTTGGGGCGGTTTGTACAGACAATATTTCGTGCAAATAGACAGAGTCCAAAAGCACAACGACGCAATGAAGATAACTCGTAATCTTTTTGTAACGCAAATCATTGATAATGAGATAAAATACCTGCCAATTGAGGAAGAAAACATCAAAGTTGGTGACAAGATCAAGGTGGAAATCACATTTGAGAACAGTCAGGACATGGAGTTTGTGTACTTGAAGGATTTGCGTGGCGCCTGTTTTGAGCCTACTGAACAACTATCAAGATATCATTGGGATGACGGACTTTGGTATTATCAAAGCACCACTGATGTTTCGATGGAGTATTTCTTCGAAAGTCTTCCAAAAGGAAAGCACACTGTTTCATACGAGTTGTACGTGACGAAAGACGGCAGTTTCAGCGCAGGATATTCGCACATCCAGTGCCAGTACACACCAGAATTTAGTTCTTATTCAAATGGAATGAGGATTAGTGTAAACCTTTAACCGTTGGTGTTCCTGGGACGAAATCTTTAAGGTAGAACGGCTCGAAATATGCTACATCGACAAAATCCTTATTATTGAATTTTTGTTGTGCAATAGTATTCATATATTTAGCCGAGCAATAAAAATCTTTGATTACAGTGATTATATCGTCGTCGGCGAAGAGTTCCTCGCATTTGTCGGCACCGTCGCCAAACAGATAAAGATGATGATCTTTTTTAAGGTCAGCGAATGAGTTCTCGTCGATGATAACGGCTTCGGTATCCTTTATTTTATTGACGTTTTCGTCGAATATGGCGGCATAGACTTCCATGCGGCGGGCGTCGATCATCGGAATTCGTAAAGACGCGCCATGGCACGTCTCTACAGGGGCACCGTAGGCCATTGCGTGAAGGGTTTCAACGGCGATGAGAGGTTTGGAAACAGCGTAACATATTCCTTTGGCGGTGCTCACACCGATGCGGAGGCCAGTGTAGGAACCAGGTCCCATGCTGACAGCTACGGCGTCGAGCTGGTTGTATGAAATACCGGCTTTTTTCATCACTGAATCGATGAAAAGCGTGATTTTCTCTGAATGATTCTGGCCTTTCGGGTCCTCCTCGAAAGCCAAAACCTCGCCGTTATGCACCAAAGCCACCGAACATGATGGCGTAGCAGTTTCCAAACAAAGAATCATTTCGAATAAAATTTTTGCAAAAATACTACTTTTTTCTTTGATATTAAAATTTAAATATGTAATTTTGCAAGTTTATTGTTTGTTATTGAGGATGAATGTCTTTAAAACTGATATCGAAGGAGTTGTGATTATCGAGCCAAAAGTATTTGGTGACGAGAGAGGGTATTTTTTTGAGTCGTTTTCGCAAAGAGAGTTCGAAAAGCTAGGAATTGACACTGTTTTTGTGCAAGACAACGAGTCGAAGTCGTGTTATGGTGTGGTAAGAGGCCTGCATTTTCAGATGCCTCCTTACGCTCAGGCCAAGCTGGTGCGCTGTGTGAGAGGCCGTGTCCTCGATGTGGCTGTCGATATCCGCAAAGGCTCGCCTACTTACGGTAAACACGTGGCTTGCGAGTTGAGCGAAGATAACCATCGTATGTTTTACATCCCACGCGGATTTGCACATGGATTCTCGGTGTTGAGTGAGACCGCAATATTCCAGTACAAATGCGACAATTACTATGCACCGCAAAGTGAAGGAGCACTACAATGGGATGATAAAGATATGAATATCAATTGGTTAATACCCAAACAAGATGTGATTTTGTCGGAAAAAGACAAACACCATCCTTTGTTTAAAGATTTCGAATCACCGTTTGTTTTTGAAAAGTAAGAGATGAATATTTTAGTCACAGGCGCCAACGGTCAGCTCGGCAACGAGATGCGGATAGTTTCGAAAAACTCATCCGACCGCTACATCTTTACCGATGTGGAGGAACTCGACATCACCAACTATGACGCCGTGATTGGTTTTGTAAAAGCAAACGATATAAAAGTTGTTGTCAACTGTGCGGCATATACCAACGTTGACAAGGCTGAAGACAATGAGACGACAGCCGAACTCCTTAATGCTCAAGCAGTTGAGTATTTAGCAAAAGCTTGCAAGGACAACGATGCCACGCTCATCCACATCTCCACAGACTATGTGTTCGGCGGCAGTGAAGGCAACACTCCACGAAAAGAAGACGAGCCAGTAAATCCGACCGGAGCCTATGGAAGAACCAAGCTCCATGGCGAACAAGCTATCGCTAAAGTCGGATGTAAACATCTGATTATCAGGACATCATGGCTTTACAGCGAATTCGGAAACAATTTCGTGAAAACAATGCGCAAGTTGACAGCCGAACGTGACAGCCTGAAAGTGGTTTTCGACCAGGTAGGCACCCCGACATACGCTTTGGATCTCGCAAAAACAATAATGTTATTTATCGAGAAACTAAAAACTGCCAACTGCCAACTACCAACTGGTAACTGCCAACTGGTAACTGCCAACTGCTATAATTTCAGCAATGAAGGTGTCATCAGCTGGTACGACTTCGCGAAGGAAATCTGCGAACTGAGCGGCAACACCTGCGACATCCAGCCGTGCCACAGCGACGAGTTCCCGAGCAAAGTCAAACGCCCTAGCTATTCGGTGCTCGACAAAACGAAAATTAAAAATAAGTTAAATATCACGATTCCACATTGGAAGGAGTCATTAAAAAAATGCATTAACAACCTATGAAAAACATCATCATCACCGGCGGTGCAGGATTCATCGGAAGTCACGTTGTAAGACTTTTTGTGAACAAATATCCTGATTATCATATCATTAACGTCGATAAGCTGACATACGCTGGCAACCTCGCCAACCTCAAAGACATTGAAGACAAACCTAATTACACATTCGTGAAGGCAGACATCTGCGACTTCGAGACGATAATGGAAATCTTCAAGAAATACAACGTCGACGGTGTGATTCACCTTGCAGCCGAGAGCCATGTTGACCGCTCGATTAAAGACCCGTTCACATTCGCGCAGACCAATGTCATGGGCACTTTGAGCATGCTTCAGGCGGCTAAGCTGACTTGGGAACAGCTTCCGGAGAAATGGGAAGGCAAACGATTCTACCACATCTCGACCGATGAGGTTTACGGCGCATTGGAAATGACTGATCCAGAAGGTATTGAGCCTCCGTTCACGACAAAAGCAAGCTCTGGCAAACACCATCTCGCCTACGGAAGCAAATTTTTCACAGAAGATTTGAAATATATGCCGCATTCGCCGTATTCGGCATCAAAAGCGAGCTCAGACCACTTTGTGAGAGCGTTCCACGACACCTACGGCATGCCGACAATCGTGACAAACTGCTCGAACAACTACGGTCCTTATCAGTTCCCAGAGAAGCTTATACCATTGTTTATCAATAATATACGTCACAGAAAGCCTCTTCCGGTATACGGCAAAGGCGAGAACGTGCGCGACTGGTTGTATGTTGAAGACCACGCAAGAGCAATCGACCTCATTTTCCACATGGGAACGATAGCCGAGACATACAACATCGGCGGCTTCAACGAGTGGAAAAACATTGATATCATTAAGGTTGTCATCAATACGGTCGATAGGCTTTTGGGCAGAAAGGAAGGCGAGGATATGGATCTCATCACTTTTGTGACCGATCGTGCAGGACATGACATGAGATATGCCATCGATTCATCGAAACTGCAGCGTGAATTAGGCTGGGAACCGAGTCTGCAATTCGAAGAAGGCATTGAAAAGACAGTGAAATGGTATCTTGAGAACCAGGCCTGGATGGATAACATCACATCCGGCGAATACGAGAAATATTACGAGTCGATGTATGCGAACAGGTAAACTTTCACATATTATCAAAGCGAAATGCAGATATGCGCGTGTAGTCACGCCTTGGCCGTGATTAATAGGGTTTATTATATAATTGAGAAGCAATAAATTGAACCCTAAAAAAAATAAAAAATGGACAAAGTAACATTAATACCATACGAAAGTATTTACGAGAACTTCATCGATAAGAAGTATCTGCATGACGGTCTCGATGAATATTATTTTAGAAATCAACAAACAAAAAAGCCTGCAAACGATTGGCGTCATTTGCGTTCCGACGAGATCGAGCGTCTCGTGAAGAACAGCAATACAGCCACCAGTTGGGATGACATCCTCGTGACTGACGATTTCGACACTAACTTGGTGAAAAACAATCGTTTCTATGGCATGGTGCGAATCGGAGCCATCAAAAACGTGGTGCTGCAGTATCACGACTTGAAGATGGCGTGCGGTATAACCGATAGCACTATCATTTCTTGCGACATCGGCGACTACGTTGCCATTCACGATGTTCATTACATCGCAAATTACATCATCGGCGAGCGCTGTATCCTCTTCAACGTACACGAAGTTTCATGCACCGACCACTCAAAATTCGGTAACGGTATCTTGAAAGAAGGCGAGTCGGAAGACGTGCGAGTGTGGCTCGAACTCATGAATGAGGCTGGTGGACGTAGGGTTTTGCCATTCGACGGAATGATTACTGCCGATGCTTATCTTTGGGCAAAATACACTGATATTCAGCCACTTCAGGACAGACTTTTTGAGATTACACAGAAATCGTTCGATGCCCGCAGAGGTTACTACGGCACAATAGGCGAAGGCTGCGTTATCAAGAACTCTTGGATTATCAAGGATGCGAAGATTGGTCCTTGCTGCTACATCAAAGGTGCTAACAAACTGAAAAACATCACGATAAACTCATCAGAGGAAGAGCCGACACAGATTGGCGAAGGCGTGATTTTGGTCAACGGCATCGTGGGCTACGGCTGTCATATCTTCTATTCGGTTGTGGCGACACGTTTCGTCATCGGTGACAACTGCAACCTGAAATATGGAGCACGTGTCATCTATTCAATCTTAGGTGACAACTCGACGATTTCATGCTGCGAGGTGTTGAACAACCTCATCTTCCCGGCTCACGAGCAGCATCACAACAACTCGTTCCTGATTGCAGCTTGTGTTATGGGACAGAGCAACATGGCGGCAGGTGCAACCCTCGGTTCAAACCACAACAGCCGTGCCACTGACGGTGAGATAGTGGCAAAACGCGGTTTTTGGCCAGGTCTTTGCTCCAGTGTCAAGCACTCATCGAAGTTCGCTTCATTCACTCTACTTTCGAAAGCCGACTATCCGAATGAGATGAACATCAGACTGCCGTTTGCTTTGGTGAACAACAACGTTTCGAAAGACCAACTCGAGGTTATGCCGGCATACTGGTGGATGTATAATATGTACGCCATTGCACGTAACACCTCGAAATATCAGAAACGCGACAAACGTAAACGCAGAATTCAAAACATTGAGTTTGAGACATTTGCGCCTGATACCATGGAGGAAGTCATTGCCGGACGCAAGCTTCTTGAGGTTTGGACAGCTAAGGCTTATCTGCGCTCGAAAGGTGAAAATCCGGAGCAGGAATACTACACTTTGCGTGAACTCGGGCACAAGCTTCTCAATGGCGACAAAGCTGTAGTGAAAGGTCTTGAAGTCCTTGGCGAAGAAATGGAAAAATCGCATCGTAAAGTTGTGATACTCAAGCCTTATGAGGCATATCACGCTTACGAAGACATGATTATCTACTATGCTGTCAACAACATCATCAGATATCTTGAAAACAATCCTGATGAGACATTTGACAGCATGTGCAAACATCTCACCAACGTGCGTCAGCGCGAATGGATCAACATGGGTGGTCAGCTGGTGACAGAAGACGACCTCGAGAGACTCATTGATGATATCTGCAGCGGTACGCTCAATAGCTGGGACGACATCCACAGCCGTTATAACGCTCTTTGGAATAAGTATCAGAAAGACAAGCTGTTACACTGTTATCAAGCATTGAGATTTATCTACGACAAGTGTCCTTCTTTGACAAAAGAAATCTTCAACGACGCACTCAACAGAGGTGAGAAAGTGCTTCGCTACGTGTGCGACCAGGTTTATGAGTCAAGAAAGAAAGACTACGAAAACACTATCCGTAACTCGACATTCCGCAATCTTGAAGAGCGTGATGCGGTGAATGGAAAACTCGAAGACAACAGCTTCGTCAAACAAATCAGAAAAGAAACAGAAGTCGGACTGAAATACATTGCCGACGCAAGAGAATTAGTAAAATGAAAACCCTAAAAAACATAAAAAAATGAGAGTAATTATTGAACCGAATTACGAAAAGATGTCACAGTGGGCGGCAAATCATATCGTCCGCAGAATCAATGAATTCAAGCCGACAGCAGAGAAGCCGTTCATCCTCGGACTTCCTACAGGCTCAACACCTATTGGAACATACAAATGCCTCATCGAGGCTTACAAAGCAGGAAAAGTTTCTTTCCAGAATGTTGTGACATTCAACATGGACGAGTACGTGAAGATTCCGGAAAACCATCCGGAGAGCTACCATTCATTCATGTGGAACAACTTCTTCAGCCATGTCGATGTGAAGAAAGAAAACGTCAACATTCTCAACGGCAACGCTGAAGACCTCGAGGCCGAATGCGCACGTTATGAGGCCAAGATCAAGAGCTACGGCGGCATCCACCTGTTCATGGGCGGCATCGGTCCTGACGGCCATATCGCATTCAACGAGCCAGGTTCATCACTGACATCACGCACAAGAGTGAAGTCATTGACAACAGATACTATCATTGCCAACTCACGTTTCTTTGAGAACGACATCAATAAGGTGCCTAAGACCGCTTTGACAGTCGGTGTTGGCACAGTGATGGACAGCGACGAGGTGATGATTCTCGCAAACGGTCACAACAAGGCACGTGCTTTGGCTGCAGCTATCGAAGGCGGTGTCTGCCATCTCTGCACTGTGAGCGCATTGCAGATGCATCCGAAAGGCATCATCGTGTGCGACGATGCAGCGACAGAAGAGCTGAAAGTCGGCACGGTGAACTATTTCAAAGACATTGAAAAAGCGAACTTATAATGTTTTTTAAACACGAATCGAGTTTTATAGATGAAGGTGCCGTCGTTGGCGACGGCACCAAAATCTGGCATTTCTGTCATATCCAGAAGGGTGCGGTGATAGGAGAAAACTGCTCGCTGGGACAGAATGTCAACATCGGAAACAATGTAAAGATTGGAAACGGCGTCAGGATTCAAAACAACGTGTCGGTGTATGAGGGCGTGGAGATTGAAGACAACGTGTTTTGCGGTCCGAGCTGCGTATTTACGAATGTCGTGACACCACGGGCGCACTTTCCGGTGCACGGCGTTTATGCAAAGACATTAATAAAAGAAGGTGCTTCGCTTGGTGCCAACTGCACCGTTGTTTGCGGACACACCATAGGAAAGAGCGCTATGATAGCGGCCGGCGCGGTCGTCACAAAGGATGTGAAGGATTACGCTCTGATGGCAGGAGTGCCGGCAAAACAGATAGGCTGGGTTTGTGAGTGCGGTAAGAAACTTGATAAAAGTTTAAAATGTGAATGTGGGAGAGCATATAAACTTAATAATGATATATTAGTTAGAAGTTAGCAGTTGGCAGTTAGAAGTTTTACTAACTACCAACTGCCAACTGCTAACTGGTAACTGGTAATTTATTATATATGAAGAATTTTGCGATTATCGGGGTTGGAGGTTATATTGCGCCGAGACATTTGAAGGCGATAAAAGACACGGGGAATGTTATGGTTTCTGCCTATGACAAGAGCGATTCGGTGGGCATCATGGACAGCTATTTCCCGAATGCGGCGTTTTTTACTGAGCAGGAATTGTTTGACAGACACAACACACGTTTGATTGAACGTGGTACAAATATAGATTTCGTAACTGTTTGCACACCAAACTATCTGCACGACGCGCATATAAGATATGGTTTGCGTCTCGGTGCCGACGTCATATGCGAAAAGCCTGTGGTACTGAACCCCTGGAATATCGATGCCTTGGAGAAAGTCGAACAAAGTACAGGACATAAAGCATACACAATACTTCAGCTTCGCCTTCACGACTCGATAGTAGCATTGAAAAAGAAAATCGACGAGGGTCCGAAAGACAAGATTTATGATGTCGATTTGACATATATCACAGCGAGAGGCAACTGGTACTACACCTCGTGGAAGGGCAACATCAACAAGAGCGGTGGCATCGCCACGAACATAGGAATACATTTTTATGACATGCTTTCGTGGGTTTTCGGTCCGGTAACCAAAAGCATTGTGCACATTTCGTCGCACGACCGCATTGCCGGTTATCTCGAGATGAAGAAGGCAAGAGTGCGTTATTTCTTGAGTATCAATGCGGAGACACTTCCAGAAAACGCTGTTCAAGGTGAGAAAAAGACCTACCGCACCATCATGATTGACGGCTCTGAGTTTGAGTTTAGCGTGGGATTCAACGATTTGCACACCAAGAGTTACGAAAAAATTCTCGCAGGAGAAGGTTACCGCATTTCGGAGGCCAGAAACTGCATCGATATAGTTTACCAGATTAGAAACGCGACACCGATTGGATTTGTAGGGGATTACCATCCGCTGGCTAAATTGCCGTTGGCAGAACATCCTTTTGGATGGCGTTAAAACTGAATAAATGATTAACTGAACAACTTATGAAAATATTAGTCACCGGAGGAACGGGGTTTATCGGTTCCCACACCACAGTAGAGCTGCAGCAGCAAGGTTACGATGTAATCATTGTTGATGCTTTGTTTAATTCAAGAATTGAAGCGCTTGACGCTATTGCTTCAATTACTGGCAAAAAGCCTGAGTTCGAGCAGTTCGACCTTGCAGACAGGGCAAAAGTCGATGATTTTTTCAGCCGTCATCGCGACATCAAAGGTGTAATTCATTTTGCCGCACACAAAGCGGTGGGCGAATCGGTGGAACAGCCTTTGAAATATTACCGCAACAACCTCGATTCGTTGATGAATATCCTTGAGTCGATGAACAAATACGGCGTTGAGAACCTTGTTTTCTCATCGTCATGTACCGTTTATGGCGAGCCTGACCCGGAGAATCTGCCTATTTCAGAGAAAGCACCTATCAAAAAGGCGGAATGCCCTTACGGCAACACCAAACAGATTGCAGAGGAGATTATGCAGGACTGCATTGTGGCCTATAAAGGTTTGAATGCCATTGCCTTACGTTATTTCAACCCTGTCGGAGCGCACGAGAGCGCAAAACTCGGTGAGTTGCCGTTTGGAGTGCCGGCAAACCTCATGCCATACGTCACGCAGACCGCTTACGGCATCCGTCCTTTCCTGAGAGTGTTCGGCGATGACTACGACACACCTGACGGAACCCCGATACGCGATTACATCCACATCATGGATTTGGCGAAAGCTCATGTGAAAGCGGTGGAACGCATGATTCAAGGCAAGATGAAAGCCAATTTCGAGGTGTTTAACGTCGGAACAGGCACTGGATACTCGGTTCTTGACATCATCAAATCGTTCGAGAGAAGCAATAATCTCAAGCTGAAATACGAAATCGTGGGCAGAAGAGCCGGCGACATCGTGAAGATTTGGGCCGACCCTACATATACTAATAAGGAGTTGGGCTGGAAAGCCGAGCGCACACTCGACGACATGACACACAGCGCATGGGAATGGGAAAAAGCATACCGTGAAGGAAAAACATGTTTTAAAATTGACAAGTAGTTTTTGAAATGAATAATAATCACCTTATTATAATGGCTGGCGGTGTCGGCTCTCGTTTTTGGCCGATGTCGATTCCTGAAAAACCGAAGCAGTTCATCGACGTGATGGGCATTGGGAAGACTATGATACAGCTCACGGTGGAGCGTTTTGCAGGCATCATCGCCCCTGACCATGTGTGGATTGTGACATCGAAGAAATATAAAGACATCGTGATGGAACAGCTTCCGGAAGTACCTGAGACACAGATACTTATGGAACCTTGCATGCGCAACACCGCACCTTGCATTGAGTATGTGAGCCGCAAGATTTACGCCAAATATCCTGATGCGAACCTTGTGTTCTCCCCTGCAGACCATCTCGTGCTAGATGTGCCGCATTTCCAGGAGGTGATTAAGGAATCACTTGAATATACTAAGAACAACGACGTCATCGTGACGCTCGGAATGATGCCTACGAGACCTGAAACGGGCTACGGTTACATCAAGTCGGTGGATGCCAACTCGAAGGAGAAAATCCAGAAAGTGGAGGCTTTCAAGGAGAAACCGAACCTCGAGACAGCCAAGAAATACCTTGCCGACGGTGGTTACTACTGGAACGCCGGCATCTTCATCTGGAATGTCAAGATGGTGGTCAACACGATTGCGAAACTTGTGCCTGATTTAGCGGAAGTTTTCAACAAAATAGAACCGCATTTCTATCAAAATGACGAGCAGAACGTCATCGACGAGCTTTTCCCGACATGCCCTAACATCAGCATCGACTATGCGGTGATGGAGAAATCGAAAGATGTTTTCGTGTATCCGGCAAGCTTCGGATGGAGTGACATTGGCACTTGGGGAAGCCTTTACACGCACATCCCTTACGATGCAAACAATAATGCAATTATTGGAAATAATATTCAAATGGTTGATAGCAAAGACTGTATCGTACGTTCTTACGGAAGAAAGAAAGTGATAGTGCAAGGTCTTGACAATTATATAGTTGTGGATGACAACAACTGTCTGCTAATATGCAAGATGCAGGATGAGCAACTCATTAAAGAATGGCAAAAATAAAATAATAATATCATGAAAAAGTTTTTAACAAAAATCGCGAGATTATTCTTTGGAAAACACAATTCCGGTTCATTATCAAGAGGTTATGTACTGGCCATTGATATTTTATTTGTCATAATGGCATTGATAATCACTCCGATATTGATGTATTACAAGAGTTTTGAAGAATTCAACGCCGACAGAGTGATGTTCTTTACGAAATCTGCGTCATTATTGGTGTTTTTCATACTCGGATTTCTATTTACCGGTTCTTATAAAGGACTCATCAGATACACGGGATTCCGCGACATCGAGCGCATTTCACAGACAACATTTTGGGTGTTTATTGCTTTTTGCATAACAAAGCTTTTTGTTGACAATATTCCTGCTTTAAGTGGTTTAAGCAGCTTCTTATCAAGATACACGACAGCATTGATAATCAGCATCATGGCTTTGATTTTCATGGTTTTGGGACGACTTACAATTCGACGTATCTACAATGAGTATCTGCGTCCGCAGCCTAACAAAATCAACGTGATTATTTATGGTGCCGGAGATGCGGGTCCTATCACTCAAAACGCTCTGTATCAGGACACTTCGACTCAATATAATATAATATCATTCATTGACGACTCAAATCAGAAGATTGGAAAATCAATCAACGGAGTGAAGATTCGCAGGCCTGAGACGGTCTTAAACAAACACTTCATCGACGAATATCATGTAAACATGATTATTTTGGCTATGCCGAGTTTGAAAATCGAGAAACGTAACGAGATTGTCAACAGTCTCATTGAGTTTGGTGTTACTGTAAAAGCCATTCCACACGTCGATTCATGGATAAACGGTGACCAGTTGAATTTCAATCAGATTCAAGACATTAAGATTGAAGATTTGTTGGAAAGAGAACCAATTGTTTTAGGCAAGGAAAACGTTAAACACGAGCTTGAGGGCAAGGTTGTGATGGTGACAGGAGCAGCAGGCTCTATTGGTAGCGAGATATGCCGTCAGGTGTTACAGCACAACCCGAAATGCCTTGTGATGTTCGACCAGGCAGAGTCGCCGATGTACGACTTGCAGTTTGAGTTGAACAACGAGGAGCCATACAAACATATCCCTGTACCGAAGGAGTTTGTCGTAGGTAACGTAAAGGATATCAATAAGATGACTGAAGTGTTTGAGAAATATCAGCCACAGATCATCTATCATGCCGCGGCATATAAACATGTTCCTTTAATGGAGAGCTTCCCATACGAGGCGGTATTTGTGAACGTGTTCGGTACCAAATTGGTTGCTGATTTGGCAATAAAATATGGCGTTGAGAAGTTTGTGATGATTTCGACAGACAAGGCGGTGAACCCGACCAATGTGATGGGTGCCACTAAGCGTATCGCCGAGATTTACACTCAAAGTCGCAACAGCAACACCAAGTTCGTGACCACACGATTCGGTAACGTTTTGGGTTCAAACGGTTCGGTTATCCCGTTGTTTAAGAAACAGTTGGCTCACGGCGGACCGCTCACCGTCACTGACCGCAACATCATCCGTTACTTCATGACCATTCCTGAGGCTTGCAGCTTGGTTTTGGAAGCCGGAGCCATTGGCGAGGACGATGATATCTTCGTGTTCGATATGGGCAAGCCTGTCAAGATTTACGACTTGGCGAGCAAGATGATCAAGCTTTCGCATATGCCTAACGTTCAGATAGAAATCACTGGCTTGCGTCCAGGTGAGAAGCTTTATGAAGAGCTGTTGGCAACGAAAGAGAACACCATCAAGACCGAGCATCCTAAAATTATGCGCGCCAAGGTGCGTGAATATACCGAGGAAGAGGTAAATAATGAGATTGGTAAACTTCTTGAGATTTTGCCGACTTGCAACGATTTCGACATTGTGAAGCAGATGAAGGTCATCGTGCCAGAGTTCAAGTCAAATAACTCTGTGTATCAGATACTTGACAAATAAAAAAGAGCCACGTGTCGGACTCGAACCAACGACCTACGCATTACGAATGCGTTGCTCTACCAACTGAGCTAAAGTGGCGTTTTTGAGACGGCAAAAATACAAAATTTTTGTATTGCTGCAACAGAAAAGTAAAAAATATAGTTAATCAGTTGGCAGTTGGCAGTTACCAGTTGACAATTAAATGGTAACTGCAAACTGGTAACTGCAAACTTGAAAAATGTTTTGGAAGATACTTTCTATTGTTTTAGCGTCAGTGATTAAGACGTTTTTCGCTCCTTCGATAGGGTTTGCGGTGGGATTGTCGTTTGGCGTCACCTTTGCAGCGACGGCTTTAGGAGCCATGGCGGGGTTTACGCTGTTTTATTTTTTCTGCGACATCATTCTGAACCGTTTTTACAAAAAGAAAAAATCGCATCCCACCGAGAAACAACTGAGAAAAGCCAGAAAAATCGTCTCTTTTAAGAAGAAATATCCCGTATGGCTTTTCATCCCGATGCTCCCTGTAATGTCGGTGCCAGTAATGGCTGTCGTTGTGAGAAAATTCTTCAGGCGCAACAAACCAGTGTTCGCATTGTCACTGCTGACGGTGACTCTGTTCGCACTGGTTGGATGTTTGGTTTTTTCGCCTATACAATATTTATAGTTGGCACAATGCGGCGGCGCCGAGGATGGCGACCTCGTTGTCTTTCAACTCCGACACGCGGATTTCCACTGTACCTTCGTAAATGTTCAGCAGATGCTCCTCAAATGATTTGCGGAGAGGCTTCATCAGCACCTCGCCGGCGTGCACAGGGCCTCCCATGAGGAAGATTGCCTGCGGTGCGGAGAACGTGACTGCATTTGCCATCGCGATGCCGAGAAGATAACCAACATTTTCGAAAGTTTGGATACCGATTGGGTCACCAGCATTTGCTGCGTCACCGACCATTTTCGAGGTGAGGTGTTCAGGCGCGACCTGTTTCAAAACGCCATTGTATAAAGGATTCTGCTCCATCAACTCGAGAGCGGTGCGACGGATGCCACCAGCCGAGGTGTAAGTCTCCAAACAGCCTTTTCGACCGCAGCCGCACTGACGACCGTTGATGATTATAATCGAGTGACCCAGCTCACCAGCGGTACTTGTCGAACCCAAAATCAGCTTGCGGTCGATGATGATACCGCTTCCGACACCTGTTCCGAGAGTGAAAGTAATGAAATGATCGAGGTTTTTAGCGCCTCCGTAAATCATTTCGCCGTAAGCCGCTGCGTTGGCGTCGTTCGACACAACTACTTTAGTATCAATGTGTTTCTTCATCATCTCGGCGAGCTTCACCTGACCTTTGAAGTTCAAGTTAGGAGCCTTGTCGATGCTTCCGGTGTATGTGTTTCCATTCGGGGCACCGATTCCGATGCCGTCGATTTCAGCAATATGGTTGCGTTCAAGCAAAATCTTGATTTTATCAGCCATATCTTTCACGTAAAGCTCAGCGTCGTAATATTCATTGGTGTGCAGGTTTTCCTTGTCGATGATTTTTCCGTCAGCGCGGACGATTCCGATGTCGGTATTTGTGCCTCCGATATCGATTCCGATAGAGTGATTTAATTTCATATTTGCCAATTTTTATTTCAAAATGATAAATTTCTTTGCAAAATTAAAAAAACTTTAAATAATATCAATTAAAATCAATTCTTTTTTTTATCTTTGCAGATTATTTAGAAAAAATTTAACGTTTTATGAAAAACGCTTATCGCGAATATAAGTTTTTGAATCTCACCAACATAGCTGATGAGATCCGCAAGTATTGGGAAGATAACGACATCTTCAACAAGAGTTTGGAAAACACCAAGAACGGCACAGCCTACGTTTTTTACGAAGGTCCACCGTCGGCAAACGGCATGCCGGGCATCCATCACGTGATGGCGCGTACCATTAAGGACACTTTCTGCCGTTTCCAGACTTTAAAGGGAAAATATGTGAGCCGCAAGGCCGGATGGGACACCCACGGACTGCCAGTGGAACTTGGCGTTGAGAAAAAACTCGGCATCACCAAGGAAGACATCGGGAAAAAAATCAGCGTGGACGACTACAACCGCGCATGCCGCGAGGAAGTGATGAAATACAAGGACCGCTGGGACGACCTCACCCGTCAGATGGGCTACTGGGTGGACCTTAACAACCCTTACATCACATTCACAAACGAATATATCGAGACTTTGTGGTTCTTGCTTAAAGACTTGTATAACAAAGGCTTACTCTACAAAGGATATACAATTCAGCCATATTCGCCGGCTGCTGGAACAGGCTTGAGCTCACACGAGTTGAACATGCCTGGTTGCTATCGCGATGTGAAAGACCTCACCTGCGTGGCAATGTTTAAGTTAAAAGTTGAAAGTGAAAAGTTGAAAGAGATTTTCAAACTGACAACTGACAACTGCCAACTGACAACTTTTGCAGTGGCTTGGACCACAACACCTTGGACATTGCCATCGAACACAGCATTGGCAGTTGGTCCTGGCATTGAGTACAACCTCGTGAAGACAGTGAACCCTGTCAGTGGCGAGCAGATTTACATCATCATCGGAAAGCCTCTGATGACTTCGTTCTTCCCATCAGAAGAGGAAAAACCGAAGTTTGAAGACTGGAAAGTCGGCGACAAGAAGCTTCCATACGAAGTTTTGGGCACCTGCAAAGGCAAGGAACTCGCAGGCATCTACTATGAGCCGCTCATCCCGTGGGTAAAACCTGATGGCGACGGATTCCGCGTGATTCCTGGCGACTACGTCACGACCGAAGATGGAACAGGCATCGTCCATATCGCTCCTACTTTCGGTGCCGACGATAACAGAGTCGCAAAACAGACCAACATCCCACCACTGCACCTCATTGATAAAGACGGCAAGGCACAGCCGATGGTCGATAAGACTGGTAAATTCTTCAACATCGAAGACCTTGATCCTGAATGGGTTAAGACTCACGTAGATGTTGAGGAATACGCAAAATACGCAGGCAAGTTCGTGAAAAACGCCTACGACCCGACAAAGACCGACAAAGATATCTCGTTGGATGTCGAAATCGTCATCATGCTGAAGGAACAGGGCAAGCTCTTCAAGAGCGAGAAACACACCCACAACTATCCGCACTGCTGGCGTACCGACAAACCTGTCCTCTACTACCCTCTCGACAGCTGGTTCATCAAGACCACAGCGTTGAAAGACAGGATGATAGAGCTCAACAAGACCATCAACTGGAAGCCTGAGGCAACAGGTAGTGGTCGTTTCGGCAACTGGCTCGAGAACCTCGTCGACTGGAACCTCTCACGTTCACGTTACTGGGGAACCCCACTTCCAATCTGGCGCACTGAAGACGGCAATGAAGAAATCTGCATCGGCAGCGTGGCACAGCTCCGCGAAGAGATTGAAAAGTCAGTCAAGGCAGGATTTATGAAGGAAAATCCTTATAAATCAGAGGATTACACCAAGTTTGACCTGCACAGACCATATATTGACAACGTGGTTTTGGTTTCAAAATCTGGAAAGAAGATGTTCCGTGAGCCTGACCTCATCGACGTGTGGTTCGACTCAGGTGCTATGCCTTACGCACAGATTCATTACATGGGCAAACCTGGTCAGCTCAACGACAAGACCTTCCCGGCTGACTTCATCGCTGAAGGCGTTGACCAGACACGTGGTTGGTTCTTCACTTTGCACGCAATCGCAACGATGTGTTTCGACTCAGTGGCATATAAGAACGTGATTTCCAATGGTTTGGTGCTCGACAAGAACGGCAACAAGATGTCGAAACGTTTGGGCAACGCTGTTGACCCATTCGGAGCCATCACAAAATACGGTGCTGATGCTGTGCGTTGGTACATGATTACCAATTCCCAGCCTTGGGACAACCTGAAATTTGACGAAGAAGGCGTCGATGACGTGCGCCGCAAGTTCTTCGGAACATTATACAACACCTACGCATTCTTCGCGTTATACGCCAACATCGACGGATTCGAGTACAAAGAAGCAGACATCCCGTTTGAGAAACGTCCTGAAATCGACAGATGGATTTTGTCGGAGTTAAACTCGCTCATTTTGGAGGTTGAGAAAGACTACGAAAGCTACGAGCCAACAAAGGCAGGCCGTGCCATCGGCAACTTCGTTGACGCACATTTGAGCAACTGGTACGTGCGCTTGTCACGCCGCCGTTTCTGGAAGAGCAACGGTTCGGACGACAAGACCTCGGCATATCAGACATTGTACACCTGCCTCGACACTTTGGCACGCCTGATTTCGCCTATCGCTCCGTTCTTCAGCGAGCAGCTCTACCGCGACCTCAACGCCGTGACACATCGCGACAGCGCAGAATCGGTGCATCTGACAAAGTTCCCGCAGGCAAACGAGAAATGCATCGACAAGAAACTCGAGGAGCGCATGGAGATGGCACAGCTCGTCGCATCGATGGTGCTTTCGTTGAGAAAGAAAGCAAACATCCGCGTGCGTCAGCCATTGTCAAGAATCATGATTCCGGTGTTGAGCGACGATATGAAACAGCAGCTTGAAAAGGTCGAAGGCCTCATCCTCTCGGAAGTCAACGTGAAGAAAGTGGAATATCTGACAGGCGAGCTCAACATCTTGGTGAAGAAAATAAGACCTAACTTCGCTTCGTTAAAGACCCGTTACGCCAAATACATGGGACAGCTCTCACGTTTCTTCGCCGCCATGACACAGGACGAAATCAGAAGTTTTGAGAAAAACGGCGGTGTGACATTAACTGTTGAGGGTGAAGAGGTTAAGCTCATCCTTGAAGACGCGCTCATCACCACGGAGGACATCCCTGGCTGGACTGTGACGACACAAGACAACATGACCGTTGCCCTCGACATCACAATCTCGCAGGAGCTGTTTGAAGAAGGTCTCGCAAGAGAAATCGTCAACCGTGTGCAGAACATGCGTAAAGACAGCGGATTGGAAGTCACCGACAAGATTATCTTGACAATTGAGAAGAACGCCGACATCATGAAACCTGTGGAGCGTTTCGGTGAATACATCTGCTCGGAGACACTTGCCACACTTGAGATTGTTGACAAGCTTGAAAACATTGAGGCTCAAGAACTTGTCGATAAGATTTCGGTGAAATTAACGATAAAGAAAGCATAAAAATCTTTAAGATATGGAAGAAACAGTCAACACATCAGAAAAAACCAGATATTCTGACGAAGAACTGGATGAATTCAAGGAATTGATTATGGAAAGACTTACGCAGGCTCGCAAGGACCTTGCGTTATTGCAGGAAAACATTGCCACAGGTGACAATTCCGACGACACGGCTCCTACTTTCAAGATTTTGGAAGAGGGTGCTGCCGTATTGTCGAAAGAAGAAAACAGCGCCTTGGCGGTTCGTCAGGCCAAGTACATCAAGAACCTCGAGAACGCTTTGATTCGCATAGAGAACAAGACATACGGCGTTTGCCGTGTTACTGGCAAGCTCATCCCGAAGGAACGTCTGCGTGCTGTGCCGCATGCCACGCTCAGTGTCGAAGCCAAGATGAATCAGAACAAGAGGAAATGAAAAAGCCGCTGATTGTCATTTTTTTGGTTCTTTTGCTTGACCAGATATCGAAGATTTGGGTCAAGACTACGATGACAATTGGCGAAGCTATTCCTGTTTTGGGAAAATGGTTTCAGATTCAGTTCATCGAGAACAACGGCATGGCGTTCGGCTGGGAAATATCGGGTGCCCAGTGGGGTAAGATATTCCTCGGCTTGTTCCGCATCGCCGCTGTGGTTCTGATGATTTGGATTCTTTGGAAGCTGGTGAAGAAAGACGTGAAGTCCGGCCCTTTGTTCGGCCTCTCGCTCATTATCGCGGGGGCGTTGGGCAACATCATCGACGGCATGTTCTACGGAATTATCTTCGACTATGCCGGTTTCATGCAGGGAAAAGTTGTGGATATGCTGTATTTCCCGCTTTTCACCTTCCCGGAATGGATGCCGTGGCTTGGCGGCGAGATATTTTTCAGCCCGGTGTTTAACATTGCGGACAGTGCGATAACCATCGGGATTTTTTACCTGATAATATTCCAATGGAGTTTTATCAGAAATTTTGAATCAATCATAGGAGTTGAAAAACAAGATGGAGAAAGAGATTAAAGGTCACATTGTACAGATCATCGGACCTGTCATCGACATTGCTTTTGAAGATGAGAAGCATTTGCCAAATCTTTTGGATGCGCTTGAGATTACACGCGATAACGGCGATAAGCTCATCACCGAGGTGCAGCAGGACATCGGGGAGAACACCATGCGTACCATCGCCATGGACTCGACCGACGGATTACGACGCGGTATGGAGGTTCGCAGTCTCGGACATCCTATCACCATGCCTACGGGCGACCAGGTGAAAGGACGTCTGTTCAACGTCATCGGCGACAGCATCGACGGCTTGAAACCGATGAATCCAGGCAAACGCAACAGCATACACCGCGACCCGCCGAAGTTCGAGAACCTCTCGACAAAACAGGAGATTCTGTTTACCGGTATCAAGGTCATTGACCTCATCGAGCCATATGCCAAAGGTGGTAAGATCGGTCTGTTTGGTGGCGCTGGCGTCGGCAAGACGGTGCTCATCATGGAACTCATCAATAACATCGCGAAGCTGTATTCTGGTATGACAGTGTTTGCTGGTGTTGGCGAGCGCACCCGTGAGGGCAACGACCTTCTCCGAGATATGATTGAAGCTGGCGTTATCAAATATGGAAAAGAGTTCCAGGAAGAGATGGCGAAAGGCAACTGGCCGCTCGACAAGGTTGATTATAACGAACTAGACAAATCGCAGGCTACGCTGGTGTTCGGACAGATGAACGAGCCGCCTGGAGCACGTGCTAGAGTGGCTTTATCGGGTCTTTCGATGGCAGAATATTTCCGTGACGGCGACGGCGAGACGGCAGGACGCGACATCATGTTTTTCATAGACAACATCTTCCGTTTCACACAAGCAGGTTCGGAGGTGTCGGCATTGCTCGGACGTATGCCTTCGGCTGTGGGTTATCAGCCTACGTTGGCATCGGAGATGGGTTTGATGCAGGAGAGAATCACCTCAACAAAGAGCGGTTCCATCACCTCAGTACAGGCCGTTTATGTGCCAGCCGACGACTTGACAGACCCGGCACCTGCAACGACATTCGCCCACTTGGATGCAACGACAGTTTTGAGCCGTAAGATTTCTGAGTTAGGCATCTACCCTGCCGTTGACCCATTGGATTCGACATCAAGAATTCTTACTCCTGACATCGTTGGCGATGAGCATTACAACACCGCACAGCGCGTTAAGAACATCCTCCAGAGATACAAGGAGTTACAAGATATCATTGCCATTTTAGGTATGGACGAGCTCTCGGAAGAGGACAAGCTCATTGTCCACAGAGCAAGACGTGTGCAGCGATTCCTCTCGCAGCCGTTCACAGTGGCAGAGCAGTTTACAGGTTTGAGAGGCGCAACCGTGAAGATTGAAGACACCATCAAAGGCTTCAACATGATTATGGACGGCGAGGTCGACCAGTATCCTGAGGCCGCTTTCAACCTTGTGGGAACCATCGAGGAAGCCATCGAAAAAGGCAATAAGATGTTGGAAGAAAGCAAGGAGTAAGCCATGAAACTTGAGATAACGACTCCCGACAAGCAGGTTTTCAGCGGCGATGCCGACTTGGTGCAGTTGCCAGGAAGCGACGGATTGTTTGAGATTCTTAACAACCACGCCCCGATGATAGCAGCACTGGGAAAAGGTCGCGCCAAGGTGCAGACCACCGACGGCAAACTGCAGTATTTCGACATCAAAGGCGGTGTTTGCGAGGTGCTGGAAAACAAGATTATGGTGTTGGCGGAATAGTTTGCGATGAAAAAGTTCAGATTTACTTTGTTGGCTTTGATGCTGACTATCAGCGTTTTATCTTCTGCGCAAGATAACGTTGACAGAACTCCGAAGATTTCAGGGTTTGCACAGTTTCGCTTCGACGCAAACTTCGACAAAGATTTCAACAATCAGAGTAACTCATTCCGTTTTCACCGTGTCAGCCTTAGTTTAAACGGCAATTTTACCAAAAATCTCTCTTGGGCAGTGGGTGGTGACTTCGTCAGAACACCTATGCTGGTCAATGCATTTGTCAAATATGATGTCTGCGACGCTTTCGCCATCCAGGCAGGCCAGTTTAAGACACCTTTCACCATCGAAAACGACTTGAACCCTGCTTTCGGATGCGAGATTTTCGATTATGGCATGGCTATCAAACAGCTTGTGGGATATGAGTTTAGCTATATCTGCCCTCTCGGCGCACTCGGTAGCGACATAGGCGTGATGGCAAGCGGCAAATTATTCAATAATTTTGTGGAATATAAAGCTGGAGTTTTTAATGGCAACGGCATCAATAATATTGATAATAACGATAATAAGGCAGTTGTCGGCCGTATTGACCTCCACCCGATAAAAGGCATCACAGTTACTGGCGCAATTCGTATCGGCGATTATTTCTGCGATACAATAAATAAAGGTGAATTCAACCGCTGGACCGTCGGCGTTCAATATAAAAATGACAGACTCGTCATCCGTTCGGAATATATCGGAGCCGAAACGGGTCACATTGACAGAACTGTACAAAGTAACGGTTTTTATGCCGTAGCTGGATATCGGTTCAACATATGCAAAGGCAAGCAGAAAATCATGCCGGTGCTGCGTTACGACAGAATAGACACCGACACTTCTATTGAAAAAGGTGTTGCAAATTATTTTACCGCAAGCATATACTATTTGCCAATAAATCAACTGAATTTCAAGCTCAACTATCTGTTTGAAAGCTGGGAAAATGGTAAGGAAGGACATGCCATCGTAGCCATTCTGAACTTCAGATTCTAATTCATTTTCATAAGATTATTTGATTTTTTATTAAAAAAAGTAAAATATTTTACTAATTTTAGTAAAAGCGTTTACTTTTTTTGTATTTTTGCATCGAAAACGAAGAATAGTATTAACTAATTTTATTATTTATGAGAAAATTTAGACTCCTTTTGTTAGCTACACTGGTGATTATCAGTAGCTTAACATTTGCACAAGAGAAAAATGACAAAGTGAAAGTCAGCGGATTCGTCCAAGGACTTTATCAGGTTGACATTCATGATCAGGACAACATCGACAACTCTTTCCGCATGCGTCGTGTTCGTATGTCGGTGAGCGGTAACCTCAACAAGGTTATTTCTTACAAGGTTCAGGGCGATTTCAGCAGCGTTCCGACCCTTGTCGATGCTTATGTAAAGGCAAAATTCTGCGACGCTTTTGCAGTGCAGTTCGGCCAGTTCAAACTCCCATTCTCTATCGAAAGCCCTATCAATCCTGTTGATCTCGAGGCTGTAGATTACGGTGATGTCATCTCTAAACTCGTCGGCTACAGCGACGTTTGCGGCGTTGGCGGTCTCGGCCGTGACCTCGGTGTCATGTTCACAGGAAAATTCTTGAAAATCGGCAAAGATGAGCATTATCTTTTCGATTACAGCGTTGGTGTTTTCAACGGAACAGGTCCTTACAAACTTATTAACGATGGAACAAGCAACAAGATGCAAAGCTCTGACGAAAACAAAGAGAAAGAGCTGGTCGGCCGTTTGAATATCAAGCCTATCAAGACTTTGACAATTTCAGGTTCATACTACACAGGCCATTATGGAGCAAAAGCCCTGAAGAGAGAGCGTTACGGATTTGGTGCTGAGTTCAACAACAACAAAGTCGTTGCACGCGCCGAATACATTGCAGGTCAAACAGGCACTATGAAAGACGTTTATGACCCGATTGTAACTGATTCAATAGTTGGTACAGAGGTTTCATCATACAACAGTAACGGTATGTATGCAGTCGCCGGCTACTGGTTCGATTTCACATGCCATGAAAACCCAATGAGACTCTTGGCTTATGCTCGTTATGATTGTTTTGCGAAGAACATCGATGTCAAAACAGATCCTTATAACATCATCAGTTGCGGTATCGACTATCGTCCATACAAGTTCTTGAGCCTTAAGATTAACTACCAGCTAATCCAGAAAACCGTCTACAAAGAAGGTTCGATTGAAGAGACTGAAGGCAAAAACAGCCATTGCGTCAAGTGTATGGTAAGCTATAAATTCTAAGTGTAAATCATTAAATATCAGATAATTATGTCAAAAGACTTATTGAAAAAAGAAGACTGGTTGGCGGTGTGGATCGGATTCATCGTCATTGCGATAGCATGTGTTTCGGTATTGACCGGATGGTTCGACTTCTCGGCGGCCAAATTCAGCACTTGGGTTATCGGTGAAGAAGGCGTGAAGAAGGCTGTGCCGTTGGCAGAACAATTGGGAAAATGGATTTTCTGGCGCAAGCTCATCGTAACAGTGCTCGTGACAGGCATATTATTTACTATAGGTATCAAACTTCAGGGCGAGAGTGTTAAGAAATTCATCCCTGCTTTCATAGTGTTGTTTGTGATAGCCATCATCGTGCGTTTCGTGAGTGCTGAGTTCACCTTGAACCGCTACCTTGAGTGGGCATTCTGGGCATTGCTCATCGGCTTGTTGATTTCGAACACCGTCGGCACCCCAGAATGGCTGAAACCTGCAATCAGGACTGAGTTTTACATCAAGACAGGCTTGGTAATCATGGGATTCTCGGTGTTGTTCAGTAATATCGCGAAGTTCGGTCCTTACGGCCTTGGCATCGCATGGGTTGTGACGCCTATCGTCATCATCTTCATGTGGTGGTTTGGCACAAAAGTGTTGAAAATCGGCAACAAGCCATTGGTAATCACTTTGGCATCGGCCACTTCGGTGTGTGGAACATCAGCCGCAATTGCAACAGGAGCAGCGGCAAAGGCAAAGAAAGAAGACCTCTCATTGGCTATATCAATCTCTATCATCTTCACCATTTTGATGATGGTTTTTGAGCCTATGATTATCCGTTGGGCTGGCATGAACCAGATGATGGGCGGCGCACTCATCGGCGGCACTGTCGACTCGACAGGCGCTGTGGTCTTGGCAGGTAACGCCCTCGGACCAGAGGCTGAGCAGGTGGCATCGATGGTCAAGATGATTCAGAACATCCTTATTGGATTCATCGCATTCTTTGTGGCTATTTTCTTTGCTTTGAAAGTTGACAAAACCGGCGACAGCAAGGTGGGTGCAGGCGAAATCTGGAACCGTTTCCCGAAGTTCATCATTGGTTTCTTCGTGGCTTCGTTGGTGGCATCGTTCATCGTCATGCCACTCACCAAAGGCATGGATTTTGGCGGTGTTTCAGGTGTTAAAGCCATCAACAACGTCCTGGACCAGTACAAGAACTGGGCATTCGTTTTGGCGTTCACAAGCATCGGTTTGGACACCAACTTTAAGACGTTAGCCAAGCAGATGCAGGGCGGCAAGGTACTGTGGCTCTACGTTGTCGGACAGCTGTTCAACATCGCATTGACATTGTTTGCAGTGTGGTTCCTGCTCTCTGGCGTAGTGTTTGACGTTCCGAACCTCGATTTGTTCAAGTAAGAAGATGCGAGACATGAGACTAAGAGACGCGAGACTATGGGACGCGGGACATGAGACTATTGGACAAGAAAAAAGTCTCACGTCTCGTGTCTATAAGTCTCGTGTCTCTAAATCTCGCGTCACCAAGGTGATTACCATCGTTGTGGTGGTAATCACTTTGGTTTTGGCAGTTTATATTATGTTGAACCGCAAGGGCGTAGTTGAAGACTATGACTTCGGCGCTGGGGCATATTATTACGCCGACATCCCGACAGAGCAATACAATGAGATTGTCAACGAGGACGCTTATCACAACACCATTCCGCAGTGGATTTATTACGTTTTTTTCTTTGCGTGGGGCTGGCTGATGTGGCGTTTGTGGATATGGGTTGACGGTCGCAAAGACAGACAGAAAAAATAATTTTTCGAAATCGGTTGTTTGTATTGAAAAAAGTTATATTTTTGCAGTCCGAAAACAAGGTATCATGGCCGAGTGGCTAGGCGAAGGTCTGCAAAACCTTTTACGGCGGTTCGATTCCGTCTGGTACCTCAAGGTTAAAGTACTGACTATCAATTAGTTAGTACTTTTGTTTTATATTCCGCACTGCCCTGACACATTGTCCCCTGCTACGCTCGTAAGTGCCGCACACATGACAATTTACATCATCGAAATGCAAGCTCCAGGCAGCCACTTGACTTTCTGTCTGAAGAGAGCTCGACCAATAAATGCCCAATCCGGTGCATATCAACTCACCATCCAAGCGGAAACCTGTAGCCGGGAAAAAGACAGTGTTTCCATTACTGCCCGTCAAAAGCCTTCCATCAACGCCATTCAATGTGGTCCAAACAAAAGTCGTGTTTTGGTAAAGTTCGTTATACTCCGCTTCGGTAGGCATACGCCAACCAGCACCAAAATTTGTAAATGCAGCGTCGTCAACAGGCTCCAACACCGTCAAACTGTCAACAAAACCATCGAAGCCCATACTTGAATCGGTACAATACTTATTTAATTTATAAATGTTATCTTCGACAGCGCTGTATTTGTAGTTTTTCCAATCATATATGTCCTTGGTCTCGGTCTCACCCCAAGCGAAATAATCACCCACATCCTCAGGCCTGCTTGCTCCCACATTACATTTTGCCCACAAAGTGCCGCTAGGCAATCCCAAATCAACATAATCCATATCATCAAGGCTGGGTTTAGGCACGTTGTTTTCTTTTTTGCATCCTGCCGCAACGCAAACCACAACTACAAGCGTTACTACTGATATCGCCTTAATAATTCTCATTTGCCTCTTTCTACCTATTCATCAGCCTGCTTTCGCCCCAGTTGTACTGCGGATAAGCTTTCTTCAGGTCGTTGTATGAGCCCTTCACGTCGCTGCCGCCACTGGTGGCGAAGACGTTGAGGGTCTTGCCGCTCAGGTCGTGAGCCTCGATGAAGGTGTTGACGATGGTCGGGGCGGTGTACCACCAAACAGGAAATCCTATCCACACCACGTCGTAGTCGGCGATATTGTCACAATGGCCTTTTATTGCCGGACGCGATGATTTGTCTTTCATCTCAATGGTCGAGCGGGAGTTTTTGTCGCGCCAGTCGAGGTCGGCTGCGGTATACTGTTGTTCAGGCGTGATCTCATAGAGGTCGGCGTTGAATTCTTTGGCGAGTTTCTGGGCCGCGGCCTTGGTGGTGCCGGTGGCTGAGAAGTAAACGATAAGGGTCTTTTTCATTTCTTTGTCCTCCTTTTGTTGTTTGTTTTGTGCGCAGACACCGAGACTTAACGTCAGCAGTGCCACAATGATTAATGCTATTTTTTTCATGATATGGTGTTTTATTTCAACATTGTTGCAATTTCAGCATCCATTTCCTTCGGTTCCGCCACTGGCGCGAAACGTTTGATGACGCTGCCGTCTTTCGAGATGAGGAATTTGGTGAAGTTCCAGCGGATTTCACCGTCCTTACGCCCTTCGGAGCGGCTCAGACTGTCGACGAGTGCCATTGTGGCCTTGTCTTTCAAGCCATGGACTTCTTCATTAGGTACTTGTGTGCAGAGGTAGGTGAAGATAGGATGAGCGTTCTCGCCGAACACGTCAATCTTCTTCATCAGCGGGAATGTCACACCATGGTTGAGGCGGCAGAACTCGGCGATTTCCTCGTCGCTGCCCGGTTCCTGATGTGCGAACTGGTCGCATGGGAAGCCGAGGATTACCAAACCTTGTTCTTTATACTTCTGATAAAGGGCTTCCAAACCGTCATATTGTGGAGTGAAGCCGCATTTCGAGGCGGTGTTGACAATCATGAGGACTTTGCCACGGTATTGTGCCATGTCCACCTCTTCGCCCTTGTTGTTCAGGGCTTTTAAGTCATATATCGTTGCCATAATACAAAACAATTACATCATCTCGATAAATAAGTTTCCAAACCATACTGCGCCCATGTAGGCGAACTGTTTTAATGCTTCTTCTTTAGTCATAATAGTAATAGTTTAAATTGTTAATATCTTATTTTTGTAGAAAGATGTGATTAAAACGAAAGAATTTAGAGTCTATCTGAACTTCTTTCCGGGGAAGTATTTGTTCACTTTTTTGCAATAGTCGGGATATTCAGGATATTTACTGCTGCTGATTTCCTCGGCGAGGCTGGTGCTTGCTATGAACAGCACTATCAGAAGCAGTGCGCCAATCATGCTCCAGTTGATGATGCCTATGCCAGCTCCGATGGAGAAGATATAAAGGCTGACCCAGATGCTTTGCTCTGCCAGATAGTTTGGATGACGGCTCACATTCCATAGTCCGATGGTGTTGAAACCTTTGTTGTAAGGTGCCGGAAGGTCTTCGAGCTTCTGTCCGGCGTTGAGCATCTTCCATTTCTTTGAATGGAACGCCCACTGCTGTTCGTCGGCGACAGTCTCATAGACGATGAAACCAAACATCAAGACGGCCGCCACGGCGTCAATCCAACCGAAAGGTGCTGTCGAGCCCATACACACCAAGGCGGGGAATGTCAGCATGAGGACGATGGCATTTTGATAGCCAGAGATAAATATGAGGTCGAAAAGCATCCATACCACCCTGTTTTTAAGCATAGGGTTGGCACGCAGAATCTTCCAGCGGTAGTCTTCCTCCCCTTCCCAAAATTTGAGACGGTAGGCGCCTTTTCTGGCAAAGTTGAATGACAGGCGCAAGCCCCAAAGTGTCGCCAACACTGCCATCACCACCAGTCGCGGATGCATCCCGCCTTTTACGGCGATGATCCAGCAATACACAAACGGAAGGATGCTCCACACTTTGTCAACCTGGCTGTTGTTGCCACTGAGTTCACCCACGATGAAGCAAAACAAAGCGCTGCATCCTGCTATGATGCCGATAAGTTTGAATACTTCAAGTTGTGATTCGTTGAACGCAGTGCCCATGTGGAGATACAGGATGGGGCACACTACCAGCGAGAGCACCATCAAAGTCCCGACGAGGGGGATATTCATCTTTTTCATATAGTATATAATTTATCTCTGCAAAGATATAAACTATTTCAATTATAAACAAATTTCTTTCAAAACAATAGCATTTTATCCCACATATTATAATCCGACAATAGAAAGAATCAATGTTGTCAGAAAGAATATCCAAAACGTTGCCGGCTCATTTTTTTCAAGGATACAAAAAATCTCCAAATCCGAATTTTGGGCTGAGATGAGGATTTCTATCCTAAAATCTGTTGATAAATCTCTTTGTCAACATCTTTAAACACATTGAAAACCAATTGTTTAATACTGCTATCGTAGTGTGTAGTCAAGTAGTCTTTAATAGTTTGCACGGCAATTTCGGCGGCCAACTGATTCGGGAATCGGAACTCGCCCGTGGAAATGCAGCAGAAAGCGACGCTTTCAAGGTGGTTTTCATCGGCGCAAGACATGATGCTGCGGTAACATGAGGCCAATTGTTCCTTTTGGAATTCCGTCGGGATGCCGTTGGGGATGATGGGTCCGACAGTATGGATGACATATTTGCAGGGCAGGTTGTAGGCCTTGGTGATTTTGGCCAGCCCAGTTGGTTCCTCGTGACCTTGTTGTTGCATCATTTGATAGCATTCCTCGCGCAATTGTACGCCCGCTGCGGAATGGATGGCATTGTCGATGCACTTGTGCAAAGGATGGAAGCAGCCCAACATCTGGCTGTTGGCTGCGTTTACGATGGCGTCTACCTTTAGACGGGTAATATCCCCTTGCCAAACCAATAATTGTTTGTTGGTAGAGACGGTGTGCACACCATCTCTACAATCATTCAATTCAACCACACCTTTTTCTAGCAGTTGCGCCTGTAATTCTTCGTCCTGCAAACGCAGGAATTCCTCGCTGATAGGTTTTGGCCAACGCACATTGCGCAAGGCACGGAACAGGTCACGCTTGCCTTGCAAATCCGATGGAATCTCCATCTCGGAATATTGCGGGTCTTCTTTCAGAAGATATTCTATCAAATAGTCCAAACGATTCATCATCAATGTTTTTTATTTTGTTGGGACGAATGTGGTAGGGGCGAATAATTATTCGCCCCTACGGGCAATCAATATTTCCAACACCTCCCCGATATCCCCGTCAATCACAATCGACCTGTTTTTGATTTGTTCCACCGTGAACGCCTCGCCGAGGTTGATGGTGGCGTAGGTCGCCTCGGGGTTTTTGTAGGTCATCTGCATAAAAGGCAGTTTGATGATGGTCGGGGTGTTGCTCCCGATACCGAGGTCCCAATAGAGCACCTTGCCGTGTTGGTGGCCGTTCACGAAATCGAGGTAACGCTGTGCAGCCTTGTGCCAGCCTTCGTCCTCTACAAAGGTGTCATCGGAACGCAGGTTGACCTTCATGGAATCGCCGCAGACGGGACAATGGGGAATCAATTCGGTCGGGATTTTCATATCGTTTTGCGACGCAATCATTTTCCTAATGGTTTCCTCATTGTCGTAGGTCTTTTGGTGACAAGGTTTCGCACATTGGAACAGCCCATAGTCGCCTTGCGTGTAGAACAGCCTTTGTTTGTCAAATCCTGCCTTTTGAAATTGGTGATCGACATTGGTGGTAATGACGAAATAGTCCTTGTCTTTCAGGAGTTTGAGCAGGTTGTCATACACGGGTTTCGGAGCAGGCACGTAGCGATTGTAGTAAATATGTCGGCTCCAATAGGCCCAATGTTCTTCCTCTGTCGGGAACTGATGGAACCCCGCCGTGTACATGTCGGTGAAGCCGTATTTCTCGATAAAATCGGAAAAATACTTTTGGAAGCGTTCGCCATTATAGGTGAAGCCAGCCGAGGTGGAGAGGCCTGCGCCTGCGCCGATGACGATGGCGTCGGCTTCAAGTAAGGCTTTATGTAGTTTTTCTGTTTCCATAAAACGAAAGCAAGTTGCTTTCACAAAACGCGGAAGCAACTTGTTTATTGTTGGTTAGTAAATTGATTTCCTTATTTGTACAAGGCTTCCGCCAACGGAGCGAT
>CAJOEP010000014.1 GCA_905233445.1 uncultured Bacteroidales bacterium | reverse complement strand
ACATCGCCATTCAAGCGGTTGCAGAAGATTTCGTCTCCCTTGCTCACTTTGAACTGCTGCCCTGCTATTTCTACGATTGCGTACATTAATTTGTATTTATATTTTTTCAAATTTTTCGGACTGCAAAATTACGATTAATTTTCATTCGAAAAACATTTTTTTAAAAATTATTTTTATTATGCCCTAAAGGGCGGTTTCCTGTTACTTTTTTCTTGACAAAAAAGTAACCAAAAAGTCAAGGGCAAAAATAAGCTCGAACCGCACTTTTTGCCCAGGCCCGTGCTGTAAACCCTGTGGGGGCGAAGCCACGACTAAAGTCTAAGGTCTAAAGTCTAAGGTCTTTAATAAAGCCTCGCATCCTTCAACCAAATCCCTGAATGTTGTTTCAAAATCCCCTGTGTACCAAGGATCTGCCACATCGCGATGCTTGCCGGCGTAGTCCATCATGAGGGAGATTTTATGTTCGGTGTCCTCGCCAAGAAGCCGATTCAAATTACGCAGATTGTTTTCATCCATTGCGATGATATAATCGTAATAGTCATAGTCTTGTTTCGTGATTTGACGTGCCTTGCGGTAGCCGTATTTTATACCTTTTTTAAACAAAATACGCCTCGCCGGCGGATACAAATCGTTCCCGATTTCCTCGGTCGAAGTCGCTGCCGACGCGATCTCGAACTCCTCTGCCCTTCCGGCTTTCTCGACCATATCCTTCAAAATATATTCCGCCATAGGGCTGCGGCAGATATTGCCATGGCAGATAAAAAGTATGCGGTGTTTTTGCATGATTAAATTAACCTATTATATTCTTGAGTTCCCAAGGGTAAATGTGCTCCACGCCTTCGTTGTTAGGCAATCGTATCTCATCAAGCGAAACAATATACTTGCGATACTGATCGTTTATTGCCAAAAGTGGAGAATATTCGCGCTCAGCTGTTTCCAATGACGGCATCTGCCAGCAAACCTGAAAATATACTTTCTGTTCGCCTCGCAAAGCGACAAAATCGACTTCGGCCTGACCCTGAACACCAACATATACCTGCCAGCCATTACGGCGCAATTCAAGATAGACTGAGTTTTCCAAAAGATTGCCATAACCGTATGCAAAGCCACGATACAAATAATTGTAATATGCCAAGTCGTTGCTGTAATACTTGCAGTTTCCGTTCAGCAATTCTTTGCCGGATATGTGATAACGCTCCGCTTTATGCAGCAAAAAAGCCTTTTTCAAATACGAAACATACGCCGAAACTGTCTCATAATTTGTCTTTTTGCCTTGCGATTTGAAATAATTCACTATATTCGAAACAGATACCAATCTGGCGGCATTGTTCACCAAATAACGGAAAACATCCTCCAAAAGCTGCGTGTCTTTTACATTATAGCGCTTCACAATATCACGCAACATCACAGTATCTTTAACCGATGACACATAATAACGGCGCATCTCCTCTGTCTGCAAATTGAACAGTTCAGGCAGCATTCCTTCCTGCAAAAAATTTATATAATTCTCACGATTTTGCTCTGAATTATGCAATTTTGTGTATTCATCAAAACTATATGGCAGAATCTCAAATTCCACATAACGTCCCGACAACATTGTCGCCAACTCACCAGACAGCATATCGGAATTGGAGCCGCTTATAAACAATTCGGCAGGCTCTATAAAATCCTGAGAATGTGAATTTACGAAACGCTCCCACCCTCCTATAAGCTGTATCTCATCCAAAAATAAGAAAACTTTCCCAACAGGCCGCAATTCTTGACGATATTCCAAATACAGCTGTTGCAAATCATCAACCGTTAAAACATCACCAAACTCAAGATATTCCTTATTTAGATAGAGAATATTATTCGACGGAACCCCTTCTTCCACTAACCTATTCGCAAGTTGGCGCAAGACATAACTCTTACCTGCACGCCTTTGCCCCACCAACACTTTCACCAACTTATTGCCGACAGCATCATGAATTTTGTCGGTGTAATTTGTTCTTATAAACCCCAAATCTACTATATTCCCATTCCAAAAGTTATATTTTCGTATCTTTTCCAACATGATTGACTTATTTTTTCCGCAAAGATACAGAATTTTTTAAAGTACAATTGAAAAAATATAAATTTTTAATAATTTTTCAAATGTATTTGGAAAATTTGGTTCTATATGGTTTTGTTATACACAAGATTTTGCTTTAAAATATTGTGTAGCACTTTTGATTTAAATCAAAACCGAGTATAATATTACGATTTTTATTGATACGAAAAGTGGTTTTTTGAAAAAAATTTAACAAACAGACAACAACTCCCGTCCTATTTCATGAACGCCTTCAACAATACGCTGACGTTGCGCTGGGCGTGGATTGCGCAAACCATTGGCATAATGCGACAACAGGCGTTGGTTGATGCCTGTAACTCGACTCAATGCAGCCATCTTGGCATACGGCTCGCAGGCATGAAGAAGCGATGCAACATCAATATAATTATAATCAAAGGTATAATCGCCGTTAACAAGCCATTGCGGAACGAAATCGCCGTCTTGAAGCATGCCGTCTATATGAAAACGGAGCGTGTCGGAAATTTCCTTTTTCAACTCATTGATATCATGAGCGGTAACAACAACAGAACCCGGCACATTGTCGCCCAATGCCGCACAGAAGTTCTTTTCAATCCATTCAATATTAACTTTAATTGTTTCCATAAAATATATCAAAATAGCAATTCATCCATAAAATTAACGATGCAAAGATATAAAAAATAATATCATGAAAAGAATTTCTTGAAAAATAATTTTTACATCAACTTTATCCCGATTTGGATGTCCAGTTTTTTATTAGAAGTGTTAGGATTCTGCAAGCAGTGATTGCAAAATCCCAACAATCTACACAAAATAGTAAAAAAAACTGTGCCAAACTAACAGTTTTGTAGAATGGCACAGTTTGGTTTACACTTCTAAACTAACATTTAGTTGATGCTTATTTTTTTGAAACATCAAACCAAGCTTTGTTATCGCATGTTTTGGACAAATCTTGACCATACTTGTTTTTAAAGGCATCAAATACTTTCTGTTTGTCTTCGTTCGTGTTAAACAAATTGCCAAATGTGTCGTCAACCTCAACCGATGCTCCTGATGACAACTTCACTCCGTTTGAATTAACCACACTTTTTAATAATACTCTAGATAAACCCATAATACAAATTATTAAATACCCTACTCACTTTAATATTGGCTTTTCAGACACTCCGTTTTAATTCCTTGATAATACGATATGTGGATTTTCATGTATCAAAGAGCGCTTGTCGGTACTTAAACGCCATTCTCCATGTCCTTTTATTCGAACAACTCCATTACTATAAGTATATTCAACGTCTTCTACTGTACTGGCAGTCTCATTGAGTTTGTCACACCACATAGAATGTAATATGGCATCGCCCCGATCGTAACATTGGTTTAGATCGAAATCAAATGGTGTATAAAGTTTGCATTTACTTGTACTGATAAATTTTACGCCAAACCTCATTGTCAATGCATGAAGACCAATTAACGTAAAAGTACCAGCCACATCATCATAATCGTCGAAAAAGTAAAGCTTGTTAAAAGATACAGGTCTTGATACAACAAAAACTTTGTTTACTAGCTCTTTCTTTTCCCTCTCGATGGCAAGTTTTCTCTCCTTTTCTTCATCGGCTTTAAATTGTGTTACAGTAGCTTCAATTTTAGCTTCGCATTCTTCTTTTAAATTATTGATAAGTAGATTGTCATCAGTTGTAATATCTTTTAAAGAATTAATGCGGGTCAATGTATAACTTCCTAAATAATCAACCGCGTCTGCATTATTGTAACGTTCGATAAATGTGTTGTATTCTTTATAATTGTTGCAATTCAATACCGCATCAGCATATTTTTTATAAAACACCTTGTAAGCACGTACAGCTTCGCTCTCACAACCTAGATCTGTATATCTTTCATTGATTTTAACTTTGAAGTCATCATAAAGAATTTGTAACTTATCCTTTTCTTTCTGATCAATGTCGTACCAACCGATGAAATCATCGGCTTTGACGAATTGACCAAGGAATTCTTCTATTGTTCCCCAATAGGTTTTCTCGCCAATACTGATGTAATAATCTTCGAGTTCTTCGCATGTTTGACATTTGTTAATAATGTTTGTTTGTGTCTCAAACACAGCTTTGCATTGTTTGAATTTTTCACTTCCGCCACATGATGCCAGACATACGGCAAAGGCACATACTAAAATAGGTAAAAATTTTTTCATGTGATTTAAATTTAAGTTAAACATTTAATTAATAGTTTCTCTTTAATTTTTGGCATAAAAATAGCGTGAACTCATTGTTTCCATCTGATATTTTGAGGCTCTGGACTGCCCAATCTCTTCAAATGACGAACAAAGCTCACGCTGAAACACGTGAGCATTATTTCGCTTTGTCCTTGAAGAGATTATTGAAATTGTCCAGATTTCAAAATATCAAGTTACAGCTAATAATGCCTGTTATTTATTTCTTGTATTTTCTTGTTTTAACTTTCTGTTTCTTAATTGCTTTTTAGATTTAACCCTGCAAAGATAGGAGTTTTTTCGAATAAAACAAAATTATTTTTGAAAAAGTGGTTGACAACTCGAAATTATTGTGTATCTTTGCACTTGGAAAGTGTATCGTTGGTAGAGCCATGATCCGGAACGGAGGCAGGGTTTCTCCCTGAGGAGTGGGTTCGACTCCCACCGCTAACGATACACTTTCTTTGTTTGTCACCCCAATTGCGTAGCAGTAATAAAAACGACCCTTTTGGTCTTTTTCCTATCAATTTTAATCTCGTAATTCGGGTGTATTACAAATTTTGCATTCCCGTTGGTAAAAATAAAAGCTTCACCGTCGTAACTCATCTCCATCTTATGCCTCGTCATCGGGAAAGCAATAATTTCTTCCTTTTCAACAGCTTTTCCTATATTAACCTTATGTTCTCGCTCAGAATGAGAAAGTGAACGCGATGACATATAAACATCTGATGAGCCCAACTCAATATTTTTTTCATCTGCATATTGTCTCATACGCTCCTCAACCGCGCCAATAATAAAAGGCTTTTGCTTTGAAAAACCATACTTTTCTATATCCGCAAAAACATTTCGTATTGTTTCTGACGCACTAATTTCAATTAAATCATAACACCTTTCCATATTATTAATTTCATAAATAACTCAAAAACGCCAACATAGCTACAGCGAAACCATAGCATAATTTTACAATTACTAAATTTTTGAGTTTCAAATTTCTGAAAAGGTCAGCCGATTCTTTGCCTTTTAGTTTTCATATGCAAAATTAGGAGTTTTTTCGGTAAAAACAAAACAATTGTTAAAAAAAACTTGAGATTCCTCGCACTGCGTGCTCGGAATGACAAATATTGCCTTAACCACCTTTAGCGGCTGCCTTAAAGGCATTAAGGTTGCTGCTTTAAAGTATTTAAGGGTTATCCTGTTAATCTTGTTAATCCTGTCTAAAAAAATCAATCCTGTCAGAAGAAAATTTTTCTGCTTTTTCTGTTGTTTCTGCGTGAGAATTTATTAATTTTGCGCCTTGAAAAATTAATACCATGATAATCTTTTTCAAAACCCGTCAGAACACCGTCATCGCTGTTGAAAGCGTTGAAAATCACAATGATAACGATATCAAAAAATTTAACTGGCTCTTCGGCGACGCCACAAAAATCGAAGAAAAAACCGTCAAAGGCTTCTTCTTCGGTCCGCGCCGCGAGATGATAACACCTTGGAGCACCAACGCCGTCGAAATAACTCAAAACATGGGCATTCGCGGCGTTTCTCGTATAGAAGAGTTCCGTCCCGTCGAGGAAAACGACAACAGCTTCGATCCGATGCTGCAAAACAAATATCACGACCTCGACCAGAACGTGTTTTTTGTCGACCGTAAGCCTGAGCCGCTGAAATATATCACCGACATCGACACCTACAACAACGAGGAAGGCCTCGCACTCAGTCAGGAAGAGATTGATTATCTGAAAGGTATAAGCCGAAAAATCGGCCGCGCCCTCACCGACTCGGAGGTTTACGGTTTCGCACAGGTCAACTCGGAGCACTGCCGCCACAAAATCTTCAACGGCACCTTTATTATTAATGGCAAGGAGATGCCCGACACTCTCTTCGCACTCATCAAGAAGACCTCGAAGACCAACACCAACCGCCTCGTTTCGGCCTACAAAGACAACGTCGCCTTCATCCTCGGACCGAAGGTCGAACAGTTCGCGCCAGCCACTCAGCATAAAGCCGATTTCTTCAAAATCAAAAATATAGACACCGTTATCTCTGTCAAGGCAGAGACGCATAACTTCCCTACAACCGTCGAGCCGTTCAACGGAGCAGCAACAGGCACCGGCGGTGAAATCCGTGACCGTCTCGCTGGCGGTAGAGGCTCTATTCCGTTAGCAGGAACAGCCGTTTACATGACTTGCTACCCTCGTAACGACGAGAGCCGCGAGTGGGAAGACAACTTCAAGGCGCGTCCGTGGCTCTATCAGACTCCTGAAGAGCTGCTCATCAAGGCCTCGAACGGCGCTTCAGACTTCGGAAACAAGTTCGGACAGCCGCTCATCAATGGCTCGCTCCTCACCTTCGAACATAGCGAAAACGACAATAAAACCAACGACTACGGCTACGACAAGGTTATCATGCTCGCAGGTGGCATCGGATTTGCTCCAGCTGACGACAGCATGAAAGAAGACCCTGAGCCGGGCGACCTTATCATAGTGCTTGGCGGCGACAACTACCGCATCGGAATGGGCGGCGCCGCGGTCTCGAGTGTGGGTACCGGCCAGTATTCCAACGCCATCGAGCTCAATGCCGTGCAGCGTGCCAACCCTGAGATGCAGAAACGTGTGGCTAACGTCATCCGCGCCATGGTGGAAAACGACAGCAACCCAGTGCGCTCAATCCACGACCACGGCGCCGGCGGTCACCTCAACTGCCTCAGCGAGCTCATCGACAAGAGCGGTGGCACAGTATATGTCGATAACCTCCCAATCGGCGACCCCACCCTTTCCGACAAGGAAATAATCGGAAACGAGTCGCAGGAACGTATGGGACTCCTTGTAAATAAACAAGATACGGAGATTATCCGCCAGACAGCTGAACGCGAACGCGCACCTTATTATATGGTTGGCGAGTCGACCGACGACCAGCGCTTGAGATTTATCCGCAAAAATGGCGTAAATCCGATAGATTTGAGCCTCTCCGACTTCTTCGGAAGCGCTCCAAAGACCGTTTTGACCGACAACGACGTCGATTACAAATTCAAGAAAGTTGAATATCAGAACAATAAATTCGAAGACTACCTCAAGAAGGTGCTTCAGCTCGAAGGCGTAGCTTGCAAAGACTGGCTCACCAACAAGGTTGACCGCTCAGTTACAGGTCGCGTCGCCTTGCAGCAGTGCGCCGGCGAGGTGCAGCTTCCACTCACCGACCTCGGCATCATGGCACTTGACTATCAAGGTGTTAGAGGCATCGGAACAGCACTCGGACACGCTCCGGCAGCAGCTTTGATAAGCCCTGAAGCAGGCTCGAGATTGTCAGTGGCCGAGTCACTTACCAACCTTGTTTGGGCTCCAATTGAAGAGAACCTCAAAGGCGTCTCATTGAGCGCCAACTGGATGTGGCCGGCCAAGAACCCGGGCGAAAACGCACGACTTTACAGAGCCGTTAAAGCATTGAGCGACTTCGTGTTAGCACTCGGCATCAACGTCCCGACAGGTAAAGACTCCTTGTCGATGACTCAGAAATACAAAAACGGTCAGAAAGTCCTTGCTCCTGGCACCGTCATCGTGACGGCAGCAGGCGAAGTCACCGACATCAGAAAAGCCGTTAAGCCTGTGGTTGTCAACGACAAAGACACTGAGATTCTGTACATCGACTTCTCAAAAGACACCTTCAAACTCGGAGGCAGCAGCTTCGCGCAAATCATCAACAGAGTCGGTGATAGCACACCGGATATCGTTGATACTGAATACTTTAAGAAGTGCTTCAACACTTTGCAGAAACTCATTGAGCAGAAACTCGTCCTCGCAGGTCACGACGTGTCGGCAGGCGGTTTGATCACCACCTTGCTTGAGATGACATTCGCCAACAACGAAGGCGGCATGGACATAGACCTCAGCGCATTCGACAACGAACTCATCAATGTGGCATTCAGCGAGCAACCGGCAGTTGTTATCCAAGCTAAAGACAAGAAAGTCAAGGAGTTACTCGACAAAGAAGGCATAAAATATGCTGTCATCGGCAAGCCGAACAGCAAGCGCAGCATTTCGTTGAAGAAAGACAAAGAGTCTTACGAATTGGATATCAACGTTTTGCGCGACCTCTGGTACAAGAGCTCATATCTCCTCGACAGAAAACAGAGTGGCGAAGCAAAGGCTAAAGAGCGTTTCGAAAACTATAAGAATCAAGCACTTAAGTTTGATTTCGGCAGCTTCACCGGCAAGGCGAAAGACCTCGGCATCGACATGCACCGTCGCACTCCTTCGGGCGTGAAGGCCGCTATCATCCGTGAAAAAGGCTGCCAATGTGACCGTGAGATGGCTTATGCGCTCTACACTGCCGGATTCGATGTCAAGGATGTGCACATGACAGACCTCGTAAGCGGCCGCGAAGACCTCAGCGACGTGAATATGATAGTGTTTGTTGGCGGTTTCAGCAACTCCGACGTTCTCGGTTCGGCCAAAGGCTGGGCAGGAGCGTTCCTCTTCAACGAGAAAGCTCGCAAGGCTCTCGAGAACTTCTACAAACGTCCTGACACCATGAGCCTCGGCGTCTGCAACGGCTGCCAGCTCATGACCGAGCTCAATCTCGTTTACCCTGACCACGACAAGCATCCGCGCATGATTCACAACGACTCGCATAAGTTCGAGTCGGGCTTCGTGAACGTAAACATCGAGGACACCAACAGCATCATGCTTTCGACATTGAAAGGACGTCGTCTCGGTGTGTGGATCGCTCACGGCGAGGGCAAGTTCAACTTCCCTTACGGCAAGGAAAAATACAACATCGCGTTGACATACAGCTACGATGGATACCCAGCAAATCCTAACGGTTCGCCATGGTCAGTGGCCGGTATCTGCTCCGCCGACGGCCGTCATCTCGCAATGATGCCGCACCTCGAAAGAGCGTTCTTGCCATGGCAGTGGGCTTTCTACCCGCAGAATCGCAAAGACGATGAAGTGGCACCATGGATCGAGGCGTTTGTGAACGCGAGGGAGTGGATTAAGAAAAATAAGAAGTAGTAATATTGTTACCAAAATGAAAGTTGCGATACTCCATGGGATGTCGCAACTTTTTTATTCTAAAATCTTCAAAAACTCTTTCAATTTCAGAACCATCAACTCTGGAAATGCTATTGATTTGAGGACATCAAAATGTTTGTCGTCAGATACGATATATGTAGCATTAGCTGCGAATGCACAATCCACAAACTTATTGTCATCAGGATCAGTAGTAATCAAACCAAGTTTAAATTGAGGATGTATCAATTCCACATTTTGACTTTTAAGCAAAAGGTTTACAACATTTTCTGCGATTTCGTGATTCATGATTTGGCTGATAATCTCCGTGTATTCTTCCAAAATATCGTTTGAAACGCACAAAATATACTTGCCTTCTTGGAAACCTTTCCATATAGAGTAATAATTCCCTCGTTTTGACAATGAGGAAATCAAACAGTTTGTGTCAAGAACAATTCTTTTACTTTGCATAGTATGGTGTCCGCAGATGTTCCTTCAATATTGCCTCATTTTTCTCATTGTCCCATTTCCCTTCTTCCCAAAGCTTATCCATAGCCTCATCAACTTTACGGGCATAATAGTCGCAGACTACTTTGCGAAGTTCATCTACTTGTTCCACAGTGGTAAAATGTCCCAACAACCGCAGGAAATCCATTTGTGCCGCATTAAGTCCTACTGCATTTTCCATTTTGAATTATTTTTTTGCAAAAATACAAAATTTTTCCGACTTTGTCAATATTTTTTCAAATATTTTCTTTGGAATTTCAATTTTTGCAATCTCAAACTACCATACATAAAACAACAATCCCCGAACTGATTTGATTTCTCAACATGTTCGGGGATTGTCTAATATAACGGATGAATGATTATTTTAGCCTCATTCCCTTCCAGCTTTCAATTGCGTTTTCGCTAACATTGGTGGTTGGAGTCTGAACCTTCTCGTTTGTAAGGAAAGACTCTCTTTTGACGTTGGCTTTGATGTATTTGTCGAGATCCTCGTAGCTGACATCGCCTTGTGTTTCCTGAAGTTTTTTGAGAAGATAATAAGTAAATAAGCCATGCCCCTGCTCTTTGAATGTCATTGCGGTCTCATCGCCTGATGCAGCCGAGAAAACCACTGTGTTACCATCAAGTTTCTCTTTCTTTGGCTCGCGAGCCACACCGCGAGCGGCAACCAACATCGAGCCTTCCTTGTTTGCACCGCTGAAGCAGGCATCCATAAAATATGTCACACTTGTGGCGTTTGAAGCCGCCAAAGTAGTATATAACTTATTGAGACTGTAGCAAGTAGCAGTATTAGTTCCCTTGCCATCGGTTGGAACGATATATGCGTCGCCAGTGTGTTCATCCGGAATGCCGTGACCGCAGTAATAAACGATTGCTTTCGAGTTTTCAAACAAACTCATTGCCTGCACCATTTTATCCACACCACCAGAAATGATTCCAGCCGAAGCGTCCTTATAGAACCAAACTTGACGTTCTGGAACACCTAACGTTTTCACACAATACTCTTTGAAAACCTCACCGTCATGTATAGCACAATCCACATCATCCACAAAAGTATAATGTTCGTTGGCAATTATTAATACAAAGGTATTTGTGGATTTTGAATTAGTTTGTGGGATATTCACATCAACATCGGAAAGCGGAACTTCAGGAGTTATTGCTTGAACTGGCTGATTAACAACTGGTTGAGATTGGATATATTGCGGTTGCTGCTGTTGATATTGTGGTTGCTGAACTTGATAGTTATTAGCTATCATTTCTTGGTGAGGGTTATCCCATACATATTCCCCTACACAATTCATCTTTTCTGCATATTTGTCAAAGTCAGCTTTTGTTTTCATTACAAGAGCACCTTTATTTGATATCTCAAAATAATAATCACTAACGCTTGGTTTTAACGTATAAACACAGTCTGCCCAAAAATTATTACCAGGAACAAACTGAACACTACTATTTTGGGCTTCTTGTTTCTCATAAAGTTCATACAGCCACCTTTCACCCAACAAAGTTTTTAGTTTTATATTATTAGAATTGGTTTTTACGATAATAAACGATTTGCCATTATTCATTGTTGCAATAAGTTGTTCTTCGTCTTTTACATAAAAACATTTATTCATACCTAACGTTTTCGGACGATAAATATAAATATTATATTTGTAATCTTGTCCGAAAACATGAGCCATATAAAGAATCACAAAAAAGATAATCAATGATATTTTTTTCATATTTTTTAAATATTGAATTCTATTTTTATTTATTCCTTATTTCCACTGTTTTTTCAATCACTTGCCACGTCTCGTCGTTGAGGCGGTTCTTGCGGAGCCATTTGTCGAATTTGTCGGTTGGCGTTTCTGGCACATACTTACCGTCTTCCGAAATAGGCAAGGTGAATTTATTTTTCGAAAAAACAATTATTATTTTATTAAATTCAACGGCTTTTTCGGTCGTAAGAGTTGTTGGCGGCATATAGTAAGTTTTTCCATTTTTTTCCATAGCAAGAGGGTAATGCGGGTCTTTTTTCGAAAGGAATGTGTATACGGTGTTGCCTTTAACTTCACGCGGCTCACCATTTTCGTTATTGTATGGCATCAGGCAAAAAACCGGGTCATCGAGAATGTCGTCGCGCAGAAAAATCGCCACATAGCCTTTCGATGCCGATTTGAAATCAATGGAAAACTTGTCCTTGTCCTTGAAGCGCTCGCTTTCGATGCCGTTGCAGAGGATTTTTATCTCCAAATCAGTCTCCGAGTTCTTGATTTCCCTTGCTTTGCCCCAAACTTTGGCCTCAACAACCATCACGTCGTTTTCAAAAAGCACTTTCACTTCAGGTTCCTTGGTGTCGTCAATCCAAATGCCTTTCGATTCGGTACCGCCTATTGAGGTAAAACCTGTTTCAACTTTCCCGTCAATGGTTTTCATTGTGCTTGTATTTGTTTGCGTAACAAGCGTTCCGAACTCTTTTGCCATAGCCTCGTTTTTCGCGCGCTCTATAGCAATTTTCTTGGCATCGGTTATTGACACGTTTTCTGGAACAATATAGCGATATTCACCGCTCACGCTGACGGCTTTCTGTGCGTTGCATATGAAAGCCAATGTCAGCAGAATGATTGAAAAAACAAGTCTTTTCATATTTAAAAGCCTAAGATTTCATCAAGTTGTTCGGCGAGTTTGTCAGATTTCTTGTTCATCTCCTCGCGGATGGCATCTTTTGCTGCGGCTTTTGCCATATCGCTGTTGTACATAACAATCACCCTTACCTCTTTGTTCTTGTTTTTCAAGTCACGATAAATTTCCAATGCCATTATGGTTCTTCCGATTTTCTGTTGGATAAGGCTCTTGGCAGCCATAACAGATTCGGTTGCAGATACAGCTTCTTCAGGATCCAACTGGTTGTTTTCAACACGACTGTCGATAAGCGCGCCCACTTCAGTTGAGATGTTTCCAGCCAACTCGATTTTTGCGAGGTTCACTGCCTGCATCTTGGCTGCGTCGTAATTGCCGCCTGTAGACATTGCTTCACCTTTTATAAATTTAGGGAAACCTGTTTCAAGGTCGATTTCATATTGCATCTCATATAGGCGGTCAAGCTGTTTATCCATCGGAAGTGAGCCGGGAGCCACTTTCCAGCCTTCTTTCTGCAACTGTTTTGCGGCTTTTCGAGCGTCTTTTGAAGCTTTTTCCTTGGCTTGGTCTTTGGTAAATTTCTGCATTTCCTTGCGTTCTTTCATGAACTCTTTGTAAGATTTCTCTTGGGCAGAGCAGATTGATGTGAATGCTAGCAGCAGAATGGCTGCCATCAAAAGGTGTAAGTTTTTTTTCATATGTTATTTCTCCTTCCGTGTCAGCCCCACCACGGATTTATTAATGAAAGAAGCGTGGAACTGAAATGCATTTCCTAATTGGAGGTTGTGAGAAAGACCTTGGGTTGGGAAAATGCAAACAGTCCACGCCATAGCGTGAACCTTACACTTGCTTGCAACCCTTTGAAAACTTCTCACATTTCCAATTACAAGCAAAGCATAACGCTTCGTTATTTTGTTCAATAAATAACAGTCATCGACTGCTCATAAATCGACACAAAAATACAACTTTTCTAATAATATTCAATTATTTTTTTGAAAAATTTAGCGTGCCTTCAGCACGTTTATCGGATACCGACACCCAACACCATTTTGTCTTTTCGGCTCAAAATCATCACAAAAAATCATTTTACGGCTCATTTTTTGTTATTTGTATTAAAATAAACAGTAATTTTGAGCCGTAAAAAAACATTGTCATGAAAAAAGAGTTGGAAATACTTCAGTTTTTGCACTTTCATCCTGAGAGTTCAAGGAATGATATAGAAACTGGTTTGAATCTTACTGAAAGTCCTGCCACGCTTAAGAGGATGCTGGCTTCGCTTGTAGAAAAAGGCGATGTGGTTGTTGTCGGACAAGGTCGTGCCACACGTTATAGCATATCCGCTCAAGCTCAAGTGACGATGAAAATTGATATTGAAACATATTTCAAAAAAGAGACCGACGAACGTGTTATCCAAAGTGGTTTTAATTTCGCTTTGATAAATGAGATATTACCGAAAGTTGAGATTTTCACATTAGAGGAGATGGAACGGCTTAATGCTCTGCAAAACCAGTTTAAACAGAATTTGCAAGGCATTTCAGACACCGAATATCGCAAGGAAATGGAACGTCTCGGTATCGATTTGAGCTGGAAATCGTCGCAAATCGAAGGAAACACATATTCGCTGCTTGAGACAGAGAAGCTTTTGAAAGAAAAACAAACGGCATCGGGTAAGACGAAAGAAGAGGCGGTGATGCTTTTGAATCACAAGGATGCGTTGGACTTTATTCTTGACAATCCTGATTATCTTAAAAAACTGAGTGTCAGAAGAATTGAAGACATTCACAGTCTGCTCGTCAAGGAACTTGAGGTGGATAAAGGCATCCGCAAGCGTCGTGTCGGAATCACCGGAACCAATTACCGTCCACTTGACAACGAGTTTCAAATTCGCGAGGCATTAGAGGACTCATGTAGGCTCATCAATGCAAAAGAGAATATATTCGAGAAAGCCATGCTCGCTTTGGTTTTACTTTCTTATATCCAAGCGTTTGCCGATGGCAACAAGCGCACGGCTCGTATTACTAGCAATGCCATCCTGATAGCTAACAATTATTGTCCGATATCGTTCCGCACGGTTGATTCCATCGACTATAAAAAGGCGATGCTCGTTTTTTACGAGCAGAACAACATTTCGGCGTTCAAACAAATTTTCATCGAGCAATTTGCCTTCGCCGTAGAGCAGTATTTCTAAACTATTTCATCAGCTTGTAAATCATCTCCCGATACAAATCCTTCTGATCCACGTCACCGACGTTGTAACCTTTGGATTTCAGGTCGAATTCGCGAAGGACGGCTATGCATTGCACGCATTTGCGGATGTCGTAGCGGCGGGCGGCCTCGAAGTAGTCTTCGATAAAGAATGTGTTGACGCCGAGGACGGCGGCGATGTTGTTTTTTGATTTATCTGTGGCGTAATGCAGCTTGAGGAGCTTGCAATAATAGGCGTAAAGTATCGCTATAGTGCCGATTATGTTGTTTTCCTTGGGGTTGTCACCAAAATAACTTACAATTTGCACCGCCTTGGGGAAGTCGCCATAGCTGATGGCTTTCTGAAGCTCAAACACATTGAAATCCTTGGAGATTCCTATGTTATATTCAACGTCGTTGTCGTCGATGGTCTTTTTCTGAGGCACCGCAACCATCAGCTTTTCCAGCTCGTTGCGCACCTTCAGCAGGTCGGTGCCAAGATAATCGGCAAGCATCTGACATGCTTTCTGCGAAATCTTATAATTATGATTGCCCAAGAAATTGACGATCCACTTCGGAATATCTCTGTCGTACAGCTTCTTTGACTCGAACAAAACATAGTCTTTGTCGAGCGTTTTCGCGAACTTCAGACGTTTGTCGAGTTTCTTGTATTTGTAGTTTAAAACCAAAATCGTGGTCTCAGGAATCATCTCCAAAAACGGCTCCATCGACTCGATTTGTTTCACCTCTTGAGCTTCTTTCACAATGATTACCAAGTAGTTACCCATCATCGGGAAGTTACGCGCCTGCGTCACGATGTCGTGCACGTTGACGTCTTTTCCGTAAAGGATAATCTGGTTGAAAGCCTTGTCGGCCTCATCCAGCACGGTGCTCTCGATGGCGTCGCTGATGGAGTCGATGAAATACGGCTCCTCGCCCATCAGGAAATACACCGGACGATAGATCTTGTTTTTGATATCCGAAAGAATCTGCTCGTATGTCATTAGAAGTGCAAGTGTTTGACTGTCAGCTTATTATCTATAATCTGATGCAGAGCGTCGATGCCTATTCTGATATGTTCGTCGACGAACATCGAGCTCACTTTCTTGTCGCTGGCTTCTGTTTTGACACCTTCAGGAATCATCGGCTGGTCGGAGACGAGCAGCAATGCGCCTGTCGGGATCTCGTTGGCGAAACCTGCCGCGAAGATGGTTGCAGTCTCCATATCGACCGCCATACAGCGTGTCTTATGCAGATATTCCTTGAACTCCTCGTCGTATTCCCACACGCGGCGGTTGGTGGTGTAGACGGTGCCAGTCCAGTAGTCGTGGCCGTGGTCGCGGATGGTTGTCGAGATAGCTTTCTGCAGCGAGAAGGCAGGCAAGGCTGGCACCTCAGGCAAAAGATAGTTGTTCGACGTTCCTTCGCCACGTATTGCGGCGATAGGCAGGATATAGTCACCGACCTGGTTTTTCTTCTTCACGCCGCCGCATTTTCCCAGGAAAAGCACGGCTTTCGGATGCACAGCGCTCAGCAGGTCCATGATTGTGGCGGCGTTGGCGCTTCCCATTCCGAAATTAATCATCGTTATGTCGCCTGCCGTGGCGCAAGGCATCGAACGGTCGCGGCTTACTATCGAGACGCCGTTCCAGAATGCAAACAGCTCGAGATAATGCGAGAAATTGGTCAAAAGTATATACTTTCCGAACTTGTCCAACGCCTGGCCAGTGTAGCGCGGCAGCCAGTTTTCAGTGATTTCCTGTTTAGTCTTCATAAAGATAATTTTTTGCAAAGATAATAAAAAGACTTTAGACTTTAGACCTTAGACCTTAGTTTTTTTATATCTTTGCAGAAAATTTTTCAAAAATGGCATTTTTATCTGAAGATTTGGTTTTTGGTCCTATTCATAGCAGAAGATTAGGTAATTCACTGGGAGTCAATTTGTTACCTAAATACGGGAAAATCTGCACTTTCAACTGTGTTTATTGCGAATGTGGATGGAATCCGGAGCATCGCGACGAAAAAGCGAGGTTCGCTACGCCTCAGGAATACGAGCAAACACTGGAGAATGCGCTGAAATCCCTCGTCGGGACACCGAAAGAGCCCGACAGCATCACTTTTTCGGGCAACGGCGAGCCGACGCTGCATCCCAACTTCCCGGAAATCATAGACATAACTATCAGATTAAGGGACAAATACGTTCCAAATGCAGTCATCAGTGTGCTGACAAATGGTACAAATATTCATAACGAAAAGATTTTCAAGGCATTGCAGAAAGTGGATAACAACATCTGCAAACTCGACGGAGGAACGCTTGAGGCTATCAATAAAGTGAATCTGCCCAACGTGAAAATCAATCTCGAACAGTATATTTCAGATTTGCAACGCTTTGAAGGTCAGGTTATTATACAGACTTTATTTCTTCGCGGCGAGCATAAGGGCGAAAAAATCGACAACACGACAGATGAGGAAATCAATCTTTGGCTTGGGCATCTCAAAAAGATAAATCCAAGAAAGACAATGATATACGTCATCGACAGGGAGACACCGGAAAAGAATCTCGAAAAACTCACGGCGGATGAGATGTCAAAAATAGCCGACAAGGTTAAGGCATTGGGACTCAATGTGGAATATTATTCTTAAAAATTTTTAAAAAATTTCGTCCTTATTAAAAAAAATCAGTAAATTTGCAACGCAAAAAAAGTATATAAATTTTAACATCATGAATAATAAACTCACATTCATCAACATCGGATTGGCACTTGTGGCTATCCTTTTGGCTTATTTGGTATTTGACAGCATCAGACAGCCTGTGGCATTTGACAACGCCCGCAGGGAAAGAGAGATGCAGGTGGTTCAGAACTTGAAGGACATCAGAAGCACTCAGACGTTGTTCAAGCAGACTTACAACAGATACACTGCCGATTTCGACACACTCATCGAGTACATCAAGACTGGCGAGCTTCCTGTTGTTAACATTGTGGCTGACCCTAACGATACCACATTCACCAAGACCATCAACGACACTGTCGGCTACGTCAAGGTCATCGACTCATTATTCGGCAGAAGAGAGAGTTTCGATGTCAACGCATTGCGCATCGTGCCATTCTCACAGGATGCAGTGTTCGAGATGCAGGCCGGTTTCATTACCCGCGGCGGTTTGAAAGTTGCAGTGTTCGAGGCTAAGACCCCATACAGCACATATCTTTGGGATCTCGACCAACAGCGCGTCAACAACTTGAGAGCCGAGCAGGAAGACCTCAGCAAATATGCAGGTCTGAAAGTCGGTTCGATGGACGAGCCTTCGTTGAACGGTAACTGGGAATCATTATAATATGCTTCCACCAGTCGAGAACTTAAGCGAAAACGTATTAACCATCCAGCAACCGTTGGATGGTTTTTCGTATGTTTTAGTGCCAGCAAAGTTCTACGATGAGAAAAACAAAGCGAAATATCTTGATTTTCTTGGACTTAAGGCCGATGACTGCATCGTATGCAGCGATTACATCAGCGAGGCCGACATCTATAACGTCTATCTGAAACCTAAGTCGGAAAATGGCGATATACAGCATCCTGCCAGCGTACTTCTGGCAAAGCTTATAAAAGAAAACCTTGAGCGTACCGACGAGCCGAGAGTGTATCTTAACATCAAGGACCAGTGTTACGAGATGATGGTTTTGAAAGGCGCTAACTTATTGTTTAGCAATTATTTCCGTTTCAAGACGAAAGAAGATTTCCTGTATTTTCTGCTTTTCGCGATGGATCAGCTGCATCTCGATACCGAAACGGTGCCGGTTTATTTCCTTGGCATGGTTGTCGAGGACTCGAAGATTGTTGAGCTGACAAAACGATATGTGCGCGACGTGCGTTTTAAAAAAGATTTGACATGCGAATAATAAGAGGAAGACATCAGAGACGGCAGATTGTGGCACCCGACAACCTACCGACGCGCCCCACGACCGACATGGCGAAGGAGAGTTTGTTTAACATCCTTGAAAATCAGATAGATCTGGAGGAGACGACGGCTTTGGATTTGTTTGCTGGCACAGGAAACATCTCGTACGAGCTCGTTTCGAGAGGCTGCCCGCACGTGACCGCCGTCGATGAGAACAACAACTGCGTGAGATTCATCAGGGAGACAGCTAATAAACTGAATATGATTGAGTTATCAGTTGTAAAATCGGATGTCTTCAGGTTTTTGCCGATGCATAAGGCAAAATACGATTTGATTTTCGCAGACCCGCCGTACGACTGCAATCATTATGACTTGTTGGTGGATTTGATTTTTCGAAATGAATTATTAAAAGAAGACGGCATATTCGTGTTGGAGCACGACAGAACTGTTGATTTCTCGAGTCATCCGCATTACTATGACCATAGGAAATACGGAAAAGTTAATTTTACGTTTTTTTCGGCTAACATTGCGGGAGATTCCTCGACAAGCTCGGAATGACAATTAAATAGGAATTAAATATTAAATAAAATGAAAACGACCATTAAGACTTTAATCACTTTGTTGATAATCGCAATGACGATGAGCTTGAATGCTCAGTATATTGTTGACGAAAGCGAATTTGACGGTGCATATTGCACGAGTATCATGGTGGGCAAGAAGGCCTCCACTGACGGCTCGGTGATGACATCGCACACTTGTGACGGGAAATACCGCACATGGATGCGTTGGGAGGCTGCGGCTGACTACGAGAAAGGTGCCACGGTCAAGATTTACAAAGGCACCATGCGCACTTTCGACGTCAACGACCGTCATGGTGTTACAGAAGCCGGCGAGATCCCACAGGTTGAACACACCTACGCATATCTCAACACTGCTTATCCTTGTTTCAACGAGAAACAGCTTGCCATTGGCGAAACCACATTCGGAGGTCCCGACACACTCAGGAACGACAAGGGCATGTTTATGATAGAAGAGTTGGAACGCATAGCTCTTCAACGTTGCGACAACGCACGCGATGCAGTACGCCTCATCGGCGAGCTTGTAAAGAAATACGGTTATGGTGACAGTGGCGAAGCCATCACCATTGCTGACACCAAAGAAGTCTGGCTGATGGAGATTTTGGGTGAAGGTCCGAAGAAGATTGGCGGTGTATGGGCTGCGCAGAGAGTGCCTGACGACGAGGTAGGAGTATCTGCCAACATCCCCAGGATCAAATACCTGAACCGCGACGATACGGATAATTTCATGTGTTCTGACAACATCGAGAAGGTCGCCAAGAAACTCGGATTATGGGATGGCGAGGGTGATTTCATCTGGTACAAGGCTTTTGGTCCCAGCTACGCTAATGGAAAGAACTTCCGCGAGCGTGAGTGGTACATCCTCAATGAGTTAGCACCGTCATTGAATCTCAAGATTGATGATGACGAGATGCCATTCTCGGTAAAACCGGAGGCACAGGTGAATGTGCGCGACGTCATGAAGCTGTTCCGCGCCAACTATGAGGGTACGCCTATCGACCAGATCGCCAACCTCAAGGTTGTGAACAGGAAGGGCGACACCATTGTCTCGCCTACCGCCAACCCATGGATGAGCGGCACCGAGCGCGACATGTACAACATGCTTAGGCCTGGCACAATAGACTTCAAGCGCGGTGTGGCCATGTCGTGGTGTTCATATTCTTTCGTGGCCCAGCTCCGCGGCTGGATGCCTGACGAGATCGGCGGCATCCTCTGGCTGTCGGTGGAAAACCCGGGACAAAGCCCTAGAATACCGGTTTACAGCGGCTCGACACAGCTGCCCAAGTACTTCAACAGATGCGGTCACGGCGGATATAACGAAGAGGCTGCATTGTGGCGTTACAGAAAGGCCAACAAGCTCGCTCAGGTCAACTGGGGAAACTGCAAAGACATGATGTACGGCAACATACTTCGTTACGAAGAAAAAGCCATGATTGAGATGCCGGAGCTGGAGAAGAGAGTTCAGAAGCTCCTCGACGAAGACAAGAAAAAAGAGGCAGTGAAGGAACTCAACCAATACACCGCTGATTTCGAAGCTGCCACCGCCAACACATGGAAGGAGATGGAGCAAAAGTTCTGGGAGTGGTTCTGGGCAGGATTCTGATAAGCGTCCCGATAGAATTATTCCACACTAGATGTTTTTTCTGAATTCTGTTGGCGACAGACCGACTTCCTTTTTAAAATAACGGCTGAAGACTGTCTGCTCCTCGAAGCCGAGAAGGAAAGCTATCGCTTGAACAGTAAGGTCGCGACGGACGTGAAGCAACATCTTTGCCTCCGCAATAAGGTGGTTATGAAGCCAATAGGCGGCAGTGTTGCCTGTCTCCTGCTTGATGACAGCACTGAAATGCTTAGGCGTGAGATAGGCGAGATTAGCGTAAAAGCCCACGTCGCGATGCTGATGCGCATATTGTTTCATATTGGCATAAAACTGCGCGCTTATGCGCTTTACGTTTGTGGCTTCATTCAGTTGTTTGTTCCGATAATATGTGAGCAGACGCAGAAAATACTCCAACTGCCTTGCCAGAAGGATTTTTCTGTCGGGCAAATCGACATTTACAGTCTCCCGCATCACGGACAGGATATCCTTTATTATTTGATATGAATGATTGTCTAATATCACGCTGGGCTGTTTCTCATAACGATATTGCAACTGATTGATAATCTGCAACATTGGATCATCCAAAGCTTTGGCGTCAAGCATTATTATGCTACAAAGGTAATCATTGGAGGTGCTCACTGCCACCAGTTCATGATTTGGATACAACACTGCCACACTACCTTGTTTTGACTCTTGTAGCACATTATCATAAAGTACATGATGGACTCCGCTATGAGCGATGCTTATGACAAAATGTGGTGACACGAACGGCTCTTTGCCGGTCACCAGACCCATCACATTGTCCAAAATAACTATTCCCTCTTCCTTGATTCGTTCAAGATTCAAGTCGAGTGAGTGGATTGATGTCTGTTGTGTTATCATTTTACGCGAAGATACAATTTTTTTCTTAAACATCCTTGCACTTTCCGCTCGGGAAGCGACGCGGCATTTTAATCTTTTATAAATCGAGCCGTTTCAAGGTTTTTTTCACCTTTGATTTGCAAGACGTAGAATCCTTTTTCCAAGTCGGCAACAGAGATAGACCCAATGGTAGAACCGGTTGTTATCATTTGTCCCATGACATTGAAAATGGCGTATTCGGCATGTTCGCCAGGAAAGTTGTCGATGTAAAGGATATCGGATACCGGATTAGGATATATTCCAAGACCTTCTTTATTAGCTAATTCATTTACAGTCAAGTTGTTAGGAATGATATCCAAGATAATGCCTTCAATCTTTGTCCAACCGTAGCCAAACCCTGCAGGATCGGGGATGGCGTACCAGTTATCTTTATAACCGCCCCAGCCGAAGTTGACATGGAACTTGCCGTCGCTTTCGCGATAGCCATCGACCACCACATTATGTCCGCTGTTTGCGGCTTCGTTTTCAATGGCAAGATGAGCGGGATAGCCGGCTTGCAGGTTTGAAATCAGGGTCTCGTACATCTCATCGCTAGGCTCACGGAACAGCTGGCAGTCGGTGAATCCGAACCTTTGATACGCTGCATAAGCCTGATCGACATAAAAAGTGCCCGAGCCGTATGACGACGAGGCGGTAAACACCTCTGTGCAAGCCACTCCGCAGGCGAAAATCACTGCGGCTACCAATTGGTCGGAAAGCTGCTCGCCATTTTCGAACGCTGCATCAGCCTCATCCAGCAACATATTAAGTTGTGGAAATGATGGAAATTGATAAGCCTCCCAGTCGTCGTCGATATGGAAAACGCGGCCGGCGTAACTTGCGGTATAGTCGTCGCCGTCGTCAAAGCGAGTGTTTTAGGTGGTTCGCAGATAATTGATAACCTGTCCCATGGCGGTTGCTGGACAGCCGGTATAGCAATGGGCATAATTCTCCATAGGATCTGCCGGGCAAAGCATGTTGTAAGGATGGCCCTGGTTCCATTGTGTCTTAAGGAGAGGCTCTTGCGCAAAGCAAGAAATAGCGCAAAACAGCAATAAAACAGTAAAAACTTTTTTCATTTTTTTAAATAATAGGTTTAAGTGCTGCAAAAATATGAAATTTTTGTTTATATTTGCAAAAAATATAAAAAGACTATCATTATGCAAAACTTTGATTATCAAACCCCGACGCGTCTTATTTTTGGAAAAGGCGTTATTGAAAAACTTCCGAGTGTGATGGCGCGGTTCGGAAAGAAGATTTTAATGACCTACGGTAGCGGAAGCATCAAGAAAATAGGTATTTACCAGAAGGTTTATGAGCTGCTGAAAGGCTACGAAATTGTTGAGCTTCCCGACATTCAGCCCAACCCAAAATACGACCCCAGCGTGCTCGACGGCGTTCGCCTCTGCAAGGAACATAAAATCGATGTCATTTTGGCCGTTGGCGGCGGCTCGGTCCTCGACTGCTCGAAGGCCATTGCCGCAGGCGCCTGCTACGACGGCGACCCGTGGGACCTCATTTCATATAAGGTGAAGGCCAAAGCCGCGCTTCCTATTGTCGATATCATCACTTTGGCGGCTACAGGCTCGGAATACGACTGCGGTGGCGTCATCTCACGCACCGAGACCAACGACAAGATCGGCTATATCGACCGTCACCTCTACCCTGTCGTGTCGTTCCTCGACCCGACATACACCTTCACTGTCAGCAAGAAACAGACAGCAGCCGGCATTGCCGATGCCATGAATCACGTGATGGAGCAGTATTTTGTGGAAGACGCCACTCTTCTGAACGACGGCTTCTGCGAGTCGATGTTCCGCAGCCTGATGGAGAACGGCCGCAAGTGCCTCGAAAACCCTGAGGATTACACTGCCCGCGCTGAGATGATGCTCGCCTGCACCTATGGCTGCAACGGAATTTTAGCTCTCGGCAACAGTCAGAGCGGCTGGCCTTGCCACGGCATCGAACACGCCCTCAGCGCATACTACGACATCACCCACGGCTGGGGCCTGGCTATCATCACACCTCGCTGGATGAGGCATATCCTCAACGAGAGAACGCTTCCTCGTTTTGTGAAATATGGCATCAACGTGTTTGGAATAGATAAGAATCTCGACAAATGGGAAATTGCAAATAAGGCCATTGATGAGACTTACAAATTCTTCGAAAGTATAGGAATTCCCATGCATCTGAGAGATCTTGGCATCAATGAAAGCCGTGTAGGCGAGATGGCGCATCACATAGCGGTCAACGAGGGACTGGATCAAGCCTATGCTCCGCTTACCGAAAATGATATCGCTGAAATCATCATGCAGAGCTTATAGTTTTAATAATTAAAATCATAAGAGCGATAACACCATGAAACCCTATATCGACGCTGAAGACAGAGTTAGACGTGAAGCAATGGATAACCTGGACTGACATGATAGCAACGAAAGCGACGAAGACAGCAACCGATTGCCACGTCCACAGCCATAAACAGATACCAATTAAATAGATAAAAATACCGGTCAACATTGGATTTCTGTTGATTTTATAAGGTCCGTCGGTCATTAAGTGCTTGGTTCGAGGGGCTATTTCGTGGTTAAAGGCATCCATCGGGTTCCCATCGCCTTTGTGCCGCATGTAGATTATAGTCCACACACTCAGCGCCAAACCTATGATAATGATAAACGCAGTCCTCGTCAAACAACTTCTTTTGCAAATGGGAGCACATATTGGTAGTGTCGATTGTCATAATACTATTCTTTTGTTAACCTCTCTATCAGTTCTTTGTGTTGAGGGAAAAGCTGGATGAGATTTGATTTCTTTGCCAATTCAAAATTTTCAAAGCTGAAAGCGGGTCCGACAGCACATCCGACGAGGCAAAATCCCTGTTTTGACGGTATTTCAGCAGCAAACCATTGTTACGGCATGATGACGACCTGCATTTCACTTTCGGTCGAGAGATTATGGACGCTGAGATTGCCGTCTTCATCAATCACATAAATATTAAGTGGCTCGCCGTCATGATAATACCAGATTTCAACCACGCCATGAAGTCTGTGAAAGGCTGAAATATCGTTGGCAGTGAGCATATAATAAATGGTTGAGACATCCTTCTTTCCTGTTGCATCGTTGCCATAAAGCTGACGATAATAGCCGCCTTCGGGATGTGGAAGAAGCCCAAGTTTTTCGATATAGTTGTTAATTGTGCTCGTTATCGCCATTCCTAGATTATTTTCCCGCAAAGATAAAAAAGATTTGTGATTATTGCTATCTTTGCCGAAAAATATCTCACTATGGGCTTAACACTTCTTATTTTCGGATTATTGAGCGACACGTTCCTTGCTGCACTGGTTGGATTGGTCGGAGCAAGAAGAAGGATTGGCTTTGGATGGACTTTCTTTTTATCGATTTTGTTCACTCCTTTTATTGGATTGATTTTCTGCTTGCTTTCAGATAAACTTCCTGATGGAGATAGGAAATGGGGCTGCCTGGGAAGCTTATTGGCGATAATTACGATTGCTTTACTGGTGTTTTTGGCGATGATGCTGTTCGCTGTGGCGGCTACATAGTTGCTGCACCTAATAAATCTTCGGGTACAAATGGGGGACAAAAACACGAAACAAAAAAATGCTAACCGATTGATTTTCTTTCGATTAGCATTTTGCTTCGTGGTACCAGAGGTACCACTATTCTTGCAACACTCCTCTCCCACAACCCACAGCAAAACCTCTTAAATCCCCAATAACATCAAGCATTTTCAACACTTTTATAAACGCTTTCTTGTTGCAAAATATTTTAAAAAATTTTACATTTTTTCACAAATGTTCAAAGAATGTTCAAAATTTTTTATTATCTTTGCATTGTTAAAAATTTGATAAATAATGCAATTTGATTTAAGATGTTCAAAAAAAGCCACCACTCATGGTGAGCATGAGGTGTTATTGTTCTTTATAGGAGGTCGTGGTATGCGCCTAAGCGCCACAACAAATATCTATGTTAAAGAATTCGACTGGAGAGATGCCGAGTACTCAGAAGCCTATACCGACGAATATGGTGTCAAGCACAACAGACGGCTCCTCAAACCTGCAGGTATTAAAAAACCGTCCAAATTGGAAAAAATCGACGAGCAGAAACGCAAGCAACAACTCGCCGACAAACTAAACGATCTGATTCGCGCTATTGAAAAGTCGTTCATCGATACACCCAAAGAGAAGATCGATAAAGAGTGGCTCGAAAAAGTCATTCACGATTTCCATTTTCCAACAGCCATCGTTGAGAAAAAGAAAGAAGATGAAAAGAAGAAAAAGAAACAACTCACATTCTTCCAAATCTTTGATTTATTTCTCGCTCAGCGAGGCAAAGCCACTGAAAATCCTGTCATCAAGACTGCAAGGAAAAAGCCAAGAGAGTTTAAACAGGGCACCATCTTCAAGTTCAATGCTTTGAAAAACCATCTCATGGCTTACGACAAGCATTTGACTTTCGACAGTCTTAATTTCGACAAGCTGCAAGGCTTCGTCGATTATGAAATCAACGACATGAATTTGATCAACAGCACCGTTGAAAAGCGCTTTTCTTACCTTAACTGGTTCCTCAACTGGGCATCCGAATGGGGTTATAATTCCAATATGGCCTATAGCAATTTCTCGCTCAACCTTGAAGTTCCTGATAAGGATGTAATCTATCTCGATGAAGAGGAACTCGAGGCCGTCAGGACGCACGATTTCAGCAACAAGCCGAGTCTCGACCGCGTTCGCGATGTCTTCATCTTTTGCTGTTACACAGGTCTGCGTTATTCAGATGTCGAGAATCTTAAGCGTAGTAATATCCGTAATAATAAGATTTACATCACCACCATCAAAACTTCCGACCGACTTGAAATAGATTTGAACAAAGTGGCTCGTGGGATATTGGACAAATATAAGGACAGCTCTTTCAACGACAATAAAGCTCTGCCTGTAATCAGCAACCAGAAAATGAACGATGCTTTAGAAGAAATGGCGATAGCATGTGGCATCGACACACCTATCGAGCAGACCATCTTTCAAGGCAACGAGCGCATCACCAAGACTGTTCCAAAATATAAACTTGTGAGAACGCACACCGCTCGCCGCACATTTGTCTGTAAAGCCATCCGCCTCGGCATCAGCCCGACTATCATTATGAAATTTACTGGTCATAAAGATTATGACACTATGAAAAAATACATTGGAGCTATTATGGACAAAGAAAAGTCTGAAGCTATGAAATTATTCGACAATTAAAATTTAAGTATATGGAAACAAGTCAAAACCACACATTAAAACAAATCCAAATCACGCTCAATTATGTTCTGGATTCCGAGCCGATATATAAAAAATAATAAGGTCTGGATCCGCTCGATTTGAGTTTGATAACGGCCAAGAAATACTCCTGGCAAATATTTATAACAACAAGAACGTAAAAACCAATTACAACATTTCGCTCAACGAGTTCAAAGTCTTGGCAGAACACGCCGACTTTTCCATCCTGAGAAAATGGAATGAAAAGAAAGAAGCTTACGAGCTTTCTAACCAATTATGCAACCTGGTGTATGAAATCTATATCGTGTTGAAAGATTTCAAGCATCGGAAAGAGTGGTTTCAGTCGGTTGTTAATAGCCTTGAGCACGACAGCAATTATATCAGAGCCTCTGCGCCCATGGCCAACTAACCCGCATATCACAAGGAAACTACAGAAAAACGTAACTTTTATTAGACCTATTGGACTTATTGGACCTATCATACCCACCCTTAAAAATTTGTCAATGTTTTCCATTAAAAATACATTATTTGAGAAAAATTTGTAAAAATTTGACAAAAAATGCACGTTATATGAAATAAATTGTTTATTTTTGCAGCATAATTGATTTAATTTGACATAATTATGATTTTAAGAGCTGTAATAAGAAACTTGTTTTCTTTCAAAGACGAAACTGAAATTAGTTTTGTGGCAGGTAAAAGTACAACACATAGCCAACATGTAAGTCGTGCAGAAAAAAGAGATGACATTTCAGTATTAAAAGCCGGAATTATCTATGGTGCCAATGCATCAGGAAAGAGTAATATCATCAAGGCGATGTCAATAATACAAAAGATAGCCCTTGGCGGTTTTCCAAAAAGAAGCATTGAGCCTTTCAAGTTAAGCGCACCTAACAACATTCCTTCAAAAATAGAGATTGAATTCAAATCAAACAAGCATTATTATGCTTATGGTGTAGAGTTCTCCATTAAAGGCATTGCAGAAGAATGGCTTTTTGAAATCAATAACCGTACGGACAAAGAAGTATTTAGCCGGAAAGTCATGCCTAATGGAAATTCATTTACCTTTGGAGCAATCAATGGAAATGAAGAAACACAACAATTGGTTAGGTTTATCAGCCAAAGCACTCCTACAACCAGCAGCTTCCTTTCGGAGTATATTAAACGCAATGGAAAGGGTCTCGAATCAATTAGTGATGTTTATTGCTGGATGAAAGAAGACCTCAAGATCATATTCCCGGAATCAAGATACGAAGGCATCTCTATTCGCGCAGAAAGAGACAAGGATTTTGCTTTGGCCACAAAATCTCTTCTGGAATACTTCAACACTGGTATAGTTGATATTAGAAGAATAAAAGTCAATAAGGAAGATATAGAATTGCCCAAAGAAATAGTCAACGACCTTCTGTCAGAAGCGGAAGAAAAGAAGACTATTGTAGTTGCCTCACCTTCTGATTCTTCTACCTACTTTTTCGAGACAGATGAAAATGGCATTACCAGTGTTTTTAAGCAAAGTGCAATTCATAGGATGAAAGATGGAAAAGAAGTTTCATTTGAAATGGGCGAAGAGTCAGATGGATCAATTAGGTTGCTCGATTTTATCCCAATGCTCATCGATTTGAAATTAAATTCATCTGTATATCTAATTGACGAGATAGACCGCAGCATGCATCCGATGCTTTCGCAAAAGCTTTTGGAATATTATTTCACATTCCTTGATAAAGAACGGGATACGCAGCTTATTTTCACCACTCACGAATCCAACCTGTTAGATTTAAATATGATTCGTGCTGATGAAGTTTGGTTTGTAGAAAAAGGACAAGACGGAGCTTCGCATTTAACCTCTCTTGCAGAGTATAAGCCAAGAGAGGATGTTCGCAAGGGTTATTTACAAGGCAGATATGGAGCAATTCCTTTTTTTGCACCAATAAGTAATCTAAAATGGTAGAGCAACATGAGACAACGAAGAGACTTTAAACGTCTGGAAGGAGTAAAGTCAGCTCGATTGATTGTAATTGCAGCTGAAGGACGTGATACAGAAAATATTTACTTTGAAGCAATGAAAGCTTCTTTATGTGCTTCAGGTGTACATGTTGAGGTCTTGCATCGCAATGACGATGAATCAAGTCCTGGAAATGTGCTTACTCAAATTGTTAATTTCAAAAACGAGTATAACATCGAAGAAGACGATCAGTTATGGGTGGTAGTCGACAGGGACAAGTGGAAATCAAAGATGCTGTCATCGGTGGCTCGTTATTGTGCACAAAACAATAACTTGTATTTTTGTGTTAGCAACCCATGTTTTGAACTTTGGTTATTGCTTCATTTGGAAGATGTTACAAAATATGATGAACATAAAATGAAAAAACTTGCAGCAAATAAAAAGAATTCGAAACATGGAGAGACATGGCTAAAAAAAACAAATGAAGACTTTATTGGGACATTACCACGAGTCTAATTATGACGCTTTTGCTTTGTTGCCAACAATTGGACTCGCTATTGATAGGGCAAAACTACTGGATAAAAATCCAGCCGATAGATGGCCGCAAAGCGTTGGAACCAGAGTGTATTTACTGGCAAAAAGTATAATGAATAAAGAATGGTGATATGTGGTCAGATAAAGAAACATCAAAAGACCTTTTGGGTTATACTGTTCATGCAGAGTTACTGAAAAGTGTTGTTACAAATGACAAAAATCTTCCTATTACTGTAGGATTATATGGTGATTGGGGCTCAGGAAAATCAAGCATTCTCAAAATATTGGAAGAAGATTTAAAAAAAGACGACAACACAGTTGTTGTGTATTTTGACGGATGGTCATTTGAGAGTTTCGATGACGCAAAAATGGCTTTAATCCAGGGCATAGTTGAAGCATTGGAAAAAGAAGAGAGGTTTTGGGCAAAAGTTGGAGATAAAATAGACGACCTAAAAACGGCCTTCACTAACCTCAAAAAGTCCATTAACTGGATGCGTGCGTTAAAGGTTACGGCCTCAACAGCCATTCCCATTGCGACCGCGACCGCCACAGGGGGCATATCGCTAATTATTCCGTTACTTTTAAAAGCATTTAATGATAATAAGGATAATCTCAGGGATCTGTTAACAGGTGAAAAGGCAGAGAAGTTTTTAAAAGACACTATTCATGCCGAAGAAGACGAAAAGAAATATGAAGCGGTCAGAGAATTTAGAAAAGATTTTGAGGAACTAATAAAGAAGAGTAAACAGGGAAGAATTGTGGTGTTAATTGACGACCTTGACAGATGTTTGCCTCGACACATTATTGAAAACCTGGAAGCTATTAAATTATTTTTAAATGTACCAAAAACAGCTTTTGTGATAGCAGCAGACAGATTTATCGTGTCGAATGCTATCAAGAATGAGTACAAAGACATAATTGCGGCAGCATCAGAGGACAGACCTAACCTGGGCGACTCATATATGGAGAAGTTTATCCAACTGCCATATAACATACCGGCACTCAATCCAAAGGAGGTCGAAACATACGTTACTCTGTTATTCTGCCAATCAATCTTGGATGAAAAGGTATTTGACAAAATCAGAGAGGATTTCTCTAAGTTTATAAACGCGAACAAGTTTGACATCTATGGATGGAACAATATCAAAGATTTGCTCAAATCAGAGTCTATTCCTGCCGAGTTGGGCGAAACCATAGGGTTCGTTTCACGTTTTGCAACAATCATAGGGACATCGTTGAAGTGGAATCCGAGACTGATAAAGAGGTTTTTGAATGCGTTCGAAATACGCTCCAATTTACTGGTTCAATCAGGTATAAAAGACACCAAATCTCGATTTGCTCTGCTAAAACTGATGCTTATTGAGCAAAAGCACCTTGAACAATTCAGACAACTCAATGCATGGGTTATGAATAATAAGGGTGTCCCAAAGGAACTTGTCGCTATTGAGGCATTCGCCGAGGATAACACAAAAGACATTAGTGGATACCAAGACTGGAAGAGTCAAGATTTGTTGAAGTTGGTATCCACAGACCCGAAATTCAGCACTGTAAGTTTGAAAGAATTGTTCTGGGTATCAAGGGATAATATTGTAAATGAGATGAGTGGATTGTCGTTGGTTTCGACACGCGTCAAAACTGTTTTTTCGAATGCTTACGAAGCAGCTACTGACAAAATAAGAGAGAACATATGCGGAAATGAAGTAAAAGGTTTGTCGGAAACCGACATAGAAGATTTTTATGACTTGCTTGATTCAAAACTTTTGATGGCGGCAAGCGACAAAAACGCGTTCAGTGTGTATTATTTCTGTATAATGAAAGATGTTCCGAGGGCATATAACCGTCTGCTTGACATCCTATCAAGAATTGATGCCAAACAGATTTCTTTTGCGCTTGTCAATAAATTCGAAGACATTTTGAATCGTCATGGTAATGACAAAAAATTGTTAGATATACTGAAAGCAAATGAAAAGCTAATGCGAGCAATAGAGAACAACAAAAGAAAAACAAAATAATATGGGCACATCACACAAACATACTCCCACGGTTACTGGCGAGCCTAACTGGGGCCACTCATCAAAGGCTGTTACCAGCATTGCGGGGGATGAAAAGAAATCGGATGAGTTGGAAGAGAATCCTCCTGCGGGATTATCCTCAGCTCAAATTGCGAAAAAACAACAGCAGCTGAATAGCCGCATAAGCAAAAACTATCATCATGCAGTTAGAAATCTTGTTAGGGCCGCGGGTGGCCGAAACAAAGTGAGCACAGGTGTCTCTAAGGCAATGGGGCATGCTGGTGTTGCTTTGATAGGAAACTTCGTGTCTGCTATAAACGAGGTTGTGAGCAATGGCCTTACAGAATGGTTGCGGAGGAAAGGCGTCTCATTGTCTGGGAAAAGCTGCCGAAATATTCTCGACCTAATAAAATCCTATATAGAAATAGGAATAGCTGGACTAGACAACACTGCAGCTAATGAAGCTTTGGAATGTGTCCTTGATGAAATGGAGCAAAAGATAGGTGATGACATTAATGCTTTTGATTTAGCAATGGGTGCCATTATGACCTCGGATGAAATCAAAAACTTGCTTGACATGTTTTTCGGGATGTATATTTTCAGCCATCTTTCCCAAGACTTTCAGGAAAAACTTGAATATGAAAAGGGCGTTAAGGTGGCAAATGAGACAATGGAAGAAATTAAGGAGTTGATTATGGATGACATCAGAAGAAACTATAGCGGTCGTGATGCATCAACAGTAGATTGGAGTTCGGCTGATGGTCAAGCATTCATTCAAAAGGAATTTGATCGTATATTATATATCTTATCGGGAAATGAAGATTAAAGTCACAAAATACAGTATTGACCGAAGGTCAAAAAAGGATATTCGATTAAACATAGGAATAAGTATTGATGTGTCAGCTGGGAAAAAGCTTGACACTGCAGCAGTCATACAATTGAATCCTATTGCATATTTGGCGGGCAAAGCACCAGATTTGTCTTTTGATATGCTCTATTTATCTGCAATCGTATACGCAATTGACAGAGCTGTTGATCGTGGTTTATATTCCATTGATGGATGGTCTCGAGAATTTGATGTGGATATTGTGCTTCCTCATTATGTCCAACTTCTACCTCTTGAAGGCAATTTCAACACGATGCTGTCGTTTCTTACAGGGGATTACTGGACTTGCCATTTTATTGGTGCTAAAAACGTTAACTATCCAAAGTACAAGGAATGTGATTTTTTTGAAGGTATAACACAAGTAAACTTGTTTTCCGGAGGCATGGATTCACTAATAGGTGCAATTGATTATATGACCAACCATCCGGAAGGTAAGTTGCTTTTGGCATCACATTATGACAGTTATATGCGCGGTCCACAAGCAGACCAAAATGAATTGAAGAAGCTATTTAGTAGCAAGTATAAAAATCAATTTTGCGCTCTACCTGCTGTAATGGTTACGCCTGAACAATCGAATGAATTATCCTGCAGGTCTCGTTCTATTATGTTTCTTTCTATTGCACTAATTGTTGCCTCGTATGCAAAATGTGATGTGGTTGTACCTGAAAACGGGTCTGTGTCATTAAACTACCCTCTTTCACCATCACGACGTGCTTCGTGTAGCACACGGACAACACATCCTGTTTTCTTGAACCAATTCAGAGATATTATTAAAGCTTTAGGAATACCTGTTGGTATAAGCAATCCTTATGAGAAACTGACAAAGGGAGAAATGGTTAAGCATTGTGCTGATAAAGGATATCTTATACAAGTTGTAGCATCATCAAATTCTTGTGGCAAACGCGGAATGCACCAGTATATGTATGACAATCACAAGGCATCGCATTGTGGACACTGCATGCCATGTATGTATAGAAAAGCGGCATTGATAGGAGAAAAAGACAATACCACTTATGGAAACCATTTTATTACTCTATTTAATAAGAAAGGAGCCAAAGTGTCGGAAGATTTCTTTGCAATGCTGGAGTTTCTGAAGAAACAATTGACAAGAGAGCAGATTAAACGGGAATTGAAAATTGGTGGCATGGGCGGGTTTGATGATTTGGATGATTATGTTGATTTGGTTGTTAGAACAAGAAAAGAATTGTCAGCCATGATCATAGAAGACAACAATTCGACCATATTACGATACATGAATTGGAGAAAATGATAGATGTACATTGTCATTTTGATATGATGCTCAATCCTGAGGCGTATGTCCGCCAAAAGGAAGAAGCGGGGGATATTGTGATTGGGATGACCAACCTCCCATCGCATTTTCAGATGGGGCAGCCATATATAATGCATTATAAATATATCAGGTTGGGATTGGGGTTGCATCCTTTGTTGGCGGCTGAGAACAAAAAAGAATTGCCTTTATTCAAACGTTTGGTCGATGAGACTTCATATATTGGTGAGATCGGGTTAGACTTTTCAAGAGAAGGTTATGCTTCAAAAGAAGAGCAGATAATAGTATTGAAAGAGATCCTGAAAACACTTCGTGGAAAGAGAAAAATTGTAAGCGTCCATTCTCGTAGGGCGGAAAAAGAATTGCTGGAGCTATTGGGAGAATTTAATATTGAAAATGTCATATTTCATTGGTATAGTGGATCGGTAAGCTTGATTCCAGCAATTCTTGAACTAGGTTATTATTTTTCTATTAATGAGGCAATGACACTATCCCATTCTGGGAAAAGTATTATTGAAAAAATACCCCGAGACCGTATTCTGATGGAAACCGACGCCCCTTATAATAATCGTTGCAGCATACAAAATGCCATGCGAAATATGGATATTACAGAGGCGTTGATAAAAAAGAATTTTGACACATTAGTTTCTCGATTGAAACAATGATTTCTGTGACGTTCGCTGATGTTATGAATTGAAGAATAAAATACCTAAATATTTGAAATTGATATGGACAAAGGCAAACTCATCAAAGCCATACAACAAAAAGGATTGAGCAACAGCCTAATATCACTCTACTACAATATAGGAAGGGCGTTGCCTTTCACGGCTCAAAGATTTCCTGATGGAAGAGTGTCGAGTTGGTATTATTCTCAACATGTTGAGGTGCATCAAGTGAAACCAGGTGGGAAAGGTGGTAGGTATGGTACCGCATATGGATTTTATTTTAGGAACGGAAAGAGGGCAAATGCATGGGAGGACAGTGAAGCAAGCTGGTGTAAGATTGATGATACAACACCACAAGAGATACCTTGTGCCGCTTGTGGATCATGGATGTTGCTGGATATACTTGGAGAACCAACAGTTGAACCAGTTATAGTATATGGCATCAATGATGTTTTGGAAAAAGGGAAACACCAGGGAGAGACATTGGTTGATGTCATACATAGCGACTGGGGCTGGGTAAAATGGGCGAACGAAAATTCTTCACATTTCTTCTTTGATATTGATGAAGTTATTGAGGAAAGGAAAAAGGCTATAAAAACCTTATATCCAGATGATGTTCTTACTTTTGGGAAATACAAAGGAGAATCCATAAAGCAGATAGCCGACAAAGATATGCGTTATTTGATGTGGTTGGCTGATAACAGCGAGGACTTCATTATTAGTTGTGAAGGATTAGATATTAAACCATCGTCGGCAGGATTTGTGTGAGATAGTGCTTGCCTCTATGGATGATGACATAAAATAACTACATGGGCTTAAGTCATTGTCGTTGAAAATTACAGAAACACCTATGGGCGTTTTATTCAGCCGTTGTATTTCATGTCTTTCTCGTGGTTACAAAGAAACTCCAAGGGGTCAATATCGGCAGTTTCCTTCATCCTTTCTTCTATGAACTCCAAAGATGATGGTGCAAGGTTCAATTTAATGTTTTGAAAAATAGAAAGTATCCTAAGCTTATCTTGGTATTGTTTATACTTGTCCGTTCTGGGCGTGAGTACAAAATTCAATGCACTCGCAAGAATGTCAGCAAGTTGAATGCCAAATGCCTGATATGATTTTGCAATCTTCATTGTGCCTACAGGTAGTGGATAAACATGTTCGTTCTTTCCATATCCCACTTTTGTTTCGAAAACATTCATATCTCTAAGGCTTTCCAAAAAAGCTTTGTTAGCAAAGAAAGGCTCTGATGAATCAAACAAAACATCATCCTTAACTCCAGTTTTTTTATACCACTCCTGAACCGAAATAGAAAACAAAGGCATGGTAAGATCAATATAAAATTTATTGTTAGACAAAGCTTCTTTGATACATACTATTGTCGGCGGTATTTCAGATAGCATATTAAAAAAGCCATCATTAGTATTCTCATCAAACCTAAGTTTATCCGTTGTTCTATAAAAATCGGCTACCGATTCAACTGAAGGTTTTCTTATCATTTTAACAAAATTACCCTCAAACTCAGCAATTAAAGATTTGTTTGGATGCAACTTTGCAAAATAAAACAAACCATTGGCCAAGATAAGATTCTTTGCTCCTTCATACAGATTAACGCCAACATTGTGATAATAGGTCTCCACTAGTATGTTTACGATGTTTGCGTAAACACAATAACGCTTTAAAGCGAAAGAAAGCAACACATGATTTGTGTCTATTAACGGATGTGCAAAGACTTGCTTGAGCATCTGTCTTCCTTCGGGGTTTGTATACATACTTGAAAAATGGAATTCCTTACCCCATTTTTCATAATTGATGTCTTCTTTGATCTTTTCTGCTTCACCATCAGTTAATCTGATAGAAGCCAATGTAAAATATGGATGATCTGGATTAGTCAAATCCGGACCAGTGTATCCTGCTTCGTCAAAGTATAACATACTATTTCTATTTTTATGAAGTTTAGAGGCTTCAAAAATAGGAAAAAATAAGATAATAGTTGAATCAAAAAATATGGCAATAAATATAAAAAATACAATTCTCAATTTGTATTGCCATCTCTGTAACATTTTGTTCCTTCAGGATAAAAAAGCTTACATCGAGCGCACACAAGACAGGCATTTATATCAATTGTAAAACAAAGACGTAATAGTTCAAACAACCGAGGACTTGTGGGTATACTCTACTTATTCAAGTTATTTCAAAAGATTATTGTCGATGGGTGGTATCTTATCACAAATGCCTTTATGATTGTATTAGCGCAAACCATACAGTGTCATGATATATAGTTTTCTCTTGTATTCGCGATTCTAAAAATTGTATTACTAATTATGTACAAAACAAGTAAGTTATTATGGATTCCCATTAGCTTTTAATGAAACAATAAAAAACTTATTATCGTTAAATATGGTTACATATAATTAACAATGCGATAACTAATGACAGTGCAAAATTAGGTAATAACACCGACTATTATGACCATTATATAGTTTTATGTATAGCACGAATTAGCACTATACATAAAACACAATAAGCACACTACACGCAAAGACAACCCCAGTATCTATTCAAGAAATTATTAAAATGCAATTAATTACTAATAGATCCAGTACATGCTAGAGAATCATTGCCATCACCATCCCAATTGCAATCACAATTACAATTTGACACGGGTATATTGAACCGTCTTTTGTTTGCACTTATTGGATTGTTTTCCCAAATCTCAAAACTTGAATTACTAATTACTTTCATGATATACAGTATTTAATAAATGATTTAATGTGTATTCTATCAATTGTCTTTTTATTGCGCAACCACTTGCATCCATATTTAGCATACGACTCGCTCTACATCCTCCTTGACATATTGGCAACATTTTACATTCATAACAATGCTTTGGTATAACAGGTGTAGTCCACTCTATTAATGGGTTGTTCATTACAAATCCATCATTGACATTACCGACAGATCTAGATGGCTCCATACTATCCATTGTACACTTATATAATAATCCATCAGTATTTATAACGCAACTATATGGATCTGTTGCAAAACAAGCATTAGTTCGTCTTTGTATGATTTTTAAAGGATTATAATACCCACACTCCATTAGAACATTTATAATATTTGGCATATATCTAGGAATGTCTTCGTAATATACATAGGAACTTTCTTGGTTAGTGGCCGTATTAAACAATGAATATGCATAACAAATCAAATTATGATTATTACCAAACGTCTCATGTATAAAATATATCAATTTAATTATATCAGTAATATTATTTTTGTCATAGTTCAATCGAAGTATTATCCTAAAATTAGATGACAATAACAATCCTATTGTTTCTATAGTTTCGCCAAACGAAAAGCATTTATTGATATAAGACTTCCTATTATCATGGACATCAGCCATGCCATCCAATGTAATTTGAACACTATTGAGATTCCAGTTTTCCTTTGCAATGGTAATCATTTCTTTTGAAAAAAGAGATGCATTGGTGATTATGGAGGATGTGATTTTGTTGTTTAATGCAGCAGATAATTTTTGTGTAATCAATGTTATAACAGTATAATTCAGTAAAGGTTCTCCTCCAAACCAATTAAGCAATATCTCTTTTGCATTTTCTGCATGTTTTATTATAAAATCAGCTGTTTTTATGGCTGTTTCCTTGCTCATAAACTGAACAGTACGCCCTTTTTCATAACAATAAAAACAGCGTGCATTGCATGCTGTTGTGGTTAAAATTCGATATATCGGCCTGTTATTCAAAAAAGCGTCTCGACATCTACAATAATTAACAATTGATAGCTCATCTTTGTTATTGTCAACAATAAAACCCTGTTTTAACCATTCTTCTAAATCATTATCTATCTTGTTAAAAAAATGAACATTTTGTAATTTGTTATATTCATTATGCTCCAAAATAGCTAAACCTCCAGAGAAAGTATTGCATATCGCTACAAATTTTTCTCCAGTTTTAATATAATTATATATGGATGGCTTGAATAGCATACGTTAGATAGATATTATATTTGCAAAATTACAACTTTTTTCATTTAATTTCATATAATAGTAGAAGCAATAAAAAACGCATATAAATATAGTACTATTACCAAATAATCTTCTTTACAAAACTATAACAAATCGCCACAGGACTTTTAAAAAACCTTATGAATTCTATCATACTATAATACTAGTCATAAATTTTATAATCAAAGTTATAAAACATAGTGTAAGGAACCAGTATAATTAATACTCTAGCCGAGCTCTCTCAATAATATTGATAGAGCCAAAATTTTATTACGCAGATGAAAAAGTATTCACATATATTTTATTTTTAACGCACTCAAACATATATTAGGTACTTTCAACAATCAACTGTTATTTTTTATTTCTCATCTGCTGCTGTAAAATCTCAATACGTTTCAACAGTTCTTCGAATTCCAAAGAAGTGCCATGAATGAAATTGTTCTGAAGCTCCTGATAATCCTGTTTCCATGCAGCTACACATGAAACAGGTGGAATAATGGTTATGTAAGGCGGATAGTTTTTGTCGTAATCTGCGTACGAAACATGATAGAATTTTCTTCTATGCTCCACAATCTTATGATAAAGTTCCTTATCTGACAGTGCTTTTTCACCAAACGGTGTGTTCATAAGCCTTTCAATGTCATATAGATGTCTCGACATTCTAAAACTACGAGGTTCCAGCTTCTGAAACTCTTCACAAAGCAGGAATGCTTTCTCCAAGAATGTTCGCTCTGGCATAACAACAGGAATAAAACAAACAGCCTCATCATCGTCTTCTGCGAATCTGTCTCTTATCATTGAGCTGATACTACGCATCTCAAAAGGCTCTTTCATCGAAAGACTACTTATTTCGATCTTCACCCTCGATGGCATATAAGTAGAATTATGGTCTGATACACTTTCATAATCAACATAAAGCACTGCTGGATCGGCATCAGTTGAAATGGCAACTCCTTCTTCATCAATGATTTTTGGTGAAACAACAAATCCACTAAGCCCCATTTTTGTTAAGACTGTTTCTAATTGCTTTGCCAAGTCGCCTATAACATATTTATGACATTTTTTTCGCAAGTTTTTCAACTGATTATTATTGTCAATGTTTTCAATAAAGAAACTATGATCTATTGCCAAGTCAATATCCTCAGAAAATCTCTCTATAAGATCCCAGCCTTTGCTAAGACTGGTACCTCCTTTAAACTCTAAAAATGATGCGAACTCTGTTTCAAACAAAGCTTTCAGCACCATTGTCACCCACCAGTCTTTCTCAACGGCATAATCAGGAAGATGAAAACTCTCTGCAACTTGTTGAAGCATCACTTTTCGTTCATTAATATCATGCTGAAGCCAATTCATGTCCGTTTTGTTTGATTATTTCCGAAATAAATTTTCTAACCCATATTGGTGCAGTTTTCAAATCATCAATATATGTTTTCTCGTCAAGATGCTTCTGCAGCAATCCGGCTATCATTTGTCTGTGTTCATCGGTCACATTATCTTTACCTATAGATTTAAGAGCTTGTATTAGGGTTGCCATAAAATCGTTTTTGCAAGCGAAATTACGAGGCACACTTCTTTTCAGAGTGATTGTCTGCTCTCTTAAGACAATCCTTCGTGAAGATCCAGAGGTTAGATAAACATAACGCGTAGGCACTTGTGTTGACAACCCCAAAAGATTCTGTGCTGTTTCGCCAGTAGGCAGTATTTGGGCATTGTCACGCCTTGCTATAGCTTTAATCAATTCATCAACAGAAGGAAACAATACTCCGAATTTTGTTTCAACCGGCTTGTAATAAATGCCGTTTGCTATGCGAATCAACAAGCCATCATCCACACATTCCGACAACAAACGGCTGATAAACACATCATTACCATGTTGCGCAAAATCCGAAATGAAATACACCGCTCCTGGTTTGTCGAGTTTAACCTGTTCTCTTATTTTCTCAGCTATACACATTGATTAATCTTTTTAAGGTAGAAAATTTTTGCAAAACTTTCTACTTGATCCACCTGCAAAAGTAATAAAAATTTTAATAAATATTAAAATTTGATATGTTTTTTCCTCTCCCCTTTCATTCTTTTTCACTAACTTTGCCCCGTGAAAAAGATCTACCTCATATTACATTTTCTTGCATTGCTGCTCATCGCAAGCTGCACCCACTCCCCTATTGCGGAGCAACCCATTCCTCTCGCCCCCGACCTTCTTCACATCGACTCCCTCATGCAATCCTCTCCCGACTCGGCGCTTCAAACGCTGCTGTCGTGTCATTCCGAGTACGAAGTACGAGGAACCTCATCCGACATAAACGCCCACTACCAAGCATTACTAACCTCCGAAGCCCTCTACAAAACCTACAACCCCCAATCCGACATTGCGGCTTTGCAATCCGCAACCCATTATTTCGACAGCATGGCATCATGTCATACAGATAATGATGATGTTATATTGCTTTCTGCACGTTCCCACTACATGAACGGAGCAATATTCTATGAAAACGACAGTGTCGTTGAAGCTTGCAAAGAATATTTGCATACGTTGGAGATAATGCAAAACCATTTTGACATCGGCAATATTACAAGCGACAAAGCTAAACTAATGGGATTGGCATATACTCGTTTGGGCGATCTGTTTTATAACAATGGTATGGCGCAAGCATCAGTTGAATCATTCAAAAATGCTTTAGATTGTTTTAATATGGTGCAAGGCTATAGTCTCGCCAACACATACAAGAGTATCGCAAGCGCATACAGTCTTGGCAGTAACAACGACAGCGCATTAATCTATTACAGAAAAGCCATCAATTTGTCAAACCGGCAAAATAAGATTTCAGTGTACAGCAATTCTTTGTCAGAGTCAGCACCTGTTTACTACGAATTAGGATATACCGACAGCGCTTTTATGATGATTAGAAAAGCATTGTCATTGCCTGTAAGAGACGACTTGAGATTGGCACAATACTTCACATTTGGGTCATTGCTTGCCAAAGAGTGTCAGTACGATTCTGCAATAAATTATTTGGAAAAAAGTATAAAACGAAACTATTTCCCGACACAAGTTGTTTCAGCAGAGATTTTAATGAAATGCCATCAAGCTTTAGGTGATACCTTAAAAATGCAGTATTACAAAAACATTTATGGAGAACACCTTGATAAATATCGTAGGACATTGACTTTTGAAGAAGTTTTGACTAACTTTTATGAGTCATATAAGCAAGATAGATTACAACAAGATCAGTTAAGAATCATTCGAAAACGGAATATCACAATCTCTATAGTCTCAGTTTTTATAATTATTGTTATTTTGAGTCTTATAATCCTGATAAGAAAAAGGATGATCAACATAAAGAAAAAATCACAATACGATATTGATGAAAAGAACAAGGCTTTGGCCGAAATGAAACGAAAAATAGAGGCCAATCCTTTCATGAGCGAACCTATATGCAAATCCATTTTGGAAACAGCCAACAAGCAACAATTCAAATCAAGAGTCCCTTGCACGGCATACATAGAATATGCATTGAGTAAAGAACAATTGCTTGCATTGAAAGATGCAATGGACAGGCATTACGACAACTTTACTCAATGGATATGCAAGGAATACCCCGAACTGACAAACGATGATATTGATTATTTGTGTTTATACCATCTCGGTTTGAAAGACACTGATATCTTTGCTTTGATGCAGCGTGCATATCCTACAATTAGCGAACGCAGCCGGAAGCTAAAACGCATATTCAATAGCGACGAACCTTTACACACCATCATAAAAAACATCGTTACATTACACCATAGCAACCATAATTAACTGTATATCAACAACTTATACCCCCCCCCATTTCAATCCATATCATAATTTTGTTGGCACTTTTAAATTGTTGACATAGTTTTGTAAAAAAAATTTTGTCATCATGAAAAAAGTCATCTTAATCATCTGCATGTTTGGAACTATCGTTCTGAGTTCTGCTACTAATCTCATGTCTAATGACAAGCTAACTGTACAAGCTAGTCATGGAGAATGTGATAGATCTAATGTTGCAGCATCAATTTCGGCTGACATAAATGGCCACAACCTAATGGTTTCTTTCTCTCAAAACATCGGGGAAGTTACTGTAGAAATAACAAGTCTGTCAGGAACAACCATATATAATGTTTTGATTCAAACACCGACCGAACAACAGTTCTACATCCCCACAGCCGGCAGCTATGTCATAACGTTCACGTTGTCAAACGGAGACGAGTATTACGGAGAATTTGTAGTAACGGACTAAGTCCAATAAGTATCAACTTTTAAATCACTATCATTATGGCTGTAAAAATTCATACAACAAAATCAGGCATCACACGCCGATTGAAAAACGCAGGTATTAAAAAGTTTGCGAAACCTTCGCTCGACAAGATCAGCGTTATGATTGAAATCGATGACCATGTATTGTCAGTTGACCGCACTCAAAAACTTCTCGAACAGAAAGCAGGCGAATTGTTGAAACTTGGAATCGACAAAATTCAAATTAACAAAGTGCTTGAAACAACTCAAGAAGTGGCTGACGAACGCGACTATTTGACAAGATTATTCAAAAACACTTGCGGTGAAAGTTGGAACAATAAATCCAAATGGAATTCAGCCGCTGCCCTTGAAAATTGGTGGCGTGTATTTATGAATGATTTCGACGAAATAATAGATGGAAAGTTATTACTAAAAACAAGACGCGTTGTAAAGATAGAATTGGTGAATAATTACCTTCACGGCAACGCTTCCGCACATGCTTCTGGCAAAATGCCTGATGACATAGAGAAGCTTAAGTACCTTGAAGAGCTGTATCTGCAATACAACTTTCTCAGCAACTCTCTCCCTTCCACCCTTGGAAATCTCCGCAAGTTAAAATATCTGCACCTGGAATTCAATCAGATTATGGGGGCGTTGCCTCATCTCGACAATATGGACTCATTAGAAGAGTTGTATTTAGACCACAACCGTCTTGAAGATAGTATCATTGAGCTAACAAAACTCAAAAAACTTAAAAAGTGCCACATCTATCACAACAAATTCAGCGGCAAAGTTCCAGAGGAGTTGGCTGACAAAAAAGACCTCACCGAATTCAAATTCTACAACAACTATATGCAAATAGGCAGCAAAGTTCAAGCCCGCATCAAAAGCGATCCTGGATGGCAGGGTCGAACAGACTCAGAAAGACCGGCGCATATTGTTTATGAATTATTATAATTTATCATAAACATTAAATAATGTCTCCGGCATGGCATAAGGAAAGTTTGCAAAATAGAAATCCCCCCTTCCATTTCATAATTTATTAACAATCAATATTTTAAAAATGAAAAAGATAAAAATGCTAAAATCATTATTTGTTTTAGCTATCATGCTAATTTCTGTGACAATCGAAGCACAGATTACTAAAACAACAGCCAATGAGCTAATCATGAATGCACTTAATAATGACACGACCATTTTGGTTTATAGTTTAAATGAAAATGTCGGTCGTGGCGAGAGCATTTTTACAGCCGATGGTGAGGAGATAAGAAATCCGTACGACAATGCGTATGTGTATTTCATTGATGACATACCATCAGCCAACTGGGCACATTCTTGTCGTTATTGTTTTGTGAATACCGCCAACGGCACATACTCAATGGAAAACCATAGCTTTTATCCTTCAAATCATGAGTCGTTTTCAATAATTGGGACTATGTCGAATGGAAATAGATGTCACTGGCCATATACCAATTACACTGTTCCGCCAGTGGCAACACCAAATGGCAAATTATATGCCGTGCTTATCGCAGGAGCCCCAGGAACACATAGTCCTATTAAATCATGGTATAATTTATCATGTGTTTATACGGCTCTTATTAATGGTTTCGGCTTTATCGAAGCTAATAATGATAATGACAAAAGTAATATATTCGTCATAGCGCCATCTGATGTGAAATACTCCATAGAGCAACATTATCATGAGTTATATCAGAATCCGTTAGATTTAAATTCAAACAACAATACTTATTCTGAAGACGATTTTCTAGATGATAATCTATTTCCGTATTCAAAGCAAACCATTGAAAACATTTTTGCGAATTTATCAGGAGAAAATAATACAACATATGTTATTCCTGAATTAAATGAAAACGATCAGCTGTTTGTCTTCTTATGTGGTCACGGGAGCACATCTAATAATAATTCATATTTCAAAATACTAGATAATAACAATAATAATAACGGCAATTTGTATGATTATGAGTTGGCAAATTGGATTAGAAATATCAAATGCTCACAAATGACTTTTTTGATTGATTGCTGCTATTCCGGTGGGTTTATTGATGATATCATGAATGATGGCAATGCTGTTTGTAAAAACAGGGTTGTTCACACTTGTACCGATGCTAATCACCAAGGAAGAGTTGAGCAACACATAACCAGAAATGATAGAACTGACGAACACTGGCAAATAGTTGACGAATTTGTTTATTATTGGACTTCTGCAATTCTTGGCTATTATCCAATATTAGAACTACATGATGATTTGCTTACCGGTCCATGGTATCAATATGATAGCACTGCCATTGGACAGTTTCTGTGGAATATTTTTGACAGTTTCCAAGAAGGTAATGGTTACAGCCATGTTGGATATGATGTCAATCCAGACTATAACCATGATGGAACTGTATCAATGGATGAAGCATATAATTTTGCCAACACCCTTGATAGTTATTCGCCATCTGGGTATTTTAATCCATACGATGGCAATGTTTTAGGGGCTGAATACCCTCAAGCATCCTATGAAAGCACATTTACCAAGGAACTAATCACATTGGATGGATACAAGGGGAAAATCAACGGTGAAGTGGAAACTGGCGTGGGCCATACCTACATCTTGAATGGAGATGTGTCTGTTGATACGGATGCATCCCTCACAATAAACAGCGGAAGTACTATAATTGGAGATATAAGCGGCCGTTCCATCATAAACGTTGGCTCGTTAAGCACTGCCGAGGGAGCAAACAACATGACTTTTAGAAACGTTGTGCTGGAAAACAGCGGCGGGGAGATGTTCAAGCTGTCACATTGTGTTTTCGACTCTTGCGGCACGATACTGACGTATAATGGTCCCGTGTCTTTGATTGGCAACACATTTAATGAAACGCGCATTAAAGCCACAACAAGCAATCCGCCCCGCAGTGAATATTGCATAGTTATTTCCAGCAACACTTTCAATAACACCCTGTCAAACAACACAATACATCTGGAAAAAATCCCGCGATGCAATGTCAGCGGCAATACTATCACTGCTGGATGGAATGGCATATATATAAACAGGCTTGACGGAGCTTATCAAAACTACACTTTTTCGAACAACAATATCAGTGATTGCGGCGGCAGTGGTTTCGTATCTTATGCAAGTAACGGAAGACTCAGAAACAATTCCATCACATCCAATGGCGCCGATGGCATCCAGTCACTGAATCTCAGCAACTTGTATGTGCGAGGGGATAGTACTGTAACATTGCTTCATGACACACAAAAAATACAAGGGAACGATAGGCACCAGATTTATGCCACAAACGACAGCTATCCGCATGATTTCCGTTATAATTGGCTTGGTGGCAATGGAACAAACAATGACGTTATACTATATTTTGAGGCAACCCAGATACATGGTGAGCGGTCTTTGTCCATCAACGTCTCAAATAACTGCTGGTATCCATTGGCGGACAACAGTATCCCGTCACATCTCATAGTCAGCGGCAATGCCACATTCAATTATCTTCCGACATGGACTCCCACAGGAATCAACGTACCGGGAGAACCCGGAAGTCCTGCAGAAAGACTCGCAAGAGGCAACAGTCTTGTTGAGAACGGTGATTATGAGGACGCAAGAACAATATTCATGGATATTGTCTCTTATTATCCTGAGAGCCCCGAAGCTATAGCCGCAATGAAAGCCCTATATTCAGTTGAAGTGGGGTCTGGCGGTGACTTCTCAGACCTGAAAGACTATTATATAGGTTTGTTGTCTGACGATTTTCTTGGCAACACCGCCGATAATCTTGCCAACAGATGTGACGTGGAGATGGGGAACTATTATGATGCAATCGAATGGTACGAATACAAGATTATCGATACAAACTCCACTTATTCCGAACGCATATTTGCAGAGATAGATCTCGGTGATTTGTATCTCCAAATGGACGAAAACGGAGACAGAGGCATTAAGGGAAAGATGCCAGAATTTGTTCCGACATCAAAAGAGGCACATGTGAAACACACCGAACATCTGCTTTCGCTGCTCCCTGGTGACATGGAAGAAAGCGCACAACATGATAATGGACAAACAATAAATAATAATTCAATCGGTGCAAATCTTATGATTTCGCCGAATCCAGCGAAATGCGAAACGACTTTGACGTTTGAGCTTGAGAACGATAGTGATGTAACAATTGATATTTTCAATGTCTTGGGTAACAAGGTCAAAAGTGTAAGTTTGGGCAAGCTGAAGAGTGGAATCCACGAGGAAAGATTAGACCTTTCTGATATTCCTAACGGCATGCACTTCTGTAGTTTATCAATGGAAAATGCAAGCAAAAACATTGTGAAAATCATTGTCAGACAGTGATTTTTTTCCTAAAATCCCACAAAAACTTCCTAAAATATCATTTGGAAACAAAAAATTATATATAATTTTGCAAAAGTTTAACAGTTAAAAATATTTGCAACTATGAAAAAGCTCGTATTATCAACAACAGCCATGTTTTTAGCAATAATCTTAAACGCACAGGTTTCAGTCTGGGATGGCACTGCCGAGCCTTGGACTCACGGCAGCGGCACCCCCGCAGACCCATATTTAATTGAAAACGCCCGACAACTGGCATACATTGCAGAAAAGACGAATGAAGATGTCTATAATGGTGTCAATAACAGGACAATGTATGTCGACACATGTTTCCTTTTGACTGTTGATATTGACTTTGGAGCCAGTTCCGGTCTTGAATGGGAGCCAATCGGCGCAGCAGGCTGCCATTCGTGGAAAGGCAAATTCGGCGGACATTTCGACGGTGGAGGCCATATCATGTCAAATATTAACTTTTCATACAACAGCACAAGTAATTTCTTCGGCATTTTTGGCATGATGGAAGGCGGAAGCCTTAGAAACATACTCGTTGAAGGTGAGGAAATACATATTTCGGAAGCATATGCATATACTTTTGGACAGTCGGGACTGATTTTGGGCTACGGTACAGATGTTATTGTTGAAAACTGCATCAACAAAGCGGATGTCGTATGGAATCACATATCAATGGACATCAACGGATTCGTGTTGGGAGGCCTCTTCGGACAACTTGAGAACTCCACGGTTAGCAACTGTCATAACTATGGTAACATCAGGGTGTCTGATGTTGAATTGATGCATGACGGCGCGTATATTGGAGGTATAAGCGGAGTGTTAAATGAATGTAATATTGATAATTGCAGCAATTTGGGCGATATTTATGCACAAAGCGGAGATATTTATTGGGGCAAAACGGCATTTTGCGGCGGTATTGCAAGCATCATGTCAGGATCGATGGCGTATTGTTTCAACACGGGAAATTGTGATGCCATTATTGTTGTCGAAGAAACAATCAATAATGTTAAATCTGCGGGAGGTCTTGTCGGAGGAGTTTTTGCAAGCACGCTGACAATATCTGACAGTTATAACGCTTCGACCATGATTATGAGCGGCAACGATGTTCCGACTAATTATGGAGGAGTTGTCGGATATGTTGCAGACACAGCACACGTGGAGGTAACCAACAGTTATTATCTCAATAACATATCTGACAACAATTATGGCACTCCACAATCGGAATCCTTTATGAAATCGCAAGATTTCGTCGCTCTTCTGAACAACAGCAGCGATATCTATGCCATGGATGACATGAACGTTAACCATGGATATCCGATTTTTGCCCAGTATTATTCAGTCGAGGAAAACATTACCGACAACGGCGTTTCAGTTTATCCAAACCCTGCAAAGGATATTATAAATATCAGCTTCTCTGAAAATGCGGCTTGCAATTCCATTGAAATCTATTCTTTGGACGGCCGTCTTGTAGAGACGCACGGCCGTGCGTCTCTACAAACGGTGATAGACCTCTCCTTCCTCAATGCAGGCGTTTATGTGATTAAATTGAGGATGAGCGACGGGAAGGAGTTCTCGAAACGTATAGTGAAAGAATAAAATGAGGCTCCACACCGTGTACTCGGAATAACAACGCACCCCGATATGGGAAACTGCAGATTTCTTTAACTGACAAAAACGCAAACAATTCCATAATGCTTATTTTCAATTAAAAATAAAACAAAGTAAATAACAAAAGATATAAAAAATGAAAACTAAATTTTCAAAAATACTTGATAGAGAAGAAATCATTCTGTCGGTTATACTTGTTTTATTGTGCAGCGCATGGATTGGAATTGCCTCTGTCTGGTATACTTTATGCGAAACATATTTATATGATTTGTTTGATGAATTCTATCATATAATAAACGGCAACATCTTTGTCAATCTGGTTATTTGCACTTTAATAATCATAGTTTTTGTCAGATGGATTGTCAGAATTATACACGACAACGATTTGCGTTATCATAGAATTTTTGTGATTGCACTTGCTTTCCTGCTTCTCTATTATAAAAACCCCTATGCATAGCAAATATAGTATGGAAACTCGATTATCAAACGTTTCTTGCAATTTTATTTGGCATTACAGGTATTATAACACTTGTCGGTTTCTTTATCAAATCACCCGTTAATGACAACCAGAACGACTCTGTCGGTTTTTCAACTGATGCCGTTGACACATTCAATAATTCACTTGATAAATACGCCGAAGAATTAGCATTACGCTTACTTTCCACTAAATTGGATGAAGGCTCTTATGCTATAGGAATAACAGGCGAATGGGGTGCCGGCAAAACACACTTCCTGGATACGCTCAAAAACAAAATTGCCGACAATGCGGAAATTGTGGTTTTCAACCCCTGGATGTGCAGAAATCCCGAGCAGGTTGTCAGCGACTTCTTCGCGTCACTGCGACATCAATTGTCACCCAAACACACCTCCCTGTCTCGGTCAATATATAATTACGCCCAAGTTGTAAATTCTTTGTCTATCACTGCAGTTAAAGGTTTGTCAATAGGCATCAAACCCAAATATAAAGAGGAGAGCCTTTTTGAAAAAAAGAAAAAACTATCCGATAAGTTTGGACATCTAAGCAAACCGGTAGTTGTAGTGATTGACGATATAGACCGCCTGGAACGGAATGAAGTCTTTGAAGTTCTTCGTCTTATTCGAAATACCGCCGATTTGAATAATATCATATATTTAGTTGCTTACGACAAAGAATATGTGACTTCAATCCTGGAAGAGAAACAAATAAAAGATGCGACTGCTTATTTGGAAAAAATCTTTCCAGTCGAAATACACCTGCCTAAAGTTGATGAGGAACAACTATGGCAAACTCTATACGCCGAATTAAACAAACAGAGTGGATTAAACATTGATTTTTCCAAACTATTGTTCGACAATATTAATCAGGACAATAAAAAGCTCATGCTGTCAATATTGAACAATTATCGGCGTATTAAAAGGTTCGCAAGGTTATATATGCTGAATTTGTCTTATATACAGAAAAACATTAATAAAGATTTGAAGTATCTTGACGTCTTATGGCTTGAACTCCTTCAGATGTACGACAAAAAAGTTTACAATATCCTTTCCAATGACCCCAAACGATTGCTCTATCTTGACAACAACAGATACGTTTTAAAAGACGGTATAAGTACAAAAACATCAAACGACGACCGCACCACATACAAAGGCAATCACATCTGGAAAACAGAGACTCCCCGTTTACTTGAACTATTGTTTGGTAAATATATAAAAACGAAGAACACAAGTATAATATCTCAGTCAGAAAATTATGAGAAATATTTTTCATTCAGCGTCTCTTCTTACCGACTCTCGATGAAAGAATTGGATGAATTATTCAAAGAAGAAAACGACCCCGAAATTGTTATGAACAACTGGCTGAATGATGGCAAATACTATAGCTCTATATCATACCAACTCGAACAATACTCTCTGAAAAACATCCCGGATAGAAAACTGGAAAGCTATTTGACTGGTGTATTGACTTTTGGAGTTCAAGTGTTACGTTCAAAAGCAAGAAGCAATTATTTTATTCCACTATTGCAGTCCAATCACTATGCCAATCAACAACAATCATTTGCGAACACATTTGTCAAAAATTGGTTTGATCAAAAAATCACGGAAGATTTTGATCCCATCATCATATCAAGTTTTCTTAACAAACTATATATGACGGAGTATCGTGATGACAATAACAAACAATTAAAATCAAATCCTATATTATTGAGCAATAATGAAATAGAGTTGTTATTGCAGAACCTGATAACAAGATATTTAACAGTTCATCCAGAATTGACGGCTTTAGCAGTTTTGAAAGAAAAAGAACCTTTTGGCAAACTCTTCAACAATTGTTGTGTCACAGAAATTGATGCTGAGGCTTATGATGGTTGTAGCAAATACAAACAAGTGGCTTTTGATATCGTCATCAATCATTTCTCCCAAAATGGCAAATTGCCGGTAGCCGATTACGAATCGGCAATTGGCGACATGTTTTATCAAAAAGCCCCAGCATTCGATGATCCGCAAGAAGAAAGCGACTATATGGACTACATGGCCGAAACATACGAAAAACAAATGGAGTCATATTTTGGCAATAATTACAAAGAAAAATTAAAAGAGTATAAAGATAAGTGCTTCCAATAAAACATTCCATGCGTATTAAACCGCTTGGGCGAATTATTATATAACTGTTAGACAATTTTATTATGGAATACGCCAAACCACTGAATTGGGAAAAGCTTGAAGATGATTTTAAAAACGAACGCTCTGTTGTGCTGTTTCTGGGTACTGGCATAGATTTTGGAGCGCCTCATGGAATAGATTATTCATGGGATTCATTACTGAACCATTTACTTAAATATGCGGTAATGCAGATGCTGCCTTCTGACAATCTTGGAAAACAAGTCGCATCAGAAATGTCATCATCAGCAAAAAAACTGTGCGAGAAATTAACAGATGACAAAAATCAAAATGATGAGAATAGGTTAAAAGAAAAAGTTTCTGAATTGAAAGAGCAAATAGACTTTGATTCACAGTTCCCTCGTGATGTGAAATCAACTATTGTGAAACAAACAATGGGCAATGAGGCGTATGTAAAACTAATACAAGATTTCCTTTATGGTAAAATGGGGAAAAACGATATAATAGAAGCAGGGGAAAAATATGTTGGTTGGTTAAATGACAAGGCTAAATCAAAGCCTGATTTTTTTTCATTGTTTAGTGTTGCCGATATGGTGTTAAGAAATCACAATATTAGAGCTGTTGTGACTCAGAACTATGATCAATTTTTGTGTGAAGCAATCTGCTTTTTACAAAATAATACGGAATATAATAATTTCGTAATGGCCAGAAATCAACAAGTTAGGCAAATAATTCCTAATACTATATGTGAATGGAAAGGGCAAAGTGACTTTAATTATAAACATCTTAATATTTATCATGTCCATGGTTTTATTCCCAGGTATGATGAAATACAAGCTCCTAAAGACAACAAAATAGTTCTTTCATTGGATGAGTTTTATGAGGATTCACGTAATGTGTATTCTTGGCAAATTGCTTCCCAATTGCATTTTTTATCACAATACACTTGCATATTCTGCGGCTTATCACTTGATGATTACACCAACCAGCGTTTGCTACATTATGTGAAAGGCAAACATCATGGTAATCTGTATTATATAGCTGCAGGTCATAATGATGAAAAAAAGAGAATTAAAGATAGTGTAAAAAATAAATTTCATGAAAATAACGGCCTTACAGTTCTATATGACGAACAAGGATATGGCCATATTTATCAATTATTAGGAGAACTTAGATATGGAACAAGAAAGTAACAAGAAAAAACTCAAAAAATTACGTACTGGCATTATAGGTCTTGACGCCCTGTTTTATGGTGGTATCCAATTAGAACAGAATTTCGACAATTCTGATGGTTTATTAATAATGGCCAGAGGTGAGCACGGGGTTAACAAAATACATCTTGCCATGCAAATGCTAGAAGGATTGTACATTTCTCATCTTGACACATTGGATGATTCTGAGAAATCAAAAAACAATATTGATGGCTTTAATCCTTTATCTCAAAGAGATAATTTACGTTTTAGTTTTCCTATAAGAATGTATTTTTTGAATGAAACGGTAAAAATAGTGAAAGAAATATTTAAAGAATTTTCAGAGAAACCTGTAAACAAAACTGCAAGCAAAAAAGTAAGAGACGAGCAAAAACGGTTAAAAATTTTGTATGACAATTGCAAAAAAGACGAGCATTATGCTCGATTATGTGCAATGAAATATATAGACATTGTTTTCCCATATAAAAAAATCGAAAGCTTTGGAATATTAAAAGATGGAATACTCAACAAGAAGGATTTATTTGATAAAAAACAGGATATTATAAACGAACTATCTAAAAAGGATAACGCAAAAAGAGTAATAGATGTTTTTATTCGGTATAGTTCTCGAAATGGTTTGTCTAAAAACTATTCAAACCCTGAACTACTTTTTATTTCTTTAAATAAAGATGGAGAACTGATCAACAAATTATATTTTGATTTTTATATACAACGATTGATAAGAAAAATCAAGACTATGCAAGACGATGAGCAATCTGGCATATTATTACACAATATGTTATGGTATAGAGATGATTCATGCGCTAGTCAAGATTCAACATTGGAGAAAACAAAATGTCAAATATTATCTTCATACAGTTTCCCGTATTTAAGTAGATTAAGTGGAAAATTTAACAAAGAAGAAAAGCAAAATGGTATTAATAAACTAAAAGAAGATATAAAATCCGGCTATATATATTATAACGAAAGGACTCATGGTCTTCATCTCCGTCATCAAACAGGAGCACCAGATACTGGCGATATGCTTTTGTGTAAAGTGTATATACCTATTGAATCAAAAGTAACTATTATTGGACGTGATGAGTTGAATAGTGGCAATAGAATGGCGGATGGATTAACTTCATTCCTCAACATGATCAATATCCTTAATCATTATCTTCCAGAAAATGATTCAAAGAAGAAGGTGGAGTTTATTATGATAGATGGTCTTTCGTGCTTAACACACGATGAAATAGTTCAGTGCCCTTTTAATGCATTGTCAGATATTTTAAGAAAGGCCTGTGCCGTTGGCGTTGTTACAGCTGATAATAAAGCACCCACATCACATATTGATATAGTAATTGACATGGCCATAAAAGAAGGTACAGTAACCGATCAGCTATATAATGTATTGCGAATATCAAAATGTTTGTATCAAAGAAATGCTTATGGGTGGCATAGTTATAAAATGCGTGTGGCTGGCATAGAGGTTATTCCAAGTCTTCGTTATCAAACAACAATGCGATATCTCATGGATGATGCTGTTGCAAATGCACTGTCGCCTCTAAACGAAGACCCATATCCATTTTGGCTAAATGAATCAGATTGTCTTTATGAAGATTTGAATATCAATAAAGCTATTGACAACTATTGCAAATGTAAAAAAGATCATAAATGTCAAATTGATTATTTTTCTTGTAAAAGCGCATTGAAAGGAGTATTGCATCCAGATTCCAGGTCAGCAATGGAACAAATTATTTATGATATAATTGCAAATAGCTTTAAAGGTCACAGTTTCCTATTCATAGATTTGAATAACAATAGGACTGAATTCAAACATAGATTTTATGATATTATAGAGTGTATCAAGGATATAGCAGATATTCACCTGTTTAGTTTTCAGCCAGGATATATCCATGCTGACGAATTTTTGTGGGCAATAGACCAACAAGTACAAGCAATATCAAGAACAAACAAAAAGGAGGGGTCCCCTGATACTCATTATGAACGAACACATTTGATTATAGGCGATTTAAATTACATGAGTTTCGCATATCCATGTCTGAATAAAGAAGGTCTCGTATTGCCAGCAATTGCATCTTATACAAAGAAGCATCACATGACTAATTATGTGTATGCATCTGTTCCAAGTGGGTCAAATATAAAATTGCTTGATAAAGAAACTGAAATTATAAGACAAATGTGGGCAGTTGTAGGAACAGACAATATGATCGAGGTGGCTAAATCAAAAACCACCAAAAGAAAACAAAAAATACTAACAACAAGTTAGGTTTTTCATATGCCGCGAGATTTCTGGACAATCTCAGCTGAAAAATCATGAGAATTTGTACACGAAAGAAATAATATTGAGATATTCGGCATTTTTAACAAAATAAATTCCGAGAATTTAGACAAAAGTTGTATCTTTGCAAAAAATTTTAAAAAAAGATTATTTTTTTTATTTAAAAAAATGTTGTAATTTTGCACGCTGGACGGAAAAGGTAGTGTACACAGAAAGACATATAAATGAATTTCTTGGATATTTTTTTCTTTTTAAAAGTAAGGCATCTATAAAATGCGTTCTGCATAATGGTTTTCCAAAATTGTTATGGTTTGCATTTTTTATTTAGTATATTATAAAAATATTAGGTGATAACTATAGACGATATAACATTAAGAAAGGGTTATTGGTATATTCTACGTAACCCCAAGGGTTATTTGTCGGAATTGGATAAAATCGACACGAATCTTGCGGATTATTTTGCAGGTGCAGGAATCATAGCCTTTGGCATTAATTCCGAAGCTGAATTGCGCTATAAAGTCACCCCGGATGGCGAAAGAATAGCCCGTGTTGACTACACTTCGCTTACATTAAAATTATTCCGCGAAAAAAATAACTGTGTACAAGCGGAACTAGCTTAACTTTTTAGGGGCATTTAATTTTTTATTATGGATTCAAAGTGCTTTTGTGTCTTTTGGTTTCCTACTATTTTCCATTGTGAAAAGAAACATAAAAATCCGAAGTTTTTCATTTCCATTGCAGATGATGATGACAAGAAGGATTTAAAACTAGAAATCAAGGAAGAACAGCATATTGACGATTCCGAAGGGGAAGATGGCGTTGCATCTAAAAATGAGAAGAAATTTGATTTGGTCTTTACATTAACTGACCAAAACGGACGTAAAATAGAATCACGCTTTAGTTGTGTCGATCAAACAAGAAACGGTTTTGTGGTTTATTCTTATGACAGAATAAAACTAATTGATGATTATTGGAATCGATTCGATGATAACGAACAAAAAAGAATTTTAGATAATTCTCGACATAGAGTTATTAACCGTATCAAGAAGAAATACCCAAACACAAAAGACCCAAATCCAGATGACGTACTGATAAAAAACTATACCATTGATAGAATTCTTATTTCTTTCTATCATAATGCAAAACTTTTTTATCATGAACACGAGACACACAAAGATTCTGATGCCAGACTAAGAGCCTATTATTATACCAAAGAATTGGAGGATGGCAGTCGTGAATATTTAGTAGATATACCATCTCTTGTTACGAAAAACAATCCTGTAATCAATTGGTACATTGATCAATTTGAAAAACAACTCGTTGGAAATGCCGAAAATATATCTGGTCATCATAAAAGATGGTCAAAAGATCTTGAAGACACTTTTAACTTAAAAAGACGGGTAAATAAAGCTCTTGACGAAAACAACAAACAAGAGGTATTGAATCTTATCGGCGAAATCAGATCCAAGAATCAATGTGTTGAATCAAGTAAAGACTCACCACCAGACATCATTGATATCGACGAAATCCGTAAAGAATTCAAAGACGACGAATCTGCTAAGGATTGTTTAACCAAACTTTATCAGGATTCATTAGCAAATTATATAAATAAACTGTATGAAGGGTTATCGGCTTTATCAAAAGAATGCACAGATAGTCTGATAGAATACACATATTGCAAAACACTTCTTGAATCAAAATATAACGAAGATTATAAGCACAATTATACATTTTCAGACAAAGATTTTAATAGTTTAATTAATAAGGATCCTGAATTATTAGAAAGAGATTCAAGACGTAAAAAAGCGTTCAATATTCGCAATAGCATCCGCTATATTGAATCAATAAGGCAGAAATGTGATTTCTGGGGAATCAGAATAACTGAAATGCTAATGGAGGAGGTTCATGGCATTACTGAAAATCACAGAGAACTATTAAAAGATATAAGATCGCTAACAAATGCCAACAATAAAACCCTCAAAGAATCCGAGAAAAGCAATGAGAATAGCTCTTTTTTAGGCTGGTTGAGTGTTTCTTTGGCCATTTTTAGCTTGGGCGGTCTAGAACCCGATTGTTGTATATGGAAATTTGGATGTTTCACAACTGCTTTTGTAATGTTTGTGGTGTATAATATAATACATGAAATTAAAAAACGTAATAATTCATCAAAATAACACAAAGAAAACACCGAGCACTTTATAACCCCCAAACAACCCCATCTTTATCAATATATACAATCAAGCCCTCATCAACCAGATAAACTTTATCATAGTCTTTCGGAAGATGAAGAGTCCAAGCTATACTGCCGGAACCGTCAATGAGGCTTAGCTTTCTGTCCTTTTTCCAGTAATAAGAAAGGAGAAAACCGCCATCGGTTGTTTGAACGGCGTCTGCAAGGATAAAATCGGATTCAGCGATGCCGTGTCGCAAATCAAAATGAGCATTTTCATTTGAAAACGGTAAATCTATTTGTTTTCCGTTTTCGTAATTCGTTATTACCGGCGCAGCATTGAAATAGGCGTTCTGGCTGTCTATTTTTATAAGACAAAGACTTGTCCCGAGACCGTGTTTTTCGTTAAATTCAGGAATAAAAGCATTGTCAACCAACGACTTGAACCTGATTTCACCATCGCGTCGCTCCATTCGGCATAGTATGCGTTTCTCGCTTTTTTCTTTCTGCGAAACGCCCAAAACGATATTATCCCAGTCTTTGATTAAAAACATGCAGTTCTGCCAGGCACAGACTTCGAAATCGTTAAAATGCAACGAGTCGCGGAAGCGCAAAGGATAAACGTCTGTGATTTCCAGATTTTTATCCAGTCCGACGATGGCAGTCTCGTTCAAAATCCTGACAGTCGAGTATTTATCAGCAGAAACAGCGTGTCGTGGAAAACGCAGCCGTTATCGATTTTTATCTTGCCGAAATCGGGGATATACGGCCTAATTTGGTCGGAATATCTTCGAACCTCTCTCAAAGTCTTCTTGTCTCCGAAAATATCGAGATAAAGCTTTTCAATATCGGCTTTCGAGAAGTTCTGACTGAAAATGTGTTTGAAATTTTTATCGAAAAGATGCAATTCATGATAGGAGAAATCCATAATTAAATAATTGTCATTCAATGAGATACATCTGTTTTGTTCCGACAAAACCACATCATCGGGCAACTTTGCCGTAACTAATCCAAAGGAGCCGGCGTTTTGAAGCTTTTTTAGAATAGGAATCCATTTTTTGCTTTGATTTAGTTCGGCGTCAAAAACAAGTTTGCCGTCTTTGTAAAGATACAGCCATGGAAATATGTTGTGTGTCAATGAATCGAACATCGAATCATCGCAAACGATGTCGTAACTGCGGCTTATTTTCAGGAATTTGTCTGAAAACTTTTGCGCCTCGTTTGGGTTTGTTGTCTGGAACAGCAGATGCAGTTTGCAATCCTCGCCGATGCTGTCGAGGAATCGGTATTCGTTGTAGCAGTTCGGGCACAGGTTGGTGTTGGCGGTGACCACGACCTCAATGTTTTGCTTATGCGAACAGGCCATTAAGATTAAGAGAATATAGAATAACAGGAGTTTTTTCATGATTAGTAATGTTAATGTATTTGACTTTGCGTATTGCTGGTAAATTAAAGCATATACGCAAAGCCACATACATATTTAGAAGTGCTAACGGCGCAGTTGGTTATGTCGATTGTTAGCAAAAATGCGAATGAAATGAACTATACAACCGATTACGAATATAATATAACTATGAAAACGATTATTAATACAATTCCCATAATTATTGATATTTAAAAATCAAAGCAATTGCTGCAATTGTTAATATGGCACATGCGATAAGAAAAGCGATTAATTGACGTCGAGCCTTGATGCTTAAAGCATCAATTTCCTTGCCAAAATCCGTCTTCTGTCGAATAATGATACCGATTGTTAGACCAATGGTACCTCCCGAGCCTGCCAATACGATGTTTAATGCTGTATCAGTGTCAATAGTAATGGCTGTAAGAAAAGCCATAATTATGACACTGATGATCAGCATAATGATATAATATTGTGGTTTGATTTTTCTCATGACAAATAACGAGTTATATTAATCGCAAATCCAAATTGTAAGTGCTGTGAATGAAAGACTGACTATAAATCCTGCGCCTAAAGAGGCAATTCCAGCTGCTGCTGACCAAATCGTACCAGCCAGACCCATACTCATGCCACATAACCAAGGTCTTTTAGGGTCACCGGGATTTTGTCCTGGAGGCACCTGCTCTCTATCACCATAGAAAAAGTACGAATTGTTGAAATATGTAATAGTCAATGTGTTATCAAAAAAGCTTCCATATCCAGATACTATTTCATCACCAGTGTCGAAATCATAAAAAGAAAAATCACAAGATAAGTTGTTTTGATAAAAATACTCAAACCCTTTATCACCATCTGGAACATATAAAGACCAGACAGTGACACCCCCTTCGTCATCACAGATTACATAAAGATAATCATATCCTATAAAGTAAATGTTTGGTATTATGTATATGGTTTCATCACCTTCAGTAATACTGTTTATATAACTATGGAAATCATAATCTTCAAATTTGCTTAATTGACTTAAAGAGTCTAGAACACTTGGTAAATCTGGTACAATAGGTGTGATAATATGTGATGCACTCTTTTCAGGGACTTTGTCTATATTATTGTCTATCGTTTCATGCAAACTATTTTTTTTGCAACCTTGGATGGTAAAAGCAATAATAGTTAAAGCTATTAAAAATACAGCTAATGAAAATTCATTGTTTTTTTTCATGATTTTAAATTTTAATGTTAAAAGAATTTGTTTAAATTGTTAGATCATTCTATTATTAAATTGTTGCTTTGGCATTGTTATTAAATAAAAATCAAAGGATTATTCGACTCCTATTATATACTCCGTGTTATCTCCTTTTCCATTGATTTGATGGACACTGGTGACATTGTATGTCTCAGTTGTCCCTGTTCTAGTACAGATTACTAGTTCTTTGCCATGAATTGTAAAGCAAAGCCCGTCGCTTCCTTGGCATACGATGGTGATAACGCCAGGACTATAAGTTGAAGAAACATAAGTACCAGGGGCATCAAAGTCTGTGCTTGGCGTCTCTGTCTGTTTAGGAGCAACTGTCTCTTTATTGGTGTCGTTATTTTTCGCAAAAACATAAACCGACAACAATGTTAATGCTGTTAATGCCAAAAGGCTTTTTTTGAATTTGAACATAGTATAAAATTTTTATTTGCGCCTACTCTTTTAGCTTTTCGGCATCCGCTGTCAAGTGCAAAATTGCTTAAATGATTACTGAAAACTATGGAAATGCACTGGAAAATTACTGGAATTAATACCAATATTAGTTTTTATAAATGATTGAAATACAACTAATTACAAATATATAAGGTTGGAAAAAAATTAACTACCTTTGCAAAAAAAACATGGAAACTGACACTATCAGAAAAGGAATAGTTATTCAACTGGCAGATGAGCCTGTGGAAATTGCATCAACTTATGATCATGAGACAGGCGGTGCGAATTATAGAATAGCAATTGTGTCGGATGAGGCGACAGTGGCTGAAGGAAACGACAGCCATAACAGTCACATTTTTTTGTGGTTGGGAGTTGCGCTTGCAGTTGCTATTGCCGGAGTTTTTGTTATAAGATATATTTTGAAAAGACATCGCGGCAACGATAAGAAAGCGAAACCTGTCGGACAGGATGACTCGTTGAGATATGAGCTACTGAAACACAAGGACATATATAAAAAGTTTTGTCAGAAAGGCTATTTCTCAACAGTCAGAAAACCCAATCTTGAAGTTGTTGAAGAACATGAGATTAACGAGTTGTGCGATGCCGTTTCAGAAGTTTTCCCGACACTCGTCGAGTATCTGAATAACTATGAAATCTCCGCTAAAGATTTACAGTTTTGCTGTTTAGTGAAATCACGCCTTTCAACGTTGGAACTGTCGGAGATTTATTGCGTTTCAGATAGTGCAATCTTCAAAAGGAAACAGAAAATAAAGAGTCAGCTCGGTTTTGAGTCCGACGACAGGACTTTGGATGCGATTTTTGAGGAAATGTAAATCAATATTTGCCATCTGCTTTAAATAGCATATCAATTCATTGATGCATCACAACACCAATCTTCCCATTAGCGCCATCAAACCCACAAAATTTTCCCCATTTCCTCCGTTTCCCCAAATTACTCTCCGTCGTAATTTATCAGCCATAACCTGAGGGGGTATATCGACATTATTTGTCCAATAAATTATTGTCAAATTGAAAACAACTACGTTTCAATGATTTTTCTTTCTACTTAATGCATTTTTACTATTTTTGCACTTGACGACAATAATGATGCTATTGTCGAATAATTTTTGATTGTTTAATTAGCGATAATAACAGATTATGAAACTATTCTTTTGTTTTTCAAGTAATGATAGACATTCGATTGTTGAATCAATACTATATCATTTAGATAATTATTGCATACCAATATGGTATGACAGAAGAGAAATGTTGATGGGCGATCAAAGAAATCATAAAAACTTTGTTGAAGGTGTTGGTAATTGTAATTATGCCATAATAGTCTTAAGTCCTAATTCTATAATATCAAAGTGTGCAAATGAGGAAATTGATTTGATTAAAGAAAAATACGAGAAATGTCAGATGGTCGTTTTCCCGATTTTTTATAACATACATATTGAATCACTACAGGATAAATATTTGTGGATGACAAAATTAGTCTATAAAGAACTTACTGATGGGATTGATACAGTAAGCACATGCAATCATATTGTATGCAAGATTCTATTAGATGAATTATCTAAATATCCCATCCGAAGTTTGCCAGACTATACTATAAAATACAATCAAGTGCAAATGCATTCATTTTTGGTCAGTATCATAAAATCATATATGGAAATTTATGTTGGCAATTATAATGCCAGACTATCTATGCTATTCGCAGCATACATATATCTAACTATACATTACGACATAAATAGCATCCCTCCCTACTATTACAAAGGGGTTCAACATTTATTCGATAACACAAAACTATCTCTTCCTACAGAAAAAAGAGAAATGCTAATTATGGAACGATCAATTCTTCTTATGATAAACTCTATTATGTTTGGAACTTTCATTTAAAACTGATATAACAGTTTTCGTCAATAAATCTGCGTCTTTACTAATTCCAAGGATATCTACTTTTTTTGACAGATATGGATAATTATTAATGTTTTTTTTGACTTCATCCCATATAACTTTTGCTTCGTAGCCCGTAGCTCCAATAGGAATTATAACACATCCCAATTCCAGGGCAATTTTAAACTCTTGATATACGCCACGACTATAATGTCCAGTCATATTATATGAACCTTCTTTTTCGGTTGTTTCGCTACGACCAAACATGAAGATAGCAGCTTCACAATCATGTTCCATGAAAGTTCTATATTGATGCATTTTTTCTTCATCTAAGTTTAGATGAAAAGGAAAAGGCCTCATTGACAAGTGCTTGCTAATATTTGATATTCCTTTAGTTATTAAATATTGATTAGCATATCCTGTAATAAATGCCCCTAGACGTTTGCCTATTCCAGTAGAAATACGATATTTGTTCTCATATAATCCATTAACAAGACTTTTAGATAATGCATCTGCAAAATGTTCTTCTTTTTCTGTTAACGAATAATATGCACCAGATATAAACACTTTCTTGTGCCGGATTTGTTTCCAAAGCATTTCTATTACATAAGAGATGTCTTTTTTATTAACGAATAAACACTCTATTCCATATCGTTGCTTTAGATCTTGTGCAAAATATAAAGTTCTATAATCTTCCTTTCCGTTAACTACCATTAATGCATAATGTGTAGTATATGCCGTTGAAAGATGAAGATACTCTCTGATATCACAAAGACAATTTAAAACAATTCTGTCGGTAAAACTATAACCAACAAAGAAAAAAGTATTAGAAATTAGTTCTTTCTTTAAAAATGTCAATAGCAAATGATGAGTTCTTTCATATCGTTCAATATCGTTTTGTGTTATAACCATGGTATCTCGTTTACCAATGTCTCCATTGATTTTATATACATTAACTCGTCCTTCGTATGAAACAGTTGCCAAATCATAGTCAGATGCCACTGTGTTATATGCAATGTTAACATTTTGCAGACTCTGCTCTATTAATTGGTCATAATTTGTAGTCCAAATACTATTAAAACCAGCGCTAACTAAAGCTTTGTGCTGTGGCGTGGTTTTTACCAATAAATCAATCTGCTCGTTAACAATTCTTTTTAGTTCGCTTTCGGATTTACGATTTGCATAAAACTGTGCCAATGATAATAAATCAGATTTTGACTCAATTTTAATGCCTAGTTCATCCGCACAAGGCTTTAATAATTGATGCCATGAAGGTAAGTTGGAGTTTATGGACAATCCAGCACCAACAAACAAAGAGCACTCATTGTTTATTATTCTTTGAGCAATGTTAGTTAACGCTTGTGGCATTTTGTCTTTTGTATCTTTCAGTAGCTTATCCGTTATTTTTGTCATGATAATCTGTTATTATCGCTAATATGTTTCTTACTATTTTGTATATTGCCATAAAAACGACTTATGACAGAAAACATAAAACAAATTACTATTGCAGCGTCTTTAGAAAGTTTTCTTAGCTACTGCCGCTTTGAGAGGAAACTGGACGAAAAAACTATCAAAGCTTATCGTTTTGATATAGAACAATTTACTGCTGATTTGCAAATTGATGCTAAATTGTGTGATGTTACACGCGATTATCTGAAACTATGGATCGCTTCGTTGTCAAGTTATCGCTATAAAACAATCAAGAGAAAGATTGCATCACTAAATGCTTTCATGAATTATTTGGAAGTTGAATGTGAGTGGTTCAACAATCCCCTGCGAAGCTTGCACATCCGCTTAAAGCCACCCGTTAGATTGCCTGTTGTTATGACAAAAGAAGAGATACAAAAAATCATAAGAATGCTTGATATTGAAATATCTTCTATAAACAACGATACCCAACGGTTTTTTGCAGTTCGCGACAAAGCGATTATTGAACTATTGTTTGGATCTGGTATGAGAATTGGAGAATTGTGTGGTCTTAAGAATCGTGATATTGATCTTGATCACGGACAAGTGCGAATCATCGGGAAAGGCAACAAGGAACGAATTGTCGACATCTGTTTGCCTGTAATCATGAAATCTCTGAAAAAATGGGTTGATGTGCGCAAATCGTCAGATTGTCCGGACGACGGTTTCTTCACCAGCCGAATCGGGCGAAAACTTGGTCCTCAAACTGTAAGGTTGTTGGTTCATCGGCTGGCACAAAAGTGTAAGATCGAAAAACATGTCACACCACATACTTTCCGCCACACATTTGCCACATTACTTCTTGAGGAAAACGTCGACATTGCAAACATTCAACACATACTAGGTCACAGTTCCATCGCAACAACACAAATTTATCTTCATGTCAATCCTTACAGACAACGTGAAATATTGACAAATCATCATCCTAGAAGCAGAATGTAAACTCTCTTGATAGCCCATGAGCGGTATACTTTTATTTGTGACAGCTAATGTTGTTGCAAAAACAATTATTTAATGATTCTAATCCTCACACTATGTCTCCTTATTTTTGAGTGTGTAGGCGGGAAAGCGGTGTTCGCTTCCGCGCTGCCTTAAAAGCCTTTTTGCCCCCTGCAAGGGCTTCGCAAGCTGGTCTAAAAAAATCTCCACCTTTCGCTTCTCTTCAGGTAGTATTTTTTTGCCCAGCCCTTGCATGGGGAACCCCGCTTCGTGTTTATAACCCGCTACCATGTTCCCGGGTAAATTGAACGCACTTCAAAAAGGCTTTTAGGCGGCAGCTTGGTCGCTCGCTCGGGGCTGCCTCTCGGCGGGGTTTTCGTAAAATTCAAACGTCTCTGCTCCTTTGAATGCAACTGCACAATTCAATGTCCCTGCATCCAAATCCCGCCGCCAGCCCCTTGTGTTAAAGCGCGCCGCCCAGCGGGGTGGCAGGCTTGTCTTTTTTCCGGCGATTAAATAATGCAACTGCAAATTCAATCGTTTTCGTCTTCGTTGAGAGTCACTGCACAATTCAAGGCATAGCGCCGTTAAAAAAGACAAGCTTTCAGCTGGGGGCTACTCAGCGGTTTTCATTCCGTCTCGCATTGTTTGCTTCTACAAGTCTCAATTGTTGTGCCATCCGTTTCGTGTTATCGTTGAAAAAACCGCCTCCGTGCCACCTCCCAGCTGCTGCCACCCCGCACGCGCGTCGCGCGCACCCCTCAGCAAAAAACTGTCGTTTTTGCTTCGGGCGCCTCCATTTCATTCCGGCGGCGTGCGCAGAGCGACCTCGCTTGCGCTGCGTCCAGTCGTTTCACTTCCCTCCCTTGCCCATTGTCACGTTTTCCGTTCTTCCACGTCTTGGTTTCTAGGCACTTGTTTGTTTACGGCTTCTACACCTTGCCGCGGCATCAGCTTGAAGGCAGCCGTCTCCCAGCGGGAACCCTCGGCTGTCATCAAGCTCAAGCCGCTTCGTAGTAACACAACGTTTTCTTTTTTTTCTTGGTTCTCGGCTTCGATTGATGGTCTCGGCTCCAAGGCAAAAGCTTCGGCTCCTTTCAGCACTCCATTTCGCGGTTCTGGATTCCGCATCCCAAAGGGAACCCTCGGAATCCAGACCGCTTCATTGCGTGCTTCTCTCGCCCAAGCATTTGCCCACTATGTGCATTCCCC
>CAJOEP010000013.1 GCA_905233445.1 uncultured Bacteroidales bacterium | reverse complement strand
ATCATATGTATACAAACTTTCAAGAGTATCTGAAGAAGGAATTGGCTCAGATTGAAGCCGATGGCCTCTATAAGAATGAACGTATCATTGAAAGCCCTCAGGGTGCTGAAATCCTTGTGAAAGGCAAGAAATGCTTGAACTTCTGCGCAAACAACTACCTCGGACTTGGTAACAATCCGGAGCTTATCGCCGCAGCAAAGAAAGGCATGGACGAGCGCGGCTTCGGAATGGCATCAGTCCGTTTCATCTGCGGCTGCCAGGATCTCCACAAGAAACTTGAGCAGAAAATCGCTGAGTTCTTCGGCACTGAGGATACTATTTTATATGCCGCTTGCTTCGATGCCAACGGCGGTGTGTTCGAGCCATTGCTCAACGAGCAGGATGCTATCATCAGCGACGCTTTGAACCACGCATCAATCATCGACGGCGTGCGTCTCTGCAAGGCACAGCGTTTCCGCTATGCCAACGCCGACATGGCTGACCTCGAGAAACAGCTCCAGGATGCACAAAAATGCCGCTTCCGCCTCATCGTCACCGACGGTGTGTTCTCGATGGACGGCAACGTCTGCCCTCTCGACAAGATTTACGAGTTGGCACAGAAATACGACGCAATGGTGATGGTCGACGAGAGCCACTCAGCAGGCGTGGTCGGCAAGACAGGCCGTGGCGTGACAGAACGTTACAACCTCCGTGGTAAGATCGAAATCCTCACCGGCACACTCGGCAAGGCATTCGGCGGCGCTATGGGCGGCTTCACCACAGGTCGTAAGGAAATCATCGACATGCTGCGTCAGCGCTCACGTCCTTACCTCTTCTCCAACTCAATGGCACCGGGCCTCGTGGCAGCAGGTATCCGTATGTTCGAGATGATGGCTGAGACAAATGAGCTTCAGGACAAGCTCCACGCAAACACCGACTACTTCATCAAACAGATGCTTGCTATGGGCTTCGACTGCAAACCATCAGAGTCGGCAATCTGCGCTGTGATGCTCTACGACGCTCCGCTTTCACAGAAGTTCGCAGCCAAGATGCAGGAAGAAGGTATCTTCGTAACAGGCTTCTACTACCCTGTCGTTCCGAAAGGCCAGGCCCGTATCCGCGTGCAGATCTCTGCAGCACACGAGAAAGAGCACCTCGACAAGTGCATCAACGCTTTTGTAAAAATCGGAAAAGAATTAGGCGTTATCAAATAAATTCCCGCAGAGGACAAGGCATGCCTTGTCCGTACAGGATAAATATAAAACGAATTATATCATGAAGAAAATATTAATCGTTGGTTCCGGCGGTCAGATCGGAACAGAATTAGTGAAGAAGCTCCGCGCCACTTACGGCAACCAGAATGTGGTGGCATCGGATCTTCGCCCTTTGACAGGTGAGATCGTGGAAAACGGTCCTTTTGAGAGAATTGACTCGACACAGATGATGCAGATCGTCGAAGTGGTTAAGAAATATAACATCGACACCATCTACAACCTCGCGGCTATCCTCTCGGCAACAGCAGAGAAGAACCCGATGTTAGGTTGGAATGTCGGTATCGGCTCGTTGGTGAACTGCCTCGAGGTGGCTCGCGTATTCAACTGCGCAGTGTTCACCCCGTCGTCAATCGGTGCTTTCGGCGCATCGACACCGCACGACAACACACCACAGGACACCATCCAGCGTCCTAACACCATCTACGGCGTGACCAAGGTGACTGGCGAGTTGCTCAGCGACTACTACTTCACACGTTTCGGTGTTGACACACGTTCAGTGCGTTTCCCGGGCTTGATTTCGAACCTCACATTGCCAGGCGGCGGCACCACCGACTACGCTGTCGAGATTTACTACGCAGCAGTGAAGGGCGAGAAGTTCTACTGCCCAATCAGCAAAGGCACCTACATGGACATGATGTACATGCCTGACGCTCTCGACGCTATGGTTGACATCATGGAGGCCGATCCTAAGAAGCTGGTACACCGTAACTCATTCAACGTCACGGCAATGAGCTTCGACCCGGAGATTATCTACAACGCCATCAAGAAGTACTATCCGAAGTTCGAGATGGAATACAAGTTCGACCCGATTCGTCAGGCTATCGCCGACAGCTGGCCGAACAAGATGGATGACAGCTGCGCTCGCGCTGAGTGGGGCTGGAGTCCGAAGTACGACCTCGACAAGATGACAGTCGATATGATTGAGACGCTGAAGAAGAAGCTTCTGTAGTACTACCACTACTAGACACTCAAAGCGCGCCTGACGGCGCGCTTTTTTTGTGCCACATGGAGCCCACACACAGTGCATTCCCACATGGCACAGCATGCCCCACACGGCACAGCAGGCCCCACACGGCGCTGCGCTTCGTGAGGGGTTAAGAGAATAGTGTGCCGCTGGCACACGCTGGACAGCGTTGCTTTGTCTTGCCCGAGGACGGCTGGAGCGTGTCGGAGACACGCCACCCGAGTAACCCCTGACAGCTGTGCTGTCTGGGGCTGCGTAGTACAAGCCAAAGTAGTCCAAGGCGTGCCGGAGGCACGCTACTACTTATCATCTTGGAAGACATACTTCTCGTCAAAGTACTGCATGTTCTCCTCAAGGAACTTACGATACTCATCAGCATATGATATCTTGCGATGATGCTCTTTCTGACGCTTGATGTAATTGACAATCATATCCTTGTCGCGCTGGCTGTAGCTGAAACCAGCATATTCATGCCCCCAACCTCGAAAACCAGGGAAATGAGGATTTGCTTTAAGCCATTTGCTGCTGTCTGTCTTCACTCGTTGCACAAAAGTGGCAAGAGGCATAGTGGAAGGCAAAGAAACAAAAATATGAATATGGTCTGGCATTCCACCGATGCGATAAGTTTGACAATTTAGGTTTTTGGCTATTCCGAAAATGTAGGCGTATAATTCACTTTCGTGTTCTTCAAGAATTGTAAGCTCGCTACGATATGTGCGAATCACGATATGATAATAAGATGTGGTGTAACTCATATTATATAAATTTACATTGTTCAAAAAAGTTGTTAAATTTCGTTTTTGAGATTCATTATTGATGCAAAATTACAAAATTTTCATCATAATTTTATTTTTTTAACAAATCTTTTTGTGATTTTGAAAAACTTTTGTAAATTTGCGGTGACGATAATTCAATTTATTTTCAACTATAAATAAAAATTTGGCTTATGTAGGAATTGCATTTAGAATGCACATCATAGAATAAGGAAAAGCGAAGTAGCTTACACTGGAACTTTTGAAACTTGGACACTTTCAAATATTTCCTCCCAGAGTAAAGCAACGGCGCTCCCGCCACTTTAGGCGTGGGCTTTACTCGTTGTAATTGGGAGGAAAAGGTAGTCCAAGACCTCAAAAGTTCCAATGAAGGCGAAAAAGTGCCACGCTTTTTTTGTGTGCAAGAACTAATAATGGCACCAATACAAGATTCATTATTAACAAAACACACAAAATGAAAAGAATTATAATACTCTTTGTTGGCCTGGTATTATCATTGACTGCTTTATGTCAAAAGAGTGTAGCAGTTTATGTCACATCAAGTGAGGGCGTTTCGCCAGAGACTAAAAGGATTTTAGGCAGTGAGCTCGTATCTGCAATAACAAAAACCAACGAATATGTTGCCGTTGAAAGAACAGATGAGTTTTTGGCACAGGTAGCACACGAACAAGGGAATTACGAAATCGACGATGCGGCTTTAATTAATCTAGGACGCAAATTCGGTGCAAGCAATGTTTGTGTCGCTGATGTTACAAAATTCAGCGATGAATATTATATCGTTGCGCGTCTATTGGATATTAGGACATCAAAAGTTTGGCGCACATCAAGAAAATATTCGAAGCTGGCCTCACTCAAAGATCTTGTCGAGACATCTGAATCATTGGCCGAAGGGCTTTTTGGTCAGACTAAAGAGTTTTCGACATACGCCAATGGTGACAATAAAGACAATATGACTTTTCTCACAAAGATAGAAAACCGGGAAACATATACCAAAGTAACCTTTAAAATTGTCACCACATCACCATCACAACAAATAGGCATTTCAAACGAAACATATATTGAAGATATGTCAACGGGCATCAGATATAAGCTCAAAAACACATCCAATATAAATATTATTGACAAAAAGAATTCTAATTACAAAACAATTAATAAAGGTATAACAGAGTATTATCTGTTTTTTGAGTTGTTACCCGAAGATGTCACAAATATTATGATTATTGAGCCAGGTGGATATGAATATAAGGATATCATTCTTAAACCATATGGCAATGAAAACACATTTGTGTTTAAGGACAATTCACAAGAATTATATGATGAAAAAACTGGAGTAACTCCAACCAACAATAACAATCTAAATACAGCTAATTCATATCAACCAGTCTCTGAAAACCATGGTCATGAAGCTTCCAGTGTGCAATACATTAAAGAAGAAACAAAAGTGGAGGTTCAAGATATGAATAGCTCATCTTTGGAGCAGACAATTGTACGTTGGGACATTCAGTCGAGACCACAGGGAGCTGACATTTTCTGGAGAGTTGTCAGCAAGGTACCAGACGTGAAAAGCACGAACAACAATTATTTAATGACCACGCCTTATGAAGCCACCAGAGCATTGGATATCAAAGGTTTAACCAATCAGAATGCCAGCAACGTTCGTGTCATCTTGCGTTGTGAAAAAGATGGTTATCTATCTCAAGAAAAGGAGTTTAACATAAGAATGATAATGGATCAAGAGGAGATTTCAGCATTTTTCAGACTAGTAAAAGATGAATAAAATTCTATTTAATAATAAATTTTACAAACAACACTAAAAATTTTATCTAATGAAAAAATTATTACTTATCGGATTGGGGTTGCTTACACTCCTCACATCATGTGCGACAATTCTGTCGGGAACAAGAGCAAAAGTAACAGTATCAACATCTACAGGAGAGCCTGCAAGTGTAAAAGCTGACGGCAACTCTTATTACATCAACGGCCCCACTGAAATTAAAATCAAAAGAGGTTACAAAAAGTCGGTAATCACAGCCGAAAACCAAAACTCTTATGGTTCTGTGACAGTCAAAAAAACATTTAATTTTGTAACCTTAGGAAACATTATTTTAGGTGGTATTCCTGGTTTAGTTGTCGATGGTATTGCAGGTTCGGTTACAAAACCCAAAGGCAATGCATTTACAATTTACATGCAAGCCAAACAAAATCAGCCAAAGAAGGAGGAACCAAAGAAAGAAGAACCAAAGAAAGAGGAACCGAAAGAAATGGTTCAAGGTCAGGGCGATACCAATTTGGAGCAGACTATCATTCGTTGGGACATTCAGTCACGTCCACAAGGAGCCGACATTTTTTGGAGAGTTGTAAGCAAGACTCCAGAGGTTAAGAGCACAAACAACAAATACCTCATGACAACACCTTACGAAGCGACCAAGGCGATCGACATCAAAGGTTTGACTTACCAGACATCAAGCAATGTCCGTATTATCATACGCTGCGAAAAGGACGGTTATATGCCACAGGAGAAAGAGTTTGACGTGAGAATGATTCTTGACCAGGAAGAGATATCGGCTTTCTTCAGATTGGTGAAAGAGGAATGAGGATGTTAGTTTTAAAACATTGTTTTGTAGCGCGCCTTACGGCGCGCTTTTTTCTTCCTTGCCTTATCTCACTTGCCCCACACGGCGCTACCCCACACGGCGCTGCGCTTCGTATGGGGTTATTAGAGTAGTGTGCCTCCGGCACACTTTGGACAGCATTGCTTCATCCTAACCAATAAAAAACAAAATTGCATCATCATTCGTAATTATTCCGTATCTTTGCCATTTTAAAGTTGCATTATATGACCGCATTACTTCCATTATTTCTGCTAATTGTGGGCTTCGGCGCGCTGATTTTAGGTGCCAACTGGCTCGTGAATGGCGCCACTTCTATTGGTGTGAAGGCGAAGCTGTCGCCACTGATTATTGGCTTGACGATTGTGGCGTTCGGCACGTCGCTGCCGGAGATGATTGTCAATGTGTTCTCGTGCATCAAAGGTAGTCCGGGACTGGCAATTGGAAATATCATTGGAAGCAACACCATGAATATCTTGCTCATTTTGGGAGTGAGCTCGATGATTTACCCGATTGATGTGAGCAGGGTTTCGATTAGGAGAGACATTCCTGCTGGGTTTGTGGCGACATTGGCAATCACGCTGATGGCGAATGATTACTTTATTGGAGACAGCGCAAGCATAAATTGGGTTGAAGGCTTTGTGCTGCTTTTGATGGGAGCGGGATATTTATGGCTGACTTTTAAAAAGAACTCGGGACTCTCTGAGAACTCGGAAACCATAGAGAACTCCGAGACCTCTGAAGAGCCTCAAGAGATGCCTTGGGGCAAAACGATTTTCCAGCTCATTCTTGGAATCGTTGGCCTTTACATCGGAGGCGAGCTCGTTTCAAATAATGCTCAGAAACTGGCTTTAAGCTGGGGCATGAGCGAGAGCACCGTGGGATTGACAGTCGTCGCAACCGCCACTTCCCTACCCGAGCTCATCACATCGATAGTGGCGGCATTAAAAAAGAACTCAGCAATCGCGATAGGCAATGTGCTGGGTTCCAATATCTTAAACATTTTCATGGTGCTAGGTGTCAGCTCACTAATCATTCCGCTGCCATTCGACTCGAAGATGAATCAGCAGCTGCTGATATTGTTTGCTGCCAACACCATCATGCTGACGACCGTTTTCACCGGAAAAGGCCGTAAAATCTCACGTTTTGAGGGAGTAATCCTCACTCTCGGCTATGTCGCGTTTATGCTATTTAGCCTCTACAACTAACACATTTTCGTTTTTCAGACGCACCTTCAGCCAGCGTTCAATCTGGTTATGAAGATTTTCTGTCATTGGCTCATCACAAGTGACAAAAGCTATGATTTGCTCTGATTCTGTTGAAGATACGGCATCAACTGAAGAACCTCTCGTAAGGCTCACATTGGTTATCTGCGGATGCTGTGCGAACAACTCCTGAGCTACCGAGTTGCATGGTATCGCGCTGTTATTCAGCTCATTAATTCGATTATTAAGCTTTATGATGCTGTCATTCAACACCTTGATCTGTCTGTCGGTATGCTCATAAATTCCCTTTAAAATCTCGGTCTCAGAGATATCCTCACGCACGATGGTCGCGTCTTCGTGAATGATAATCTGACTTCTCATGATGCCATAATTCTCAGCTTCATTGTAAAGCATCTCCTTCGCTTCATCGGTCAGCATCTCACCTGCCACAAACATCTCTATTGTTGATAGTTTTCTTGAATAATTCACCCTGTAATCGTAAACAAAGCTCTTGCCCATATTCTTGTTTTCCTTGACAAGCTCGGCGGCGTTTATCTTGAAGTTGTTCTCCCTCACCACGTTAACAGCTGTCAGTATGCTTGGCACGATAATCACTACAAGAATGACGGCGTACCAGCCTTTCGACATACGCTTATGCTTCTCGTCGGCAATCTGAACAGCAGGGAATTTGAACAATTTCACCGCAATGAAAGTTGCGAGAGCAATGAAAATGGTGTTGATGAGGAAGAGATACAGAGCCCCGAACATGAACGTGATGTTCAACCTCGAGATGCCGTAGCCCACCGTGCAAAGTGGCGGCATGAGAGCCGTAGCGATAGCGACGCCCGAAATCACAGTGCCTTTTTCCTTGCGCGATGTCTCGAGAATACCAGCAAAACCTCCGAAAAGCGCAATCAACACGTCATAAATCGTAGGATTAGTACGCGCCAACAACTCCGAAGGGTTTTCCAAAGTGAGAGGACTCAAGAAAAAGAATACCGACGAGGCCAAGATGCTGATAATCACCATGATGGCGAAGTTTTTCAGCGAATCTTTGAGGAGGCTGTTGTCCTCAGTGCCAAGACCCAGTCCAAGGCCCAAAATAGGGCCCATGACCGGCGAAATCAACATGGCGCCGATGATAACCGGTATGGAGTTCACATTCAGACCAACCGATGCGATGACGATGGCACACGCCAAAATGATGACGTTAGGGCCTTTGAATGCAATATTTTTGCGTATTGAGCTGTCGGCGGTCCGATAATCGACATGCTCCCTTATATTCACCAGAGCAACTAATTTCTTCGCGTATTTCTTCATATTATTATGTTTTTGTTAATTCCAATCATTTATCTCACCCAAATCTGTGTTCGTCCGAGCCAGCCTCTTTTATCCAAAGAACCTCTGACCATCAATGTATTATCTTTGGCATTATACGATATCTTGCCGTAATAAGTCTTGTTTTCATGCGGTTCGAAAAGCGTTCCACCAACAAGCCTGCCATCTTCCAATTTAAAATCCTTAACAAGAATCATGCCAATGTATTCCGGATTGAACAATTCTTTCCCTTTTTCGAAAACTCGTGTCGTTTTGCCGTAATACAGTCCATTATCGCCTTGGTAAAACAATATCACCGCCTCTGTCTCCCCAGTTTTGTCGTTTATTGTACGCCATTCGCCCAATATTTTATCAATTTGGGCATTGGAAATCAGAGCGATAGCAAAAAACAGTATGGTTAAAAATATCTTTTTCATTTTATTTTTTTCAAAAAAGTAATTATTTGTCAAACAGCAATTTTTCTATCACCAATGGGAAGTTTTCCTGCTCAAGAATATGAATCTTCGCTGCGACATCGTCGGGAGTGTCTTTCTCGGAAAGAGCTACTTTTGCTTGGAAAATGATGTTTCCGCTGTCGTAATGCTCATTGACATAATGGATTGTGATTCCCGATTCTTTTTCGTGTGCTGCCACAACTGCCTCATGGACATGATGTCCGTAAAATCCTTTTCCTCCATATTTTGGCAGCAAAGCCGGATGAATGTTGATGATTTTATTGGGGAAAGCCTCGATAAGATGTTGCGGAATAAGCCACAAAAAACCCGCCAAAACGATTAAATCGATGTTCAACGATTTGAGTTCATCTGAAAACTCCTTGTCGTTAAACCGTTGACGGTCAATCATTATCAATGGGATGCCGAGGTTTTTCGCACGCTGGTTGGCATAAGCATCCTTGTTGTTACTTACGACGCATGCCACCTCCACTTCAGGATTGGGTGCAAAATACTCTGCTATGCGTTGCAAATTAGTTCCTCCGCCCGACACAAAAACTGCTAGCCTCTTCATAATCAGTCAACATCAGTGTGAAGATATGAATTCTCTTCGCGCAGACCTGTTTCTTTATTCACTGAATAACGGGACATTTCATTATCGTCGTTGGTGATGTTCACGCCCATACGCGCATATGCCGGAATGTTTTCGAAGTTCTCCAGATTCGACATATTTCTGAAGTCGGTGTTAAACGACATGAAACGCTGGCGGCGAAGAATCTCCTTTTGATCAAGCTGCTTGGCCGGTGCTGGTTTCGTTTCGACTTTGGCAGCCATAACAGTCTGATTATCAGAGAGATTCCTAAAACCAGGAACATCGACATCATCGTCGTCAGAAGTGAAAGGATTATCGAATCTCTTTATCGGTTGTGATGGTGTATCCACAGGACGCACATCGTCATGTGTGATTCTTTTCACATAAATCCCGCTGTCGTTGTTGTCTAAATCAGCGTCTTTATCTTCTTCTTTATCAGTGACTTGTGTATTTTCGTCATCTTCGTAGAGAGTATGACGTTTAACACGTGGTTTTTCTGATTCAGGCTCCGGCTCGACGATTTTCTGTTCAGGTTCTTCAGCTGGTTCAATCACCATTATCTGCTGCCGTTCGAGTTCTTTTTCCGGATCTTTTATTTTATTATCGGCAAATGTATGGACCACCGGTTCCGGTTTTTCTTCTTTAACGTCGCCGAAGCCAGTGGCGATGATGGTTACACGGATATTCTCGCCGAGTGCCTCATCGACGCCGTTACCCCAGATGATTTCGGCCACTTTACCTGTCGCATCCTGAACATATTCGTTGATTTCAGTCACTTCGTCGAGGGTAACTTCGTGTTCTGTTGAAGAGGTGATATAAACGAGTATATTCTTTGCTCCTGTGATGTCGTTATCGGCGAGAAGCGGTGAGTTCACTGCCTGTTCGACGGCAATCATATGGCGGTTTTCGCCTGCGCCGTCGCCCGATCCCATGATGGCCTTGCCGCTGGAACGCATCACGTTGTTGACATCTTCGAAGTCGACGTTGACATATCCGGTCACGGTGATGATTTCGGCGATACCTTTGGCGGCTATCATCAACACGTCGTCGGCTTTTTTGAAAGCTTCTGTAAGTTTCATATCGCCATATTCCTCTCGCAGTTTGTCGTTGCTTATCACGAGAAGTGCATCGACATGTTTGCGCAGTTCGGCTATACCTTCGGCTGCTTGTTGCTGGCGGCGTTTACCTTCGAAACTGAACGGAAGTGTGACGATACCCACGGTGAGGATACCGAGTTCGCGCGAGATTCTGGCCACTACTGGGGCGGCTCCTGTGCCTGTACCGCCACCCATACCGGCCGTGATAAACAACATCTTGGTGTCGTCTGCAAGTGCCTCGCGGATTCCTTCCTCTGTTTGTTCTGCTGCCTGACGACCCACAGCCGGGACATTGCCGGCGCCGAGAGCGTGATCTCCGATGTGAAGCTTGTTCTCGACAGGGCTTTTCTGCAAAGCTTGGTCGTCGGTGTTGCAAAGGATGAAGTCAACACCGGTGATACCGGCGGTGAACATGTGTGTGACAGCGTTGCTGCCGCCACCACCTACACCCATCACCTTGATAATGTTAGGTTTTTCTTCCGGTTCGTCAAATCTAACTATGTCAGTCATCGTTTATATTGTTTAAATTAATTCAAATTTTCGTTGTCAATATCGTCTTCTTTCAAGAATTTATCGGCGAACGAGGTGATTATTCTCTTGCCCCAACGGCCAAACAGTCCTGATTCTGAATCACTTGTCACATGTTCAGTGGTCTTCACGACAGGTTCATCGACGACCACTACTTTCGGAGCTTTGGTGTCGTTTGTCTCAACCACCTGACCGTGTTTCAGTGCTGCTTCATAACGTGCGATACCTTCAATGACGAGGCCGACGCCTGTAGAATACATCGGGCTTGCGAGTTCTTCAGCGGTATCGTTTGCGAGATATTCGTTAGGATAGCCTATACGCACGTCGAGACCTGTCTTGAATGCTGCCAGCTGTTGGATATGTTTCATCATTGCACCGCCGCCAGTGAGTACGATGCCGGCGATGAGTTTGTGTTCGCTGTTCACCTTCTGAATCTCGTTGTTCACGATGTCGAAGATCTCGCTCAGACGAGCCTGGATGATGCTTGCGAGGTTCTTGAACGATATCTCTTTCGGCTCGCGTCCGCGGATTCCAGGGATTGAGACCACTTCGTCGTCGCGGTTTTCGGATGCCACCGCCGAACCGAACTTCACTTTTATCTCTTCAGCGTGTTTCTTGATGATTGAGCAACCCTGACGGATGTCTTCTGTTATCACATTTCCGCCGAATGGGATGACTGCGGTGTGATAAATGATGTTGTCGTAGAAGATGGCGATGTCGGTGGTGCCGCCGCCGATATCGACGAGTGCCACTCCTGCTTCTTTCTCATCTTCGCCGAGAACCGCCTCCGCCGACGCGATAGGCTCGAGAATCATGTGTTCCATCTCCAACCCGGCTTGTTTGATGCAGGTTACGATGTTGCGGGCTGCCGCTACCTGTCCGATGATGACATGGAAATTAGCCTCCAGTTTGCTGCCGAGCATGCCTTTCGGATGACGGATACCCATCTCGTCGTCAACGATATATTCCTGTGGGATGACATCGATAATCTCCTCGCCTGGTGTCATGCCGAGTTTGAACACGTCCTGACGCAGCTTGTCGATTTCCTCCTCCGTAATTTCCACATTAGGGTTGTCGCGCATCAAGACGCCGCGGTGCTGCACGCTGCGGATGTGATGTCCGGCGATACCGACATTCACCGTCCTGATATCAACATTCGACTGCTCCGAAGCCTGGTCAACAGCCCTGCGGATTGCATTGACGGTCTCCTCGATATTGAAAACCATACCGCGTTTAACACCAGTCGATTCCGTTTTTCCATAGCCACGGATGACAATCTTTCCATTCTCAACTTTTTCGCCGACGAAGCAGGCGATTTTTGTAGTGCCGATGTCAAGGCCTACGATATACACAGGATTACTCATTACTTTTTGTTTTTATTTCTCGTACAAACAACTTGATTTTCAAAATTAAAATTGATTTTGCAATAGTCCTTCAAATCTGGCGAGCCCTGCATACGCTCAAAGAAATACTGCAAGTTTCGCAATTTCACATCCACATTGACGCCATTTCCCAAAACAACTTTCATGTCAACATTATTCATCACCAGCTCGTATTCTTTGCCATCGTAATAAACTTGTTTGACGCAACAATTTGAATATGAATTATTTTGGATTTCACGCATCACCTCATAAATCTTCGGCAAATCGCTATTACGATACATCTCATCATACACACTGACCGATTTTTGTGTCACAGCCTTAAAATCAAGGATGCCGCTGCCTATAAGCAGATGGAGCGGGTTGCCGGATTTGACAGGATAAACAATGCCGTCTTCATCAATATAAACCGATTGTCCTTTTTTATTATATACACGCATAACAGGCTGACATTCAACAATTTGAACAACCAAAACCTCGTCAAGCGTTATATTTGCATCGGAATAAACAGCCCACGGAATCGATTTAAGATAATTTCTGACGCTGTCAACCGGAATCATTGTGACATCGGTATTATTAACGGTATCGCAAATCTTCATAATGTTGTTATACACCTCCACACTATCTATAAATCCATGATTATCAGTGCGAATCAGGGTCATATCAACGCGTTTAAGAGGATGCGCTATGTGTTCTTGGCGAGTAAAATACCAAAGGCAGGCAATCGCGGCGATTGTCAAAACCCAGACTGATATTTTCAAAAACTTTTTCATTCTCCTAACAATTTTTCAATTTGCGGTACAAAACGGTCGATATCACCCGCTCCAACTGTCATAATTAACTCAGGATCAATGCTTTTTATTATATCGAGCAATTCATTTTTTGAGCATAACAGTTTATTTTTCGATGTTATTTTTTCCAAAAGAGCCGCTGATGTGACACCTTCGATTGGCAACTCGCGTGCCGGGTAGATGTCGAGCAATATAACTCTGTCGGCAAGTGATAGGCTTTCTGCAAAAGCGTCCATAAAATCACGAGTGCGGGTAAACAGATGCGGCTGGAATACCACTGTTAACTCTTTGTCGCCGAATGCGTTGCGTGCTGCGTTCAATGCCGCTTTAATCTCTTCCGGATGATGTGCGTAATCATCGACATAGATGTGTTTTCCGTTATTGACGCGGATGTCGAAACGACGCTGCACACCTTTGAAAGTCTTCAAACCTTGTCTTATATCATTGATATTGACACCGAGATATGAACACATTATAATTGCGGCGAGGGCGTTTTGGACGTTGTGGAGACCGTAGAGCGACATTTTTATCTCTCGCAGATTACACAGATTACACAGATTTTGCGGGACTTTCTCCAATCTTTCACCATCGATTATCACGTCGAAACAAGTTTCGCCGTCTATTACACGGATGTTTTTGGCGGTTACATCGGCGTTTTCGAGACCATAGGTGATGTGCGGTTTCTTTGTTTCAATCGGCAGATTTTCATGATAAATCACCAGACCTTCGTCGGAAGTTTTGTCAACGAAATCGTTAAAACTCACCTTAAGATGCTGATAATCACCGTAAATATCGAGATGGTCGGCATCAATGGATGTAACGATGCTGACGTATGGCGACAGCTGCAAAAACGAGTGGTCGAACTCGTCGGCTTCCATCACCACGTACTCGTCATTATCCTCTCCGATGACCACATTGCTGTCAATGTTTCTTGATATTCCTCCAATAAACGCTGACAGTTTCTCGTTGGCGGTCTTTAGGATATGCGTCACGAGTGCTGTGGTGGTTGTTTTTCCGTGAGTGCCTGCTATCGCAAGAGCTTTGTGTTGTTTTGAGAGCATTCCTAGCACCTCGGCACGCTTGACGATCTTCACGTTTTTATCACGCAAATATCTCAATTCCAACGAGTTGGATGGTATTGCCGGTGTCAGCACCACAAATTCTATATTTTCAGGTATGAGGCTCGGATCGTCAACATAATGAATGCTAATGCCTTCATTCTCAAGACGTTGCGTCAGAGGTGACGGAGTACGGTCGTACCCTGCCACTTCATAGCCCTTGGCTTTGAAATATCTTGCCAAGGCGCTCATTCCGATGCCACCGATACCTAAGAAATACAACATACCTTATCTATTTCATTTACAATATCTTCCGCTGCGTTTGGTCTTGCAAATATAGCGATATTTTCTTGCATTTTGCAAATTTTTTCTTTATCTGTCAACAATTCAAACACAGTGGGGATGAGTTTTTCTGATGTCTCGCTATTTTTAACCATAATTGCTGCGTCTTTATCGACCAGACTCTGTGCGTTTTTAGTCTGATGATCCTCGGCAGCCGTTGGAAGCGGAACGAAAACAACAGCTTTTTTCACTATTGAGAGTTCGGATATAGACATGGCACCGGCGCGGGAAATCACCACGTCGGCGCAACCGTATGCCAAATCCATTCTGTCAATAAACACCGTCGGCTTCACCTTATCTTCAAGTCCAAGTTCTTTTATTTCGTTCTGAGCCTGCTCGATATAATGCTTCCCTGTTTGCCAAATCAGTTGATAATCAACATCTTTAAACATTGAAAGCTTGGCTGAGATGCCCTTGTTGATACCCAGTGCGCCTTGGCTGCCTCCTACGAGAAGAATAATAGGCTTATTCGGGTCCAATCCGAAGAATCTTGCACCTTCTTCACGTTTACCATCAACGCTTACCACATTGTTTCTCAATGGGTTACCAGTGAAAACGATTTTATCTTTCGGGAACCAGCGGTCCATATTTTCGTAAGCGACGCATATTTTAGCAGCCTTAGGTGCCACTATCTTGTTAGTGACGCCAGGATACGAGTTCTGTTCCTGAATCACCACCGGGATACCGAGCGATGTAGCTTTACGCATCGTCGGGCCGCTTGCGAATCCGCCGACACCGACCACCACATCAGGTTTGAATTTCTTCAGTATGCGTTTTGCTTTGCAGAGGCTGCTTATCAGTTTGAACGGGAAGCTAAGATTATCGAGTGACAGCTCGCGTTTGAATCCGCTAATCCACAGACCCTCAATAGGATAGCCTGCTTGGGGCACACGTTCCATCTCCATTCTTCCTTTTGCGCCGACAAACAAAATCTCGGCATCAGGATGACTGCGTTTGAAAGCGTCGGCAATAGCAATGGCAGGGAAGATATGTCCTCCTGTGCCTCCGCCGCTAACTATCAGTCTCAGCGACTTCGATTTCTGCGTCTCTTTCATCGTTGTTAACTTTATCAATTTCTTTTGAAACACTAATAATTATTCCCAATGACAATCCCGTGAACATCAGCGATGTGCCGCCCATACTGACAAACGGCAGCGGTTGTCCGGTAACAGGCAGCAGTCCTACCGCCACGCCCATGTTCAGCATCGCCTGAAGCACCAGTCCGAATGCCAGTCCCATGGCGAGGAGGCCTCCATATGATTGTGGTGCCCGTATCATAATACGAGTGGCTCTGAACAGCAACACAAGATACAAAATCAGGACGAAAGCACCACCAATGAGACCGTATTCCTCAATGATCATCGCATAGATGAAGTCGGAATAGGCATGCTGTAAAATGTTGCGCTGAGTGCTTTTCCCGGGGCCTTTACCGATGATTCCGCCGCCTGCAATTGCAATCTTTGCCTGAAGCACCTGATTAAACTTATCGTCTTGCTCCTGTTCTTCCTTATCTCCGCCGAAGAAACGCTCAACACGCGCCAGCCACGTCCTGCTTCGGTTGGTATCTTTGGCATCGGCAGGCTTAATAGCAAGCAAAACCAGCAACGCTATGGCTCCGGCAACCACCACGGCACCCACAAAACCAAGTATGTATTTCATTTTAATCTTTCCCAAAAACATCACCACGAGACAGGTCACAAAAAGCATGGCTGCCGTCGAGAAATTGTTTTTGAAGATGAGGCCGACCACCACAATGATTGGCACCATCACATATTTTATCACCTCCTTGACGTCATTAAGGCTGTCGCGCCTCAGCGTAAGCACACGCGCCAAGAATCCGACCAGCGCCACTTTCGCCAAATCGCTGGTTTGGAAAGTCATTCCCATAATCTCAATGCCACGCTGCGCGTTGTTGACATATTTTCCCAAAAACATAGTAAAGACCAACAGCGGCACCGAGATCCAAAACAGCAGCAACAGCAAACGCGAATACCTTTTATACTTGATATTCGCAGCGAAAATCATGACGCCAAGTCCAAGAACTATAGTAATGAAATGACGGAACAAAATGTATGTGTTGTTTTGATTTCGGCGGTTCGCCAGCTGCTCCGAAGAGGTGTAAACCACGAGTAATGAAATCAAAACAAGAAACAGTGTCACTATCCAAATAACTTTGTCGCCTTTGAACAGCTCCTTAATTTTCGCCACTATAGTCTCTTTGCTCATATAATATTATTCTTTCGCCATTTTTACAAATACTCTCTCAAGCTTTCTGGCATCATAAACGTCTGATTCGCAACCAGGAGAGAAAAGCACCGCATATCCTGATATGGCCTTATTTGTCGCCATTCTAAATGCCTCTTCCATATTCTCGGCCTGCATAACGCCGTCACGGACCAGGCAACTCAATGAAGAACGCATAGGTTCGGTATTATCACCGACACAAATAATCGACTTAACATGTTGACGCACAACAGGAATCATTTCATCATAATCCTCATTGCCGGCAAAGGCTATCCATACCACAGGCTCATTCAAGCTTTCAATCGAGAACCACGTCGCCGAAAGACTCTTGGCAGCGCTGTCGTTGATATATCTGACGCCGTTTTTCATCGCCACGAACTCGTTTCTATGCTTGATATGCTCGCAATCTACGAAGCTGTTTTTCAGATTCTCGTTGCGTGCGTCGCAAATCCTTTGGTTAATAGCAACGGTGTAAATCTCTTTTCTTCTGCCTTGTTTAGCCAACTGTTCTAATGTCATAATCGTATAATTATTAAAGACTTATATATTGATTTTATTTTTCTTTAAATGCCTTTTCAAGCTCTTCGCGGTCGTCAAAATGATGTTTCACACCTTTCACATCCTGATATGTCTCATGACCTTTGCCAGCCACGAGGATGATGTCGCCTTTCTTCGCAAGTGCCACCGCGGTGCGGATAGCCTCTCGACGGTCGGTGATGCACAGCACCTTATTGTAGTACTCGCCCGGTACGCCCGCCTTCATCTGACTGATTATGTCTTCAGGCTCCTCAAAACGCGGGTTGTCGCTTGTGATGATGAGTCGGTCTGACAGTTTCACCGCCGCTGCGGCCATCTTCGGACGTTTGTCGGCATCACGGTTGCCACCTGCGCCTGCCACGGTTATCAGAGTCTCGTTGTGTGTTCGTATCTCATTGATGGTTGAGAGCACGTTTTCCAAAGCATCAGGCGTGTGCGCGTAATCGACAATGCCCACGATACCGTCTTTCGAGTTCACCATCTGGAAACGCCCCGACGCGCTGTGCAGCTTACTGACTTCACTAAGCACCTCTTCCTCAGGCATCCCAAGCAAAACAGCAGCTCCGTAAATCGCCAGCAGATTGTATGCGTTAAACCTTCCGACGAGGAACGTCGAGACAGCTTTATTGTTGATTTTCAACTCCATACCATCAAAATAACTCTCCATCACCAAGCCTTTGAAATCGGCGTCATGCTTCAATGAATATGTCTTCTTCAAAGCTTTGGTGTTCTGCAGCATCACCATGCCGTTCTTGTCATCGAGGTTCGTCAATGCAAATGCCGTTGATGGCAGGTTATCGAAGTATTTCTTCTTTGCATCACGATAATTCGCCAGTGTTTTATGGTAATCCAAATGATCTTGGGTTAGATTTGTGAAGATTCCGCCGTCGAAATGCAAGCCAGCGATTCTATCCTGGTCGATTGAGTGTGAGCTCACCTCCATGAAGGCGTATTCGCAGCCCGCATCAACCATCTGTGACAGTAACTCGTTGAGTTCCAATTGGTCACCAGTAGTATGTGTAGATGGGACGACCTTTTTACCGATGATATTTTCAATTGTGGATAGAAGTCCGCAAACGTACCCCGCATCGGTAAACAGACGATATAACAAGGTAGCGATGGTGGTCTTTCCGTTAGTGCCGGTCACTCCCACCAGATGCAGTTTTTTCGACGGATTGCCATAAAACTCTGATGCTGCTAGTCCCAAAGCCTTCGCACTGTTCTCGACCACAACAAATCTCACGCCATCAGCCTGCGTCTCAGGCATCTGCTCGCAGACAACGGTCTTTGCGCCGTTTTCAACAGCTTTCGCGATATAGTCATGGCCATCGACCTGCGTTCCGCGAATCGCAAAAAACACACTGCCGTCAGTGCACTTCCTCGAATCGAACTGCAAATCCTTCGCGCCGTTTAAAATTTCTTCAATATTCATTTCTTTTATCTCTAAACTCTACACTTTCAACTTTAAACTAATCGTTTTCCCTTTTTCCAATTTCGTTCCTGCTTTCACGCTTTGGCTATCCACCAAGCCTTTTCCGCTGAACTCCACCTTCCATCCCATCGATTCGACGAGATATACGGCATCCATCACATTCATCCCAACAAGATTTGGCACCTCATCGTCATGCAGCGTCACATTTGTGAATTTCACACCTCCATTGCTGGATGTTTTCACGTTAACCCATTCAGTACCAAGTTCTCCATCAACCATTCTGATTCCTGCCATCTCGCAATAATCAACCACGTCGCTATAATATGCGATGTCGGCTTTGGTATATTTGTCGCAGTTAGCCGAATAAATCCGAGCCTCGTCGGTGACACCCAGTTCCGTGGCATAAACCTTTTCGGCAATCTCTTTGAAAACAGGTGCCGATACCGACGCGCCGTAGTAATTTCTTCCCATTGGGTTGCTAATCACCACTATGCATGTGTATTTCGGATTGTCGGCCGGGAAGTATCCAACAAACGATGCGGTATAGTTCCTGTGATTATAGTTGCCGTTGCTGGCTATCTGTGCGGTACCAGTCTTTCCTGCCACTTTAAAAGGACATTTATTCAAAGCCTTCGCGGTTCCGTTTTCAACCACGCCGCACAGCAGTTCCTGCAATGTTTTTATTGTCCTGTCCGAAGCTATTTTTTCGTTTATCACGATGGTGTCGAAAGTCTTCACTACATCATTGCCCCTGCGAATCTCCTTCACAAACTGAGGTTTCACCATTTTACCGTCGTTAGCAATGGCATTGTAATAAGTCAACAGGGTTATCGGAGTTACTGTCAGCTCATAACCTATTGACATCCAAGGCAATGACACTTTCGACCACAATCTACTGTCGGTGCTTTTTATATAAGGCTTACCCTCACCTTTTATATCGAGATTTAGCGGCTCGTTGATTTTTGTTTTGTAAATCAAGTCTATAAAACGCTGCTGATTTCCTTCAAACGCCTCTGTGGTAAGGTATCCGAACGCGATGTTCGATGATTCCCAGAAACACTGTTTTACCGTAGGATGCCCCTCACCGACCACGTGCGAGTCGGTCATGACTCGGTTTGCGAACTTCATTTTACCTGTCGTACCGAGGTTCAACACTCTGTTAATGTTAAAGTTACGGTCGTTTTCCAGCAACGCCGTCATGGTGATTGCCTTAAACGTCGAGCCTGGTTCCACATTCTCTGCTATGGCGAAGTTATACGATTCCTCGTATATTTTCTTCTTGTCGTTGTAACGCAGCGATGCCATCACCTCCACAAACCCCGATTTCACATCCATCATGATGACACATCCTTGTTGGGCGTTGTTTTCAACCAGACAACGACGAAGAGCCTCTTCGGCCACATCCTGAATCTTCGCGTCGATGGAAGTGTAAATGTCATTACCGTTATAAGGCGTCACGTTCGACGACGATGACATATCAATAAATCTTCCGCCGTTGACACGCCTGCGCATCTGCAAGCCGTCGCTGCCTCTCAAGCAAGTGTCATAAGCTCCCTCCAATCCCACTTTCACAGAATGCAACGTATCGCTGAGATTCACGTAGCCGATCACACGCATCGCGATGTCGCCATACGGACGCTCTCTGATCAACTGTTTCTCGGCAATAAATCCGTTGCCAAGCTTCTCTCTGAAAATCGGAAACGTCTTGATACGTTCGTAATCATCCAATCTAAGCTTGCGGGCAATGCGAACATAACGTCTGTTTTTCTTCCGTGCCTCTCTGAAACTGTTGACATACTGTGACTTGCTCTTAGCCTTAAGCATTTTCGACAAACTGTCTGACAATGCTCCTATCTCCTTGTCAAAAACATCTTCAGGCACTGCCAACGGGTCAAAAAAGATGTCATAAACAGGTATCGTGGTCGCCAAAAGCGTCCCGTTTTTCGAAAAAATATTGCCTCGCACCGCCGGAACTTTCACCATCCTGATGTCCATTTCACGAGCCTTAGCCATGAGATCCTCGCGTTCAGCCACTTGCAGAAACACAATCCTAAGCACGACTGCCACTGCAAACGCTAATACGAGCACATAAACAAGTAAAACTCGCCATACATCGTTAAATCTGGTATTATTCACTAACTTGTCCTTTCTATCTTATAACAATTTTCTTAACAGGCTCTACAGTTTCTTTTATCCCTTTGTTTTTCAGCTTCAACGACAACTCCGACTGTTTTGTTCTCTTCGTTATCTCAGATTTGATGCTTATATATTCAACTTTTTTTTCTTCAAGAACTTTTGTCGTTTTTATGATATCCAATTTCATATCCTCCGCGATGTAAGTGTTTGATATATATATCATTAACAAAAACACCACATACAGCACAAACGGCAACTGCTTCACCACTGTCTCCTTCGAGAAGACGTCACCTCCAAGATAATTCTTAAAAAACGATCCTTTATTTTTCTTCATATTTTTCTCATCCTGTACGGACAAGGCATGCCTTGTCACTACAGGAGCTCCGCTATTCTCAATTTCGCGCTCCTCGCCCTGCTGTTTCTTGCGATTTCCTCGTCGCTCGGAACAATCGGCTTGTGCGTTATTAATTTATAAGGTGTGTTGCGGTTTCCGAAGAAATCCTGCTCCACTTCGCCGTCGGCCTTGCCGCTGCGCATGAAATTCTTCACCAATCGGTCTTCCAGCGAATGATACGACATCACCACCAGCCTGCCGCCCGGTTTCAAAACGTCGGCGCACTGCGACAAAAACGCCTCCAGCACCTCCATCTCCTTGTTCACCTCAATCCTCAACGCCTGAAAAATCTGCGCCAGCACCTTGTTTTCCTGACCTTTCGGCAGATGCGAGGCCACCGCATTTTTCAAATCAGTAGTCGTCTCAATCGGATTCAAATCTCTTGCCAATTCTATATCTCTTGCTATCGCCATTGCGTTTTTCAACTCACCGTAACGCGAGAAAACACTGGCCAAAGCCGAAACCTCGTACGTATTCACAATATTCGCCGCATCCACGGGGTCATTCTGGTTCATTCGCATATCGAGGCGACCCTCAAAACGTGTCGAAAAACCCTTCGCCGGCGTGTCGAACTGATACGACGACACTCCCAAGTCCGCCAAAATTCCGTCAACTTTCGAATTTGCGTAAAGCTGCACAAAGTTTTTCATGTAACGGAAATTCTGCGGAATGAACGTAAACCGCTCATCGTCAAAGGCATTCTTCGCGGCGTCGGCATCCTGGTCGAAAGCATACAAGTGACCGCCCTCGAGCTTTTCGAGGATTGCTCTCGAATGGCCGCCACCGCCGAACGTCACATCAACATAGATGCCATTCGGATTGATGTTCAGGCCATCGATACACTCGTTCAACAACACAGGATTATGATACATAACTCTATAACTTATTCAAAATCAATGTTTCCAAGTCGGTCCTCCAAAAGCTGCGAGAACTCTTCATCTGTCATCTGGGCGTTGCTCTCATCCATCTTCTCCTTCGCCCAAATCTGCATCCTGTCGGGCAGCGAAGTTATCACCACTTCCTTCACCATTCCGCACTTATCCACAAGGTCCTTTGGAATCTGCAGACGGCCGCTGCCGTCCATCATCACCACGCGCGCACCCCCGTTGATGCGGCGCATCATCATCAGATTTTCCTTCTTGAACGGGTTCAACTTGGCAAGTTTGTCCTGCAATTTACGCCAATCGTCCTTCCCATACACGTCGAGGCATGTCTCAAACAACCCCGGTCGGAGCACGAACCCCTCGTTCAGCGCCTCTCCCAGCTGTTCCTTGAAACTACTGGGCAAAAGCAGCCTTCCCTTGGCGTCTAATTTGCAATAATATTCTCCAATCGGATAATCCATTTTCTTATAATTTTTCAGCTTGTAAAATTATACATTTTTTCCCACTTACTCCCACTTTTTTACAAAAATTTTTAAAAAGTTATCAACAGGGTTATAAACAGTGAAAAAAGTTATCAACAATAAGACTTTTAGACATTAGACCTTAGACGTTAGACTTTAGCTATTTTCAAAAAAACTAAGATCTAATGTCTAAAGTCTAACGTCTTTTTTATATTTTTGCAAAAATTTCAAATCATGCTAATCAAATCCGCATCGTTTCTGCAATCAAACACCAACGTCGCGAAGCTCCCGAAGCCCGACAAACCCGAGTACGCCTTCATCGGTCGCTCCAACGTGGGAAAATCGTCGCTCATCAACATGCTGACGGGCAACAGCAAACTCGCCAAAGTGTCAGCGACACCGGGCAAGACCATCACTATCAACCATTTCATTATCAACAATGAATGGTATCTGGTTGACCTTCCTGGCTACGGCTTCGCCAAACGCTCGCAGAAAGAACGCGAAATGTGGAAAAAGATGCTCGACTCATATATCTTAGGCCGTCAAAACCTTGTCACGACATTTGTCTTGGTTGACAGCCGCATCGAGCCGCAGAAAATCGACTTGGACTTCATCTCAAACCTCGGCGAAAACATGGTTCCGTTTGTGATAGTTTTCACCAAAGCCGACAAACTCGGGAGCGGCAAACTGGCCGAAAACATTGAGAATTACAAGAAAAAACTATCCGAAGAATGGGAAGAGCTCCCCACAATGATTGTCACCTCCTCCGAAAAGAAAACCGGAAGAGATGAGATTTTGGATTTGATTGAAAATTACAATAAAACCTATTCGTAAACTATCGTTATCCTGCCCTGGCTCTTTTCGTATTGCGACGGGATTTCGCCGCCCAAGGCCTTTATGACATATTCGACAACTACATCGCGATAGCAAATCATCGGCTCGTAAATGACAGGACAATTAGCGAAAACGTTCTTAAACCCGCCATTGTAGGCACAGTAGTCGTTCACTGCCACCGTATATTTCGCCGCCGGGTCAATCGGCTTGTAGCTGCCGTCGGGTTGCTGCACCTCGACCGAGGTGACGTAGTTTTCGCCGCCTTCAACCACATGAATCGTGAACCTGACATTTGACGCCTGCGGGAAATCGCCCTCTTCATCAGGCACTTTCTGCGATGTCAGCCTCAGCATCTCAAGAATTTCGGCACCTGTCGCCTCAATCTTCACAACTTTATTGTCGAATGGCAGCATTTCCACAACTTGGTTATAAGTGACATCGCCAGTCTCAATCTCATTACGAACACCGCCGCCGTTGACAAATGCGATGTCGGCGTCCATCATATAGCGCATGGCATCAGCGACCAAATCGCCAGCATTGGTCTCAGCGTTACGCACAATTCGCTTGCCGTTGTCGTCTTTGATTCTTATCCTATAGTCAGTATGGAAGACCACCTGCCCCACCGCTTCATCAAGTATAGCATGAATGCTGTCGGTGACTTTTTTCACCTCCGCATTTACGTATGGAATGTCATTTGTCGGGATGAGATTAAAGCAGAAATTGCCGTTTTTGGTAATCACAAGCTCGCCAACATTGGCAAAAGCAGTGCCTGTCTGCGTTACATAAACAGGTTTGCCATCGGCATTCATCAAGGTGTCGCAAAGGATAACGCTATGAGTATGAGCGTCCAACACAACATCGATGCCGGTCGTAGCCGCAATAAGCTCGTGCGAGTCGATAGAGGTGTCCAGATGCTCCTCGCCTAGATGCGACAGCAAAATCACATAGTCGCAGCCCTGTGCGCGGACGTCATCGACAGTCTGCTGCACCAGCTGAGCCATCTGATTTCTATTCAAAGTATAAAGCTTCTTGATGAAATAAGCCGGTGTTATCGCCTCCGTCTCAGCAGTCACCACGCCCACAAAAGCCACCTTGCGCCCGCCATAATTGAAGATTTTGTATGGCGAATACACAATTTTTCCGTCCTTGTCGTAAAGATTGGCGCACAGCACCGGAGCATTGAACGTCGAAAGCAACTCCAACTGACGCGGCATGCCGTAGTCGAATTCATGATTGCCCAAAGCTATCGCATCGTAATGCACTTGCTTCATTATCTCAACGATATAGCCGCCGTTTGAGATGGCACCGACAGTCCCGCCCTGAAGGTAGTCGCCCGACGACACCACAGCGACGTATGCCGTGTCGGATATTGCATCGCGCAATCCAGCCATCTTCGCATAGCCGTCAATGGCACAATGTACGTCGTTTTCATACAGAATGACGATGCTGTTGTGTTGTTTTACAGGTGAATTCAGTTGCTTTTTAGTGCCGCAACCGAATAGAATCAGCACAAATGCAGCAATGATAAAGATTTTTGTTTTCATGTTATTATTAGTTAATCGAAAAATACCGTTTTTTTGACGCGGGACACGAGACTTAGGGACGCGGGATAGGTTATTCCTGTGATTCGAATTTTTTAACCAATTCTTCTGGCGTCAGGCCAAGATTTTCAATGGAAGCCCTGCTATCATTGGCAAACTCGCCATTGGGATACATCTCAAGATACTGCTCGTAAATCTTCTTCGCCATCTCTAGGTTGTTGTAACGAGTCTCGAAGATGAACGCCTTAATGAACAACGCCGCCTGCGTGCGAGGATATTCGGGATACTCCTTCACCAGCCTGTCGACTATCGAAATCGTACGCTGCGGCTCGTTAAGATTCATCGAAACATCGACCGCCTTGAAAAGATATTCCGGCGACTTTTCATCATTCGGATATGCATCTGCAAAATCACAATACGCTGATACTAAATCGCTTGCAATATCAGGGTTAATTGCGTTTTCAGTTGCAAACGCCTCTTTTTCCAATGTTTCAATTCTCTTCGCCGGGTCGTTGTTGCTGCAACCCACGAATAGCAATGCTAAAACAAAACAAATTATATACTTATTCATCTTTCCTCTTTAAACTTTTAAACTACTCTAAACTCTACACTCTCAACTCTAAACTTTATCTACGGTGTTTTTTATTTGGGAAAATCATTTTGTAATCGACATCGACGTTGCCTTCGGAGATATTGCGTAACTTATTCTTTAACAACATCTTACGCATTGAGCTGATTCTATCGACGTAGCATTTTCCTTCGAGGTGGTCGTATTCGTGCTGGATGACGCGTGCCACTATTCCATCGAATTCATCTTCGTGTTCCACGAAATCCTCATCCAAGTAATTGATTTTCACCTTGCTCGGGCGCTCCACGTCCTCGCCCATGTCGGGCAGACTCAGGCAGCCTTCCTTAAACGTCCATGGCTCACCCGAAAGCTCAATGATTTCTGGGTTTATGAACACTTTCTTCACGCCTGCGCCCTCAGGATATTTGTCCTTAAACGGGTCGCTGTCCATCACAAAAAGGCGAATGGATTTGTTAATCTGCGGAGCCGCCAAACCGACGCCTTCGGTATAATACATTGTCTCAAACATATCAGCGATAAGCTGCTGAATCTCAGGACTGTTTTCTTCAATATCTTCGGCCACGTGCTTCAACACCGGATGACCGTACGCCACAACTGGTAATACCATTTTATATTTTATTTTATTGATGCCATGTACGATTGCAAAATAATCGTCGCACTGATTGTATCCACGAGCTCCTTATTCTGCCTTGCTTTCTTACCCAAACCGGCGTCGAGCATGGCCTGATGCGCCATCACGGAGGTGAAACGCTCGTCAAAACGTTTGACCACCATGTCAGGCAGCACCTTTTTCAGCTGTTTCAGGAAAGGCTCGATATACTGCGCCGATTCCGACGGGTTGTTGTGCATGTCCTTCGGCTCCCCCACCACTATCTCATCAACCACTTCTTTCTTCACGTAATCCTGAATAAAAGCAACCAAATCGCAGGCTCGCACCGTAGTCAAACCGTTGGCTATGATGCGCAAAGGGTCGGTCACGGCTATGCCGCAACGCTTTCTGCCATAATCGATTGCCATTATTCTGCCCATCTATGAAAAAATTTTTTGCAAAAATAATGATTTTTTTGCTTTCGTATTAAAATATTTTGTACTTTTGCACCCGCAAATCCAGATGGTAGATGTAGCTCAGCTGGTTAGAGTACCGGATTGTGGTTCCGTGGGTCGTGGGTTCGAATCCCACCTTCTACCCTCAAACTTGAACATCTCTTAACGCTTCGTTGAGAGATGTTTTTTTATCCGTTGACTCGTTTCTCTTCTTGATTATCAATGCGCAAGCCACCTGGAAGTCGCCCGCCGGGAAGTGTTTTGTGTATGAACCAGGCACCACAACCGAACGCGCTGGCACCACGCCTTTGTACTCCTTAATCTCTGGTCCGGTCACATCCAAAATCTTCGTCGATTGCGTGATTACGGTATTCGCGCCAAGCACTGCTTCTTCTTCTATCCTCACTCCTTCCACCACGATGCAACGCGAGCCAATGAAACAGTTATCTTCAATGATTACTGGAGCTGCCTGCACTGGCTCGAGCACTCCGCCGATGCCGACACCGCCGCTGAGATGCACGTTTTTGCCTATCTGCGCGCATGAGCCCACCGTTGCCCAAGTATCGACCATAGTGCCGCTATCGACGTATGCACCTATATTAATATAGGAAGGCATCAGCACCGCGCCTTTGTTTATGAAAGCGCCATAACGCACCGTCGCCGGAGGCACCACGCGCACTCCAGCCTGCTCAAAACCGCCCTTCAAAGGAATCTTGTCGTAATATTCAAAGATGCCGCTCTTCGACACCTCCATGTCGTTAATCGGGAAAAACATGATGACGGCTTTCTTCAGCCATTCATTCACAGCCCATTGGTTATCAATCTTTTCAGCAATACGAATCTCACCTTTGTCAAGAAGTCGAACCACCTCACGAATTGCCTCACGAGTCTCATTTTTCGCCAACAGTGAGCGGTCGTCCCATGCTTTTTCTATGATGCTTTGCAAATTTTTCATATCTGGAATTTTTTGCAAAGATACAAATTATTTTTTATCTATCACGCACTGCCCTCACAGGACGTCCTTCATTGCGAATGAATCCCACATCATCTGTACCAGTTGGAACCCCGCTCGTCACACGGATGTGTTCAAGTGATCCTTCTGGATGTTCTGGGTCATAACCATAGGTTGGGTCATCGATGTATAAACACCACGCTTGGTAGGGTTTGTCTGAGTCGATTTCGTTCGACCAGTATTCACCCACGGGCAGACGGTCACCATTGTATTGGGCCGAGTGTTGAGGACCACTGTAAAAACCGGCAAAGGGCAGGAAGATACTATTGCCATTCGTCGCTGTGAACCGTATGCCTCCTATGCCGTTCACCTCATCCCTTGTTGGGGTTGTTCCTTCGATCAGTTCATTCCATTCCTCTACTGTGGGTGTGCGCCAACCATTGCCCATAATTGCCCTTGCCGCGTCGTCCACGTACTCCAAGATGGTATCACCATCGGGGTCGGGGTCTCCCTCAGGGTTGCTGAATATGTCTTGGGTGTTATACTTAGTGAGCCACAGATTTGCTCCATCATTAGGATATTCCCAGTGAATCGTATCACCATCGGTTGGGTCAGGGTCTTGGGCAAACGCGTAGTGACTCCAGCAGTATGCTTTCTTTGATGCTGTTTCGCCCCAAGCGAAGAATTTGCCGTAACCCTCGTGTGTGCATGAGCCCACGTTGCAGGCAGCCCAATCCACCGACAGACCGAGGTCAACATATTCGAGTCCAACCGAAATGCCGTTGTATCCACCATAGTAAGTGTTGGCTTTTATGGCAGGCATGTAGATGGTCTGGACAACGTCATTGATGGCGGTTATTCCAGGATTGGCAAAGTCGATGAGAGCCGTGGTCTTCATCTCCGAAATCGTGACGAGAGTATTCGATGTGGATGGTGTTGGCCAAGCCCAGAATTTCACCAAGCCGCACTTGTTTTCAAGCATACATGAATAGGCAGTTGCTTTTTTTGAGTATTTTTGTGTGGAATGACCGTATGAAATAATAGGAAGCTTACTACCCGTTTGGTCAGCGATGCTCCATTCAAACGATCTTGTTGGATTTGTCGCCGACGGCGTGTACAGTTCGCCAGTATATGCACCGCCAATGAAATAGAAGTGCAGATAATCCTTGTAAGCAGCTGCACATGTATCGGCGATTTCGATGTCGCCGCTGAAAGCACCGTTATAATATTCCAAGTGCCGACATAATAGCCATGGTTGCCCACATAGAGTTTGTCGCCGTTCTCAAAGACGTAGGCACCTGATTCAGGATACACGACATGCTTGTCGCCATGTCCGGCATTCACTCTGATGTGAACTAAATTTCCATTGACTTCAGGTGTAGCAGCAGGTGTGATTTCTGTTACTTTTTTCTTGCACTGGCTTAAGCCTAAAACCAATGCCAATGATATGATTACTATACTGAGCTTTTTCATATAATATTTAATTTTTATTCCTTATTTGTCATTACTACCGCAGCGAGGAATCCCCTTTGCGTTTGTGTTTCTTTACAGCGTAAACAGTTCCTGCGCCGAGCATTATCAGCATTCCACTGCCAAGTGGCGCCTCCTGTCCGAATTGTTGTGTTGTAATGTTGAAGCCGCCGTAGATATCCTGGCCGAAGCCCTGTGTACCTATATTAAAGCCTCCGATGGTGCCGTTACGGTCGTTATAAAGTTCGTCGTTGCGGAAAAAACCATCGCTTTTTTGAGCTTTCATCGATAACACAAAACACAACATCAACACCAATAAAAGCAGTAAAGCCTTACTATTTGTCAGCTTTTTCATTTTACTTTTAACAATGATTTAAAACTCGTTTTCAAGGCCGAAAAAATACACTATTTTTTAAATAATGATTCGGAAAATTTTTAAAATTTTTTGGCTTTTGATTTTCAATAATATACAAAATAAAGTAAGGAAAAATGACAAGTTTTGTTAAAAAAATTTGACAATAAAAGCCCTTATAAGCGGCTGCATTAACGCCACGGTTTATTATTCCGCTTCGCTTGCCTGCTTCACTCCGTTCCGCGGCTTGCTCCGCTCCATTATAATAAACCGCTTTTTTTAGCTTAGTATGATAGACTTCGTCGTAGTAGAACTAAGGGACAAGGACGAGGCGGAAGCCTTTAGTGGCGCTGTGATCATTAGGCTGACGTACGTTGCGTAACGACACTCGGCTGTACTCTGCATACATGTCCCAGCTACCACCACGAAGTATGCGGAACGTACCAGAAGAAGGCCCCGTCGGATTGGTCATGCTTGAACTGCTGTAATCTCCATACCAGTCCTGACAGTACTCCCAAACGTTACCGCTCATATCGTAAATACCCAATTCATTTGGTAATTTTGTCCCCACGGCATGTGTATTATTACATAAGTACCATGCCACATCGTCAATTCTGTCGCTGCCACTATATTTATAACCTTTGCTTTTGTTTCCTCCCCTTGCAGCATATTCCCATTCGGCTTCAGTAGGCAAGCGGAAGTTAGCTCCTGTTTTCTCGTTTAACATAATGATAAACATTTCTATATCGTTCCAACTGACATTTTCAACCGGCAGATTATTGCCTTTGAAACTACTTGGATTATAACCCATAACAGCCCGCCATAACTCCTGAGTAACCTCAAATTTTCCGATGTAGTAGTCACTCAATGTAACACTGTGTGCCGGGTACTCGTCTCTTACAGCATCACTACCCTGTTCGGGAGTCGCTCCCATGGTAAACGTGCCGCCTTTAACGAATACCATCTCAAACGAAACGCCTTTCAATATATATGTCTTATTTGCTTCTCTCGCTCTCTTCTCAGCCATTGCCAACATCCTCAAGTTCTCCTTCGCATCCTCATCACCCTGGTCTGCGGCTTTCTTCCACCAGTATTTGGCTTCCTTCACGTTTTTTTTAACGCTTATGCCTTCATAATATGCAACTCCAAGACGATTCTGCGCAACAGCATCACCATTTTCGGCCGCCTTACGATACCATTTCACGGCCTGGTCGATATCTCTCGCTATGTCCATGACTTCAGATCCATAGTTATAGAAAATGCCAATTTTTCGCTGCGCCTCCGCAAGAGACAAATCACTATCTTTACACATCATCTCAACAGCTTTTTCGTCGCTTTGAGGCACTCCCAATCCTTTAAGATAACAAACAGACAATATGATTTGTGCTTTTTTAGCCAAGTCTCCGCCCTTCTCTTCCACTTTCAAAAACGACTCTGCGGCTTTGTCGTAATCTTGAGGAACTCCTTTTCCAACATAATAAAGTGATGCCAATACAAATTGTGACTCCACCATATCGTATGCCGCCGCCTTCATAGCCCAGTTCGCGGCTTTTTCAAAATCTTGCGGAACACCAATTCCCTGATAATACATATCTGCAAGCTTGTTTTGCGCTTCAGGATAGTCGATCTCGGCTGCTTTCTTATACCATTCAGCGGCTTTCTCTTTATCCTCATCAACACAACATCCGGAATAAAACATATTGCCCAATTCATACATTGCTTCCGCATTGCCTTTCTTAGAAGCTTTTTCGAAACAATTCACCGCCTCGGCACAATTCTCGTTTTCAAGATGTTTTTTGCCATGCCCAACAAGTTCTTCAGGTGTCGGACCACATGCCGTCAGTCCCAAAACGGCAATCAAAACGATAAAAAGGAGTCTTTTCATGATACAATGTATTTGAATTGCAAAATTAGGAAATGATTTTGGAAAATGCAAGAAATTTATAGATTAAATGACATAACATTGGTCATGCTCCGCGAGATCTGTTCGCGCCAGCGAACTAAATCAATTGTGGAAGAACCGTGGAAGAAATTTTCTGCGTTTTCTGCGAGATCTGCGAGAGATTTAAAAAAATTCCTATTTTTGCAAAAAAATAACTGAACAACTGACTAACTAATGAAAAACAACGACTTCCTCTCCCCTTCCCAGCTCGCCTGGCGACGTTACAAAAAAAACGTGGCGGGAATGATATCGTTGGTTTTCATTATCTTATGCGCACTGACGGCGGTCTTCGCATATTTCATCATCCCAGACAATACGCCAGATGCGAACACTCAGATTCTCGAAATCTCAACCCAGAAACCGGGCTTCGAAGTCGATATCTTGCTCGTCAACAAGCCGACAAAGGTCGAAAAAGTGGGATTTTTCAAAAAACTTTGGAGCGGGCAGCCCTCGCCTTACCGCCAGATTCCATTCGATTCTTTAAAAATTGAAGAAAATACAACAACAGTCTATATTTTCAATCCCGAGCATAACGGCTCAGTTCAAGAAGAAGTCATCGACAACGCTTTTTTGCCTGAAAATCCTGTTGTTCACCGCAAATATCACCTCGGCACCGACCAGTTCGGGCGCGACTTCCTGAGCCGCCTCGTCCTGGGCACACGAATCAGTTTCAGCGTCGGCTTCATAGCCGTATTCCTTTCAGTGATCATAGGCCTGTTTGTCGGAGGCCTCGGCGGCTTCTTCCGAGGCCGTGTCGACGACGTGACAATGTGGCTTATCAATGTGGTTTGGTCGCTGCCTACTTTGTTGATAGTCATAGCGATAACGTTCGCTCTCGGCAAGGGCGTGGTGCAGGTGTTCATCGCCGTCGGCCTCACCATGTGGGTCGAGGTGGCGCGCGTCACAAGAGGCCAAATCCTCTCCATCCGTGAAACGACTTTCGTGGAGGCGGGACGTGCTTTAGGCTTCAAAAACGCCAGAATCATCATCCGCCATATCATCCCTAACATCATCAACCCGATAATCGTGATCTCGGCGGCTAATTTCGCCACCGCCATACTTCTCGAAGCGGGTCTGAGTTTCCTAGGCATCGGCGTGCAGCCTCCAATGCCGTCGTGGGGCTCGATGATAAAGGAAAACTACGCCTACATCATCCTCGATGACGCCTTCCTCGCCATCCTCCCTGGCATCGCAATCATGCTGCTCGTGCTGGCTTTCATGCTGATGGGCAACGCCTTACGCGAGGCTCTCAACGTGAAAAAATAAACGAAAAACTACCTGAAATCGGCGTTCCAGCAAGTGTCTCTCACACCACCGAAACATCTTCCTTTATAAAGATTGAATTTTAAGGCGATATACACATCGAGACCGCTGGAATCACCTATGCCAATGTAATTGAAAATGTTGTGCGTCCCGATGGCAAAAAATGCCAACCTCGCCTCAAAACCTACAAAAATTTTATCATAGTTATACAGAGTGACAGGAACGGAAATGTCCATCAGCATCGACTCGTAACGCGGCTTGACCACCAGCATCGACTGGCGGAACGCGGAACGCTCAAACAAACGCAGTGGCTGAATCCATGTTACATTGGCATAAAAACTCTTATAAATGTTATAATCGAACTGTAAACTCACCGCAGTTGGCAGTCCCATCATAAAGCCACTGCCGACATAAGCATCACCGGCGTTGTCGTTTATCATAAGACTTACCGTGTCAATCAAAGAGCTGAAATCACCGACACCCTCAAGCCTCGAAATGTCAAATATCTTGTCTGTTTCGGTTTGAAACCTGTAAATTCTTGCATTGTCATTGTAACTTATCGCCCCGACATCAAGCAGCGACAAGCCCAATCTCCAGAAATACTCCACTCTCGGAGCGTTACATGGACGTTTCACCGAAGAACTCACCTTATTATCTTTCTTACGGGTATAAGTGATACCGATGTCAAAACCCACACCGTAACCATTTATCAACTTGTCGGGATTGAAAAAATTCATCTCCGAGAATTTCGGAGTATAATTCACCGGTGCCGACATAGCCGCCGTCATGTCAAGTTTGTGCAAACAGACAGAGTCTTTGCTCAAAATGTCCTTGTCAACCTCATTCAGATCAACATCCAAGCCAGCATAACCTATAAGACCTTTCAATGTCACTCCTACATCGATTTTTTTGTCATACCGCTCGTAAACTGTTGAAGAATAAGACAATCCAACCTCCGACCAAGCCATCATGCCAAACCTCGAATCCTCCGATTTATAGTTCTTTCCTATATAATCGCCGTCCTCCAACGTCACCACGCTTGCCTCGGGAATCTCCCATGGAACACGTGTTCCGTTTGTATAAACACGATTATTGACATAAAAACCGAATGCTCTTTTCCCGTTAGGGCTATACATTCCGGAAATAACGTTAAAGTCCAGTGTCTCATAAACGTATTTCGGATTCTCGTTAATAACAAATCCTATGGGATATTTCTTCCCATTGACATAATAATCCGACATATTATTGCCGTTCAACAGCTTCCAGTAATCGCTCGCATGGATGAATGCAAAATCATTATATACCGAAAAATTCAGATTAAGTCCCAAATCGGCATAAACATATGATGTTGTCATGAGTGACGGATTCACAGCAAGCCCTCGCGAGCCGGAATAATTGGACGATGAGCCCAAAAACTGCGCGAAAACGCCGTTACTGACCATAAAAAATGTCAAAAAAAACAAAAGACACAATCTCTTCATAACAATATTTTGCCTTGTCTTTCAAAAAACATGCAAATTTATTAAAAATCAAAATATTAACGTGTTTTTATTTAAAATTTTATAACAATAAAAAAAGTTCATTTAATTCGTCATAATATCAAAAAATTTTGTAATTTTGCACCCTCAAAATTTTCTGCGGATGTGGCGTAATTGGTAGCCGCGCCAGACTTAGGATCTGGTTCCGTAAGGAGTATGGGTTCGAGTCCCTTCATCCGCACCAAAGAATTAAATAACTTATTGATAATGAAGACAACACAGACAGCAAAGGGCGACCTCCTCGCCAGCATCCAAATCGACATCGACAAAGCTGACTACGCTGAAGATGTAAAGAAAGAATTGAAGAACTATCAGCACAAAGCCACTCTCCCGGGCTTCCGTCAGGGTAAAGTTCCGTTCGGAATGATAGAGAAGATGTACGGCTCAGCAGTCACTTTCGACAAGTTAAACAAGAAGGTCTCCGAAGCTCTCAACAATCATATCATCGAGAATAAACTCGACGTCATGGGTTACCCGCTGTCAGATCCCGACAAACAGCAGCCTACCGATCCTGAGACTCAGGAAACAATGAGCTTCTTCTTTGAAGTGGGTCTGAAGCCGGAAATCAAAGTCGAACTCGGTAAAATCGCCATCAACGACTACAACATCAAGGCTTCCGACAAGGAAATCGACGAGACAATCAAGCGCATCCAAGAAGGCAACAAGAAAGATGATAAGCTTCCGGAACTCAACGAAGAACTCTTCAAGATGATTTTCCCTGGCAAGGATATCAAAGACGTCGAGACATTCCGCAAGGAAATCGCCACAGAGATGGAACGCCAGTATGTTGTTGAGGCTGAACGCATGTTCCTCAACAACGCCATCGACAAACTCGTGAGCGAGATTAAGTTCGACATGCCTGACGCATTCCTGAAACGTTGGATCGTCGCCAACAGCGAAGGCAAAATCACTGAAGAAGACGTCGAAAAGAACTACGACAACGTCTATTCAAAGACTTTCAGATGGCAGCTCATCGAAGAGACTATCGCAAAGGCAAATCCTGAACTCGTCCTCAAAGAAGAAGAACTCCGCGACTTCGTGACAAAGATGTACTTCGGCCAGCTCGACCTCGCAGGCATGGACGACGATATGAAACAGCGTCTCAACGGTATCGTCGACTCAGTGTTGAAAGACGAGAACCAGCGCGAGAACATCAAGAACCAGGTCGCCGACAACAAAGTCACCGCTTTCTTGAAGAAAGCCATGAAGGTGAAAGTCGTTGACACCGACTACGAAGGCTTCGTGAAGGCTGTCCTTCCACAGGAAGAGAAACCAGCCGCTAAAAAGCCTCGCGCCAAGAAGACAACAAAGAAAGAAGAAGCTGCTGAATAATGAACACTAACAACGAATTCTATAAATACGCCACCAAGCACCGCGGCATCAACGGCCTCGGCCTTGAGAAGTACGCCAACACCATCACAAGCTACATCTCCCCGACCATCATCGAGGAACGCCAGCTCAACGTGGCACAGATGGACGTGTTCTCACGCCTTATGATGGACCGCATCATCTTTTTGGGCGACCAGATTGACGATTACGTCGCTAACATCATCCAGGCACAGCTGCTCTTCCTCGAGTCAGCCGACCCGAAACGCGACATCCAGATTTATTTAAACTCTCCGGGTGGCTCGGTGTATGCAGGTCTCGGCATCTACGACACCATGCAGTTCATCCAGCCTGACGTGGCGACAATATGCACAGGCATGGCGGCCTCGATGGCGGCAGTGTTGCTCTGCGCCGGCGCCGACGGAAAACGCTCGGCACTCAAGCACTCACGCATCATGATACACCAGCCAATGGGCGGCATGCAGGGACAGGCTTCTGACATCGAGATCACAGCTCGTGAGATTCAGAAAATAAAGAAAGAACTTTACGAAATCATAGCTCAGCACACCAAACAACCGTACGACAAGGTGTGGGCCGACTCCGACCGCGACTATTGGATGACAGCGGAAGAAGCCAAAGCCTACGGCATGGTTGACGAAGTTCTTATTAAAAATAAATAGTCGTTAGTCTTTAGTCGTTAGTTGTTAGAAAAAAAGATGCTAAAGACTAAAGACTAAAAACTAAAGACTAAAAAGATGTCGAAAAAACAAGAGAATTTCTGTTCCTTCTGCGGTCGCCCCGAGAGCCAGGTCAACCTTCTGATCTCAGGCATCAACGGTTTCATCTGCGACGAATGCGTCAGCCGCGCACATCAGCTGTTGAATGAGGAGATGCAACACCGCAGCAAATCGCAAGTCCCCGACTTCAAGCTTCTCAAGCCGTTGGAAATCAAGAATTTCCTCGACCAGTACGTCATCGGGCAGGATGCAGCGAAACGTGTGCTTTCGGTAGCCGTCTATAACCACTATAAACGTCTGAACCAGAAAGATACCGCCGACGAGGTCGAAATTGAGAAGTCGAACATCGTGCTCGTGGGCGAGACAGGAACAGGTAAGACCTTGTTAGCCAAGACGATAGCGCGCATGCTCCATGTGCCGTTCGCCATCGCCGACGCCACAGTGCTCACTGAGGCAGGCTACGTTGGTGAAGATGTCGAGAACATCCTCGTGAAGCTGCTCCAAGCTGCCGACTACGACGTGGCAGCAGCAGAAAAAGGCATCGTTTTCATTGACGAAATCGACAAGATAGCCCGCAAAGGCGACAACCCAAGCATCACACGCGACGTGTCGGGCGAAGGCGTACAGCAAGCCATGTTGAAACTCCTCGAAGGTACAGTGGTAAACGTGCCACCACAAGGCGGTCGCAAACATCCTGAACAGAAGATGATTCAGGTCAACACCAAAGACATCCTCTTCATCGCAGGCGGCGCCTTCGACGGCATCGACAAGATTATCGCCAACCGCGTGGGGACCAACGCCATCGGCTACGGCTCCGACCTCAAAAAACAAATCGACCGCGATAATATGCTCCAATATATCGCGCCGTCCGATTTGAAAAAATTCGGTTTGATTCCAGAGATAATCGGCCGTTTCCCAATATTGACTTATCTCAACCCGCTCGACCGTGGCACCCTCAAACGTATCCTCACCGAGCCTAAGAACGCCATCACCAAGCAGTTTACCAAACTGTTCGGTATGGACGATATCGCATTGGAAATCAAAGAGGAAGTCCTAGATTTCATCGTAGACAAAAGCATCGAATTCAAACTCGGCGCCCGTGGACTACGCTCCATCCTGGAAGCGATCCTCAACGACGCAATGTTTGATATGCCGTCATCCGGCGAGAACAAACTCGTCGTTGACTTGAACTACGCTAAAGAAAAGTTTGAGAAATCGAAAATCAATGAGTTAGCAGTTACCAGTTGACAGTTACCAGTTGGCAGTTACCAGTTGGCAGTTACCAGTTTTGGGTGATAGTTAACTGGTAACTGCTAACTGCCAACTTCCAACTATTTCCCTCTTCCCTGAATAACAATCAGTGCTGTGTAAATCAAAATCTTGATATCGACGGCGAGGTTCATGTTTTCGATGTAAAGGATATCGTATTTCAGGCGTTCAACCATCTCATCCACGGTCGAGGCATAGCCAAATTTCACCTCTCCCCAGCTTGTGATGCCAGGTTTAATCTTCAAAAGCATCCTGTAATGAGGCGCTTTCTGCACAATCTGGTCGATATAATATTGACGTTCAGGACGATAGCCCACAATTGACATCTTTCCACCAAGGACAGTGAAGAACTGTGGTATCTCGTCGAGACGCACTTTCCTCATAAACTTGCCCCATTTTGTGATTCGCGGGTCATCGTCTTTCGATAGCTGCGGCCCCATATCCTCAGCATTGACATACATACTCCTGAATTTCAACATGTTAAACGGCTCACCATGCTGCCCGATGCGCTCCTGCTTGTAGAAAATCGGGCCTGGCGACGAGCGTTTAACCATTATTGCCGTGAAAATGTAAACCGGTGATAATATGACGATTACGAGGATTGATGCCACAATATCGAACATTCGTTTCGCCACCTGCTGCCACACAGGCATAGGCTCCGGAGTAATCTGTATCAACGAGGCATGCCAGATACCTTCCTGCTTGACAGCACCGAACACAAACTCGTGCATCAACGGGATGATTTTTACCGTCACGTCAATGCTCTCAAGCGTCACCAAAATACGGTCGATGGTCTCCGTCTCCGAACGCTCAATAGCGATGATAACTTCCTCAATATCATTGTCTTTAATGACTTGAGCCACATCTTTGTAATTGCCCAGATGAGGTATGTATTTCTCAACTTTATAAACGTCTTTGTCGAAGACATTCACAAAACCGACGATATAATTGCCAGACGAGAACCTCTGCTCCTTTATTTCCTTGTAAATCTTGCAGGCATTACCGTTGCTTCCGATAATCAAGGTGTTAAACCCAATCTCACCGTTATGAATCTTCCTCGCCGTAACAGATGTGATAATCAGTCGCCCGACGTAAGTCAAACCAAACTGAAGCACATAAAGCACAAGGAACAAGGTGTAATATATCTTGTAATTTGTGATATTATCGTCAAGAATCAATGCGAAAAACAGAACTATCGCGCCTATAAGCGTCACGAGAAACGTCTGTCCCAACTCCCTGACACGCGACTTGGAATACACATTCCGATAGGAGCCTGCCAGCAGATACAGGAATAGCCAAGCCATCGGGATGCAAACAATACCCATCCAAAAATTATTGTCGCTGGTAACAACGGAAAAATCCGCGAGAACATCAACATCTTCAACACTTTTGCGAAAACAGAAGAAAATAAACCAGGTCACGACGGATGCGATCCAGTCCCACAAGACGTATCTAAATGTCTGTCGCCGTTTGTTAATTTTTTTAGTCAACGTAAATCAATTTTATGTTGTCGAAATAAAAATCAGCCGTTTGCCCTTCAGCAACAGTGCCTTTCAAATAAAACTTGAAATAAGTGGCGCTGTTGTTCTCGGTGATAGTCGGGCTGAAATTAAGATATGTTTTTTTCCAAGTATCTGTAGCTTTCAGATAGTACAACTCTTTGTCCATCAAGCCGTTCTGCGGTGACATAATATATAATCCGATAAGGATTTCGGCACTGCATTTGTAATCCATCTCCAAAAGCACATAATTACCTACAGTTGGCAGATTGTGCAACTCGGCGCTGGCAAGTCCCATACGCCGGATGCTGTCGCCAAGATGCACATGGCCGGAACGATAGTGGTTGATGGTGTCCAACGGGTCGAGCCATGCATTCGGATTGGTGCGATGGCTTATCTGATTCAACTGCGCATATGTCGTGTCTATTCTGTATAAATGGATATTGTTGACATCCTCAAAATCCTCCCATGCTTCTTTTTTGAAATAAATAGAAGTGCTGTCAACGCTGTAATATCTGGTCGATGGCGAAATAGTTTCCACTACGCCTTCAACAAGATTCTTACTGCAAACATATGGTCTGTAAAACGGATACTGCACCCTCGTCGAGGCAATGCCGTTCATCTTAATGCCAGGATATATCTGGAGTTTTTTCTCTCCTTTTTCCAAAACCGGAACCATTGCATAAACTCCGTCGTCGTGGTTTTTCATCTCATAGCAGCCCTGATAGTTGCCGTTGACATAAAGCCACGCGTCGGTGATGGCGTGCGTCGAAGCGCCTTCAATCTCATAATTTGTCGTCAACGTCCACGGCTCAATCTTCAGATAGGCGGGAATCTCCTGACTTCCGCTGAATTTCTTGCACGAGAACATCAACAATATTATTCCGAATAAAAAAAAGTAACGAAGACTCTTCATAAGCAGTCTTTTTTAGAGTTTAACGAAGTTAAATTTATATTATTGTGTCAATTCAAATGTTTTTTTAACAAATCCTGATGTTTTGCGATTTCGTCCAAAATCATATAGGCGACCTTAAGCACTTCCACGCCATCCTTGATGGTTACAGGAGGCTCGGTGTTGGTCACGATTGCGTCGTTGAAACGCTCGAGTTCAGTTTTAATCGCGTTAATCTGATTTGTCTCAAGTTCCTCGACAGAGATTTTTTTCGTCGTTCCGTTAGGGAGGTCGAGGGTCATATCGAATGGACCCGGCACGCCATTCACATCCTCCACTCTCACGATATCAGCTTTTTTCTCCATAAAGTCCATGGTGATATACGCACCGTTTTGGAAGATACGGAACTTACGCATGTTCTTCAACGAAATACGGCTTGTGGTGAGATTGGCCACCGCACCGTTCTCGAATTCAATCCTCGCCGTGATGATGTCGGGAGTCGGACTCACAATCGACACGCCGCTGGCATTGATAGATTTTATTGGTGATTTCACTATTGTGAGAAGGATGTCAATGTCATGAACCGTGAGGTCGAGCACCACAGGCACGTCGCAGCCGCGCGGGTTGTACAACGCCAAACGGTGAGCCTCGATGAAAACAGGGTCGTTGATATGCGACTCAGCAGCTATGAAAGCCGGATTGAAACGTTCCACATGCCCGACCTGCACCTTCACCTTGGCCTTTTCCGCCAAATCAATGAGACGGTTCGCCTCGTCAACAGTAGCCACTATCGGCTTCTCAATAAACACATTCTTGCCTTTAGAAATGGCTTTCGACGCACATGCGAAATGAGCGATTGTCGGGGTGACAATATCCACAACGTCAACAGAATCAATAAGTTCATCTATTGAAGTAAAGTTTTTCACACCGACTTCTGCCGACACTTTCTTAGCTGTATTTTCATCCTGATCATAAAAACCGACCAGTTCGTATTTTTCTATCTGTTTGATGCAGTTGAGATGGATTTTTCCAAGATGACCTGCACCTAAAACTCCTATTTTTAGCATTTTAAAAAAATTTTTGCAAATATACAAAAAAGACCTTAGACATTAGACTTTAGACCTTAGTTTTTTTGTATTTTTGCAGAATAATACAAAATCATGCAGGAAGACTCTTATCGTCACAAAGGAATGCGCCAACAGCTGGTACAAGTGCTTAAGGATAAAGGCATTACAGATTCCAATGTCCTCTACGCCATTGGCGTGGTGCCGCGTCACGCCTTCCTTGACTCGTCTTTCGTGGAGTTCGCATATCAAGACAAAGCTTTTCCGATAGGCTCTGGACAGACCATCTCACAGCCGTTCACCGTAGCTATGCAAAGCCAGCTTCTGAATGTGTCGAAAGGCCTGAAAATACTGGAGATTGGCACTGGTTCTGGCTATCAGGCATGCATCCTCGCCCAGATGGGAGCAAAGGTGTTCAGCATCGAGCGCCAACGCAATCTTTATATGAAAACCAAGCCATTTCTGGCAGAATTCCCTTACAACATCAAGACATTCCTCGGTGACGGCAATAAAGGTCTGCCAACCTTCGCTCCTTTCGACCGTATTTTAATCACGGCAGCTGCGCCAGAGATACCGCAAAACCTTGTAAATCAATTAAAAATAGGCGGCATCATGGTAATACCGCTTAACGATGAGAGCGATGCCACCAAACAGCGCATGCTGCGTCTCACGAAACAACCCGACGGTACGATGCTTCGCGAAGAGTTCGGCGACTGCAGATTTGTGCCAATGCTGAAAAATATTGGTAAGGATTAAGAGATGGAGATTTCTCCACTTCGGTCGAAATGACAAAAAAAGCGTTATTTCACCTTGAATTTCAGATACTTTATGGTCAAGCCCTGCTTGAGCCACATCGATTCGTAATAGGTGCGGATTGTCTTAACCTCCAAGTCGTCGTCGTTGGCGTACAAGTCGTTATAATTGTAAACTATCGGATAATTCGCCTCTTTCACCACATCCAAAGTAAAATCGTACAGCAGGTCACTGTCGGTTTTGAGGTTGACATAGCTGTCTTTTTTCAAAAAAGTCTTATATCTCTCAAGATAAATCGGCGCTGTGAGGCGTTTACGAGCCTTAAGTATCTGAGGGTCAGGGAATGTAATCCAAATCTCATCCACCTCGTTTTCGCCGAAGAAATGTTCTATCAACTCGATGCGGGTGCGCACAAACGCCACGTTTTTCAAGCCTTCAGCAATACCCTGCTTCAGTCCTACCCACATCCTCGCACCTTTGATATCGACACCTATATAATTAATGTCGGGATGTGCTTTCGCCAAACCGATGGTGTATTCGCCTTTGCCGCATCCGAGTTCAAGCACAATCGGGTTGTCGTTGCCGAAAAACTCATGCCAACGGCCTTTCAAAGGAAACCCTTCCTCCTTGATGCGCTCGAATGAATACTCAAAAAGGTTGTCAAAGGTCTTACATTCGGCAAAACGCTCGAGTTTGTTTTTCTTTCCCACTTTCTTATTTTTTACGCAACAGCCAAGCGGCTTCGTTATGTTCTATCTTTATGATTTCCAATCGCTTAAGCGCAGCTTCCTTACCCATCACCTGCTCGTATGCCACACGGATGTTACCTTGTGCGTTCACTGGGAGCGCCGCAGCATATTCAAATCCTTTTTTCTGGAACAATCTGACACATCTGCAAGCATCGCTGTCGTTTTTCACTGAGGCGCCAATAATGTAATAAACCTTATCATCGACAGGCTTAAGCAGCTCATTATCAACTGGTTGCAGATATTCACTCTCATGTTGGCTATAAACTGGCAGATTGTAATCCATCATCGGGAAACGCTCCAGATCATATGCTTCAACAGTGTTGATACGCTTGTTTAAGTGCTTGGCTATGAATTCGTTAGGTGATGAATAGAAGAACGGATTCCATGAGGCTAAATCCGAACCGTTTTTGTCGGCACCCCACCCCAGAAGCACCAGCACAAAAGCCACCAGCATCGAGTATGCCGCCGCACGGAACCACTTGTAATTATAACGGTTTACATGATGCGGCTTTTGCTCCTCTTCATCGAGAACCGTCATCGCGGTATTTTTCTCGTGCTGTCCGGATGCTATCTGCTCCTCAATTTTATGATAAGTCTCACGTCTGTATATAGGCTGCACTTTGAGTGTCGTCAGGCCGAATGCGTCGCCAAGAAGATTTACGTCGTCTTCAAACTCGATGATGTATTCTCTGCCGGACACACGCGTCAACACTCCCAAACCGTCGAGACGCAGAGCACCGCTGGCCTCCAACACAGCAAGGCTGCGCATGGCAAAATCATGCACCATCTTGGCCGACTCGGTAGTTGTAATACCCTCTCGCTCAGCAATATAGCCAATGAGCACGCCGTCGTCAGCGACAAGCTGCCCGTTGAACGCGACCTCCTTTGAAGGCGGAGTCATCCTCTGATTGACATAATCGAGCATGGCAGGCGTCTCCTTTGTGATGAACGCCCCGAACTCCGGCACAATCACGCACTCGTGATCAAACAATAATTCAGAAATATATTTTACAATCATCTTTTTAAAATTTCCAGTTGGCAGTTACCAGTTGGCAGTTACCAGTTGGCAGTTTGCAGTTTACAGTTTTAACTGGTAACTGGCAACTGCCAACTGCTAACTTTTAAAAATTGTCTCAATTTTAATTATATCTTCCGGCACATCTACCGAATAACTTTCAAATTCCGTGACTCCCATGCGGACGGTGTAGCCGTTTTCGAGCCAACGCAGCTGTTCCAGCGACTCGGCAAGCTCCAGTCCCGACTGCGGAAGTGCAGCAACCTTTTTCAAAACGTCGCATTTGTATGCGTAAATGCCGATATGCTTGTAAAACGCACGTTTCTCAAGCCATATTTTGTCGTCCTCCACATTTCTCATAAACGGGATGGCGTAGCGACTGAAATACAACGCCTTACCATTTACGTCGAACACCACCTTCACCGCGTTGTGGCTCACCAGTTCATCGTAATCCTTAATCGGCTTGCACAGCGATGCCAACGGCGTGTCCATATCGGAAATCAATTCAGCTATTTGATTGATTTGCAACGGGTTGATATATGGCTCGTCACCTTGGATGTTTATCACCGCATCAAATCCCTCACCTATTTTTTCGACCACCTCGCAGCAGCGGTCGGTGCCACTCTTATGGTTTGCCGATGTCATGACTGCCTTGCCGCCGAAGCTTTCCACAGCTTTATAAATACGCTCATCGTCAGTGGCGACCACCACTTCAGAGAGTCTGTCGGCTTTCTTTGCCTGCTCATACACGCGCTGAATCATCATCTTGCTGTTGATGAGTGCAAGCGGTTTGCCTTCGAAACGTGTCGAGCCGTATCTTGCCGGGATAATTCCTAATATCTTCATAATCAGAACAATCCGTTTAATGAACCGTTAATCTGCTCGATGACCGTACTCAAATCCTCAGGTTTTTCGAGGTCGATGTCGTCGCTTTCGATAATCAGCAGTTTACCCTTGTTATAGCTCGAAATCCAGTTTTCGTAGCGTTTGTTCAGCGCTTTGAGGTAATCGAGGCGAATTGACTGCTCATAGTCGCGGTTACGTTTCTGAATCTGGCGCACCAAGGTAGGGACGCTGGCGCGGAGATAAATCAGCAAATCAGGAGCCTGGAGGAACGAACTCATCAGTTCGAAAAGATCCTGATAGTTCTGATAATCACGGGTTTCCATAAGGCCCATGTCGTAGAGGTTAGCCGCGAAGATGTATGCGTCCTCGTAAATCGTGCGGTCCTGGATGATGTCGTCGCCGCTTCGGCGGATGTCCATCACCTGACGGAAACGGCTGTTCAAGAAATAAATCTGAAGATTGAACGACCAGCGTTTCATATCTTCGTAAAAACTCTCAAGATACGGATTGTTGTCAACCTCCTCATAATGGGGCTTCCATCCGAAATGCTTTGATAATAAACGAGTTAGCGTCGTTTTTCCCGACCCGATATTTCCAGCTATAGCGATATGCATAGTACTCCAAATTTTTCGCTAAAATACGAAATTTTTTGAAAAGGAGATATAAAAACGTAAAAATTTTTGATTCTTTTAAACATTAAAATCAGCTTTTACATATTCATTCCCTATTTCACGAATCTTTTCCAATATTTCTTTTTCGCGTTCTTTTGAAGGTTTTTTAAAACCATTGATATAATTGCGCAAAAGCGTGGCGTTTATTCCAGCAATTTTTGCAAATTCAGTGATATTTAGTTCCTTATGGATGAGGAAGAATCTCTGAAAATCAGACGGTTCCGCGTCTTCATAAAGAAAGCTCTCAAAGCTAACATCAATGTCGAGATCTCGCCAATGGATGCCATCGAAACCAAAACAATAAACGTTTCTCTCCTCTTCCGTGGCATCTTTAAGTTTTTGATACCACAGCAGCGATTGTTTGTAAACATTACCATTTTCATCTTCTCCGACGAGATGCTCATCGTCGAACCATACCTTCATTATTTTCATCTTCGTTACCGAATTTTTCATTCCAGAACTTGACAATCAAGTCTTTGTTTGCATCAATTACCTCTGCTATCCTTTTCAAATCTCTTGCTTTGATGCAGTGTTGTTCTTTCAAAACAAAATTTTGACCATCCCAATCGAATTTTGCATAACCTCCATTCCCTTCAACGTGTACGTGTATAGGTTCATGTTCTCTTGAATAAAAGAAGAACGAGAAACCAAAAAATCTAAAAATCTCAGGCATATAAACTCTAATTTTTAATCCCGCCGCAAAGATAGGAATTATTTTTGATACCCAAATGTTTTTTTGAAAAAAAATACAAAAATTTATTTGGTTTTGACCAAAAAGCATTTTTAACTTAACTTGCAGAAAATAGAATTTTTGTAAAAATTTTACAATTCAGATAGCTTTAATCGCCTTAAAAGCGGCGGCTCCAATTGTCAGCGTACGCTACAATAACGATTGCGGTGTTTAATCAGTAATTGTTATTCCTTACCATATGGTTGTTGACCCTCTGCCGCCATTTGTGGTATTGTTTCCTCATCTTCGGGAAATGTCCCGATTTCTAAAAGATATTCAGGAGCAAATCCTATCTCGTTATTCCAATCGACAGTGAAAGGGTCTAATTTAAACGAGCGGAAATAGTCTTTATCCTGCAATTTTTTGCAAATCCCTTTTTGCATCAAAGGTACAAAATCAACTATACGAACTGCGCCATTATTGAAAGTGAGGCGAAGTTTATAATCTTCAATATATTCAGCGGCTGTAACGGCCAAAACTTCACTATTTTTCATTATCTTAATGGTTTTATGTTTAATGCGGATTCGCTGTTTGACATGTATTGACACCTAAGCAGACGAACCATCATAGTAAACATGAAAATGTGGTGGATTATGATCACCAATATACATGTAAATTGCAATTCCATAGAATCTTGATATTTCTGGCATAATTTTAAAAATTTAAAACTATGCAAAAATACAATTATTTTTCAAAGGAAGAGCCATCTTTGTTGAATTTTTTTTCATCTATGTCTGCGACTACATGCATCACGCCGCTGAAATCGGCTCTTTCAGTATTATAAGCTAAAGGTATCGGAATAAGAAGGTCTAAGCTTATGTCTATGTTAAGTTTAAACATCTTGTTGTTTCCATATTTTATTAGGAATTGGTGATAATTCAGCAGGCTTTAAGCCCCTTAAAAGCGGTTACATTAATGGCGTTAAAGCCTTTAATGACGCCGCTTAATGAAGATATGGCAATGTGTTTACATGTTTAGTGACAAGGCACAAGAAATCAATTCTGTGAGGGACAGACAAGGCGCACACTATAACCATTATATCGAGAGCTGTAATAATTTGCGACAAAGTAAGAAGAGTCGAAAATAAAATAATGGGCTTCGTTTGTGTTCAATTCTGTAAAACTTGAAGACAGCCAATATTTGCCACCCAAACCGACAGCACTTATTGACACCCCATTTCGACCACCAGCGGCCGGAAGAAACACAGCACCTGCGCTTTCTAAAATTGCCCAATCTGTTACAGAAATGATATTAGCTGTAAAATCAGCATCATAAACGTCAGTGCTATTCAAGTGATATGTGCTTACACTCCAATCATCAGGCAAAAGCAAAAATCCGTTCACATTGTTCACTTGTGCTTTAGCATATCTAACACCACTACTCGTGTTACGATCATGCATCAAATACACACACTCGTCTTTCGTAAGAGTCCGCCATTGGTTCTCGGTGTTTCCTCCATTGCTTATTGCATTATAACCCCAGTCAGCTTTGCCTGTCTGGTCATATAAATTAAATGAATTGCTTCCGTATGCATAATAATCACTATTTGTTTTGCTTGTGCTGTAAGGCTGGTAACATACCGCACCATGGTTGTAACCGCTCGTTCCCCATCCGAAGAGGTCTATCCAACCGCTATAAGTGGAGGAAATGTTCGAATTGGCATCACCAATATAATCGTATTGGTTTTCTGCAAAACGCCATGTATTTGTCGAGGCTTTGTATTGCAAATTGCCTCGTGAAAACATAACTTGGGTGTCTGAACTAACCGAAAACAAACCTGCTATTGCACCTGTAGGTGTCACAAATGATGTCTTAAAAGATTTTTGATTGCCATAACTTGTTCCTTTGCTATTTGTTGCATAAGCCCGAACATAATACGTTGTCTGAGCACTCAGATTACTCAGAGAACTCGTAAACGCTCCTATCCCAGTGCCATTGGTTGTATGCGAATCGTTTATTGTTGGATATTGCGAAGTACTCCAGCAAACACCTCGGGCTGTTATTGTCAAGCCTCCGTCATCGGTCACATTTCCACCGCAAGTTGCAGATGAGGCAGTAATACCAGTTATATCATTCGTTGTCACAGTGGGCAAACTGTAATCGTTTGTGGAGAAACTTTTCACTTCTGTAAAAATCTCATCAACACCGTTAGAATACTCAAATTGATAATAATAGGTGGTATTTGCCTGCAAATCTTGGAATGTCACAACAAAAGTCTTGCCATCAATAGTGGCTGTAGCTTTGTTTGCAACAGTCATTGAGCTTGTTGAGCTCACATAGCCGTCAACTTGCTTGAGGTTTGTCGGATAGCTGTAATTCACAGTTATTTGAGCAGAAGTGGTGCCTTTCACTACCGTTTCGCTTGCAATCTCAAGCTTTTGAAGCTTCAGCTCGTCCTTTTTGCAGGAAAACAAAACGAATAAGACAGATATGACTAATGGGATGAATATGTATTTTGCGTTTTTCATTATCATTTGTTTTTAAGTCCGTAACCTAATCCTATTTTAGCCTCTAAAGTCTTGAAACTTGTTGTAACACAATCAAATGAGACAATAAAACCTCTGAAATTGCACTGCAAGCCCAACGATGCGTCAATACCATTTGCGCTTATCGCAGAGTTTTTCACCCAATAGCCGTTGTTGGTCTCGTAGCATTTCGTTCGCATGCCATAGCCAACTCCTGCCCTCAACGCAACAGGGCCACCGATTCTCATTAGCACACCGCCCATCACCGACAGCAAGGAATAGCGTTCAATGCCAGTGTATTCAGGGTAATACGTGTTGTCGTCAATAGTAACATAATGGTCGGCATCGCATTCGAAGTCGAAACTTGTGGCGAAATTGAAATTCGTTGTCGCACTCACAAACCAGCCGAATTTCTTCATGCTGCCCAGCGTCAAACCATACGACAATTTGTTGTATTGACTTATCGAAGCGTTGAGTGTCAGGAACTTATATCCGGCTTCGGCATAACTTGCCAATGTCTCTTTTTTCAACACCAGATGCACCTTGTCGATGCCGCCGTTTTTCTCGACAACTATGTCTTTCATCGCCGATTTGTTGCCATTATATGCCGAAATTGTGTGTTTGCCATACGAAAGCACTGTTTTCAGCGGCGAGGTGCCGACCTCATGGCCGTCAATAAATATCTTGTCGCCACTTCCGTTAGAAGTAATAGAAATCTCGCGTCCAATGGTCAAGGTCGCATTGATATCGGTTTTCTTATTCTCTACAATCGTAACTTTTTGAGTATAAGAGTTATAGCCGTTCTTTTCCAAAGTAATGGTATGCGTCCCTATCAAAACATCGGTCAATACTCGCGGAGTGTTGCCACTGTTTTTGCCGTCGATGAGGATTTTGGCACCCATAGGTGTCGAGTTCACATCGAGAATGCCGTAAATCGGCTTCGGGTCGGGGATTACGATGTCTTCACTCTTGCCGAGCACCAGAGTCACATTTTTTGTCGATGTTTTATGCGATTCTTTCTTTGCCTCAAAGATATGAGTTCCGTCAGAGAGACGACCTTTCCACGAGCCTCTTCCTTTTTTCTCATTATCGACATAAATATCTGATTGCGAATCAGTTGTAACAATCACATCAACAAAATTGGCAGTCATTTTTATAGATGCGTTGGTGGTGTTGCCGTCGGTAACCGTAACTGTCTGCTCCATAGTGTTATACATCTCCTTCACAACTTTCACAGAATAGCTTCCGCTTTTCAATCTGTCTGATTTATAAGGAGTTACGCCGACTTTATTGCCGTTAATGAAAACCATGGCACCGCTTTCGGGTTCGCTTGTCACATTGATATATCCGAAAGCCGGGCGCAATTTCTTTTCAACCACAATCGGTTCGCCAATCAGAATCTCAGCCACACCGCTTTCAGCATGATAATAGTCACACTCGATGCGCCATTTGTGCGTCTCACCGGTAGGATACGACTTCGAGAACTCCTTCTCCCCGACAAAAACATCATCGAAATATATCATGGCATTAGGCTGGTCGGCTTTGACAATCAAATAGTTATACTCAACCTTTTCTTCTTCCTCATTGTTCCATTTGTTTACAAGGGTCAACTCATAACCGCATTTAGGTTGCATATCGTACGGGAAATGGAATTCAGTGGAACTCAATTCCGGATGAGAAATTTTAATGTATGTGGCATAATAACTGATGTACAGCCAGACCTCCCCCACCTGATATTCAACCTCGAAAAACGTTCTTGCATCGCCCTGAAAAAGCAGTTCATGCCTTTGTTTGTCAGTGATTTTCTCCGTCCTGATTTTCACAACGGCATACGGCTGCTCGTTATCGTCGGTCATCTTGTCGGTATTGATATTCACAAAGCCCTCAACTTTTTTAAAAGACCCTGGTTTCACCTCAATCTGAGCAAAAGTGCTGAAAGACAATAAAATAGCGAATAATAGAATAATTTTTCTCTTCATTATATAAATATTATTTTGCAAAATTAAATACTTATTTTTAATAAAACAATTTTTTTTGAAGATTTCTCGTTATCTGTGAGAGACTAATAACAGCCTATTTCGGCGCCTTTGCCAAGAAATATATTCCTATCGTGGCAAAGATGATATTCGGGAGCCAGCCGGCGAAGAATGGCGAGATTACGCCTGAGATGGCGAAAACCCTGAAGAATTCAAGGAAAAGAATGTATGCAAAAGTAATTGTGATTCCAATTCCGAGGTTGATTCCCATGCCGCCTCTTGTCTTGCGGCTCGACAGCGATGCCCCGATAATCGTCAGAATGATAATGGCGGCTGGCGATGCCAAGCGTTTGTGTTTTTCAATCTCGTAAGGCAAAATATTATCAGCACCTTTGGAATGCTGCTCCTTGATATACCTATTTAATTCAATGAGGTTCATCTCCTCGAAATCCTCCTTGACGAAATAAAAATCAGAAGGTTTCATCATCAGCGTGGTGTCTTTGATTTTGCCTCGCACCAGCATCTCGTCGGGAATGAAATGATATTCGATATAATTGTAAATCTGCCACTTATCGTGAAGCGTGTCATAGACAATCTTATCTGAGCTTAGTTTATACTCAAGTGTATGATTATCAAACTTTTCCAAAGTGAATTTATAACCTGTGGCACGTTTCATATCGTAGCTTGCCATGTAAGCGTAAACGCCTTTATCAATCTGCACATGGATATTCTGACCCGAGCTTTTCATCAGGTTTTCCATATACTGGTTTTTGAATGTCCTGCGCACCGTATCCATTCTGGGAATCAGGAAGTTACCGAGATAGAACGAGCCTCCGGCAAGTAGCAATGCAGCCATCATATACGGCCACAAAAATCGTTTGAAACTGATGCCGCTGCTTAGAATTGCGATGATTTCGGTATGTCCCGCCATCTTAGAGGTGAAGAAAATCACCGAGATGAAGGTGAACAGATATATAAACAGATTAATGAAATAAGGTATAAACGGGATGTAATAATGGAAGACCACCTCATAGAGCGAGGCGTGGTTTTTGATGAAACTGTCAACGTTTTCCGATACGTCGAACACTATCACCACCACAATGAGCAGACTGATGGCAAAGAAGAATGTGCCAATGAATTTTCTAAAAATATACCAGTCTATCTTTCTCATTGTCAATGTTTTACATTTTATGATATACGATATGTCACTTTCGGAAGCATCATGTCGCGCCATTCGGTGAAGTCGCCTTCGATGATGTGTTTGCGGGCTTCTTTCACCAGCCAGAGATAGAATCCGAGGTTATGCACCGTGGCTATCATCGGGCCGAGAATCTCTTTCGAGATAATCAGATGGCGAAGATATGCCTTCGTATATTGTTTATCAACAAAAACCGTGCCATTCTCGTCGAGAGGCGAGAAATCGTATTTCCAACGCTCGTTTTTGATGTTTATTATTCCTTCTGAGGTGAAAAGCATACCGTTGCGGCCGTTTCTTGTCGGCATCACGCAGTCGAACATATCGACTCCACGTGAGATACCTTCCAAGATGTTGGCCGGAGTACCCACACCCATCAGGTATCGTGGCTTATCTTTCGGCAGGATGGCGTTCACCACCTCAATCATCTCGTACATCACCTCGGTGGGCTCACCCACTGCGAGACCGCCTATGGCATGGCCGTCACAGCCTTTCGATGCGATGAACTCCGCTGATTCCTCGCGCAAATCCTTGTATGTGCAGCCCTGCACTATCGGGAAAAGCGATTGATAATAACCGTATTGCGGCTCCGTTTCATTGAAACGTTTCAAACATCTGTCGAGCCAGCGGTGTGTTCGGCCCATCGCTTCTTTGGCGTATTTATAATCTGAAGTACCTGGCGCGCATTCGTCGAAAGCCATCATGATGTCGGCACCGATGGCGCGCTCGATGTCCATCACTCTTTCAGGTGTGAAAAGATGCTTTGAGCCGTCGATATGCGAGCGGAACTCCACGCCTTCTTCCTTCATCTTGCGGATATCCGTCAACGAGAACACCTGAAAGCCGCCGCTGTCGGTCAAAATAGGATGATGCCAGCCGTTGAACTGATGCAAGCCGCCGCATGCGTGCAGCACGTCCAAGCCCGGACGCAGGTATAGATGATACGTGTTTCCCAGTATTATCTGGGCTTTTATCTCATCTTCCAAATCCCTGATGTGCGTGGCTTTGACGCTTCCCACAGTGCCGACAGGCATAAAAATCGGGGTTTCGATATCGCCATGGTCAGTGGTGAGAATGCCAGCACGGGCATTGCTTTTCGCATCGTTTTTGACTAAACTGTACTTCATCTTTAAAATTTGTGCAAAGATACAAATAATTTTTGATTGGTTTTCATTTTTAATGCCATTTTCGAAATGCTCACAGTACCTTGGTGGTAGGTCACATTTCTGCAAATGGCATTAAAAATGTAAAAAAACTAAAGACTAAAGACTAAAGACTAAAGACTTTTTGCTAATTTTGCAAATTATAAATAATGATAACAATGGAAATTACTTTTAATTATAACTCTCTGAGTTTCATCATTCTATGTATTTTCTGTCTCTGCTGGCTGATTCAGATGTGCTATTTCTGGGGGCTGTTCAGCAGACTGGCTTTTTTCAAGAAAAAGAAATACGACAACGACAAGCCCAAATACGAGCCGGTGTCGGTAATCGTCTGTGCCAAGGACGCTTACGAGTATCTCATCGACCTTGTGCCGCGCATTTTGTCGCAGGATTATCCGGATTTCGAGCTCGTCATCGTCAACGACTGCTCGACTGACGAGACCACCGATTATTTAAAGGTGTTGGTTGACAAGCATCCTGATGTCAATATCGTGTCGCTGACGCAGAGTCTCAACTTCTTCCATGGCAAGAAATTCCCGCTCAGCATGGGCATTAAATCGGCGAAACACGATCTTTTGCTGCTTACCGATGCCGACTGTCTGCCAGAAAACGACCAATGGATAAAAGGCATGGTGAGTGCATACAAGAACGGCACCGAGGTAGTGCTCGGATACAGCCCTTATTTTACACGCAAAGGCCTGTTAAACAAGTTGATACGTTTCGACACACTATACACTGCCATTCAATATCTATCGATGGCTTTGGCAAAAAGGCCTTATATGGGTGTGGGCCGTAATCTGTCATATCATCGCGAGCTTTTCTATAAAAACAAAGGATTCACTTCGCATTACAACATCCCGTCAGGCGACGATGACATTTTCATCAGTCAGGTTGCGAACAAAAAAAACACACGCATTTTCATTGATCCGCACTGCCGCATGGAGTCGGAGCCGAAGCACAGTTTTGGCAGCTGGATCAGGCAAAAACGCCGCCACTACTCCACCGCCAACATGTACAAAAAATCGACGAACGTGATTTTAGGCACGCTTCTGTCGAGCCGGTTGTTCTATTACGCATCTGCAATAGCACTTTTCTGCCTGACTCCTGCGTTCATCTGCAACACCGAATGCCCTGTTTATTATGCGGCAATAGGCGTCTTCATGCTTTTGCACGGCATCAGCATGGATTGGATTTATATAAAATCAGCTAAACAATTGGGAGAGAAGAAGTTATATCTATTCTTTACGCCACTTTACGATATATTCTTTACTGTTTTCACCACGCTTCTGGGATTAAGGAATACGATTTCCAAACCGAAAAACTGGTAATATTTTTAATGCCAATTTCGAAATGCTCACAGTACCCTGTGGTAGGTCGCATTTCTGCAAATGGCATTAAAAATATTAAAAACGATTTACTATTTTATAACTTTTAAGGTTTTTCCGTTCAATTTTATGAGATAGACGCCGCTATCCCAATAAGATGTGTCGAGTGTGATTTCGTCTTGAGCTTCAGCCGATGCGATTTTCTGTCCGATGCTGTTGAAAACTTCAATCTCCATCAGGCCATCTATCTTTATAACCAATTGATTATCAAATGGATTAGGATAAATCTCAAACGCTATTTCATTGACATCATCAACTGAGAGACCATATTGGTTTTCGATGGCGCCGAGGTCGATAATTTCATTCACAATGCGTTGATTTCCAAGGAAATCAGGTCCGGCGATACCAGTGACGGAGTTGTCGCCTGCATCGACGCATACCGAGAAACGCTCGATGGTGTAGTCGCCGCCGTCTGGATTTGTGAAACGAGGATAATTGCCACTGTCGGAACCGTCGTTTTCATCGGCCAAATCTATGATATTTGTACCAGAGAAGCCGCCTTGGATCGCGCAATACTTAAACGTTGACTCGCCGACAATCTGATTCGCAGTCCCATTATTTGTGTTTCCCCAGAAAATACTGTTATAAAACTTGCTATATCTGGTCTCGTTATAGATTCCTCCGCCATCTTCAACCGACTGATTATCAACAATATCACAGTTTATAACAGTGATTTTACCTTTATTATAAAAGGCACCGCCCAAAATTGCTGTGTTATGGTCAAAAATTGTATTCACAATTTTGCTTTCTTTGTTAGCGTAAATATAGTATGCGCCGCCTTTTGCAGTTGCCGAGTTATTGGTAAAACGGCAGTTCAAAATCTGCGCGCCTGTCATGTCGCATAAAGCGCCGCCAAGGGAGCCGTGGTTGTCTTCGAAATGGCAGTTAGTGAACCTCACAGAGGAATTATTGTAGTAGGCCGTGATGACATATGCGCCTCCGCCAAAGCCACTAGCATTGTTATTCAGGAAGTTACAGTTAACAAAACGGCTGTTGCAGCAGAGATAAGCACCTCCGCCGGCACCCGAATTGCCGTTCCGGATGGTAAAGCCGTCCCAGACGGAATACTCCGCATTCGTGAAATGGTCGGTCTGATAAAGCACACGACGCTGGTTTTGTCCGTCCAAAATCGTCGGATTTGCAATAAAATCTCGGTCATTGAGGTTGAAATCGGCTGTTTCGTTGCCTGCGAAACCGCCATAAACGCGATTGTTTTTATAAATAAGGAAAGCGCCATTTTCGTTTTCTTGGTCGCCAAAATACACGCCCGATTTGACCCAAATCATCTTCGACACATCAGTGGCACGAGCGGTGGCATATTCTATATAAGGTGTGGCGTTTGCCCACGACGAGCCGTCGCCGGTGCCGTCAGCGCTCACGTATATGATGCCATTATCATCGGCATTAATTTCCAAAGGGAAGATATTGACAACGGCAGCCTCGTTGTTGTGGTAGCCCGCCACATCGTTGATGCTGTAGTAATCGTTGCCCGAGCCGCTCCATCCAAGGTTAAAGCTGAAATAATCGTTGCTGTCGTAGCCGTCGCATACGATGGCGTGACCACCGCCCGAGTCGCTGGTACCAGAGAAATATACAGGATGTGACTTGTCGAGTTCGGCTTTCAGCAACGCAATCCATTCATTTTCAGTGTATTTGCTGCGTTCCTGATACGATGCCGCACAATAGCCGAAATACTGGCGCATGGCAGTCTCCACGTCCTTCGAATAGGCTCCGCTGCCATCTGGAGCGAAATTCATGTCGACACTCACACCGCAATGATACATCAGCAGAGCGACAGCTTTAGCAGCGTCATTAGCCTGACTGCCAAGCTGGTTAGGCATGATTGCCCAGTTGTATGTCGTCTCGCCGAAATTCGCTGATTGCTCGCCGTAAGTTCCGTGAACGTATGAATGCGAGCCGTGTCCATGCACCGGATGCTCCCAATATTTCATAATCTGTGACATGGCACACGCCACACAACCGGCATAGCAGTGACCTCCAGGACCGCCCCACCAGCCACCTGACGTCTCAGGAGCATAATAATTATAAGGATAATCCTGATTCCATAATGTCTGAATCAGCGGATTGACGGTTTTGGTATTTTTTGCAGTCGGCAACTCATTGTTTTCCAACAAGTTCCATTCGTTATCCACCTCATCGCTCATCTTAATGCCACGCTCGTCGCAATAATCGATGTTTTTACTGTAGTTATGAATGAAATACCATGCCGTTTCAGGAACTTCGCCATCGTAGCTGTTTCGTAATGAATATGCCAAAACAGGTTTGAAATTCTTCGAAGCCGAAACTATCACAAAACCGCCGCCTTCAACATTAAAAATATACAAATTGGCCTGTCCGTCGGCTCCATTTTCAGTATAAAAATGATTAAGTTCAACATTTGTCTTACCCATCTTATTCGATAAAAAATTAGAGCCTATTTGCCTTGCAAACGATTCATTTACAAAGCTTTGTGCAAACATGTTGGTCATCGGAAACAAGATTGCAAAAAATGCAATAAGTACCTTGTGAAAATATTTTTTATTCATTTTTTCGTTAATTTGATGCTGCAAAGATATAAATTTATTAAATTTGCAGGTTAAAATATTGAGATTTTTACAAAAAAATATAGCTAAATGAATGATTTTCAGAAAGAAATACTTGCTGGCATACCTGAACAGCTGCCGGAAGTGAAGGAGTATGACAAAAACATCAACCATGCGCCGAAACGCAAGGATATCTTGACAAAAGAGCAGAAAAGACTGGCGTTGAAGAACGCTCTCCGTTATTTTCCGGAGAGACTTCACGCACAGTTGGCTCCTGAGTTTTACGAGGAGTTGGAGAAATACGGCCGCATTTACATGTACCGTTACCGCCCTTCGTACAAGATGTACGCCCGCCCGATTGACGAATATCCGGCAAAATGCCATCAGGCTGCAGCCATCATGTTGATGATTCAGAATAACTTAGACCCTGCAGTAGCACAGCATCCGCATGAGCTTATCATCTATGGCGGCAATGGCGCCATCTTCCAGAACTGGGCACAGTATCGCCTCGTGATGCAGTACCTCGCCAACATGACCGACGAGCAGACCTTGGTGATGTATTCGGGTCACCCGATGGGACTGTTCCCGTCACACAAAGAAGCTCCGCGCGTCATCGTCACCAATGGTATGATGATTCCAAACTATTCAAAACCAGACGATTGGGAGCGTTACAATGCACTCGGCGTGACACAATACGGCCAGATGACAGCAGGTTCATACATGTACATCGGACCACAAGGCATCGTTCACGGAACTACAATCACAGTATTAAACGCATCACGTAAGCAAGGCGGCACACCGGCAGGCAAGTTGTTCATCACAGCAGGTCTCGGCGGCATGTCAGGCGCACAGCCAAAGGCTGGCAACATTGCTGGCGTGGTGTCAATCACAGCAGAAATCAATCCGGCAGCGGCACAGAAACGCTACAACCAGGGCTGGGTCGATGAGATTCACGAGAATCTCGATGAGTTGTTTGAAAAAGTCAACGATGCCCGCGCAAAGAAAATTGCACGTTCATTCGCATATCAGGGCAACGTGGTTGACCTTTGGGAATATGCAGCAAACAAAGGCATCCAGGTGGATTTGGGTTCCGACCAGACATCGTTGCACAACCCATTCGCTGGCGGATATTATCCAGTAGGTTATTCACTTGAAGAGTCAAAGAAGATGATGGCAGAAGAGCCGACCAAGTTCAAAGAGGCTGTTTATGCTTCATTACGCCGTCACGTTGCAGCAGTTAACAAATTGACAGCCAAAGGCATGTACTTCTTCGACTACGGCAACGCATTCTTGCTCGAAAGCAGCCGCGCTGGAGCAGATATCTTGAAAGAAGACGGCAAGTTCCGTTATCCATCATACGTCCAGGACATCATGGGACCAATGTATTTCGACTACGGATTCGGTCCGTTCCGTTGGGTCTGCACATCAGGAAAACCTGAGGATTTGCAGGTCACCGACGACATCGCGTGCAAAGTTTTGGAAGACATCGCCAAGTCATCACCGAAGGAAATTCAGCAGCAGATGCACGATAACATCCAGTGGATTAAGGGCGCACAGGCTAACCACCTCGTCGTGGGCTCACAGGCACGTATCCTCTACGCCGACTGTGAAGGACGTACCAAGATCGCTGCCGAGTTCAACAAAGCCATCGCTGACGGCCGTTTGACAGCACCGGTTGTATTAGGTCGTGACCACCACGATGTATCAGGTACCGACTCACCGTTCCGTGAGACATCAAACATCTATGACGGTTCTAGCTTCACCGCTGATATGGCGGTCCAGAATGTCATCGGTGACGGATTCCGCGGTGCCACATGGGTCTCGATCCACAACGGCGGCGGCGTAGGCTGGGGCGAGGTCATCAACGGAGGCTTTGGCATGGTTCTTGATGGAACACCAGAGGCCGACAGACGCTTACACTGCATGCTCCACTGGGATGTGAACAACGGAATCGCCCGTCGTAGCTGGGCTCGCAACGAACCGGCCATGTTCGCCATCAAACGCGCCATGGAGGTCGAACCGAGACTCAAAGTCACTATGCCGAATATCGCAAGTGATGAAATGATTGCAAAAATTGTTAAATAATTAAAATAGAAACGTATGAAAAAATTATTCTTTACCTTATTATTAATGGTTTCTGTGTTCGCATTGTCGGCACAGAAATACACCGTTACCGAAAAAGAGAGCGGCGCTGTGGTTGAAAACGGTGCATCGTATTACGTTTACGGTCCGGGCAATGCATGGGGTGAACACATTTTAGACTTAAGTGTGACAGCAAACGAAAATGTTAATCTCATTGCGGAAGTTGAAATCCTTCAACAAGTTGAAGGCACTTACAATATGATATGCCTTGGCATGTGCTATGCTCCAGGTGTCACTATCACACCAGTAGTAGATTTTGCAGCTGGCGAGACAAAAGATTTCGCAATGCATTATTCTGCCGAAGACCCTTACAATCTTGAGAACGTTCTCGGCCAGGAGCAAATCATGAGATATTATCTCCATGAGGAAGGCAGCCACGATATGTTTGTTATCGATGTCACTTTCAAATATTCTTTGGAAAGCATTGAGGATTACAGCAGTGCTGCGGTGTTCAGCAACGCCTATCCGATGCCGGCACGAGATGTCGTGAACTTTGACTATAACTTCGCTTCAAGCGTAAATGCTGAAGTCGCCATCTACAACATGATGGGACAGGAAGTCTTGAGAAGCGCCATCAATGGCATTTCGGGCAAAGCCAGCATCAACGTCAGCGACCTCAGCGACGGCGTTTATTTCTACAGCCTGATAGTGAACGGCAATACCGAAAAGAGCAGTAAGTTAGTCGTTAGACATTAGTTCTTAGACTTTACAATAAAAAAAGAGACGTCGTGACGTCTCTTTTTTTGTGGAGGATACCGGACTCGAACCGGCCACCTTTAGATTGCGAACCTAACGCTCTACCAGATGAGCTAAACCCCCAACTTTACGGCTGCAAAATTACATAAATTTTTAATATAAAGCATATTCATTTTAAATTAATTTTAGCCATTAGGTATTAGCTATTAGCCATTAGAATCAAGTCTCCAAAAACTAATGGCTAATAGCTAGCGGCTAATGGCTAAAAATCTTTACAAACTTGATTAATATTATTAACTTTTTATGTAATTTTGCACCCGAGAAAAAATTAACATCATGGAAATCGAACTTTATATCTTAAGAAGAGTTAACGCCTTGATGCAGGCAACCGACGCAAAAATAGTGAAACGCCTCGAAGGCGGAATGAGTAATTACACCTATGTCGTTGAGTGTCAAGGTGAATTATATACCTACCGCGTGCCGGGCAAGTTCGCCGAACGCTTCGTGGACCGCGTGGAAGAAGACGCCAACATCAAGGAAGTGGAGAAACTCGACCTCAACAACGAGACGGTTTACGTCGAGATCCGCTCAGGCGAAAAACTCGCTAAATACGTTGAAGGCACCATCATGTCGACAACCGACGTGGTTTCATACAACGAGATGTCGGTGAAGGCTCTGAAGAAACTGCACAACAGCGACCTGAAATTCAGCGACTACAACGCTTTCGGACGCCTCGACACCTACGAGAAATACTGCACCGACCTCGGTTTCAAGCATCCGCAGGAATACATCGAGCTTCGTCACACCCTCGACGAGATGCGCAAGCTTTACAAAGAGGTGAAAAAGGTTCCGTGCCACTGCGACTATCAGCCAACTAACCTCGTCATCGCAAAGGATAAGTTCTATGTTTTGGACTGGGAGTTTGCAGGTATGAACGACCCGTTCTACGATATCGCTTGTTACGGAAACGCAGGTTTCGACAAGGCTTTGTCGCTGCTCGAGGCTTACGTGGGCCATAAACCGACACAGGAAGAGCTCAACCGTCTGTATTTCCACCGCGCATTCCAGTGCCTGCAGTGGTTTAACGTCGCCATCTTCAAAGATAAAGTTGGCTTAAGCAAAGATTTGAATATGGATTTCAACGCCGTTGCCTTCATGTTCTTAGGCATGGCGAAGGATTTGATTGGAAATTGCAGTAAAAACTAGTACATAAAATCGCCGAGGCCGAAACCTTCGTCGAGACCGAGCTCAGCGCGCACCTCTTCGGAGAGGCTCGCAGGACTCCATGCCGGCTCGAAGGTGAGCTCCACATCACACGTCTTAACGCCCATTATCGCGCTGACTTTCTCCTTAACGAAATTAGGGAGATAGTCGGCGACAGGGCAGTTCGGCGCGGTCACCGTCATCAGAATCTTCACAGCGCCTTCATCGTCGATGTCAATATCATAAATCAAGCCCAGTTTGTAGATGTCAACTGGTATCTCAGGGTCGTAAATGCCGCTCAAAACAGCAATAACATGTCTTGTCCCAACTGGTTTTAAATTATATCCTGTATGGATAAGGCATGCCTTATCCGTTCATAACCTCTGCGTACAACATCATCTGTTTCACCATGCTCAACAAGCCATTCGAGCGAGTCGGCGACAAATGTTCCTTCAATCCTATCTCATCCAAGAAGCTCATATCCGCTGCCAAGATATCGGCTGGAGTCTGTCCCGAAAACACCTTAATTAATAAGTTGATGATGCCTTTGGTGATGACGGCGTCGCTGTCGGCAGTGAAATAAATCTTACCGTCTTTCAGCTCAGCATGAAGCCAAACTCTTGACTGACAGCCGTTTATGAGGTAGTTATCGTTTCTGTACTGCGGGTCGATGATCGGGCACTCCTTCCCCATCTCGATAAGCATCGCATAACGGTCCATCCAGTCGTCGAACATCGAGAACTCCTCAACTATTGAATCTTGAATCTCTTTAATTGTCATTTTTTTAAAGCTATTAGCCGTTAGCCATTAGCCATTAGCTATTAGGATAGACTCTTATTCCTAATGGCTATTACCTAATGGCTCATTTTAACATATTTGCTGCCCTTTCAACAGCCTTTACAAAAATATCAATTTCTTCTTTCGTATTGTACATTGCGAACGAGGCTCTCACCGTTCCCGGTATGCCGAAGAACGTCATCACAGGCTCAGCGCAATGATGTCCGGTGCGCACTGCAACGCCAATTTTGTCGATGATTGTGCCGAGGTCGTAAGGATGGACGCCATCTATCACAAACGAAATCAATCCGTTACGCTTCGGAGCCTGCCCGATGAAACGCGTGCCTTCAATATTTGCAAGCTCTTCGGTGGCATATTCCAAAAGCTCGTCTTCGTAAGCCTCAACTTCTTGTCTATCAAAACTTTGAATGAATTTAACTGCGGTTTCTAGACCTAAAGCAGCACCGACATTCGGCGTTCCAGCTTCGAACTTGAACGGAACTTTATTGAACGTGGTTTTCTCGAAACTCACTGTATCGACCATCTCGCCGCCAAACTGATACGGAGGCATCTTCTCGAGCCATTCCATTTTGCCGTACAAGCCGCCGATGCCCATAGGAGCGTACATCTTATGACCTGAGAAAACGTAAAAATCGCAGTCAATATCTTGAACGTCAATCACTTGGTGAGCCATTGACTGCGCACCGTCAATAACCACCGGGATGTCGTATTTATGGGCCATCGCTACCATCTCCTTGATAGGATTCACAGTGCCTAAAGTATTGGAAATGTGAGCGATAGAAACGATTTTAGGACGCTGTTTGAGCAGCTCTTCGTAATGATTCAGGTCGAGAACGCCTTTTTTGTCCATGCGGATGACGAGCAATTCGCCTTTTGAGCGCATTAGCATCTGCTGCCACGGCACCATGTTTGAGTGATGCTCCATGGCGCTAACCACCACCTTATCTCCTTCACCGACAAGAAGCTGTCCCAATGAAGTCGCCAACAAATTTAGCGATTCTGTAGTTCCTCTAGTAAAAACTATTTCTTGCGGCTGCTTGGCATTTATGAACTGCGCCACGGTTTTTCTCGCATTCTCGTAAGCCTCTGTCGCCATCTGGCTGAGGTAATGCACTCCGCGGTGGATGTTGCAGTTTTCATGCAGATAATAATCGCGTTCACGCTCAATCACGCAAAGCGGTTTCTGCGTCGTCGCGGCGTTGTCGAAATACACCAGCGGCTTGCCGTAAACCTGCTGGTCAAGCACCGGAAACTGCTTCCTTATCTCATTGATATTGAATTGATTCAAAGCCATAATAACGATTATATCTTACTCATATCAATCTTAAAAACCTTCTCCTTATTGCTGCACTGGAAGATGCAGGTGTCGCAACTCGATAGCTCGCCTTTCAGACGGCGTTTTATCATGTCGTCGATGCTGTCGTGGATGCTCTCAATCTTGATGTGATTGCTGATTTCAGCTGCGAAAGCATACAAAAGAAGCATTCTCGCGTCATCTTTCTTGATGCCGCGCTGGCGCATGTAGAACATCGCGTCCTGGTCGAGCTGGCCAGTCGATGTGCCATGTGAGCATTTCACATCGTCGGCATAAATCTCAAGGAAAGGCATTGTGTTGATCTTCGCCTTGTCGGTGAGGATGATGTTGCTGTTGTTCTGATATGCGTTGGTTTTCTGCGCGTGAGGCGCCACCATCACGTGACCGTTGAACACTGCCGATGCCTCGTCGTCCAAAATGCCTTTGAACTTCTCGTTGCTGCTGCAGTTCGGCACGTTGTGGTTGATTTTCATTAGGTTTTCGACGTGCTGTTTCTTGTCGAGGAGGTACAAACCATAAATCTGCAAATCTGCGCCCTCGCCATTGATGTCAACATTGATGTTGTTCTGCACAAAACCTGTGTTGAACGTCACCAGCACGAAGTGCACGCTGCTGTTTGCAGCCTGCTTGATATTGATGTGTGTGGTCAGATGTGAATCGTCGTTGAGGTTCTGGATTCTGTACAGCTCGAGGGTGGCGTTTTCCTCCATCACGATGTCGCACTGCTCCTCGTTCGACTGCAGATGACTGCTATCGTCCAAGAGTACGAGCTTTCGACTCTGATTCTTACAGACCGTTATGTTGTTTTCGAGATAAGCCATCGTCGTAAGTGTTAGAGTTTCAGTTCTTTAACCCATTCGTAACCCTTCTCTTCGAGCTCAAGCGCGAGTTTCTTGTCACCCGACTTCACGATGCGGCCATCGTACATCACGTGCACGAAATCAGGGACGATATAGTCCAGAAGTCGTTGATAGTGAGTGATTACCACGAAGGCGTTGTGCTCGTTGTGAAGCTGGTTGACGCCGTTTGCCACTATTCTCAATGCGTCGATATCCAAGCCTGAGTCGGTCTCGTCGAGGATGGAGAGCTCAGGTTCGAGCATTGCCATCTGGAAGATCTCGTTTTTCTTCTTCTCGCCGCCCGAGAAACCAACGTTCACATAGCGGTTCTGCAGTTTTTCGGTGATTTCCACCATCGCCTGTTTCTGCTTCATCATCTTGGTGAACTCGATCATTGACATTGGCGGAAGTCCCTGATATTCACGTTTGGCGTTGACTGCGGTGCGCATGAAGTTCTGCATCGAGACGCCCGGAATCTCCACTGGGTACTGGAAACTCAGGAAGATGCCGAGATTGGCGCGTTCCTCGGGTGGCATCCCGACGATGTTCTGGCCTTTGTACCAGATTTCGCCTTCAGTGGCTCTTGCCTGTTCCGTTAGGTCCCATGATGGCGTGAATCTCGCCCTCGTTCACTCCGAGGTTGAAGCCTTTTAATATTTCCTTGCCTCCGATTGAGACGTGTAAATTCTTGATATTCAGTAACATATATTTAATTTTTTATTTTTTCTTTGCCATCCTGTACGGATAACGCATGCGTTATCCGTACTACCGGATTAACCAACGGAACCTTCCAAGGTGATTGACAACAATTTCTGAGCTTCAACCGCGAATTCCATCGGCAGCTTATTCAGCACATCCTTAGCGTATCCGTTGACAATCAAGCCGATAGCTTTTTCTGTCGGGATGCCGCGCTGGTTGCAATAAAACAGCTGGTCTTCAGAAATCTTCGATGTCGTTGCCTCGTGTTCGAGAATGCTGCTGTCGTTGCCGCATTCCACGTATGGCCAGGTGTGCGCGCCGCATTGGTCGCCAAGCAACAACGAGTCGCACTGCGAGAAATTACGGCAGTTTGAAGCCTCAGGAACCACTTTCACTAATCCGCGGTATCCATTCTGACTGTGACCCGCTGAAATACCTTTCGAGATGATGGTTGAACGGCTGTTTTTGCCGATGTGAATCATCTTCGTGCCGGTATCGGCCTGCTGGTAGTTGTTCGTGACAGCAACCGAGTAGAACTCCGCTACGGTGTTGTCGCCTTTCAGGATACAGCTCGGGTATTTCCAAGTGATTGCTGAGCCTGTCTCGACCTGCGTCCACGAGATTTTCGCGTTGTCGCCACGACAGATGCCTCGTTTTGTGACGAAGTTATAAATTCCTCCCTTGCCGTCCTTATCGCCCGGATACCAGTTCTGAACGGTCGAATATTTAACTTCAGCGTCTTTTTCGGAAATGATTTCCACGATAGCCGCATGTAATTGATTCTCATCACGTTGAGGTGCTGTACAGCCTTCCATGTAGCTCACGTAGGCTCCTTCGTCAGCAACGATCAAAGTCCTTTCGAATTGACCTGTATTTGCTGCATTTATGCGGAAATATGTCGACAACTCTATCGGGCAGCGCACCCCTTTCGGCACGTAGCAAAAAGAACCGTCGCTGAAAACTGCCGAGTTCAAAGCAGCGAAGAAGTTGTCGGTGTAAGGAACGACCTTCCCGAGATATTTTTTCACCAGGTCGGGGTGCTGTTTCACGGCCTCGCTGAACGACATGAAGATGATGCCATGCTTCGAAAGCGTCTCCTGGAACGTGGTCTTCACAGATGTCGAGTCCATGACTGCATCTACAGCCACTCCTGAGAGTTTTTTCTGTTCATCGAGCGAGATTCCGAGCTTGTCAAAGGTTGCCAAAAGCTCAGGATCGACCTCGTCCAAGCTCTTCGCTTTGCGCTGTTTTGGTGCCGCGTAATATATAATGTCTTGAAAATCAATGGGTGGGATGGTAAGGTGCGCCCAAGTTGGCATCTTCAAAGTCTGCCAGTGACGGAACGCCTTCAAACGGAAATCCAACAGCCATTCCGGCTCCTCTTTCTTCTTCGAGATAAGGCGTATGATGTCCTCATTCAGACCTTTCGGGATGAAATCGGTCTCTATATCAGTCACAAAACCGAACTCATAGTCCTTATTCGTTACCTCTTCAATAATATTTTCCTTTGGATTTGAATCCATAATCAAAAATTCTAAAAATATTAATTTGCAAAAATACAAAATTTTATCGAAATGACGTTTATTTATCAAAAATCTTTAACTTTGCATCATAATTTTCAGATATGTCGGAAAAAAAGTTTTGGAATAGGATAAAAAACAACAGGTTTTGTCGCGGAATGCTTTGGCTTTTGGGAGCTATCTTGTTGATAATCATGGCAATATATCTTGCTGTGCCGTCTTATTCTTTTGCGGATATTGAGCTGAAAATATTGATAATCAGGGTATTAAAGTGTATGAATACGGCTATGCCCTGACTGGTACGCGTTATCTTTGCTTAGGTTATGAGAAACAGCGTAAAATCGATTATCCTTTTTTCCAAAACGTTCATTATAAGCAGTTTAACATCGATAAATTGAATAAAATCACGCGTATTGTGGCGCCTGCGCATCCGAATAAAGGCTTTAAACATGTCGATATGACGCGCTTGGATCATTATCGGGTGATTGAGGCTTTGAGTGATGGTGATAACTCGTTGTATTACTGGGATATAGCGCTCTCGAACGGGCATCGTGTGAATATCGTCGCGACTGGAAAAAATCATGTGACGGCTTGCATTGGCGATAATGATGTTGAGTCGGTTTTAAATTCGCTGGAAACCGGAAATTCTTATGCTGTGACTTATAATGGCAGTCTGATTGAAGTGCCTGAACTTCAACATGTTACGCTTAAAAACGATACGGTTTTTGTGTCGTTTTCTGCAAAAGCTAAGGAAATGCGTTTCATCGGACAGAATGCCGTTGTAAAACAACGTGTTAGCGGTGTTTCGGATGCTTTTTATCATTTTGAGAATGATGACACTTATATCCGTACTGAGATTGAGTTTGAAAATGGTAACATCTTGTATCTCAATCCGTTAGTGCGGCATGAATATCAATATTTCTTTGATTTGAACAAGGCTAAGGTCATGAAAGGCCGCACTTATCTGATGTGGGTGGTTTATATACTCGTGGTCGTGGCTTTTATAAGACGTTTTATTATTTTGAGAAAACATGAAGATTCAGGAAAGTAAAATCGACAAATATATTGCTTGGCTGCTGGTAATCAGTGTGTTAGTGCGTGGTTTTCTTGCGGCTTTCATTGAATTCGGCAATGATGAGGTTTATTATTGGACCTATGCCATGTATCCTGATTGGAGTCATTTCGATCATCCTGGCATGGTAGGCTGGCTGATGCAGATTTTTAGTCTTAACTTATTGTTTGACAGTGAGTTCGCGCTTCGTCTGTCGTCGATAATCTTCATGACAATCGACACCTATATTATATATAGGATTGGTTGCTTGATAAAAAATGAACTGACCGGATTTTACGCGGCATTGCTGTATACGTCATCATTTTATTGTTTCGTCATCACAGGCGTTTTCATCATGCCAGACACTCCTCTGATGCTGTTTACGCTGTTGGCGATTTGGTGCTTCCTCGTATCATTCCGAGCGCAGCGCAGCGAAGTCGAGGAATCTCATGCTTTTAAGAGAGATGGCAAATATTTGTTATTAGCCGGATTATTGTCAGGTCTCGCTCTCCTCTCTAAATATTCAGCAATCTTCATCTGGGCCGGCGTTGGTATGTATATTCTGTTTTTCGACCGTAAACAGCTGAAAAACAAGTATTTATATCTTGCGGCGTTGATTTCTGCCGTGTGCCTGCTTCCTGTCTTGATTTGGAATTTACAGAACGATTTCATCAGTTTCACCTTCCATGGCGACCGTGTCAGTTTCTTCGGGAAACTGCAGTCTGCCGATTTTTTGGCTGAGATTCTTGGCGAGATGGGGTACAACAATCCTATCAATTATGTGTTGATAATCATCGCGTTAGTGTCTTTATGGCGTGGAGATAAATACCTCGACGGTATGCCAAAGCGTCTTTTGCTTTGTTTCGCATTGCCGTTTGTCGGCTTGTTCTGGTTTTTCTCATTGACACGCCCGATATTGCCTCACTGGTCGGCTCCTGCGTTCTCGCTATTATTGCTTTTCCCGGCGGCATATCTTGCTGATAAACAATCAATTAAAGATTTTGAAATTAAATTGCCCAAACCGATAATAGTCACTTTGTCTTTGCTGGTTTTTGTCTTGTTTTTTGGCGTTGTGGAGATAAAAACAGGTTTTATTCCGTTGAGATTTGGCGAACGCTCAAATTCTGTGAGGTATTACGGTGAAAGTGATATCACCACGACGATTTACGGATGGCGCTCAATTAAAGACGATTTTCAGAAAATCAGGCAGAAGAAAATCGATGAGGGCTTGATGCAGGCTGACGACGGCATGATTTGTCTGCAGTGGTTCCCTATGGCAAATTTTGATTATTATGTTGCTAATCCTTTGGGAATCAATATGTTCGGTATGCGTGACATGGATGCCATTCATAAGTATGTTTGGATAAACGAGATTCGTGGCGGACTTCAGAAAGGCAAAGACTACTGGTTCCTTGATGAAAGTTCCGACTATTATGCGCCTGAACGTTATCTTGACAAACATTTCAAGGAGGTCGTGCCTTGCGACACCATCGTGGTGGATCGGTGCGGCAAACCGGCGAAATACGTCTTCGTTTACATGTGCAAAGGCTTAAAATAAGGGCTTATTTCTTTAATTTTTTTAAGATTTATTTAAAAAATCTGCAAGTTTAGTTAAAAATGCGTTGAAACAGTGAAAAAGTTGCTGTTTTTTGACTTCTCTTTTTATAATATGTGTATTTTCGCAGAACCAAAACTCATTGTTTATGAAAGAGGATTTTATTTATTATCTCTGGGAGAACAGGTTGCTGTCGAAAAATCTTTGTACGATCGACGGAGAACCTGTTTGTGTGCTGTCAGTTGGGAATCGTAACTATGACTCGGGTCCTGATTTTCTTGATGCGAAGATACGTATTGGGCGCACTTTGTGGGTCGGACACGTTGAGATTCATGTGAATGCTTCGGATTGGTTCCGTCATGGACACCAGAACGATGAGGCGTACCGAAACGTGATTCTGCATGTTGTGTATCGTAATGATACTGAACGACTTGACATACCTACGGTCGAAATCAAGGGACAGTTCGATGAGAGTATTTACGAGAGGTACGACGGCTTCTTAAAGTCGAGGAAATGGATTCCGTGCGAGCGCTTAATTTCAGGTATACAGCAGTTTACATGGCTTTCGTGGCTCGAGCGTATCGTGGTTGAACGCCTCGAGGCGGAGGTAAAAGACGTTTTTTCAAAACTCGCAGGAAACAATTATGACTGGGAAGAGACTCTGTATCAACGGATTATGCACTATTGTGGGTTGAAGGTCAACAACGAAGCTTTTGAGAGACTCGCAAGATTGTTGCCGTTGCGCGTTTTGCGAAAGCATAGCGACAATCCTCTTCAGGTTGAAGCGATGTTTTTTGGCTGTGCTGGCTTTCTCGAATGTGAGTTTACTGAGAGCTATCCTGTTCTTCTCCAGAGAGAATTCAACATATTGAAAGCGAAGTTTAACTTGACAGAGATGCCAAAGGCTTGTTGGAAATTCTTGAGGTTGCGGCCGCCGAATTTCCCTACGATACGTCTGGCGCAGATGGCGTCAATGGTGTGCTCTTATGAAAATTTGTTTTCTAAGTTGCAGACTGTCAAGGACTTGTATTCTATGCGAAATCTTTTTAATGTTGATGTCAATGAATATTGGAACACACATTTCCAGTTTGAAAAACCTTCGAAGACGATGAAAAAGAACTTGGGATCTACTGCCATTGATGTCTTGATTATCAATGCGGTGGTTCCGGTGATGTTCAGTTATGGCATCTATCACGACGATCAGAATTTGAAAAACAGAAGTTTGGAATTCTTGAATGTGATGGAACCGGAAGATAATGTCATCATCCGGAAGTTCGTGAATCTGGGGGTGAATGTGCGGAATGCCCAGCAAACACAGGCGTTGTTGCATCTTTACGATCGTTATTGTAAGAAGCGTAATTGCTTAAAATGCAGGGTGTTTTGTGCCTCGAAATAATTTTTTTCTAAAAAAGTTTGCGTAATACAATAATTATGCTTATCTTTGTGGCAAAATTCTAAAGCAAACTGTAACAAAAGAAATGGCTGATTTAAGTGTTAGACTTTCGGAAATAGAGTTGAAGCTGAGAAAGCTCGTATCGCTTAAGAATCAACTAGTTGAGAATAACGGTGAGCTTGTTCGTCAGAATGAGGAGCTTCAGCGGAAAGTTGAGATTCTTCACGCTGAGAACGAAGAATTGAAGGATAAATTAAATAAAACAACTATTGTTAACGCACTCGGAAGATCAATGTGTTGCGATATTGAACGCCGAACAGTAATAAATAATTGACGGTCATGAGCGAAAGTGAAGAAATAAAGATTAGTATTACCGTTGCTGAACGCAATTACCGTCTGACTATTGACAAGGCTGATGAGGAGAAGGTGCGGAGAGCCGCTGACATGATTAACGAGCGGGTGAAAGACTTTAAGAGAGTGTACACGGATAAGGATTATCTGTCGCTAGTCTCAATGGCATGCATCCAGTTCGCGACAAGCGTGGTGAAGTACGAGACGGACTCCGCGTTCAAGGATCAATATCTTGACAAACAACTTGATGTCATCGATGATTTGTTGACTGAAAACTTATAAGATTTGTCTGTCTGTCCACCGCATGATGTAACCTTAACAATAATAACAATTTAACCGGTTGACTCATGGGTACAAAAACAGGTCATCCTCGCAAGAGGAGCTTTAACGCCAGTGGACGTTTGCGTATCGTGGCAGCCATAAGCGTGATATACAAGGGTTTACGATCCCTTTGGGCAGACAGATTTTTTCTTTTTCGCGGAAGAGTAAAATCAATTATTAAAAAATGGTTTTACTATTTGAATCAATCAACATTATTTTTTACGCAGTGGCTGGCGTTGTCGGCGTTGGATTAGGTGTATTGCTGGCAACAACCATCATGCGTAACGCCCTGACAAGAAAAGGTCAACAGATGCTTGAGGAAGCAAAGGAAAAAGGTGAAGTGATTAAGAAAGACAAGATCCTCCAGGCAAAAGAAAAGTTCCTTCAGATGAAATCTGATTACGAGAAGGAGACAAACGAGAAGAAACGCGAACTGCAGAAAGTGGAGTCAAGAGTCCAACAGCAACAGCAGCAGGTGAACCAACGTAACGAGGAACTGAACCGTAAGGCTAACGAACTGAACAACCAACAGCAGAAACTTGAGACCCAACAGGAAAACATCAAGAAACGTCAGGAAGAACTGAGCAAGCTTCAGGAAGAACAGAAGAAGATGCTTGAGTCAATCTCAGGTCTCACCGTCGCTGAAGCCAAGGAACAGCTGAAAGAGGCCGTGAAAGACGAAGCTCGCGCAGAAGCTATGGTGCTCGCAAAGGAAATCGTCGAAGAAGCCAAGATGTCGGCTAACCAGGATGCGAAGAAAATCGTCCTCGAGACAATCCAAAGAACAGCATCAGAACACGCAATCGAGAACACTGTTTCGGTGTTTAACATTGAAAATGACGAAATCAAGGGACGTATCATCGGTCGTGAGGGTCGTAACATCCGCGCCCTCGAATCACTTACAGGCGTTGAAATCATCATCGACGACAGCCCTGACGCTATCCTTCTCTCAGGTTTCGACCCGATTCGCCGTGAGATTGCACGCCTGTCGCTTCAGAAACTCGTAACCGACGGTCGTATCCATCCGGCTCGTATCGAGGAAGTGGTGAAGAAAGTGGAGAAACAGGTGGAACAGGAAATTATTGAGACTGGTAAACGCACCGTTATCGACCTCGGCATCCATAACCTCGCTCCTGAACTCATCAAGATGATCGGTAGGATGAAATATCGTTCGTCATACGGTCAGAATTTGTTACAGCACTCTATCGAGACAGCGAGACTCTGCGCAACAATGGCTGCTGAGCTCGGTCTGAACCCGAAAGTGGCGAAACGCGCCGGCTTGTTGCACGATATCGGTAAGGTGGCCGACAACGAGGAAGAACTTCCGCACGCAATCCTCGGTATGAAGACCGCCGAGAAATACAAAGAGAAAGCTGATGTCTGCAACGCTATCGGTGCTCACCACGATGAGATAGAGATGGA